>CAXBCH010000007.1:0-122080 GCA_963974125.1 uncultured Haliea sp. | reverse complement strand
AACGCCAGGAACAGTGGGAGGCCAAGCGGAAGTCGCGCATGCAGGCGGTGGCGCGCAAGCTTCTGCAGCGTGGGAGTGCAAAGCCAGACTCGGCTGCGGAAGGCGCGCCGAGTCAGTCTGGGCTTGATGTCGGTGCAGCAGGCGGCACAGACCGGAATTTGCATGGAGCGGCCTCCACCGCCAGTGTTAGTCCCGAGCTCCACACAGGAGACAGCTGTAGCGGCCCCAACCCCGAAGAGACTTCAGAAAAAATTTCCGCGGAAACCCTGCCGGACCATCTGGCCTACGCACGGGCGGAGGAGAAAATCTCCGCGGAGACGTTCTCGCAACACATGAACCAGGTCCGGGCCGATGCACTGGTGTCCATGATGGAGCACTTCCTGGCCTCGGGGCCCGATTATCGGGGCCTGCAAGGCCTGAAGGGGGCGGAGCGCTGCCAGGTGGTGATGCATGTGGACGTCAATACCCTGCGCGAGCAGCGATCGGGAGTGTGCTGTACCCATGGGCGAGCGCATTTCGAGGATAAACCGTGGCTGGCCCCGGCCACCGCGCGGCGGCTGAGTTGCGATGCTTCCCTGGTCACGGTGCTGGAGGATGATGCCGGCAAGGTGCTGAACGTGGGCAGGAAGTCGCGGATAGTACCGGAACGTATTCGACGAGCGCTACGCGAGCGGGACGGGGTCTGCCAATATCCCGGCTGCCAGGAATCGGAATATGTGGATGCCCATCATATCCGGCACTGGGCCGAGGGCGGGGAAACACGGCTGGACAACCTGGTGACGCTGTGTCGATTCCATCATCGGCAATTGCACCGGGGCTGCTTTGATATTCGTCTCAATGACGGCTCCGCGGAGATTCTGGCGCCGGATGCTGGTTAGGGGCGATGGCTTCCAGGAGGAGAGAGCGCCCCCCTTGAGATTCTGCCGCCAGAGGATTTTCAGGGGCAGCGGCTTCCAGGGGAACGGGACTCCCTTATAAGCAACAAGACTTTTCTGGTGCCCAGGGCCGGCACGAAAGGTCCAGTATTGCGACCGCCATAATACGCGATAACCGGGTTTACTGTAGCTGGATCAAGCTGGCCATGCGGCCGGTGGTACCATCACGGCGGTAGGAAAAGAAACACCGGGGGTCGCTCAGGGTGCAGAGCCCACCGCCGTGGACGGCACCGACACCGGCTTTGTGCAACCGTATTCGGGCCAGGGCGTAGAGGTCCAAGAGGAACCGGCCCAGGCGAGGAGAAGGCGCGAAGGCGGCTTCCACTTCGACGACTGGACTGGCGGCCCCCCTCGCATCGGCCACCCCGGCACGGGCCGCCCCAGCGCCCGCTGCGGCAATATAGGCATCGCGCACCTCGGGGCCGACTTCAAAGGCGGTCGGACCGATGGCCGGTCCCAGCCAGGCCAGCAGCTCGCCGGGATCAACAGGCAGGGCTGCCACCGTGGCCTCGAGGACCCCGCCACACAGACCGCGCCAGCCGGCGTGGGCGGCTGCAACCACCGAGGCGGCATGGTCGCAGAACAACACCGGCAGGCAGTCGGCGGTGAGCACCGCGCAGGCAATGCCGGGCTCGTCCGTCCAGCAGGCGTCAGCCTCGGGGACAGCGCCGCTGCGGGAAGCCCGCACCACCGTTGTACCGTGAACCTGCCGCAGCCACTGCACCGACGTTCCCGCCGGCAGCGCGCGCTGGAGGGTGGCGCGGTTTGCCTGCACTGCCAGCGGGTCATCGCCAACATGATCGCCCAGGTTCAATCCCTGCCAGGGTCCGTTGCTGTCACCGCCTTCCCGGGTGGTGACCAGAGCGCTGACCTCGTCCGGTGCCGGCCAGTCAGGCCTGATCAGGACGGGCGTTGACACTGTCTTCTTCCGTCAGTACCTGCAGCAGTTCCACCATATCCGCTGGCAGCGGACAGTCAAACTGCATCGCCTCACCGGTCACCGGATGAATCAGGCCCAGGGACTCCGCGTGCAGGGCCTGGCGCGGAAACCCGCGCAGGACCTCGATCAGGCGCTCGGAGGCACCCTTCGGGATCCGCGGGCGGCCACCGTACAGGGGGTCGCCAATCAGGGGATAGTGGCGATGGGCCATGTGCACCCGGATCTGGTGGGTACGGCCCGTCTCCAGATTCACGGCGATGCGGGTGTGGTGTGCAAAGCGCCTGGTCACCTTGTAGTGGGTAATGGCGGGCTTGCCGCCGGTAGCAACCACAGCCATTTTCTTGCGCTGGCGAGGGTGGCGGCCAATGGGCTCGTCAATGGTGCCACCGCCGGTCATGGCACCGATGCAGACCGCGCAGTACTGGCGCTTGACCGTGCGGGCCTGCAGTTGCGCCACCAGGTGATGGTGCGCGCTCAGGGTCTTGGCCGCCACCATGACCCCGGACGTTTCCATGTCCAGCCGATGCACGATGCCCCCCCGGGGCAACTGCGCCATGCTCGCGGCGTGGCCGATCAGGGCGTTGACCAGAGTGCCGTCGGCGTGGCCCGCGGCGGGATGCACCACCAGGCCGGCGGGCTTGTTGAGGACCAGGATGGCTTCGTCTTCGTAGAGAATATCCAGCTCCACCGTTTCCGCCTGCCAGCTGACCTCGTCTTCAAGCAGGGCGTCCACGGTCAGCTCCGCGCCGCTGCGCACCTTGTCCCGGGGCCGGCACTGCTCGCCGTCCGCGAGCAACTCCCCGCGCTTGATCCAGGTTTGCAGGCGGGAGCGTGAGTAGTCCGGGAACAGACGGGCCGCAGCCTGGTCCAAGCGTTCGCCATCGAGCTCGGGACCTACTTCGGCCCGGGCGCGGATTCTGTCTGCCATGGGAATTCCTGTTTAAGCCCCGAGGGTGATGTGGTTAAATAGCGCGCTAATGCGAACTTCCAAGTCTATCACGCCAGCGGTTGCCAACTTGTTGAAATCAGTGAAAATCACCATTGCCCTGTTCCTCGTCGCCCTGCTCCTGGGCTGCGCCGGCAAGGACGAACTTGACGAGCTCGCCGCAGACAGCGGCGAGCAGCAGATGTACGACAACGCCCAGCGCTACCTGCGCAGCCGCAATTTCGACCTGGCGGTGCGCAGCCTGCAGCTGCTGGAATCCCGCTATCCTTTCGGCAAGTATGCGGAACAAGCCCAGTTGGAACTGATTTACGCCCACCACGGGGCCTACCAGCATGAAGCAGCGGTGGAAGCGGCAGACCGCTTCATCCGCCTGCACCCGCAACACCCCAGCGTTGACTACGCTTACTACATGAAGGGCCTCTCCGCCTATAACGCCCAGTCAGACATTTTTGCCCGCTTCCTGCCCACGGATGAGAGCAGCCGGGATACCAGCCACGCCCGCGAAGCCTTTGCCGAGTTTGCGCAGCTCGTGGCCCGCTTCCCGGACAGCCCCTATGCGGCAGATGCCAAGGCGCGGATGGTGCACCTGCGCAACCTGCTGGCGCGCCATGAGATCCTGGTCGCCAACTACTACTTCCGGCGCGGTGCCTACCTGGCCGCCGCCAACCGTGGCCGCTATGTGGTAGAGAATTTCCAGCGCACCCCCGCCGTCGCCGACGGACTGGCAGTCATGGCGCAGGGCTATATCCTGCTGGGCATGAACGACCTCGCCGAGGATGCCATTGAGGTTCTGAGGCTGAACTACCCGGACTACCCGGCTCTGGACCGGGACGGCAAATTCGTCAGCGACTACGACCTGGACGGTGCCAACCGCTCCATCATCAACCGGGCGACCTTCGGCCTGTTCGACCCGCCGCAAGTACCCCAGTTCGACAGCCGCGCCCTCTATAAGTAGGGCGCCGCCTCTATAAACAAGCGCCACCTCGACAAATAAGCGCCGCCTCGATAAATAGGCACCACCTCGATAGACAGGACAAGCGCCGCCTCAATCCCCCAGAGCCCAGGCCGAGGTAATCGGATAGCGGCGGTCGCGACCGAAGCCGCGGCGGCTGATTCGCACCCCGATCGGTGCCTGTCGCCGCTTGTACTCGTTCAGGTCCACCAATCGCAGTACGCGGTGCACCTGTTCCGCATCCAGGCCCTTGGCGATGATTGCTGAGGCACTGAAATCCTGCTCCACATACAGCTCCAGGATCCGGTCCAGCACCGGGTAGGGCGGCAGATTGTCCTCGTCTTTCTGGTCCGGCGCCAACTCGGCGGAGGGCGGGCGATCGATCACCCGCTGGGGAATGCACGGGCGCAGGCTGTTGCGGTAGCGAGCCAGTTCGAAGACCAGGGTCTTGGGCACATCCTTGAGCACATCGAAACCGCCGGCCATATCGCCGTAGAGCGTGGAGTACCCCACCGCCAATTCGCTCTTGTTGCCAGTGGTCAGCACCAGCAACCCCTTCTTGTTGGAGATGGACATCAGCAGTACCCCGCGACAGCGGGCCTGCAGGTTCTGCTCCGTGGTGTCCACGCTGGTGCCGGCAAATTCCTCCTGCAGGCCGGCCATGAATGCCTCGTACATGGGCTCGATCGAAATCACTTTGTGCTTCACACCGAGCATGCGCGACTGCTCAGCCGCATCCTCCACGCTCATTTGCGCGGTGTAGCGAAAGGGCATCATTACCGCTTCGACCCGCTCCGGCCCCAGCGCTTCCACCGCTGCCGCCAGGGTCAGGGCGGAATCGATGCCGCCGGACAGGCCCAGAACCACGCCGCGAAAGCGGTTCTTGTTGACGTAGTCCCGAAGCCCCAGCACCAGAGCCTGCCACACCGCCTCCAGTTCATGCAGAGGCGCAGCGACGTCCAGGCCGCTGAAGTGGATGCCAGCCTCCGTCTGCTCGGCCTGCAACCAGTATTCTCCCTCGACAAAGTTGGGGGCTGCGGCCACCAGCTCACCGTGGGCGTCCACCACGAAGGAACCGCCATCGAACACCAGTTCGTCCTGTCCTCCCACTTGATTGACATAGACAACAGGGAGGCTATTGCTGCGGGCGCGATCCGCGACCAGCTCCCAGCGCTCGACGCGCTTGCCGCGATGATAGGGTGAGGAGTTGAGGTTGAGGATGATTTCCGCGCCGGCCTCGGCGGCGTCGCGCACGGGACCGGGTTCCCAGATATCCTCGCAGATGGTGAGCCCCACCCGGACCCCGGCTATTTCCACCACGCAGGGTCTGTCCCCGGCCTGGAAGTAGCGCTTCTCATCGAACACCTGGTAATTGGGCAGGCACTGCTTGTGGTACTCGGCCACAATCTCGCCCCGGTGCAGCACTGCCGCAGTATTGTACAGGGCGATACCCTCGCGCCGGGGGTACCCCAGCACGACCCAGGCATCGCCGGTCATGGCGGCGCAAATGGCCTGCAGGGACTGGGTCACCCGCACCTCGACACTGGGGCGCAGCAGCAAATCCTCAGGCGGATAGCCGCTCAGGGTCAGTTCCGGAAACACCAGTACCGGTGCCGGCGCCTGCTCCTGGGCACGCTCGATTGCGGCGATGACCCGGGCAGTATTGCCCTCGAAGTCACCTACCCGGGTGTTCATCTGCGCCATGAGGATATTAAGGCTGGTCATGCGGCTTCCGCTTTCGCTGTCAGGAGGCAGCCATTTTCCGGCAAAGGCCGCGCCGCTGCCAGACCCGGTTCACATTTAGTCGCGGTGAATCGCCCGTTCACGCGGCAATCAGGCCTGCTACACTGGGCATTCCACGGCAACCAGGCACCAGCCGCGCGTGAATCGACCCGCGATCCTAACCCGGCCCGCTCCCCAGGGCGCCAGCCAGCAGAACCTGTTGCTGTTCCGAATCTATGTCGGCTACCGCTCGCTGCTGTCGGTGGTGCTGCTGATCATGCTGGTCAGTCCCAACACCCGACAGCTGGTCGGCGTGCTCAACCCCACCCTGTATGTCACCGTGGCGCTGGCCTACCTGGCCACCAGCGCGCTGCTGCTGGGCTCACTGGCAGGGGAGTGGCGCTACAACCAGCGCGGGCTGTTCGCCGTGTTTCTCATCGACATCATCGCCATCGTGCTGATGACCGACGCCAGTGGCGGCATGGAGAGCGGCCTGCCGGTGCTGCTGGTGATTACCGTGGCTGCCGCCGCGGTAATGATCCCCAACCGTACCCTGGCCACCCTGATCGCCGCGCTCAGCGTATTGGCGACCCTCGCCGACACTGTCTGGCTGGTGCTCCGTGGCGCGCTCGATATCAATACACTGTTTCCGGTGGGCCTGCTGGGACTGCTGATTTTCGGCGTCTCCCTGATGGTCCAGTTCATTGCCAGCCGCCTGGGCAAGGCAGAGGAACTGGCGCGCTCCCGCGCCAGTGACCTCTACAACCTGCAGCGCCTCAACGAGCAGATCGTGCAGCACATGCAGACCGGTATCCTGTTGGTCAGCGAGAACAGTATTGTCCGGGTCATGAACAAGGCCGCGAGCATGCTGTTGTCGCCAGAGCGGCCTATCACAATGGAGCAGGGTCGCCGGCTCTGGGATTACAGTGAAGACCTCGCGCGTCAGTTCGAGTACTGGCGGGACAACGGCCAGCACCGCGCGCAACCATTTCGGGTGTCAGACTCAGCGCCGCCGGTGATCGCGCACTTTCGCGAACTGCAGCCGGGGGCCGAGCGCGAGACCCTGGTCTTCATCGAGGACTACACCCCGGTGACCCAGTACGCGCAATCCCTCAAGCTCAACTCCCTCGGACGCCTGACCGCGAGCATCGCCCACGAAATCCGCAATCCACTGGGGGCTATCAGCCACGCCGCCCAGCTGCTGCTGGAATCCCGCGGGCTGGCAGACTCGGACCGCCGTCTCGCGGATATTATCCAGCACCACAGCCGGCGGGTGAACCAGACCGTGGAGAGCGTGATGCAGATCTCCCGCCGCGAGCCACCCAGGCCCGAGTACATCCCCCTGTGCCGTTGGTTGCCGGACTTCGTCGGCAATTACCTCGACGGACTGGAGGATAACGCCGAGATCACCGTGGACTGCAGCTATCCAGACTTGCTGGTGGAGTTCGACCAGGAAAACCTGCAGCGGGTCCTCGGCAACCTGCTGGACAACGCCCTGCGGCACAGTAAGATGGCCACTGGCCACGAGCGGGCGCGAATCGAGGTGGCACTGGATTTCAGCAAGCACCAGTGCCTGATCGACGTCATTGACCACGGCGCCGGCGTGCCGCCGCAGGAACGTTCCAAGCTGTTCGAACCGTTCTACACCACCGTGCAGGAAGGCAGCGGTATGGGACTGTTCCTGTGCAAGGAACTGTGTGAAATCAACAATGCCGACCTGTACTATCGAACCACCGACCAGGGTGAGAGCTGCTTCAGGGTGGCACTGAACCAGAGGGAACTGTAGCTACTGTGAGCTCCCAGACCGTACTTATCGTCGACGACGAACCCGATATCAGGGAACTCCTGGGCATCACCCTGAGCCGCATGGGGCTGAATTCCTCAAGCGCCGCAACCCTCGGCGAGGCGCGCGACAAGGTGGCACAGCTGCAGCCCGACCTGTGCCTGACTGACATGCGCTTGCCCGACGGCAACGGCATCAGCCTGGTGGAATATATACAGCGGGAGTTTCCCGAGATCCCGGTAGCGATGATCACCGCCCACGGCAGTGTCGAGACCGCGATTGCGGCACTCAAGGCCGGCGCCTTCGACTTCATCAGCAAGCCGATAGAGCTGGAGCGTCTGCGCAACCTGGTAAGTTCCGCCCTGCGCCTCAATGACGCACCGGCACCCACGGACGGGGATGAAGCCAGGAACAGCCGTCTGCTGGGCAACGCGCCGCAGATTGTCGCCCTGCGCAGCAAGATCAGCAAACTCGCCCGCAGCCAGGCGCCAGTGCATATCCACGGTGAATCCGGCGTCGGCAAGGAGGTCGTCGCCCGGATGATCCACAGCAACGGCCCGCGGGCGGAGCAGCCATTTATCGCGGTGAACTGCGGCGCCATTCCCCACGAACTGATGGAAAGCGAATTTTTCGGCCATCTCAAGGGCAGCTTCACCGGTGCCAACCGCGACAAGCTGGGACTGTTCCAGGCGGCCGATCGTGGCACCCTGTTCCTTGACGAGATCGCCGACCTGCCGCTGCCGATGCAGGTCAAACTGCTGCGGGCAATACAGGAAAAGGCGGTGCGCCCGGTGGGCGGCAGCGAGGAGCAGGCAATTGACGTCCGCCTGCTGAGCGCCACCCACAAGAACCTTGCGGCGGAGGTCGCGGCGGGCTATTTTCGCAATGACCTGTACTACCGCATCAACGTCATTGATCTGCAGGTGCCCAGCCTGCGCGAGCGCCTCGAAGACCTGCCGATACTCGCACCGGCACTGCTCGCACGCATCTGTGCCGGCATGGACACGCCACTACCCGCCATTGCCCCCGCCGCCATGGCGGCCCTGCAGCAGTACCGGTTTCCCGGCAATGTGCGTGAACTGGAGAACATCCTGGAACGAGCGGTCGCCCTGGCCGAGGGCGAGGTGATCAACGAGGATGACCTGCAGTTTGCGCCGCAGCCAGCGCCTGCCCAGCTGGCCCGGGGCGAAGGCCTGGACGTCGAAGCCGCCTTCGGCAATCTGGAAGGCTATCTGGACGATATCGAGCGGCAGATTCTGAGCGCCGCCCTGGAGCAGTGCCGCTGGAACAAGACCGCCACCGCCAAGCTGCTGGGGGTGAGTTTCCGCAGTCTGCGGTACCGGCTGCAGAAGCTGCAGCTGGATGACTGAAGCGGACCTGGCTACCAGCATTCCCGCACACCACCGGGGCCGGTTGCGCTGCGCACACCGTCCGAGTCAATACCCAGGGTGCCACAGCGCTGGTCCCCGGCCTGTTGCCCGACCGGGCGCGCCAGCGCCCTGAAACGGTAGGCTTCCCCGTCCTGCAGGGAAATCTCGTAGAGAGCACCCGCCGTCACCTCCTGCCCCTGGGCACCAATGCCAACAGCGCTGGGCAGGGAGTAGCCCAGTGCGGTCAGGTCATCCGCATACTGGCGGTGACTGATGAAGAAGTGCTCCTGCCTCGCCGCCAGCTGCAGTAATTCAGCGGTGGCGACCACCCGCCGCGCCTTGCGCGCCTGCTCGCTGTAGACCGGCATCACCAGCAGCAACAGCAACCCGAGTAGCAGCATGACCACCAGCAGTTCCAGTAGCGTGATCCCCTGTGCGCGCCAGCCAGGGCCGGATACCGTTGCAGACCTCACAGGCGGTCAATTCCGGGCTGGCGCCAGTAAACCTGCAACAGGCGTGGCGTCAGCGAACGCTGTAGGGGCCCCGGAAGCAGTGCTCCGTCCGGGTCACCGGCTACCTCCGCGCCGCCCGAGGGCAACAGGAGATAATCGCCGACGCGGAGAATCTCCGCCGGGATACCCTCGCCCAGATCGAAGGCGCGACCGCCGCCCGCGAGCGCAGCACCATCCGCAAGCGCCATGACATAGAGCCTGCCCAGTCCAGGTGTGCGTGCACAGGGGTCGGCGGAGGGGGTAAAACTGCTCATGAACACCCGGCCCGCGTCCAGCACCGGCCTCGCCAGCCCTTTTTCGCCGAGGCCCTCCAGGGCGATTTTCCAGCCATGGGTCAGCGTATCGGCGCAGCTCATCCCCCTATCGCTGTTGCACCCGGTCTGGTCACCGAGATCCGCGAGTCGCACAGGCTCGCGCTCTCGCACCGCAGGGTCGCCGCTGGTGCTGAGGTAGTCCTTCAGGTAGAAATGAAAATTTCCGACCCCGATTGCGGCAGGATGCGCCCGGTCGCCGCTGGAAATCAGGATGCCGTCCACCCGCTGCCCCCGCTCGGTGCGGGTCTGTACAAGTTCCGCCGCGTGGAAGAAACGGCGGTTGTCGGCCCCGCTGCCGCCAAGCACTGCAAACAGGGTCACCGACCAGTTATCTGCCCGGTGGTTCGGGTCATCGCCGTGTCCCGGCGGCAGGTCGATACGCCATAACTTGCCACCGGTGTCACCCACATAGAGACGATGAATGTAGCCCGCGGCATCGGTGAGCGCGGCGACGTCGGCGGCTATGCTGGCGCCCAGTTCGGCGTGGGCATGATGCCTGTTGCTGCGAGCGCCGGTGGTGCCTTGCACCGCCTTCCAGATCAGTTCGCCGCTGCGCGCATCAACGATATACACCGCATTGCCACGGTCCTGGTAACCGCCGCCGAAGATCAGCACGTCACGACCGCTGCCGCCGAACTTCACCCTGCCCACCAGGGGCGTGGAAAAACTCAGGCCCAGCTCATCAAAGTCACCGCCCTGGGTGCGGGTAATGACCCACTGCAACCGCGGCGGCAGGGTCGGATCACTCATGTCCAGCGCATAATAGCTGGGCCCGCCGCGGCGCAGGCCAAAATAGACCAGCGCCTCGTCGCCCTCCTCCGCGCGCAGATTGCCATCCCCGTTCCGATCGGTCAGCAGCGCGACCGGACTGCCATCGACACCGTAGCGAAGCTGGCTTGCCGGCAGCGTGCCCGCCCGGCGCAGGCGCAGGTTCGCCAGCAGCTCGCGGGGCATGAATCCGTAGACCTCTCGACCACTCTCCCGGCCCCGGGAGTCGGTGTTTTCCAGCACGTGCAGAAATCCTTCACCGCTACCGAAGAGTACCCTGACATTGGGGTTGGCGGCGTCGTGACCGGCACCGACAGCTCCATAGTTGATTGCCAGCGGCCGCGAGTGCAGTACTTCCCCCAGCAGCCAGCCCCGGGAGCGAGGTGGATCCGTGCCCTCCTCCCAGCCCCGGGCCCAACGCAGCAGCGACAGAGCGCGTGCAGGATCCTCCGTGCCCAGCCAGGGCGCCAGCTCCTGCGCCGTGAGCAGATCGGCATCGAGTGGCAGCAGGGGGGCTCCCACCGCGGCCTCGGTGAAAAGCTGGCGACTGCCAAAACCGTTGACCTCACCCACGGTACCCGCTCCCGGGTTCAGACCCGGAACCTTCTGTCCCGCTCCACCGCGGGCGACCGCGGCGCCGTCCACAGCGACGGCAGGCCCGGCGCTGCCTGCCGCTGGCGCAAGCGTGTCGGGGTCGGTCCAGAAGGTGCGCGCCCGGGCGCTGATCTGCCCGCGCAATGGCCCCGCCCGTTCAAGCCCCTCGTCACCCTGGCTATCGACGACCGCCGCCTGCACCGCCGCACCGTCCTCCAGGCCCGCCGGGACATCCGGAGCGGCGGTCGCGACCAGCCTGAGTTTTTTCAGATTGCCGCGCCAGCCGATGCGCGGCCGCGCCTCGAACATGCCGAGGTAGAGATCGCGCGGCATGCCGCCGGGGTCGGCGCCCACCGGAGGACCGATGGCTGTCACCAGGCTGCCGCTGCTGCTCACCAGGCCGAGCAGCCACTCTGCCAGACTGCGCCGCAGCGCCGCGGGGTCCGCCACCGGCAATGGCGCGCCGCCGGCCAGGGGCGTGGAGCTGAGCGTGAGCACCTGGAACTCGGCGCACATGCCTTCCTCCTGCGGCGGGTATTGCCGTCGCAGCACATGGTACAGGCTGTCGTCCGCCGCGGATTCCTCGCCTCCTGCCGGATCCGGGTCCAGACCCAGGCGGGCCGCAATAGCGCTGCCGAGAGTACCGCGCTGGTCCCCGAGTCGACGATACTCCGGCGCGGCGCCACCAGCCCCTGCAGCCGCCAGCGCCAGCTGGATATCCTCCAGCTGGGGTGAAGCCAGCAGTGTCTCCAGGGCTGCCGCCAGGGCCCTGGCTGCAGCCCCCGGTTGCACGTCCAGCACCAGCAACAGGTGTACCCGGGATGGGTCAGGGACATGGATCTCGATATCATCCGCCTGCCCCGGCGCAGCCAGCAGCAATGCCAGCCAGCACCGGGCAAAACCGCGAACCACCATACTCAGGTTGCCTTTGCTCCGCATAATGACCTCCTTGGGTATCAGGGCACTGCCGTCGGCAGCAGCAGGGTCACGCCCTGCACAATCTCGGCACTGCCGAAACCGACCGCGGTGCCGTCGATAGCTACCTGCAGTTCGAAGTTCGCCGCCCGCCAGGCGCCGGCACCCGAGGCCCGCGCCTGCGGCAGCCGCAAATCCGGTGCCGGTGCAAACAGTGGACCGCGGCGGGTAATCCGGTATTCCAGCCCGGAGCCCTCGGGCAGCGCATGACCTGCCACAGGCGCAGGTAATATGGGCCGGGCGCAAGCCGAGTCCTGGCCGCAAAGGCTGTGACCCACCGGCAGATCCGGCGGGAAATGGGCCGGCCTGAGTGCAAGCGCCCGGGCAATGCCCAGGGCGCGCTGCAGGGCCTGCTCCCGAAATTGATCGTTACCGGCCAGGCGAAACTCAAGCGCGCTGACCCGCAGCGATGTGCCGGCGATTATCGCCAGCAGCAGCAGGAACACCATGACCAGCAGCAGGATATAGCCGCCGGACCACTCCCGGGTCGCGCAACCTCGTGAGATTGATCGCAGCGGCACAGGCACAATGCTATCCCGCCACCGGCCACACGGCCGCATTGCGCAATTGCACAGTGGCGTTGAACACGCGTCGCAGGTAGCCGTCGCCCGCAATGTCCACAGTCGTCTGGCCCAATCGGTACTGACGGTTGTCGCGATAACCCTGCAGGCGTGTCAGTCCGCGCTGGAGCAGATGGATACGGGCGCTGACCGCCCGCTGCAATTGCACCGCGGTGGGATACCGCAGGTAGAAGTCCGGGACCCCGTCGCCGCTCTGGTCAACCCCGAACTCGAGCCGCAGGTACTCGACGCCTTCCACCAGACACTGGGTGAGCATGCCTGAAGGGGCCAGTCCCGCCGCGCAAAGCGTGGGTATCGCATCGGCGGGTTCGGCGGAAAAACGCCGCACATGAAAGATGCGCGGGTACAGCCGCCAGTACCAGCTGCCGCTGCCGGCCACCGCCTCGGCCGGGTCGACCCGACCCGCCTGCCACCAGCTGGCGTTGGCGCCATGCTCGTGCCAGCGCAGGTACCAATGCCCGCTGTCTGGCGAGGACACTCCCGGCGCATACAGGCCATTGGCCAGCGTCGCTTCACCGGCCACCCGCCTGATCGCCAGCAGGTCGCTGCCCTGCTGCAGGGCCGGCGCCGGCAAACAGTCCAGGTTGACGCCGGCGACGGTGCGCGGCGGCCCGCCGCGATAATCAGGTTGCAGATCAATTGCCGGCTGCGGCCCCAGTGGCCACTGCCCGGCCACATCACAGCCGGGACCCGCCGCCGGCGGCGGGGGCAATACGCTGCCATCGATGCCGCCGAAAAAACCCGCCAGCAACAACTCCCGTCGCAACAGGTTGACTGCATAGCGGCCGTTCTCCTGCAGCCGGGCCATCTCGTCGCCCACCAGGTACTGGCGCTTGCTCTCGAGATACAGGGCAATGACGGCGGCCGAGAGCACCAGCCCAAGGGCCAGCGACACCAGCAGGGCGGTGAGAGATAATCCACTCTGGCGCATCTTCATTCCCCGGCTCCGGAGTCCGGCGCCCCGATCCAGCTCTGCATGACCAGCACACGGCGCAATTCATCGGCGGGACCGTACCACCCGCCGCCAGTCCCGCAACTGGATTCCCCGGGGCTGGCCATCGGTTCGAGCCCGCGCCAGGCAATCGCGACGCTCACCCTGCCCGCGGTAACGGCAACACAGGCGCGAGGTTCCAGCAGGCCCGCAACCGCCGCCTGCGCGCCATCGACAGTCGCCACAGTCGCCGCGCCTGCAAGCAGCTGCAGCCATTCCGCGAGATCGTGTTCAGCGAGCTCCGCGGGGCTACAACCCAGGCTTCCACCCGCCGCGGCCGCCGATCGGGCACAGGCGCGCGGCGTTGACGCCGCACTCGCGGGGGCGACGTTATCCAGCCGATAGGCCTGCAGCTGCCGCGGATTGCTGCGCATGCGTTCAAGCAGGTCCCGGGCCAGCTCCGTGGCAACGGAGCGCTGCAGCGCTTCCATGCCATGCTGCCTGGCGCTGATCTGTGCCCCCAGCAATCCCAGCAGGCCCAGCGCAAACACGAGTGCCGCGACCAGGACTTCGATCAGGCCCAGCCCGGCCTGCCTGCCGTTCACTGCAACGCCTCCCCGGGACACTCGCCCCACCCCCGCACCAGGCGCGAGCGCCCGACAATGTTCATCACCAGGCTCCAGGAGGCCAGCTGCGGCTGTGCGCGCGAGCAAATCATGAGGGTCCGGTTGCGGCCGGCGGAGCCGTCAGGCATGAAGGTAATCAGGTCGTCCGCGAGTCGGGTGCCGCTGCGATTGCTGAGCTGCAACTGCGGGTGCATCGGCGCCCAGGCCTGCACCAGGCTGCCGGGATCGACCTCCGGCTCCCGACCGGGATTGCGGAACACGATCCAGCCGCCACGGTAGTTACCGTCGCAGCCCAGTGCGCCGGACACCGCGTAACTGGAGGGGCACAGGCTCACGGGGAGATTGCGGCGCACCGCCTCGCTGCGGGCCAGATTCAGCGCCGCCAGCAGCCGGGTCGCCTCGGTCCGCATCTGCGTCCGCTGCTGCAGGCCCTGAAATCCGGGTACCGCCACCGCCGTGAGTATGCCCAGCAGGGCGAGCACCAGCATAAGCTCCACCAGGGTCAGGCCCCGGGCTGGTTTGCCTTTGAACATCCTGTTCACGAAACACCTCCCTGTTGCCTTTCAGCTTACCCGGGAGACGGCGCATTGCCAGCGAACGGCGGCATCTGATGAAAGGCGAGCAGGAGGTGATGGGCGCGGGCGAAGCCAGGGGCCCGGGGAGCGGCAGGAATCAGATATCGCGGCTGGGAATCCGCAGCTCCCGGGGCAGGGAGAAGGTCACGTGTTCCGGGCGCCCGAGCAGCTCCACCGGGGCAGTCGCACCCAGATCCTGCAGGCCCTGGACCACTTCGGCCACCAGCACTTCCGGCGCCGAGGCACCAGCGGTCACGCCAATGCGCTTCTTGCCCTGCAGCCAGGCCGGGTCAATATCCCCTGCGCTGTCCAGCAGGTGAGCCTCGGCCCCCATGCGCTCGGCAAGCTCCCGCAGGCGGTTGGAATTGGAACTGTTGGGGGAACCGACCACCAGCACCAAATCGCACTCGGCCGCCAGCTGCTTGACTGCATCCTGGCGATTCTGGGTGGCGTAGCAGATGTCGTCCTTGCGCGGCCCCTGAATATGGGGAAAGCGTCTGCGCAGGGCGTCGATCACCCGCGCCGTGTCGTCCACGGAGAGCGTGGTCTGGGTGACGTAATAGAGCTTTTCCGGGTTGCGCACCACCAGGCTGGCTGCCTGTGCCTCATCCTCGACCAGATAGATCTCGCCACCGGCACTGCGGTCGTACTGCCCCATGGTCCCCTCCACCTCGGGGTGGCCGCGGTGACCGATCAGTACGCACTCGCTGCCATCGTCGCTGTAGCGCGATACTTCGATATGCACCTTGGTCACCAGCGGGCAGGTGGCATCGAACACTTTCAGTCCACGCCGGCCCGCTTCCCTGCGCACCGCCTGGGAAACGCCGTGGGCGCTGAAGATGACAATGCAGTCATCGGGAACCTCTTCCAGCTCATCGACAAACAGCGCCCCGCGAGAGCGCAGGTCCTCGACCACGAACTTGTTGTGAACCACTTCGTGACGGACATAGATCGGGGCCCCGAAAATCTCCAGGGCACGATTGACAATATCGATGGCGCGATCCACTCCGGCGCAAAAACCGCGGGGATTCGCCAGCCGGATGTCCATCAGTGCAGCTCCGCCGGCTCGACCCGGTGCACCAGCACGTCGAAGTGGATGGTGCGCCCGGCCAGCGGGTGGTTGAAATCCACAGTCACCTCTTCCTCGTCGAACGCCACGATCAGGCCGGGCAGTTCACCACCGGCGGCATCGGCAAAGGAAAATACCAGGCCCACTTCAAGCTCGGCATCCTCATCAAAATGCTCACGCGCCAGGACCTGGACGTTATTGTCATTGGGCTGGCCGAACGCGTCCTCCGGCAGCACCGTGAACATCTGCCGCTGGCCCGGGGCCATGCCAAACAACAGTCGCTCGAAACCGGGCAGCAGGCTGCCGTCGCCAACCACGAAATTCACCGGCTCGCCGCCAAAATTGCTGTCCACCTCGGAGCCGTCCTCCAGGCTGACAGAGAAGTTCAGGAAGACGCGGGTGCCTTCGCTTACGGGTACGTCAAGGGTCACGGTGTCTTGCTCACGAGGGGTCATTTACCTCCGTTGCTGTCCGGCCGCGAGGCCAGCAGGCTGTCGAGAATCATCAGTGCAGCGCCGACGGTGATGGCCGAGTCTGCGATATTGAAGGCGGGGAAGAAGTAGCCGCCGTAATGTACCGAGATGAAGTCCACCACATGTCCCAGCACTACCCGGTCCCACAGGTTGCCTATGGCACCGCCAAGAATCAAGGCCAAAGACAGTGGCAGCAGGCGCTGGGTCGCAGGTAGCCGGTACAGCCACACTACCAGGATGGCGCTGATCACCACTGCAATCGCGCTGAAGAAGTAACGCTGCCAGCCACCTGCATCACTGAGGAAGCTGAAGGCCGCACCGGGGTTGTACTGCAGGGTCAGGTTGAACCAGCTGGTCAGCACCAGCGGGCGGCCGTACTCCAGGTACTGTTCCGCCATACCCTTGGCCAGCTGGTCCAGCACGATGATCAGCAGCGCCAGGGCATACCAGGCGCCGCTCTGTAGCGTCCTAGGCAAAGTGGCGCTGCTCCCCGGGTCCGTCGATGTTCTCGACACAGCGACCACACAGGGTCGGGTGGGCGCTGTGGCTGCCCACGTCCGGGCGCCGGTGCCAGCAGCGCTCGCACTTCTCCTCCTGCGCCACATTCACCTGCAGGCGAAGGCCGGCGAGTTCAGTCGCCGCGGCGGCGTCGGGCGCGGATGCCAGCGGCTGCAGGGTCGCAGCGGAGGTAATGAGCACGAAGCGCAGCTCGTCGGCCAGCTGTTCCAGCAGGCTCTGCAGCTCCGGCGAGACAAACAGGGTGACACTGGTATCCAGGGAGCCGCGCACCAGGCCAGCGCTCCTTTGCACTTCGATCTCGCGATTGACCGCGGCGCGCACGGCCATCACCTGCTGCCAGTAATCCCGGCCCATCGCCTCGTCGCCGGCAAGGGTGGTGAGCTGATCGTACCACTGGCACAGGAACACGGACTCCGGCCGGCTGCCCGGCAGGTTTTCCCAGATTTCCTCGGCGGTGAAGCTGAGGATGGGCGCCACCCAGCGTACCAGCGCCTCGGCAATGTGGTAGAGAGCGGTCTGGGCCGAGCGCCGGGCGCGGCTGTCGGCGCGGGTGGTGTACTGGCGATCCTTGATCACGTCCAGGTAGAAACCGCCCAGGTCGTGGGCGCAGAAGGTGTGCAGCTTCTGGTAGATCACGTGAAACTGGTAGCCTTCGTAGGCCTGCTCGATCTCCGCCTGCAGGCGCGCCGCGCGGTCGATTGCCCAGCGATCGAGAGACAGCAGTTCCACCGCCGGCAGGGCATGCTGTGCCGGGTCGAAGCCATTGAGATTGGCCAGCAGGAAGCGGGCGGTATTGCGGATGCGGCGATAGGCGTCGGCGGTGCGCTTGAAAATCTCGTCCGACACGGCCACTTCGCCGCGAAAATCGGCCCCGGCCACCCACAGGCGCAGGATATCGGCTCCCAGGTCGTTCATCGCCTTTTTCGCGGGGATGATGTTGCCCAGGGACTTGGACATCTTGCGACCCTGTCCGTCCACGGTGAAGCCGTGGGTGAGCACGCTCTTGTAGGGAGCCTCGCCATAGGCGCCGATACTGGTCAGCAGGGAGGACTGGAACCAGCCGCGGTGCTGGTCGGAACCTTCCAGGTAGAGGTCCGCAGGGGCCTGCAAACCCTCCCTCTGGCGCAGTACACAGGCGTGGGTCACGCCGGAATCGAACCAGACATCAAGGGTATCCGTTACCTTTTCGTACTCGGCGGCCTCGTCCCCCAGCAATTCCCCGGGCTCGAGATCAAACCAGGCGTCGATGCCCCGCTCCTCGATGCGCGCCGCCACCTGCTCCATGAGCTCGCCGGTACGCGGGTGCAATGCGCCGCTCTCGGCGTGGATGAACAGGGCGATGGGCACCCCCCAGGTGCGCTGCCGGGAAATACACCAGTCGGGACGGCTGGCGAGCATGGCATCGATGCGTGCCTTGCCCCACTCGGGCAGCCACTGCACCTTCTCTACCGCCGCCTTTGCGCCCTGCAACAGTCCGTTCTGCTGCATGCTCACGAACCACTGCGGGGTAGCGCGGAAGATGATCGGGGTTTTGTGCCGCCAGCAGTGGGGATAGGAATGTTCATAGTCCTCGTGGTGCAGGAGGACACCCCGCTCACGCAGCAGATCCACGATGGCGGCATTGGCCTTCATCACATGCTGGCCGGCAAAATATGGGATTTCGGGCAGGAAAACGCCGTTGCCGCCTACGGGATTGAACACCTCGAGGCCGTATTGCTCCCCCACCACATAGTCGTCCTGGCCATGGGCCGGGGCGGTGTGCACCGCACCGGTACCGGCCTCGGTGGTCACGTGCTCGCCAAGCACCACCGGCACCTGCCGGTCGAGGAAGGGATGCTGCAGCAGTTGCCGGTCGAGTGCCGCGCCCTTGCAACGTCCCAGCACTGTCATGCCCGGCAGGCCAAAGCGCTCGACACAGGCCGCCGCCAGCTCCTCCGCGACCAGCAGCGCCCTGCCTTCGCCCGCGAGCAGGACATAATCCAGCCCGGGGTGCAGGCTGACGGCCATGCTGGCGGGCAGGGTCCAGGGTGTCGTGGTCCAGATCGGTATCGCGATCTCGCCGGGATACTCGCTGCCACAGGCGGCATTCACTGCCACCGGATCCAGGGCCGCGTAGGCCACGTCGATAGCCGGCGAATGCTTGTCCTTGTACTCGACCTCGGCCTCCGCCAGGGCGGAGCCGCAGTCCAGGCACCAGTGCACCGGCTTGAAACCCTTGTGCAGGTGACCGTTGGCAATGATGCGGGACAGGGTGCGCACGATATCCGCCTCGAAGCGGAAGTTCATGGTCAGGTAGGGATTGGTCCAGTCGCCCAGTACGCCCATGCGCATGAAATCCTCGCGCTGGGCATCCACCTGGCTGGCGGCATACTCCCGGCACTTCTGGCGAAATTCCGCGGGCGTGACCTTGCCCCCGGGCTTGCCCACCTTTTTCTCCACATTCAGTTCGATGGGCAGGCCGTGGCAGTCCCAGCCCGGCACGTACGGGGCGTCAAAGCCCGCCAGGCTGCGCGACTTCACGATGATGTCCTTCAGGACCTTGTTGACTGCGTGACCGACGTGCAACTCGCCGTTGGCATAGGGTGGGCCATCGTGCAGGATGAATTTGGGACGGCCGGCAGCGGCCCGACGGATCTTCCCGTACAGGTCCATCTCCTGCCACTGTTGCAGGCGCTGTGGTTCCCGCTGGGCCAGGCTGGCCTTCATCGGGAACGCTGTCTGCGGCAGGTTCAGCGTGTCCTTGTATTCACTCATGCAACTCTCAATCCCGTGTCAATACGTTAGCCGGCGCGGACCCTGCCGCTGCCGTTCCCATGTGCCGCCAGCCAGCTGCGGGCATCGGCCACATCGCGCGCAATCTGCTGCTGCAGCTCGGGCACGGAGTCAAACTTTTTCTCTTCCCGCAGCTTGTGCAGGAAAGTCACCTGCAGATGCTTGCCGTACAGCTGCGGCTTGCCCTCCAGCACATGTACTTCCAGGTTGGCCCGTATGCTGTCGTTCACCGTGGGCCGGGTGCCGACGTTGGCCACCGCGGGGGCATTCTCCAGCCCCGCCCCGCTCACCGTCACCGCATACACGCCCGACAGCGGCGAGCGCAGGCGATGCAGTTCCATGTTGGCCGTGGGGAAACCCAGCTCACGGCCCAGCTGGCGACCGTAGACCACCTTGCCACTGATCCGGTAGGGGCGACTCAACAGCCGCTCCGCCAGGGTGAAGTCGCCCTCCGCCAGCGCCTTGCGTATGCGCGTACTGCTGACGCGCTCCCCCTCCAGCTCAAAGGTCTCGGTGGAGCCGGCTGCATAGCCGTAGCGCAGGCCCTGTTGCTGGATGAAGTTGATGTCGCCTTCGCGGTCGTTGCCAAAGCGAAAGTCATCTCCCAGCACGATATAGCGCACCCCCAGGCCACGGACAAAAATACGCTCCAGGAAAGCCTGGGCCGAAGTGCTGCGCAAGCCCTCATTGAAGTGGATACGCAACAGGCGGTCCACCCCCAGGTCCTCCAGCGCCAGGAACTTTTCCCGGAAACTCATGATCCGCGCCGGCGCATCCAGCGGCGCCAGGTACTCTCGCGGCAGGGGCTCGAACACGATCACCGTCGACGGCAAGGCGAATTCCGCCGCCTTGTCCTGCAGCTGCCGGATTACGGCCTGATGGCCGAGATGGACGCCATCAAAGGCGCCTATCGTGGCCACGCAGGGGCGATGTGAGGGCCCCAGATTGTGCAGGCCGCGAATGAGCTCCATGTAGTGGGAAACACCCCGCCAATGCAAACGCAGGAGTATAGCGAAAAGTGTCGCCATAGCCTATGGCAGTGCGCTCTCAGGGAGGCGACACGGGCGTCCGCAGGTGGCTGAGACGGGTGCCCAGCGCAACGTGCACTCCCAGGTAGGCCACCCCGCCGATACCGCAGGTCAGCGCCAGCCACCAGACCCGCTGCTGCAGGCTCCAGGCCACCCAGGTCGCCGTGGGCGGACACAGCCAGAGCACGGCGGCCACCATGGCCGCGGTAGCCGCCAGCAAGCGGCCGCCGTAGGCGCCCCAGCCCGGCTGGAAGATGAACACGCCATCCCGCAGCAGGCCCCGCAACAGCAGCCCGGCGTTGAGGTAGGCGGCGACGCTGGTCGCCAGCGCCAGCCCCACATGACCGGTGTTGTAGAGATACAGCAGCGGCAGCACGAACGCCAGGTTGAGCACCATGTTGGCGACCATGGAGATGATGCCGATCTTGACCGGGGTGGCGGTATCCTGGCGCGCGTAGTAGCCGGGCGCCAGCACCTTGATCAGCATGAAGGCCGCGAGGCCGAGGCTGTAGGCCTGCAGGCTCAGGGCCGCCATGGCCACATCCTCGGGCCGGAACTTGCCGTACTGGAACAGGGTCACCAGGATCGGCTCCGCCAGTACCATCAGCGCGACCGCGGCGGGCACGGCGATCAACAGTACCGAGCGCACTGCCCAGTCCAGGGTCAGGCTGAACTGGCGCATGCGCGCGCCGGCCCGGTGGGCCGACAGGCTGGGGAGGATCACGGTGGCGATGGCGACGCCAAACACGCCCAGGGGCAGCTCCATGAGACGGTCGGAATAGTACAGCCAGGAGACGCTGCCGGTGGGCAGGAAGGAGGCCAGCACCGTATCCAGCAACAGGTTGATCTGGCTCACCGAGACCCCGAACAGGGCTGGTATCATCAGCTTCAGAATCCGCCGCACCCCCGGATGGCGGGTATCCCAGCGCGGCCGCGGCACCAGGTCCAGCCGGTACAGGAACGGCAGCTGGAACAGCAGCTGTACCACCCCCGCCAGCGCCACCCCCCAGGCCAGGGCGAACACCGGCTCCTCGAACCAGGGCGCCGCCACCAGCGCCGCCGCAATCAGCGACAGGTTGAGGAACACCGGCGTCAGGGCCGGCACCGCGAAGCGGCCATAGCTGTTGAGAATGGCGCCGCAGAACCCGGTCATGGAGATCAGCAGCAGATAGGGGAAGGTAATGCGGATCATCTGCGCGGTGAGCTCGAACTTGTAGGTATCACCGACAAATCCCGGGGCAAACACGGCCGCTACCAGGGGCGCCGCGAGGATGGCCACGGTAGTGACCAGCAGCAGGGTGCCGCCGAGCACCCCGGCCACCCGGTCGATCAGGGCGCGCACCGCGGCAATGCTGCCGTCCTCCTTGTAGTCCGCCAGCACCGGCACGAAGGCCTGGGCAAAGGCCCCCTCGGCAAACAGGCGGCGCAGGAAATTGGGGATCTTGAAGGCGACAAAAAAGGCGTCGGCGTTGGCGCTGGCACCGACGACGGCCGCCATCACCACGTCCCGCAACAACCCCAGCACCCGCGACAGCATGGTCATGCTGCCCACCAGGGCGCTGGAACGCAGCAGGCCGGGACCAGCGGGCTCCGGCGGGCTGCCTGCCGGCGTGACGGCACTCACAGGGAAGGATTCATGCGTCGGCGGCGCCCGCCATCAGCGGCACCAACGCTGGCGCAACATGTCACCCTGCAACTGCAGCCACTGCAGGGCCACGAGGGTATGACCGTTGGGAATCCGGTCCTGCGCCAGCAGTTCCAGGGCCTCGAGGCGGGGCACGCGGTGCACGAGAATATCCTCGCCCTCTCCCGCAGCGCCGTGCACGGCACCGACACCGGCGCTGCTGACCCGCCCGCAAAACAGGCGCACATGCTCGGAGCAGGCGCCGGCACTGGGGTAGTAACTGGCGATGGGCACCAGCTCCGCCAGCTCGCAGGCCGCCTCTTCCGCCGCCTCGCGCCGGGCGACTTCGACATCGCTTTCACCGGCCTCGACCACGCCGGCGATCAGTTCCAGCATCCACGGCGTCGCGGGATCGCGCAGGGCGCCGGGCCGGAACTGCTCGATCAGGATCACGCTGTCGGTTTCCGGCTCATAGGGCAGCACCCCGACGGCGTCGCCGCGCTCGAATACCTCCCGGGTCAGCGGCTCGCTCCAGCCGCCGCCGAACAGCCGGTGCCGCAGCGTGAGGCGCCGCATCCGGAAATAGCCCTTGAAGGCGATGCTGTCTTCCAGCACCTCCACGGCGTCGCTGGCGAAGGTCAGCTCAAAGGACATCGAAGCGCCCTCCCGTGTACCAGTTGACGTCGCGGGCATGGCTGTCCACCTGGTCCGCCACATCCAGCACCAGGGCGAACAGGGCCATGCGCACCAGCACCCCGTTGTCGGTCTGGCGGAAGATCGCCAGATTGGGGTTGTCGTTGAGGTCGTCATCCAGCTCCCGGGCAGTGACCCGGGAATCCCGCGGCAACGGGTGCATGATCACGGTGTTGGGTTCGCAGTGCTCGGTGTAGATGCTCTGGTTGAGGCGGAAGCGGCCGCGATAGAGGTCTGCCTCCTGCTGCGAGCTGAAGCGCTCCTCCTGGATCCGCGTGGAGTAGACGATATCCACATTGCTGATGCTGGCCTCCAGCGCTTCCGACTCCAGCACCTGGTGGCCCGCCGTGCGCAGTTGCTCGACAATCGCCGGCGGCATCCGCAATTCCTCCGGCGACACCAGCACCACCTGGATGCCGTCGAACAGGCACAGCAACTTGCACAGGGAGTGCACCGTGCGGCCGAAGCGCAGATCACCGACCATGGCGATACGCAGCTGGTCGATGCCGCGACCACGGCCGGCAAGCTCCTTCTTGATGGTATAAAGATCCAGCAGTGCCTGGGTGGGGTGCTCGTTGCTGCCGTCGCCGCCGTTCAACACGGGCACCCGGCTGGCCGCGGCAAACTCCGCCACCGACCCCTCCTGGGGATGGCGCATGACAATAATGTCGGAGTAGCCGCTCAGCACCCGCGCGGTATCGTACAGGGACTCGCCCTTGGCGATGGCCGACATCTCGAAGCCCGTGGTCTCGCGCACCTCCCCGCCCAGCAGGTTGAAGGCGCTGCCAAAACTGACCCGGGTGCGGGTGCTGGGCTCGAAGAACATGGCCCCGAGAATGGCGCCGTCCAGCACCTTGGTAGCGCGACGCCGGTGGGCATAGGGCTGCATCCGGTCTGCCACGGCGAACAGCTGTTCGACATCGGGACGTTCAAACTGGGCGATGGACAGGATATGGCTACCGGCAAACTGCACGCGATCGAACTCCCCCGTATTGATGTGCGGCCATTATACGGGCAGGCCGGCGGGCTTGCCCATGGGCCCGGACGATTCCCCTTCAGGCCAGCAGCGTGTCGCTGTAATCCAGCAGATCCTGCAGCAGCTGGCGCTGGGATTCGGGCCGCTCTTCCTGCAACAGGGCCTCGACCAGGGCCAGGTACTCCTCGAGACAAATGCTGGCGCCCGCGTCCGGTTCGGTAATGCGCTGGAAACGGAACTCGTCCCACTGGGCCTGTTCGGAAGCTGTCAGGGTGGCGGGATAATTGCGCGCGCGATAGCGAAACAGCATCTCCGGCAGGCGCGCATCCTCGAAGGCGAAGCTCTGCCCTGCCAGCGTCTCCGGCGCCGCGGCACGGACCGCATCCATGGTGCGGCGATCCTGGTCGGAGAAAAAGCCACCGCTGTAGAGCATGCGATCGGGGTCGGTAACCGGGGGGAAGCTGCGGCCCTGATAAACGGCCTGCAATTTCGCCGTCATGGCGCTGCCGTCCCGCTCGCGCCACTGCCGCAGCCGGGCCAGGTGCCGGCGGCAGCGCTCTCCGTCGAGGCCGATGCGGGCGGCAAGGGCCGGGTTGGCCATTTTTGCCGGCACCAGGACGGGGCAGCGGTTGCTGTGCACGGTCTTTATGCCCGGGCGCTCCTGGCCCGGTTCGAGCTCCTCGCGGCGCGCAAACAGCAGTTCGCGCAAGGCCTCGGCAGACAATTCCTGCAACGGTGCCGGATCGGCACTGAGATCGAAGCAGATCACCTCGTTGCGGTTGTCCGGGTGCATCGCCAGCGGCACTATCAGCGCGGTATTGAAGCGCTCGGCGCCAAACATCCCGGAAATGTGCAGCACCGGCTTCATCGCGGCAATGTCCAGCTGCGCCTGCACCGTGCGCTTGTCGCGGCTGCCGAGGACATAGTCGTACAGCCGCGGCTGCCGCTCCCGTACCAGACGTGCCATGGCTATGGTGGCTTCGACGTCTGACAGGGCGTCGTGGGCGGCGGTGTGGGCGATCCCGTTGGCCGCGGTAAGCTCCTCCAGCCTGAAGCTGACATGGCCGTCCTCGCGCAGGGGCCACTCGATACCTTCCGGACGCAGGGCCCAGGCCGTGCGCAGCAGGTCGATCAGGTCCCAGCGCGAGTTGCCGTGCTGCCATTCGCGGGCATAGGGATCGAAAAAATTGCGGTACAGGGTGAAACGGGTGAATTCGTCGTCGAAGCGCAGGGAGTTGTAACCGACGCCACAGGTGCCGGGCCGGGCCAGCTCGGCGTGAATGCGGGCGATGAATTCGCACTCGGGCACCCCCCTCTGCAGCGCCAGCTGCGGACTGATGCCGGTGACCAGGCAGGCCTGGGGGTGGGGCAGGAAATCATCCGCGGGGCGGGCGTAAATCACCAACGGCTCGCCGATCACGTTCAGCTCGGCGTCAGTGCGCAGCCCCGCGAACTGTACCGGGCGATCCCGCGAGGGGTCCGTCCCGAAGGTTTCATAGTCGTGCCAGTAGAAGCTGGGAGAGGCCATGCGCTCAGATGAGCTCGAGGGCCTGTTCTTCGATCTTCGCCTTCCAGATCTTCGGGCCCTGCTCGTGCACGGAGACGCCGCGGGCATCCACCGCCACGCTCACCGGCATGTCCTTCACCTCGAACTCGTAGATCGCCTCCATGCCCAGCTCCGGGAAGGCGACCACCCGGGCGGAGGTGATGGCCTTGGAGACGAGATAAGCCGCCCCGCCGACTGCCATCAGGTACACCGCCTGGTGCTTCTTGATGGCCTCGATCCCCACGGGACCGCGCTCGGCCTTGCCGATCATGCCCAGCAGGCCGGTGTGCTCGAGAATGAAGTCGGTGAACTTGTCCATGCGGGTGGCGGTAGTGGGGCCCGCCGGGCCCATCACCTCGTCGCGCACCGGATCCACCGGGCCCACGTAGTAGATGAAGCGGCCCTTGAGGTCCACCGCCGGGGGCAGACCCTCGCCGCTCTCGATCAGCTCTTTCATCTTCTTGTGCGCGGCGTCGCGGCCGGTCAGCATCTTGCCCGACAGCAGCAGGGTGTCGCCGGGCTGCCACTGGGCGGCTTCTTCCGGGGTGACCGTGTCGAGATTGACCCGGCGCACCTGCTCGCCCACTTCCCAGGTGATGTCCGGCCAGTCGTCCAGGTTCGGCGGCGTCTGCAGAGCGGGGCCGGAACCGTCGAGGACAAAGTGCGCGTGGCGAGTGGCGGCGCAGTTGGGGATCATCGCCACCGGCAGGGAGGCCGCGTGGGTCGGGAAATCCCTGATCTTCACATCCAGCACCGTGGTCAGGCCGCCCAGGCCCTGGGCGCCGATACCGAGCCGGTTGACCGCGTCCATGATCTCCAGCCGCAGCTCCTCCGCGCGGTTGGCGGGTCCGCGCTGGCGCAGCTCGTGGATGTCGATGGGGTCCATCAGGGCTTCCTTGGCCATCACCGCGGCTTTCTCCGCAGTGCCGCCAATGCCGATACCCAGCATGCCCGGCGGACACCAGCCGGCGCCCATGGTGGGCACGGTCTTCACCACCCAGTCGACGATGCTGTCGGAGGGGTTGAGCATGGCCAGCTTGGACTTGTTCTCGGAACCGCCACCCTTGGCCGCCACCTGCACATCCACCGTGTCGCCGGGCACCACCTCCATGTGGATCACCGCCGGGGTATTGTCCTTGGTATTGCGGCGGGCCCCGGCTGGATCCGCGAGAATGGAGGCGCGCAACACGTTGTCCGGGTGCAGGTAGGCGCGGCGCACGCCCTCATTGACCATGTCGGTGACGGACAGGGTCGAGTCCCAGCGCACGTCCATGCCGATTTTCAGGAACACGGTGACAATGCCGGTATCCTGGCAGATGGGACGATGGCCCTGGGCACACATGCGCGAGTTGATCAGGATCTGGGCCATGGCGTCCTTGGCCGCCGGGTTCTGCTCCAGCTGCCAGGCCTCGTGCACCGCCTGCACGAAATCCAGTGGATGGTAGTAGGAAATGAATTGCAGGGCGTCGGCGACGCTGTCGATAAAATCATCCTGGCGGATAACAGTCATGGCAGGAGTCCTTGGTTGGTCTGGCGTCAGGGCGCGGACTGCAGGTTTCGCACCGAGGTCTGCAGTTCGCTGATGGTGCGGTTGATCTGGGCGCGGAAGGCATTAATGGAGTTCACCCACTCCTCGTTGTCCCCCACCCGCTTGCTCAACCTGGTCAGTTCCACGTTGATGCGGTTGAGATTGTCCGCCACCCGCTCCACCTCGGTCTGGTTGGCCCGGGCACTGGCCATCAGCCGCTCCAGGTCCCCGGCAACGCTCTTCAGGCGGGCGATATCGCTGGCCGCGCTCTTGAGCTGGGTTTCGTTGGCGGCGATGGTTTTCTCCGCAGCCGCCACCTTGCGCACCTGGCTGGCGCTGGTCTTCTCCAGCTCTTCGATAGCCGCCTTGTTGCGCCGCCAGGCAGATGCCCACAGCTTGTCCACCTCCGAATAGAGCTCCTTGATCCTGACCGCCATCGCTTCCGTGTTCTGGCTCAGGCCCTCGTCGGTATCCGACAAGCGGGCTTCCAGGTCGCTGATCCGCTTGGCATAGCGCTCCATCTGGGCGTTGCCCTGCTCCAGCTGCTGCTGCAACTGGAACGCCCAGGCACAGGCGACGGCCGCCACCACCAGGGCCACGGCGATAAACAGCCGCGCCAGCAGGCCCGCGCCACCACCGCCACCGCCGCCATTGCCGGCTCCCGCAGGCGGGCGCTGACCGCCGCGAAGCTTGTCGGGCTTGCTGCCGCGGGACTTGGGGGCGTCATAGTGCTGCCCGGTTTCGCGGGAGGGCACGATGGGGGGCATGTGGTCGAGATCGTCCTGAGCCATGGTCAACCGCTGGGGAGAAAAATGGAGACCGCATTATACATGCGGGAGCGCACCAGTGCAGTCCGCTGAAATCGGCATACGCTGAAATACAAAGGAGCGCACTCCCCGCGCGATGCTGTGGGAGCGCGGTCCCCGCGCGATGCTTTCGCCCGCGGCCAAGGTGAATGGCCGCGCAGCGGCCAGAGTAGGAGCTCGCTCAGCGAGCGATCGCCCGCAGAGCGGGCTCCCACCGATCGCCCGCGGAGCGGGCTCCCACCGATCGGCCCGCGGAGCGGGCTCCCACCGATACGGTTCGGGCGTTACAGAAACGCCAGCAGGGCCCAGATCACGCCGGTGAGCAGGATGCTCATGTGGATAACGCCGACCACCTTGGCCATCGGGCCCAGCTTGCCGAACAGGGCATTGGCTTCCAGTGCCAGCAGCAGTACCGCGCAGGCAATCAGGCCGGTGGTGCTGGCCTCGATAAACGGGGCATGCTTGGCACCCAGCATGCAAAAAAGCATCGGCCCGGAGAACAGGGTGTTGGTACGCGAAGCCAGACCCGCCTTGGCCGCCGCCGCAGGACCATCACCCTCGGCCAGTCCCAGCACGATCTTCTGCTTCGGCCAGATGATCAGCCAGACGTTGAGGAACATCAGGATGCCGGCCAGGGAACCGACCCAGATCACCGCGCTGGACTCAAAATTGCTGAAGGCGCGAACCGACATCAGCAGCACCAGGCCGGTGAGGAAGGTGAACATGGCGCCCCAGCGGAACCACCACAGCGCCCGCGGCGCCAGCTTCTTCATCGCGTCGGCCTTGGCACCCGCCTCGGCTTCCTTGAAGTACTCGGTCTGTACGAAGTTGAAGTAGTAAAGCATCCCTATCCAGGTGATGCCGAACAGGACGTGGGCCCAGCGGAAGATGAACTCGATAATGAAAGCAGACATGTGGATCTCCTTGTTGTCGTTATACCCCGTCCTGATTGTACACTTTCACGGCAAAAAAAACCCCGCACGAGGCGGGGTTTCAGGGACCTGGATGGAGGCCGGCTTACATCATGCCGCCCATGCCGCCCATGCCACCCATGCCGCCCATGTCGGGCATGCCGCCACCACCGGAAGCACTGTCTTCCGGCGCATCGGCGATCATCACCTGGGTGGTGATCATCAATGCGGCAACGGAACCGGCTGCCTGCAGCGCGGTGCGGGTGACCTTGGCGGGGTCAAGAATACCCAGCTCGATCATGTCGCCATATTCGCCAGTAGAGGCGTTATAGCCGTAGTTGCCCTTGCCCTGGCGAACCTTGTCCAGAACCACGGACGCTTCGCCGCCGGCGTTGGCGACGATCTGGCGCAGCGGGTTCTCCATGGCACGCAGTGCCGCGGCGATACCGGCGTTCTGGTCCTGGTTGTCACCGGTCAGGCCGCGAATGGCATCGACCGCGCGGATCAGTGCTACGCCGCCACCGGCAACCACGCCTTCTTCCACCGCCGCACGGGTCGCGTGCAGGGCGTCTTCGACGCGGGCCTTCTTCTCTTTCATTTCCATCTCGGTGGCTGCGCCAACCTTGATCACTGCGACACCGCCAGCCAGCTTGGCCACGCGCTCCTGCAGTTTTTCACGATCGTAGTCAGAGGACGTGTTCTCGATCTGGACGCGCACTTCCTTGACCCGGGCTTCAATGGCAGAGGCCTCACCGGCACCGTCAATGATGGTGGTGTTGTCCTTGTCCATGGTCACGCGCTTGGCGCTGCCCAGGTGCTCCAGGGTGGCGGACTCGAGATCCATGCCCACTTCCTCGGAGATGACCGTGGCACCGGTCAGCACCGCGATATCCTGCAGCATCGCCTTGCGACGGTCGCCGAAGCCCGGCGCCTTGCAGGCGGCAACCTTGACGATACCGCGCATGTTGTTGACCACCAGGGTCGCCAGCGCCTCGCCTTCAACGTCTTCGGCAATGATGACCAGCGGACGGGAGGACTTGGCAACCTGCTCCAGCAGCGGCAGCATTTCGCGGATGTTGGAGATTTTCTTGTCCACCAGCAGGATATAGGGGGACTCCTGGTCGGCGTTCATGTTCTCCTGGTTGTTGATGAAGTAGGGAGAGAGATAGCCGCGGTCAAACTGCATGCCCTCTACCACGTCCAGCTCGTTCTCCAGGCCGGAACCTTCTTCAACCGTGATCACGCCTTCCTTGCCCACCTTGGCCATGGCGTCGGCAATGATCTCGCCGATGGCGTGGTCGCTGTTGGCGGAGATGGTGCCCACCTGGGCGATCGCCTTGCCGTCTTCACAGGGAATGGAAGCTTCCTGGATCTTGGCAACAGCGGCGGCAATGGCCTTGTCGATGCCGCGCTTCAGGTCCATCGGGTTCATGCCGGCGGCGACGGCCTTCAGGCCTTCGTTGACAATCCCCTGCGCCAGTACGGTGGCGGTGGTGGTGCCGTCACCGGCCTGGTCGGACGCCTGGGAGGCGACTTCCTTCACCATCTGTGCGCCCATGTTCTCGAACTTGTCTTTCAGTTCGATTTCCTTGGCCACGGACACGCCGTCCTTGGTCACGGTGGGAGCACCGAATGATTTGTCGATAATTGCATTGCGGCCCCTGGGCCCCAGGGTTGCCTTGACAGCGTCTGCCAGCACGTTGATGCCTTTCAGCATGCGCTGACGAGCTTCGTCACCAAAAATCACTTCTTTAGCAGCCATGATCTAAATCCTTAATATTCAAGAGGTTACGAGGTTACTGGAGCGTCTTACTCGACGATGGCAAAGATTTCGCTCTCACCCATGATGATCAGCTTCTCGCCATCGACCTCAATGGTGTTGCTGCCGGCGTACTGGCCGAAGACAATGCGGTCACCGACCTTGACAGCCAGGGGGCGCACTTCGCCGTTGTCCAGCACCTTGCCTTCGCCAACCGCGATCACTTCACCCTGATTCGGCTTTTCCTTGGCGGAACCGGGCAGAAGGATGCCACCAGCGGTGGTTTCTTCTTCTTCCTTGCGACGAACGACTACACGATCGTACAGCGGACGGATTTTCATTGATCAAATTCTCCTGGTTACAGTGTTATACAGGCCCGCACGGGCAGACCCCTTTGGGGCTTGCTCGGGATATTGGGGCGACAAAATGGTTTTCAAGGGCTTTTTTGGCACTCTTGGCAAAAGAGTGCCAAAGAACTTCAATCGTCCAGCCGACGGTACTCGCCTTCCAGGGTGGTGGGATCGGCAGGATCGCGCTCGGGCCTGTACGGCTGCGGCTGGGGGCCGCCAAACCAGCGCTGCAATTTGCGTCGCAGGGGCCCGATCAGCACCACCAGGGCGGCAAAATCCGAAATCATGCCCGGCACCATCAGCAGCAGCCCCGCCAGCCCCACGGCCATGTCGTCCAGCAGCAGTTGCGGACCCAGCACGGCCCCCTGCTGGGCCTCGCGCAGGCGCTGAAACATGCCCTGACCCTGGCGCCGCAGCAGCCACATGCCCAGCACCGCAGTGAGCAGAACATAGCCCAGGGCAGTGAGGGCGCTGGTTTCCACACCCAGCTGGATGAGGGTAAACAGCTCCAGCCAGGGCAACAGGATAATGATGAAGCGCATAATGAACCTCCGGTAGGCTCAGTATGCGGGCGCCTGGAACGATTGCAATGGGCATCGGCACCCGTATCCCGCCGGAGGAGCAACGATTTCACCCGTGAGGCGATGCTTGCGCGGAGAGCGCCACAGGCTTGCCAGCGGCAAGTAAAACCCTGACCATTGCCTATTGGACACTTATAGAGCCACCGGCAAGCTGCCGGATCGCGAGGGATACCCGCACAACATGCATATGAACCCAATGGATAGTCCTGATATCCCCGCCCGGGACCGGCTTGAGGACCAGTCCCGGCTCAGTCGGCGCATTGCCGACGGTCGCTTTCTGGACTTCGCCCCGGAGAGGCCCGGATCCATTGAACCCCCGCCCAATGCCACCGCGCAGAGGGCTGCCGGCTTGCCGGAAATTCATGCCTCCGACCTGGATACTGCCGCCCTGAAGGCAGGAATCAGCTCGCATGGAGGCCTGATTGTCCGCAAGCTGTTGCCCGCTGGGGTGATACCGGCACTGCGCACCGCGATCGACGAGGTGACCGAGGCCTGTGCCCGAACCGGGGAGTCGGCCCGGGAGCAGCAGCGCTCCTGCTACTACGATCCTCCCGACATTCTGCAGGATGTCATGAAAGGTACCGAACTCAGCCTGTCGCGTGCCTTCCATCGGGATACCGGTTCGGCCATGTGTGCCGAGGCACCCAGCGTCGCCGAGGCGCTGCTAGACCTCTACCAGGCGCTGGACCTGAGACCGCTGGTCGAGGACTACCTGGGGCAGGAGGCCTGTCTCTCGGTCAAGAAATGGGTGCTGCGGAAAACACAGCTGCCGGTTCACGAAGCAGGCTGGCACCAGGACGGTGCCTTCATGGGAACAGACATCAGCAGCCTCAACCTGTGGATTCCCCTGACCCGTTGCGGTGGCAATACGGGTGCCCCGGGCATGGATGTCGTACCCCTGCGTCTCACGGAAATCGTGACCGCCGAGGGCGCCATGTTTGACTGGTCGGTCAACCCGGAGCAGGTGCAGCAACGATTCCTGGACACACCGCCCATCAGCCCGGTTTTCGAGCCAGGTGACGCACTGTTCTTCGACCACTTCTTCCTGCATCGGACCCAGTATCGGCAACAGTTCGAGCGCCCGCGCTACGCCATCGAAACCTGGTTCTTCGGGCGCCACAGTGCACCGCACAACCAGGTGCCGCTAGCCTGGTGAGTCATCCAGCCGTGCTTCCCCTGATGGCGGGGCAATGACGCGCTGGCGCGCCTGAAAACGGCGTCTGCGCGCGCGCTCGTAAATCATGTCCTCGCGCAGGGCCGCATCCCAGTGCTCCGGGGGCAAGGCGTGCAGGGACTCATCCCAGGGCACCACGGTGTAGCGCTTCTGCCGCCAGTAATACTGCAGCCGCTGCGACGACCAGTGGCGATAGATCTGCGCCCAGTCCTGACGGCCGAAGTGTGGTTGCAGGCTCTGTTCCGTCAGCGCCTCTCCCTCCGGCTGGTAGCGAAAATCGACCGACAGGCGCATGCGCGAAGGGTGCTGGTTGGGCAGGGCCTTGTGTACCGTCAGCGAGGGAAACAGCAGCACATCACCGGCCCTGAAGTCCGCCGTAACCCAGGACCCGTGGCCCTGCGCGGGCAACACCGCCTGACGGTTGCCGGGGCCGAGGTGAAAGTCCAGCGGCAGCAGACCCGACCGATGGGAGCCCGGCAGCACCGCCAGTGGCCCCAGTTCCAGTGGACAATCCGCCAGCGGGATCCAGGCGGCGGTAAGCCGCGGTGTGCCCTGGTTATTGCGATAATCCTGGTGCGGCGGCGTGGTGACCTCGGGGTTGTCGGGAAACACCAGCCGCATCACCCCCAGTGGATGGGGGAAGGCGCCCTTGCCGAGCAGCATCTCCATCACCGCGACTAGCGCCGGCTCGTGCGCCACGGCGTGGAAACTCTCAAGCTGCTGAATCCGGTCCAGAGCTTCGAAATAGCGGGGCTCACCCTCCCTGCAGGGCAGCACCAGGGATTCCGCCGCCAGCCTGGCGGCACCGCCGCGAATCCAGCCGATACGATGCAGAATCCCGGTCACCTCCTCCAGCAACTGTACCAGCGTAGCCGCCGGCATGATTCCGCGCAGGAACAGATAACCCTCTTCATCCATGCGCGCCCGCAAGGCTGCCGGATCACCCAGCAGATCATTGGACACCAGCATTGGCAGGCATGGATTCATCACCGGGCACCGGATATTCTGATGCCGCCAAGTCTCGCCCAGGAAGTGGAAAAAAGCAAAGCATGGGCGCGCTGCCAAAGTAAGCATGCCGGAGTGGTGAAATACCAGCGCACGGCTTGCCAAGTGTGCGGAAAACTTTCACCATGCGCCTCATCCAGGACAGTGAGTGCGGCACCACCGTGACCCCGCAGGAACCCGATATCAACCATCGCATCTGGCAGGTCGTCGCACTGATTCCCGCTGGCCGGGTTGCCACCTACGGCGATGTCGCGCGCCAGGCCGGCCTCGGCCGGGCGGCACGACGGGTTGGGCGCGCGCTGCGGCAACTGCCAGAGGAGACCCGCATACCCTGGCACCGGGTCATCAACAGCAGGGGGCGACTTTCCCTCCCTGCAGCCACTACTGCCGGTAAACAGCAGCGCCAACGCCTGACCGTCGAGGGTATAAACGTTTCCAGCGATGGCCGGGTAGACCTGCTGCGGCAGCGCTGGCAGCCGGAGGCCAATCCAGGGAGCGGCCGCGCCAGCTCGTGACGCCAGCAGCGACCATTCTGACTCCGACCCTGGACCTCACCGAGGGAGTGCGCGACCCGGGCAGGTACCTGCATGAACTGGAGTGCCTGCGGGGCCTGGCGATCATGCTGGTGTTCCTGTTTCATGCCTGGGGCATCAGCGGCCTGCAGTGGCCGGATCAATCAGTGCCCGGAGTCGCATTCATCGCCGCCGGCAATACCGGCGTCACCCTGTTTTTTGTCCTCAGTGGCTTCCTGTTGTCACTGCCCTGGCTGCGGTACTGGCTGGAACCCGGACAGCGCAGGCCCTCGGTGGCGCAGTATTTGAAGGCTCGTGCCATGCGCATTCTGCCCCTGTACTACGTCGCCCTCGCGGTGACCTGGCTTGCCACTGGCAATACCGGCACCGTTGCCCAGGCGGCGGTATTCCAGTTTGTCGGCTTCAGCGCCTTTCCCTACAGTGTTGTCTGGTGGACGCTGGTCACCGAGGTACAGTTCTACCTGCTGCTGCCGCTGATAATGTCGCTCTGGATCAGCGGCCGCCGCGGGCGCTGGCTTTGTGTCGCGCTGCTGCTGGCCTGGGCCTGGGCCTATCTCACGTTGGTACTGCGGGCGAACCCGGATGTGGCGGGCAGCACATTCTTTCTCACCAAATCCGTGTTCGCCCGCCTGCCGGCATTTCTGCTGGGCATCGCGGCAGCAGCTGTCTACCTGCTCGCCAGACGCTGGGGACAGGTAACCCGGCAGGCAACCGTCTGGCGCTATGGCGGCCTGCTATTACTGCTAACCGCCCTGTTGCTACAGCATCAGGTACTGACGCAGGTTGCCACAATGGGAGACCTGCAGGCGGAACTGCGGTGGCACCTGCACCACACCTGGGAAGCGGCACTGTGGGCAGTGATAATGCTGTGCCTGCTACTGTGCCGCCTGCCTGGAGCGCGTCTGCTGGTCAATCCGGGCCTGGCCATCTGCGGCAAGCTGTCCTACTCTTTCTATCTCATTCACGTACCCGTGCTGTTCTACCTGATCTATCCCCTGCGGGAGCAACACGGTGTGGATCAACTACACAGTTCCTGGTGGCTGTACGGCGTTGGCGCCACCGCGCTGCTGGTGTCCTTGCTGCTGTCCTGGGCCAGCTACAATCTGGTCGAAAAGCCCTTCCTGCGCATGAAGCGACGACTCCCACGATGAACAAGCGTCCCAATATCCTGCTGTTGATGACCGACCAGCAGCGCTACGACTCGCTGGGATACAGTCGCCGCAATGGCCTCTCGGACACACCCAATCTGGACCGGCTGGCAGCGGACGGGGTGATCTTCGATCACGCCTACAGCAGCGATACCGCCTGCATCCCCGCCCGCTCTTCGCTGATGACCGGGCTGCTGCCGCACCGGGTACCCACCGGCGGCTGGCGACCCCGGGCGCAGACCTCGAGCGGCAAGGCACTGCGGGAAGGCTACTGGACCGTGGCTCACGCACTGCGCGATGCGGGATACCGCACCGGGCTGTTTGGCAAAATGCATTTTGCACCGATCAGGTCGCAACACGGCTTCGATGTCATGCAGACCTGCGAACACCTGCCGGCGGGCTACGACGCCAGCGAGCAGGATGACTACCGCCGCTGGATTGTCGCCACCGGGCGTGAGGACCTGCGCTTTGTGCGCCCGGGCATTCCCAGGGTCTTTCCCTATGATGCCGAGTACCACCCAACGCAGTGGATTACCCGCCACGCGACATCCTTCTGTGCCGAAGCTGATACCGGGGATACACCCTGGTTCGCGGTGGTCTCCTATACCGACCCCCACACCCCCTACAGCCCGCCGGAACCCTATGCCTCGATGTTCCGGCCGGACCAGCAGCAACTTCCCGACGCCGGGATGGAGAGCAACTGCGGCTTGCCCTGGCCCTTCTCCGAGATCACCGAACCCAAGCCCCCGGGAACCTTCTTCAGTCCTGTGCGTGTCGACGAGCACAGTGAGGAGCACCTGCGCAGAGTACTGGCGGCCATCCGGGCTGGAATCAAGCATGTTGACGATGCCATCGGCCAGCTGCTGGCGCAGATCGACCTGGAGACCACGCTGGTCGTTTTCCTGTCCGACCACGGCGACTTCGGCGGCCACCGCGGCTTTCTCGGCAAGATTCCCTGGCTGCCCTTCGACGACCTGGCACGCGTGCCGCTCTTTTTTGCGGGTACCGGTGTCGCGGGAGGGCGCAGAGTCAGTGCGCCGGTACAGAATTTCGATTATGTCGCCACGGTACTCGACCGGGCGGGCATTCCCCTGCCCTGTGCCGACATGGAATCAGCGACCCTGGCCCCGGTACTGGCGGGAGGCAAGGCCGAAGAGGACAGAGCGGTTTTCTGCGGCACCATGGAAGGCACACCCATGCTGCGCCGGGGCGCGTTCAAGCACATCTGGCACTCCATCGCCGACGTGCACATTCTCTACAACCTGGAACAGGACCCGGGCGAGACGACAAACCTGGCGGAAGACCCCAGTTACCGACAGCTGCTGCGGGACAACGTCGCCGAGCTGCGGCAGGTACTGGCACGACCGGTACCCCCGCTCTGGCGCCACCAGTAGGCGGCACCAGATGTACGGCAGCAGCCGCAACTTCTTCAGCGTGTGCCAGCTGATCAGGACTGGCGATTACGGAGGTGGATTTTCGACGCCTGGGTGGGCAGGTGCCCGAGGAAATTCAGCGGCTTGTCGCTCAGCAGCCGGTCGTGGCCCCGCAGCTCGCGGTACTGCTCCCGGTAGGACGCCAGGCGTGCCTCGCGGGCGTCGGTATCACTGTTGGTGGTGGTACCGCCGTGGACCTGGTGGAAACTGCCCTCGCCCACCAGCTGCACCAGTTCGGCGCCCTCCGCATCGGCGGCGCGCTTGAACAGGTCCAGATTCAGAAAACCGCCCCCGGGCAGGTCGAAGCGTTCATCGCAGCCGCCCATCGCCTGGTAGTGGGCCCGGGTCATGAACAGGCAGTTGGACTCGAACATGCGGTTGAACCAGGTGATGCGGTTGGCACCTCCCGCCAGCGGCGTGCCGATCTCGAACAGGCGGTACCCCTCCTCCGGCCAGTTGATCCGCGCCAGCAGCGCGTCCTCGGCCTGCTGATCATAGCCGCGCAGCACTGTCTCCGGTTGCTCGCCCGCTCCGAGGTAGAAGTAACGTACCGCGATCACCGGGCAGCAGAATGCCGCGAATCCGCGTAGCGCCCACTCGAACACCCCGGGCGTCAGCAAATGTGCACCATCCACCATCAGGCAGACCAGCTCCCCCGTCGCCGCTGCCACCGCGTGGTTCAGCGCCTGCGCCGGCGAGACCCGGGCATCGTCAATCCGCAACAGCCTCAGCGGCAATTCCACTGCCGCACTCTCGCCCAATTGCAGTGGCTGCGGAGAGCCGTTGTCGACCACGATGATTTCGTAATCCAGATCCGCCGCGGCAGTCTGGTAGCTGCGCGCCAGCGCCTGCAGTGTGCGCGGAAGCTCGCGCTGCATGTTGTAGGCAATGACAATAACCGATAATTTCATGCGCATGGATTCCGGGGCTGGGCAGGGACAGCTACAGCAATATGGGCTGCTGCTTCAGTGGTGCACTCGACGCCGCAAAGAACCAGGATTCAATCGCATAGCGAACAGCGGTGTGGTGCGGCTCGAAGGCCGTGCGATGCAGATTGAAGTGGTCGAAGAACAGGGCATCGCCGGCGGCAAACCGGGGCTGGGTAATGCCGCAGCTGGAAGCAACCCGCGCCACGCGCTCGGGCCCCACCGTCCAGTCGAACCAGGCACCGTCGGTGCCGGTAGGATGTATCTCCCGGCGCCCGTCGATCACCAGGTCCATCCCTGGCGCCGGGGCCGAGCCGCCGCAATCGCTCAGCGCCAGCCACAGGTTCACTGTCTGGATGTCCTCGCCCAGGAAACGCCCGTCCTGGTGCCAGCCGGCATCGCCCTCTGGCTTGGGAGCAATCTTGCGCAGCACCCATTTCTTTACCGACAGGCGAGCCGGTTCGCCAAAGTAGGTCTGCAGCAGCTCCGGCAGTCCCAGGGAAGCATACACATCCAGCAATTCGCAGGCGACCCGGGGGGAGTCCGCCACCCAGACGGAACTGCTCTCGGAAACCGGTTCGTCGGGGCTGGCAAAGAATTGCGCGGGGGCGCCCCTGACTTCGTCGGAACGCACATACCAGGCGGCGGCTTCCTCGCAGGGCGGTGCAAGATCGGGCTGGCGGCGCGCCGCCGCAACCCGGTCGATCAGCGCACGCAAGTCGGCTGCGCGCTCTGGCGCCAGCAGGCCGCGGACAATGGCGGCCCCGCTGCCGTGGATCGCATCATACAGTCGCTGGGCACTCAGTTCGGCAACCGGGATTTCGGGGATCTCTCCGCTGCCCAGCCTGGGCGACTCATGTACCGCTGCCAGAGCGGTTGCCGGCGGGTTTTGCGGCCGCTCCCTGCCCGCGCGAATGCGCAGATCCATGATCCGCTGCTGCAGGCTGGCCAATGGCCGCTCACGATTGCCGGCCTGCAACAGCTCCAGGGCGCCCTGCCACTGGCCCTGCTCCAGCAGGGCCTCAGCCTCCCTCAAGCTTGCTGTCGCCGACCCGCCCACGATCCGCTAGCCCTCACCCGCCTGCTTGCCCTGACCACCCTTGTCAGCCTCGGCATGGGTCTTGGGCTTGAACCGCCTTGCCTGCCGCCGCGCCTCCAGAAAATGCGCGGCGTGGGAGTACAGCTGTCGCAGTCGTTTTTCGGTCTCCGGATCGCGTGAGAACAGCAGTTCGGTCAGCTCCGTGTGCGGGGGATTGCCGCCGGGTTTGCGCAGCACACCGAGGCCAAAGCCGTGATTGAAACGGAAGATTTCCTCATGCTCTTCTTCCAGCTCGGCAAAAAACTTCCAGGCGCCAAAGTCCTTGATCCGCGCCATGACATCGTGAAACAGGATGATGCCACCGGGTTTGACCCTGGGATACCAGTTGTCGAAGTCCTCCTTGACCGCCTCGTAGGTATGCAGGCCATCAATGTGCAACAGGTCAATGCTGTCGGGCTCAAAGTGCCGCAGCGCCTCATTGAAGTACATCCGCAGCAGGTAGGTAATACCCCGGTAATGCTCGCGGGCGTGGTGCTGGACGTCCTTGAAGATGCTGTCGTCGTAGGCTTCGGTGTGTTCATCCCCTTCCCAGCAGTCAATCCCGTAGGCGACACCATCGATATCGTTCTCCACCATCGCCTGGCAGAAAGTGAAGAACGACAACCCGTTGTAGACCCCCAGCTCAACCACCACCTGCGGCCGGATCGCGGTAACGAGATCGTAGGCAAAGGGCAGGTGATCGACCCAGGTACTGAACACCATGCGCCGGGGCTCGAAACGCTGTAATGAGGGCGGGAAATAAAGTGTACTGGTCACATGGCCTCCTCAGGCTGTGCTGTCGGGCAAGGGGGCCTCACCCCGGCTGCGCAGTGCGCGGGCCGCAGAGTAGTGTACAAACTTTTGCGCCTGTACCGGAATTGCGCCCAGGTACACGGGCCTGGTCCGGGGGCTGCTGAAGTCCGCACCCCTGAGCGTTCGATACTGGCTGCGGCTGCGTTCGATATAGTCAGCTCGCATTTCCTGGCTCACACCCCCGGTGGTCACGCCACCATGGAACTGATGAAAGGTACCTTCGCCCGGAACAATAACATGCTGCACTTCGGGAAGCTCGCAGGCGCGCTTGTAGAAATCGAGATTGATGAGCCCGCCGCCGGGCAGATCGAACCGCGGATCGAAGCCGCCCAGTGCATGCCACACCGCCAGCGGCACGCTGATGCAATTGCTCTCGCTGTTGGGCAGGAAAAACCCGGGGCTGCAGGAGCCGCTGAAGCAGGCAATATCAAACAATCGATAGCCGTCCCCGGGCCAGGCAATGGAGGCCAGCAAGTCGCGCTCGGTGTCGCGGTCATAGCCGCTGCCCACTGCCGTCTGTTGCAGCTCGCGGCCGAGGTGATACCCGGGAATCGAGACTACCGCCGCAGGAAAGCCGCGGTGGGCCGCCAGCAGGTTACCGACAATGCCCGGGGTGACCATTCGGGCGCCGTCAATCATGATGCACACCGCGTCCCCGCGCGCCTGGCTGGCGCCGTAATTGATCGCCTGCGCCGGGCTGGGTTCCGGATTCTGCCGCAGGTGATAGTGCACGTTCGCGGGCAGATCCTGCAGGAAGTCGGGGCTGAGGGTGCTGGCCGAGGCGTTCTCGACCACGATCAGTTCGTAGTCGCTGCCGCTGACCTCGCGCTGGTAGCCGGGCAGCAGGGAGCGGATGGTGTTGGCGGCCTGCTCCGGCATGTCATAGACAATCAACACCAGGCTCAGCTGCGGCCGCCCGGGCGGAGAGCGCCGCAGACGCCGGACCATACGCGCCAGTGACTGGAAACCGCTCACAGACTTGCGCGCCGCAGACGGTGGTAGAGCCAGCGCACTCGCCACGGCAGGCGCCCGTTGCCAGCCGCGGAATAATTCCTGAGTTCGTTGTCATAGAAGCGCTGCGGTTCGGCCGGCGGTTGCAGTTGCAGGATGTCGATCACCTTGTCGACCTTGACCGTGAACTGCGCCTCCGCTTCATCAAAGCACAGCAGGGGGAAGCGCTGGCGACGCTGCTCCCGGTAGAGAATGCGGTTGTAGGCATACCAGAGCAGCAGGGCCTGCTCCCTGGGCATCCGGCTGCGATTGTGCAGCGACAGGGCGACAGCATCGGGGTGGCGGAATATGCCGACACACTCCAGGTCCGGCAGCAGCTCTCTCCAGCCATCGAGCAACAGCAGGGCCCGGGGATCCTTGAATCCCAGGATCGGCAGGTGGGCGTGGGAGGCCAGCAGATCTCGCGCGACCTGGCGATGGGATTGCCGCCAGACGCAGGTGCCGGGAGGGGCATCCCAGGCACCGCCGTTGGCCGCCAGAATACTGTCATGCAAATCGACAAAAGCCTGATTCTCGCGATTGCCCTTGAGATTGTATGGATTCCAGGTATGACAATCACCCAGGTCCAGGCCCGCCTCCTGCAGGGAGCCAGTGAGGCAGCTGGTACCACTGCGATGCATGCCCAGAATCGCGACCACGCGGGCGGGCTGTGCGCTCACCTTCGCTTCCCCCGCAACATCTGGCAGCGCTCGCGGAAGTCGGCCAGCTTGCCGGCAAAATCGGGCACCCTGCCGGTGGCGACGGTCAGGGTTTCCAGCGCCGCCTGGTACAGCGCCAGATCATGGCTGTTGTTGTCAATCACCGTTTTGCCGAGGTCACCCAGCTCTTGCAGAATCAGGGCCACGCGCTGCCCCTCATCGACCGCGGCCACCGGATTGCCAGACACATTCTGGGGAATGTAGGCCAGGTCCAGGGTTGGCAGATGGGGGCGCAGCTTTTCTTCCAGCAAGACCATGCTCTGGTCGTACAGCTCGACAATGCCGACCACCGGCAGTGACTGGGCGAATACCAGGGCATCAAAAAACAGGGGCAGGATACGGGCCGGGCGGGCGCGCGAGGGCTTCTTTTTCGAAAGATAGAAGGTCTGGAAATTGCGGATGGTCGGCGGCGTGTCTGGCTCCATGCGCCAGGCAACGTACTCGGGGAACGACATTCGCTTGGCCGCCCTGGCGCCGAGGGTATCCGCCTGCTGTTCGCGTTCGAAGTCATACACGGAGCGGATTCGCAGCAGCGGGTGTCGCAGCAGGTAGATACAGTGCAGGCGCACGCCAGGCAGTGCCGGTACGTCCCGCGGCAAGTGGTGACTGGACAGCGCCATCAGATCGCGATTGTCCGCGAGCACCTCCGCGAGGTGTCGCCCGCCGTGGCGGCGCATGGCCTGGTCGTCGCGATGGTCCAGAAAGGCATCGCCGAAACTCCTGGCCAGGGACCAGTCCAGGGAGGTCCCGGCATTCTTGAAAATGTGGCCGTGCAGAATGATATTTCTCACTTCCGGCCCCCGTTGTCGGGGGCGACGGCAAAGCCGGACGCAACCGGGCCGAAATCTTCCAGAATGATCTTCTCGGCTTGCTCCCGGCCGAAGTTCTGTCGCAGCCAGGAACCGTAGCGATCGAGTTTTTCGTGCACACTGGCGCCGGCCGCCAGCACCTCGGCAATGGCATCGGCAAATGCCCCGGCGCTGTCGGCAACAAACATGATATCGGCAGCGCCGGGGATTCCCTCGGCACCAATACTGGTGGTCACCAGGGGCACCCCGTGCTGGATCGCTTCGAGTACCTTGCCCTTGACGCCGGCACCATAGCGAAGCGGCACCACGCTGCACCCCACGGTGCGATACAGTGCCGCCAGCTCCTGGTCGGAAATGTAGCCGTGCACCGTGACCTGCTTGGACTGCAAGGCCAAAACGGCCTCCGTGGGATTGGACCCAGCGACATGAAGGTGAAAACCCGGAAACTGGCCTGCCAGCAGCGGCATCACTTCCTCGGCAAACCAGCACAGGCCATCCACGTTGGGTGGGTGATTGAAACCGGCGACGAACAGAATGTCCTGTCGCTGCAGCGGATCGTACGCGGGCACGGCAATATCATCGAAGATGTACAGCGGTATGGCGCGAACATTCAGGTCCGGGCTTTCGGCACGCAGCGCCTGCACTTCAAACGAGGATGGATAATAAATGACATCCACCTTTTCAAAGACCGCAAACTCCCGCGCTTTCCAGCTCATCGCCGCACTTTTCAGCGACGCTTCAGCGCGCAGTTCCTGTTCTCGCTCAACGCGGAGATAGTGCAGATCATGGCCGAAGAAGACAATTTTCGGCCGCGGGCGCATCTTGTAGATGTGCGGCAGGAATTGTTCCGCCACGTGCGGCCGGTGCAGGAAAATCCTGTGAATATAGCGCGCATTGTCGTGCAGCCAGCGATCCAGATAACGGGCGCTGTGTTCTCCCACGAGCACCTCCACGCCCATCTCCTGCAACACCTGGGTATAGGGCTGGTGGGGGAAGAAATTGGCGCCGAGGAACACGACCTTGAAGCCCATGTCGACCATGCGCCGGATATACATCAAGGTCGAGCGCGAGCCGGCGTCCTTGTCATAGTGCGGCACATAGTGATCAATCACCAGAATGCAGTTGCGCGAACGCGATCGATCCCTGGCGAGAAACACGTGCTCGGCATTGGCAAAGTGCTCACGCTCCAGCACCGCCTGCCACTTGGCACAGAATCTGTCGCGGTTCCTGGCCTGAAACCGCTTGACCCCCTTGCCGGGATCGGTGCCGTTGCTGACGCCTTCGTAGTGAAATACCGAGGACTGTGGCTGATACAGCACCTTGTAGCCAGCCTCGCGCACCGAGAAGCAGAGGTCCGTGTCCTCGTAGTATGCGGGCGCAAAACGGGTATCGAAACCGCCGAGCTGTGACCACAGCGTCCTCGGAAGCATCAGGCAGGCGCCGGACACGTAGTCCACTTCCTTGACGTACTCGTATTCCGGCTTGCGCGGGTCATCACAGCGGCCGTAGTTCCATCCCGAGCCATCGCGCCAGACGATACCGCCCGCCTCCTGCAGCTTGCCATCGGGAAACAACAGCCTGGGGCCGACCACGCCGGCGTCCGGACGCTGTTGCAGCAGAGTCAGCATGGGCTGCAGCCAGCCCTTGCAGACCGCGGTATCGTTGTTCAGGAATACCAGATAGCGGCCGGATGCCGATGCCGCGGCACCGTTGCAATTGAGCAGAAAACCCTGGTTTTGTCGGCTCCTGACAATACGGATATTCCGTATCCGCTGCGCAATGCTGACGGTGGCATCGGTGGAATGATCATCTGCCAGGATGACTTCATAACTCACATCCCGGGTGTGTTCCAGAATCGATGCCAGACAGTGCACGGTCATGCGGTAGCTGTTGTAGACCGGCACGATGATCGATACCAGCGGCGCGCTGACCGCGGGGAACTCAAGCTCCAGGGTATCCAGCGCCGGGGCCAGCTCAGATGGTACACCGTCGTCCCCGGGGTGCACGATCTCGGGGAACCGGCTTTGTACCCAGACACTAAAATCCGCCGGGGTCGACCTGATCATGACCTGCAGCGCGCGCTGTAACCGGAAGATGCTTATACCGCGAAAGGAGGATGCCGGGTGCTTGACAATGTAGCGGCACACCGCAATGAGCTGGGACAGCTTGCCTGGCACCTTGCCGGGCAGCTGCAGGTGATGCAGCGAAAAGTGCTTGCTGGCATCCTCCAGCACGTCCTCGTAGGCCCCCGGCGCAGAAGCACGCAAACGCAGAATGGCGTAAACCCTGCGCAGGGCCCGCTGCAACCTGCCAATGACAGAAAGCTCATAGCGCAGCAGGCGTGTGTGAATGCCGGTAATAATATCGAGCAGACGCGCGGACTCGGCTCTCGCTTCGGCCAACGCTGCTGTCGTCGCGTCAAGCAACCGGGCGGATTCCTCCCTTGTTGCGGCAAGCTCCGCTGTTGTCGCTTCGAGTTGGAATGTGGCGCTATCGCGCTCTGCAGCCACGGCGTCCCGCTCGGCCAGCAGTTCCCGCGCCCTCTCCTGCTCGCGTCGAACCTGGCCGCTGCAGGTGTCGAACTTCTGCTGCCATTCATCGCGCTGCAGGGCAGTTTCACGCACGGTGGCAAGCTCGTGCATGGCGCCAGCAATATCGTGGATTCTCGCCAGCAACTGGTCATCGGCCGGCATGGGATTGGGCGCCGGGCCGGACTTGGCGCAAACAGCGACCAGGGTCTCGTCCAGTGCCTCTTGTGCCGGGGTCAGCAGGGCCCGGGCCCGGGCCAGGGCAGCGGCGGCTGATCCGCTGCGCTCCAGCCCGGGTTCGAACACACTGCGACCGGGCCGGGACAAGCCACTGGCACCCCGCTGCACGAGTTGCTCGAACAGCCTTTCGGTCTCCGCATCGGGATCCCGGACGAAGGTCTCGTAGCTCAAAGCCACCATATCGGACCCGGCGACCAGGCCCAGCGCCAGCCGGTTGTAGTACTCCCACAGTGCCAGGCCCAGCGCGAGGGGAAAGCCATTGCGCCGGTGGAGAGATACCGCCACCGCACAGGGGCCGCGATAGACAAGCACCCGCAGCGCTCCCTGCAGCTGCGGCTGCCAGGCAGGCCAGGTCAGCAGCAGGCGCGGATCCTTCAACAGCCAGCCAGCCTTCGGCAGAGTGGCAACAATCCCGGCTATCTGCTCGCGATAGTCCGCGGGCGCCAGTTGCTCCCTGGCCGGCGGCATGAACCAGGACCCACCTGCGGCGCCGAGAATCTCGTCATTCAGTGCGACTACATCCCGTCGCTCCCAGAAGCCCGCGGGATTGTCCTCCCGCGGCGCCAGCAACTCCGCTTCGGAGCCCGCCTCCAGGCCAAAGGCATGCAACTGATGGGCGACCATTGACGTGCCCGAGCGGTGCATGCCCAGCACAACGACATTCCTCATCGGTACAGTACCTTCATCAGCCACAGCAGCAGGCGGGTTACCCCGCGAGGCAGTTTCTCGGTGTTATGCACTTTCCTCCGCGCATAGTCCCAGAATTCGCGAAACACATCGGGAAACGGGGCTTCGGGATTGATGTTGATATTGGGACTGCCGGTTCCCGCCTGCGCGGCGTCAGGGTCCAGGGGCCGCGGCAGGAACCCGTCTGCTGGCGACAGCAGCCGGTCATAGTCGGCAACCATCTCGGCGGCGGTGCGCGGCCTCGCGGCCGCTACCGTCGCCCGCACGCGCACGATCTCGGCCGGGTTCCCCGCCAGCGACCGCAGCAGTTCCAGCAGTGCGTCCGCATCGGGCTCATACAGCCAGCCGTTGTCACCGTGACGGATCCTGTCGGCAAAGGCGCCCACAGCGGTGGCAGCGACCGGTACACCGGCAGCGTGCAATTCACTCAGGGTATAGCTGAAAGTCTCCGGCACGACCGACATCAGCAGGCCTATATCCGGCCGCGCCGCCGCCAGCAGCGCGCCCAGCTCCTCGCGCGCGTAACCGCCGCGGATCTCCACATGGGACATGCCGGCAAAGGCGCTGCCGCCTTCGCCGCTACCCACCAGCACCAACGTGGCACATTGCGCCAGGGGCTCGATGACTGCCTGCAGCAGACTGGCGCCCTTGTGGACCTCGAGACTGCCGAGTACCACGATACGCAATTTCCGCTGCGGAGCTGGTGCCGGCGCAACCGGCGCCAGGCTCTCGAGCACCGACTGTGGCAGCCCGTGGGCAATCACCTCGATCGCCTCCTCGCGCAACTCCGGGACAAGGCTGTGCATGCGCGCCGCGACCGAGGCGCTGGGCGCGACCAGGGCAATGTTCCTCTGCACCACCGTGCGGGTGAAGGCAGCGCGCAAGGCCAGCCAGTGCGGGGCCTGTTCGTACTGGAAGAAGCGATGCCCGGGGTTGTTCTGCAGGCAGTCCCGCAAGCGCGCGGCGTCGCACTGCGAGCAGGGTGTCTCCCAGGTGGCCAGGATCGGCGGACAGAAGGGATAGAAATCGTGGCACACCACGATCACCGGCAGCTGCAGCCGGAGGATGTCGAGCGCGTGCCCGATCAGGGATGACACGATCACGGATTCAATCGCGAACTCATCCAGGACACTGGCGACGAGCTGGCGATACTCGTGGTGGGCGATGGCGGTGGAGAGGATGGGCTCGGCCAGGGTCCAGGTGCGGATCGGGACGGTCAGGTTGCGCTCACTGTACAGGGCGAGGGTCTGGCCGAAAGCGGTCAGATCGCCAATGGGGCGCAACACGAAACTGCGGTGCCCGGTATCAGCGGCGACAAAATCCTCGACCCAGCGCCCCAGGCCGCCGCCCCAGCTGTGACTGATATGCAGCCTTGCGGACTGAACCTGTGGCACCGTCGCCGGGGGCACTTCGCCGCGGGAGGAGAGTTCGGTGAGGGCGTGGCGCAGGCCGGTCAGCGGATGGCGCCGGGTTATCGCCGTCTGCCAGGCGGGGAACGTCGTTGCGGGCAGCGACTGCGGTGATCCCTCCCGGTCATCGACAAATACATTGTCCGTGGCCAGGATCAGCCCGCCGTATTCACGCACACGCTCCGCCAGCGCAGTGTCATCGTCCGCGGTGGCAGCAGCCAGTCGCTCGACCTCAATCAGCGCCGATTCACCGGCGAAGAACGGGATGTCGAAGGTCGCGCCCGGCGCATACACATTCAGCCAGCGATCGATATCCTCGGCCGAGAGTGAAGGGCTGTGCCCGGGGCTGGCAAACACCGCGGTTTGCGGGTGCCTGACCGCAAGCGGAAACACGGCGGCCAGATCGGCTTCCCGCGCCGGGAAGCGCCGATACCAGCCACTGGCGGGCACACTGCCCGCCCGCAACACGATGCAGCGTTCAACAGTACCGCGCAGGGCACTGCTGACCAGACACCAGTAGCGCTCCGGACTGTTGGCAGCCGGCAGGGATGGCAGACAGCGCACCCCCGCCGCGGCCGCCAGCTGCTCCAGCTCGGGGTCGGCGCTGCAGAGGACCGTGGCTTGCCACTGCGGCCCCCGGGGCAAGACCTCCAGCGCCCGCGCCAGCTCCTGCGCTTCCCCGCTAAAGGCGACCACGCAGAGCGGCAGGGGGTTCATGCTGTTACCTGGCCGCGACATCATCCAGCGCCGGCGTCCCCGCTGGGCCTTCCACAGTGTCAGCTGCCGTCTGTTCCAGGCTGCGCCAGGATGCATCGAAACTGTAGCCAAAGTGCCTGGCGTACCGGGTCGCGTAGATTCGTTCTGCCAGCGGCGCCGGAATCATGGACTGACCCTGTCTCTGCATCGTCTTGATACTGAAGGGTATATGCTTGTCCTCGCTGATGTTGGCCCGTTCCAGCCTGAGTTCTTCAATGCCGACAAACCCGGCAATCCCGGGCGCCAGTTCCGGCAGATTCTCATAGCGCAACAGCAGCAGGGAGAAACCGCCGGACTCGATGAGCGTGGTGCCCGCTTCGCGGTCGAAGCTGAAGTCATAGACATCGAGCCCGGTGCCGGGCAGGAAATCCTCATCAAACCAGCGCAAAGGCACCAGAAAGCGGTTCAACTGGCTGAAGACCACGCCCGTCGGGTCCAGCGCATCGGCTTCCGCCATCAACTGCATCAGGGCGTCGGCCTCGTCCAGCGGCGCAGTCGTCTGCTCCAGTACCGAGAACATCCTGTCCTGGACCTCGGCAAATACCGCACCGGGATCAAAGCCGGCTTGCTGCGGATAGTGAAAGCGGAAAAACTTCTGCAGCAGCGTCTGGTAGTGATCATAGTTCTGGGCGAAATGGGACCAGTACCAGCTCAGGGGGTCCCGGGTCAGGGAAATGATCCGGGTTGGCTGCCCGCTGCCAGCGCCAGCCACCCGCTGCCGAGCCAGCAGGAACGTCACCCGCAGCTCCTGCAGGTAGTCCTGGTACATGCGGTTGGCGACCTCGTCGGAAACTACCGGACCCGTCATGGTCCTGAGTTGCTCCTGCAGCCGTTCCGGCGAGGCGATATGCGCCTGCAGCACCTCGATGTCGTCACGCCGCAAGGCTTCGGCGATGGCGGTCGAGGCCACCTTGCCCATCTGCACGATCAGTACCTGCATCAGCCAGCTACCCGCGCCACAGCCCGCAGCAGCCATTCCGCAACGCGCAACAGCGCCCGCTTCAGTGGATTTGCCACCAGCGCCGAGCGTGCAGCGAAACAATAGCCGATATCGTTGAGCAGGTCCGCCAGCGGGCCCGCGGGATCCAGCCTGACCGTGCTGTCGGCCTCTGTCAGCGCCGGCGCATTGGCCAGATACCAGGCCCTGTAACCACCCTCGCTGTCGCTGGCAAAAGGGTCCGGGAATGCAGCCTGCAGGTCAGCCCGCTGCCGGTACAGCACCCGCTCCGGCAGGGTGATGGGAGTACCATCGGCGTAGTGCGCATAGCGCGAAGGCAGGGTGCCGAGAGCGGCCTGTCCCTGCTGCTCGCAGGCGTCCAGGTACCAGTTGCGCAAGTCAAACAGCACCGGACTGTCGGCGCCGTACTTGTGCAGCATGATCTCCTGGGCACCGCTGTCGAAGCCGGAGAAGTGGTAGAAGCCCAGCGGTTCGCCATTGATCGTGATGCCCCCGGCGATGGAGCCGGAGGCGCGGCGCTGGCTGATGTTCCAGGTGGCGACATTGAATGCGGGTGAACGCAGGACGCGAATGCGGTCGAAAAAACAGGGCGCCAGGTTGACCCACTTCTGGTCGGTAAACAGGCCCCGCGGCCGGTCGTCGTGACAATAGCGCAGCAGCCGATCGCGCCACCAGGCAGAAAAGCGGCGCCCCTCCGCGTCATTGCGGACGCCGAGAAAGCCCAGGTTGAACACGCCGAAAATGAGACTGGCCATCTCATTGTCCATGATCGCCTCGTCCTCGGTCTCGGGCTCCGTCTGGTGCGGGGTGAGGAGGATGCTGCAGTTGTCCAGGGCCGCCACCAGTTCATCGAAGCGATCGAAGATGACCATGTCCGGGTCGAAGAAGAACACCTTGTCGGCACCGAAATGGTCGAAAATGTACTCGAAGCCCAGGCCCTTGACCGCGGTGCAGAGCTCCACCACGGTGTGCGAGAAAAACCAGCCGGATTTGTTGGCCAGCGGCAGCTGTTCCGCAGTGATCACCGAATCAAATGGTTCCTCAGCCAGGTCGAAACCCGCCGGCAGGTCGTCGGAGAGCAGCAGATGGAAGCTCGCCGCCGGCGCTACCGCCTTGAGCGAGCCCGCGAGCACACGCGCCTTGGGCAGGTAGTTGGCGGTGATGCTGGTGAATACGTGAACACTCGAAGTCATTGCTTCCCAATTATCCTTTCCGGGCACCCCCGATTGGCGATAATCAGGTGCGACTGTACGGCTTGAACGCGCGGAGGAGCGGCAGTTTACCACCTCTGTACGCGGCGGGCACTGATCGAGCGATCCCGCGGCTCTTGTTTCCAGTGACGCTTCGCGGGATAATTGCCGGTCTTAATCATACGTGGGCCGAGGGCAACATGAACCGTGGACTGAAACGCCTCTTGCGCGCGTCGTGCCTGCTGTTTGTTGCCGGTTTTGGCATGCAGGCCAGCGCCAACATTGTCGGGGTTGATTTTGGCCCGCCGGCATCACCGACACCGGGCAACTGGAACCTGATCACGGGCGCCGGCACATTCCCCGGCCTGGTCGATGAAGCCGGCAACCCGACCCCCATCGGCATCAGCGTATCCGGCGTCGGCATCGACAATTTTAACGTCAGTCTCCTGGCGCCCACAATACCGGCGCACAGCACCAGCCTCGCCAATCTCAGCGGCTCCGTATTTACCTTCGAGGACCGGGTGGACCTGTCCTTTACCGGTCTGGAGCCCAACGCCCGCTACGATATCTGGGTTTTTGGTGCGAGGGACATCCTCGGAGACCCGGGCCCGGCATTCGAGCAGACGGTGAGCATCAGCGGGGGCGCAAGCTTCCTGCAGGTCGGCGCGCACCGGGAGCTCGTGGTCAACGGCCAGGTGGGGGCATCCGGCGTCAATCTTGCCAACTATGCGGTGACCGGCCGGGCCGACGCCAGCGGCGAACTCACCATCGCGGTGGTGGACCCGGGCAACCTGAATATCCTCACCGGTGGGGTATACCTGGCCGGCGTGGCCCTGCGCCCCTCGCTTGAGACCAACGCAGTACCGTCATCCACCTGGTGGTCATTGCTGCTGCTGGGCGGGCTGATGACCCTGGTCGTGCGCCGCAGCAGAGTCCGCCGGTAACTGAACCCGGCATTATCGCATCGCCCGGCCCGGGTGGTAGGCAGCAGCCTGCTGCCTCCTCCCCTATCCCTTGCTCCCGAACCATTGCCGCAGCCAGCTGCTGTAGCGCCAGACGCGGCTGTTGTAGATCTGTTGCAGGGTGTCATTGGCCTGAGCCAGGTCTGCCGCCAGCTGCTCCCGCGCCTGCAGGCTGTCGCGATAGTCGTCCTGTAACCGTGTCAGTGCCGCATCCGTGAGCGCCGCCTGCTGTCGGGCTTCATCCAGATATTGCTGGTATTCCAGGCAGCGGGCATCGTAATGCTCGCAGCGCTGCTCGTAGTCGCGGCAACGCTGCTCCAGCTGGCCGATCCCCTGACGCAACTGCTCAATCTCCACGCCGAGGTTGCGGCACAGCAGCTCCAGCTCGTGGCGCTGCACGGCCTGGGTCTGCAGGCGTTCGCGCTCCAGCCGCCACTCCGCGCCCAGCAAAGCGGCCTGACCCGGCAGTGCCAGCCTCAACTCATCAACGCGCTGGCGAAACTCGCGCAGGGGATCCTCCGCCACAAACCCCGCTATGGTGTCCGCGTAGTCGGGGAAGCGTGCCAATAGCTGTGTATTGCCCGCAGCCATCAGCTCGCGGCTGTCGTCGCCGAAACTGGCCCCCCCCTGATGGTAGACAAACAGGTCCGCGCAAAGCAGATTGCTCCAGCCCGCCGCCGCGGCACGGCGGGAGAAATCATTCTCCTCGCCGTAGCCGCGCCCGAAGGCCTCCTCGTCAAACAGTCCCAGGGCATCCAGGGCCGCCCGCGGAATGTAGACGCAAAAGCCCACCGCTGTCGGCAGTTCGCAACTCTGCTCCGGATTGGCTCGCGCGAACAGGGCGTCCAGCTGCCCCAGGGTCAGCCCCTCGGGCAAGCCGGATGACTGGCAGAACAGGGGATAGGAGCAGATGGTCGCATTGTTGGAAAAGGGAGTGACCGTGGCGACGCGACCGTTACCCGCCGCACAGCGCTGCAAGCGCGGCAGCCAGCCGGGTGGCACTTCCGTGTCGCTGTTGAGCAACACCACATCGGCATCCGCAGCGTGGCGCATGCCGCGATTGACGGACGCCACGAAGCCCAGGTTGCTGCCATTGCGCAGCAGTTCCACACGATCCGTCGCGGCCTGCTCATCACACCAGGCCGCCAACTCCGGTTCCGGCGAGGCGTCGTCAATCAGGATGATACGGGCCTGCTCCGTACTGGTGTGGGCCAGTACCGACGCCAGGCAACGCTGGGTGGCGACGAGATCGCGGTACACCGGGATAACCACAGCCACGGGACCTGGCACCAGCGCACCTTCGCGGGTCATGGGTTTTCAGCCTCGGGCAACGGACGCTTGCGCAATTTCAGTACCGCGTTATCCTGCCAGGCCCAGGTGCGGTTGACCGCCCACAGCTGCCGCGTGCGTTCATCCAGTGCTGCCACAGCCTGGCTGTTGTCCTGCATGACACGGGTCAGCAGGCTCTCCATGTCCGCCAGGCGCCCCTCCAGTGCCGCCACCCGCGACCGGGGCACAAGACCCAGACTCGTCATTGCCCGGGACCACCAGCCCTGCACCGCTACCGATGACGCGGCCGGCGCTAGCGGCTGCGCCCCTGCACCGGGCAGCGCCTGCGGCTCCAGCGCAAACGGCCCCACCTCGTGGGGCTGCGCATCGTAACTACTCCACTCCAGCTCCAGCCCGAACAACATGGCCAGAGTCTCAACCAGTTCAGGGTGGTAAAAGCGCACGTGTTCCGGGTCGCGCCAGAACCCCAACAATTGCGAGCGGATCGACTCGGGATCGGGAAAGACCAGCACCGCTACGCCGCCTGGCAGCAGCGCCCCGGCAATTCCCCGTAGCAGGCGTTCCACCCCATCGACGGGAAGGTGCTCGACAAAGTGTGAGCAATAAATACCGTCAAAGCGGGCATCCTCCCCCTCAAGAAACTCCAGCGCATCGGCAGTAATGATATCCAGGCCCATGCCGCGACCGTACTCGGCAATCACCGGATTGCGCTCGACACCCGTGGCAGGGATGCCGGCCTCTCCGAGCAACTGCAGGAACAGGCCCGCACCACAGCCGATGTCCAGTACCCGGCGGCAGCCGGGGAACAGCTGGGCATGAGGCGCCTGCATCCGCATCAACAGAGGCGGGTCCCGCAGCAGAAATTCGTAAAGGGAATAATCGAAGGACACGTCGGTGCGTGCAGCGGCGCTTGCGCGCCATTCCTGAAGCACTGTATTGAGATCGCCGTGTTGAAGCTGACGAGCCTGCGGCGCCATTTGCGCCATGGCCGGGGGCAGCGATTCCTGATGCACCAGAGCGGTTACCCGACCCATGCAGTCCAACAGCCAGGGTGAGGGCTCTATATCCCACTTCCCTTTCACCTCCAGCAGGACGGGCACCCGAAAGAAGCTGGCTACCCGAACGAGATCCAGCACGCAGCCCTCAAGGCCCCGCAGCAATACAGCCTGTGGCCGCAAGCGCACCAGCTCTCGCGCCAGGAAGCGGTTCAGCGCATGCAGGCGAAACCCGCCCTCCAGTCCACCACAGGCAGCTTCTACCTCAAAGCTTACTGTATCCGGTGTCTCCGCGACCATCCTGCAGGAGACACCACCGGGCAACGGCTCTGACACAAACTGATACAACAGCACCCGGCTGGGCACTGACAGGATGATATTCTCGCTATCCGCAGCCTGCACAACGACGACTGCGGCTTCGAAAGAATCACCTCCAGCCATCATTGCACCTGTGCCGAGCCTTCGCTCTGGACCTGATTCTAGTTGGCGCTATCCTTCCGGAATTCCTGCAGCAAATCCTGCATCACATCTTCATCAAATTCCACTGGTTCAGCCGAGCGTATCTCGATCAGCTTGTTCTGACGAATATTGGCGGGAATCTCCGACTGCAGTTTGCTGATGATCTCCGCCTTCACTTCGTCAAATGACTGCTTCCGTGCGGGTAGGTACTCATCCAGCTTTATGATGTGGTAGCCAAACTCTGTTTTTACCGGGCCTGCCAACTCGCCAGATTTGCGCAGGGCAAAAGCAGCCTGCTCGAACTCCGGCACCATCTGCCCGCGGGCGAAGACCCCCACGGAACCGAGGTTGGTTTTCGCCGACGGGTCCTCGGAGTACTTCAGGGCCAGCATCTTGAAGTCCTCGCCAGACTTGAGCTTCTGCAGGACTTCTTCCGCCAGCGCAAGCGCCTCTTCCTCGGTGCGTTCCTCGGTCTTTATCAGGATGTGCGCTGCGCGCACGCGCTCGGGCTGCTGGAACGCGTCTGCTTCGGCCGTGTAGACATCTTGTGCTGTGGATTCCCAGTCGATACTCGCAGTCTGGCTGGCCACCAGAGCATCCAGGTACTGCTCCATCATCAGGCGTTCACGATGCAGGGCCAGCTGCCACTCGATAAGGTCCGTGTCCACCACCCCGGATTCCACCGCTTCCGCCGCCAATGCGCGAATCGAAACCAGACTGTCCGCCAGTTGCGTGACAGCTTCATCGCGCCGGAAAAACTCGTCGCGACGCGCCGGGGGCACTCTGTCCTTTGCGTAGTAGCGCAGGTCATCCGCGCTGATTTCTATCTGCCCGCGTTTGAGGGCAATACCCGATGTTTCCTCCGCCTGGACCAGGCCCGCACTGCCACAGCAAAGCACGGCAAGAACAATCACTCGCAACATAATCAGAACTCTTGTTTAAATAAATCCTTGGACAGCAATGACTCACTGTGCAGATAAGACAAAAAAAACCCGGCGTCGTTTCCGACGCCGGGAAATTTATCGGGCGACCTCAGGGGTTACCGCTGGTGCCGATGTTGCGATACAGGCCGCAACTCTGGGCCGAGGAACAACCACTGAGATTTTTTACGTTGAGGAAGTAAGTGCTATTGGGCTGCAGGGAACAGCGCAGGAAATTGGCCTGCTGGGCCCAATTGATCTTGCGCCCACTAACTCCTTCTGTGCTGCACCGGGATGAAGGGAGCGCCAGACCGCCCGGTTCGGTGGAAATCCACATACGGCGATTGACCATCTCGAATCCGGTCGTTTCGGAAACATTGATGTCACCCGAATAGGACGGGTTCCCTGTAGTCGTAAACACCCAAGACACCGTTGTGGTAGTACCCGGTACCGCAGTCCGTAAGCGACCGCCCGGCGAAGCCCAGTCAATGGTGCCAGCACACACCTGAGATGCTGACTCAACGCAACTGCCGGTTCCTGAGGGCGGTGGTGGTGGCGGTGGCGGTGGCGGCGGCGGTAGCGGTGGCGGTTCCTCTGGGTCTGTAGGTGGAGAGGTTGGCCCGCCGCTGCCGTCCCCATTAGTAACAATCTCGGCTCCGCCGTTATCATAGGTTATGGTAAAGGAATCCACGGAATAGGGAGTACCGTTGAAGGTCACCGTGACAGCATGAGCCATGGAGGTAGTCAGCCACCCCAGGACCATGATCATACATAAAATTAACTTGCGCATATTTCTACCTCACGTTTCTGAGTGCCGTCTGAAAGGCCATCCCCCAGATCGACAAAACCCCACTCGGGGCAGCGATTCCTACTTCCGTGTTCAGAAAGTGCCACTATTTTAGTTCCTGCATTTCCCCTGGAACAAGGGCAATCCCGGGGAAAAGTGCGGAAAAGTCCAGATTTTTCCCCGGACACTTGTATTCCTGAAAAAAAAAGCGCGACCGAAGCCGCGCTTTTTCCTAACAATGAGCACTGTTCTGCCAAGGCAGCCAGAACTCTCTTACCTCAGCTGGTGGTGATCAGACGACGGTTCTTGTGCTCAACCAGGCCTGCGTAGTTGGACAAGACGCCACCCGGCAGCGTGCCATTGACATACTTCTGCACGGCGAAACCAACAGTGGGCAGACCGTTGTAGGTGTCACCTTCATCTGACGTCAAGGTACGACCAGCTCCAGTGAAGCCCAGTTCCAGCCAGCCGTTGTTGTAGTCAACGTTGAGGTTCTGGTTTACACGGCTGGAGCCAGTCAGGACGTTGCTGTCGTTGAAGGTCAGCACGTTGGCTTCACGGCACAGGGCGAACGCAGCAGGTCCCGGAGGTGCCGGAGAGAAGTCCAGCGGGTCGGGGGTAATGGTACGCTCTTCCCTGTCGTAGTAAGTGATCGCCATTGCTTCGCAGGCGGTAGCGGTGAGCGGATCCCACTCTTCGGTGAAGGGGGGAATGGCATCAACTACACCATTGACGTAGTTCTTCTTGGTCGGGAAGGTTACGACCCAGTCAGTACCCGCATTGATGGTCGGCTCAAGTACGTAGTCGTTCATGATGGCGCTGTGCATGAGGACGGCGCTGACAGCATCAATGCCTTCAGCAAAACTGGAGGTCACAGTCGTGAAACCGGCGGATGAATCCAGTACCTGGGCAACGGGAGTCGCGTCAACCAGACCAGGATCAACGGTACCCGGCGCGAAGTGAATCGGAACGGAACCCGGATCAAGGTTGGTGCTAACGAAGTCGTCTAGCGCAACGGCACTGTAGGTGGCGTTGGTGCCTTCGTCCACGTTGATCAGAACGCCGTAGCCGTACAGACCACCACTCGGGACGCTCATGTCCTGATTACGGTCAGCAGTCCACTTGCCACCGGCGGACCAGTGACCAACCAATGTGCTGCAATCGAAAGGAACACCACTTACGTGGGTAGCAGCTGCTTCATCGGTCGCCAGATCCAACACACCCATTTCGATGATTTCTACATAACCTTCACGGGTACGATCAACACCCCGGAATTCCGGGCCATCTGTCTGGTAAGTGAAGTTACGGAACGGTACCACGGTGCCGGGGACACCCTCTACTTTGGCAGACAGGGTGCCGGGCACGGTGCAGGACGTGTCAGCGGTGCGGATGGACGCGCCGGAACCGTCTGCAAATACCACAGCAGACCAATGATCCTGCGGAGACAGGTACAGGTTAAAGTCGAGCACTTCCTGGCTGTTCATGGCCTCGACGAAACGAACCTTCACAGCCTTGGCTTGGTCGGTGGTGTTGACCAGGTTGATGTAGGTATCGTGGCCGCCTTCGACGGTGTAGAAGGGATAGATGAGCGCCTGACCGTGGCCCTCAGAGTTTACGAACACGGCATTGGCAGCACTCGCGCCCAGAAGGGTCGCTGCTACCGCTGCAGAAATAATGTTCTTTTTCATGTGTCTCTCCTTGATGGATATAGAACGTTCTATTTAAACAATTGTTTATTCGCGTGCCGGAGAGGCGAACCACTTCGACGCGCTTTTTGGGCATACACCCTATGGTGACCACCACCTGGCCCAGGGTGTACCCCCGACCGGTAGAAAGGAGGTTAGCATAGGCATCCATGCCCAACAACAGCTTTTCCTCTCAAAAGTGGCTTTAAAGCCGTGATTTTTTGTTAAAAATCACTAAATAAGCTCCAAGCTGTCAAGTACTACTTGAGGTAGACATACCAGCTTCCGTCGACCCTGATCCAGCGCTCTTCCCTGGAACGCGTGTTCTCAAAACCGGAACCGAAAGTCTGGTAAGTTACCTCTATCGCAACTTCACAGCGATCACTCTCACAGGTAACGCTTGAGACCTCCGCTTTATTCCAGGAACTGGTGCCGGCATGGCGCCGGGTATAACTTGTTATACCGCGACCTGTGCGGTAGGCCGGCGTCGTGTAGTTCATGGACTTCTCGAAGTTGCCCGCCAGTAGCAGATCCAGGCGGGCCTGGGCGCGTTGGGCGACTATCTCTTCCGGTGTCTTCGGGGTGTCCATGCCCGCGCAGGCGGCCAACAGCGCACAGGTGGCCACCAGGGCAGTGCGCCTTGCCGACCTTGAGGTGCGCCCCGGCGATACTGGCCCCGGGCGAACAGCGTTTCCTTCCATATAATGGCTCCTTGCAAATATTGAATGGCCCCGGGCACACCAGCCCGGGGCAAGGCTACTCTTCGGCGGGCACCGCGGGCGCGTTCCCGGTGCGACCCGCAGACCCGGCCGCGGCACCGGTATCGGCGCCGTGCGGCAGGTCATCAAAATAGTGCAGCCCCTTCATCCGGGAGCGCATCTCGATGGTAATGTCGCGCAGGTCCTGTTCGCCGCGCAGCACCCGGGGGGTAATGAAGACCAGCAGCTCAGTGCGGTTGGCTGCTATGGAGGTGCGCCCGAACAGGTTGCCGATGATCGGAATGCTGTGCAGGAAGGGCAGGCCCAGCTTGCCGCTGCTCTGGTTGTCGCGGATCAAGCCCCCCAGCACCACCGACTCACCGGAGCGGATTGCCACCCGGCTGCTGACATTCCGCTCCAGGAAGCTGCGCTGGTCGGTCGCGGTATCCACCGGGCCGACATCGGTCACTGACTGCTGGATATCCATGGTCACCAGGCCACCGGCGTTCACCGAGGGAGTCACCTCCAGCTTGACCCCGGTGTCGACGTACTGGATCGAGGTGGTCGAGGTGCCGCCATCGGTAATGGTCTGCGCCGATCGTACCGGTTGCTGGTCGCCGACGTGAATGGCGGCGGTGTGGTTGTCCAGCACCATGACCGATGGCGCGGAAAGAACGTTGACCAGCGTCTTCTCCGCCAGCGCATTGATCACGCCGCGAATCGTGCCGGCCTGGTTGGCAATGGTATAGGAGAAGCCCGGCACCCGGCCGCCGAGATTCGAACTGTCCCCAAGCGCGAGCAGGGCATTGCCCGTGCGCCCATCACCCAGGCTGTTCTGCAGAAACCACTCCACCCCGTACTCGAGGTCGTCGGACAGGGTCACTTCCAGGATACTGGCCTCAATCAACACCTGGTTGGCGATCACATCCAGTTGCCGCAGGGCCGACTCCACCTTGAGGTACTCGCGCCGGGGCGCGTAGACCAGCAGGGCGTTGTTGTACTCATCGGCGACGATGCGCACATTGTCCCCGAGATCGAAACTGCCGCCCGTGGGGGTACTGCCGCCGGTGTCGGGAGCGTTGAAGTTGCCCGAGCCGCCGCCACCGCCCGAGCCGCTGCCGATGCTCATGGAGTCCAGGCCGGGTGCCACGCCGCTATCACTGCCACTGCGCTTGCTGCCACCGCCCCCGCCACCACCGAAAATACTGCTGAGCATCCCGGCCAGGTGCGTAGCGGAGCCATTCTGGACATTGAACACGTACAGGGACGGTTCCCCATCGGCATCCTGTGACTGATCCAGGCGGCCGATCCAGGTGCGGATCTGATCGATATAGTGGGCGCGCGGGGTGACTACCAGGATGCTGTTCAGGCGCTCCAGCGGCATCACCCGCACCACCTGCGCCAGGTTGCCGGCGCCGCCGTCGGCGCCATCACCGCCCAGCAGGTGGGCCAGCGCGGCATTGATATCTTCCACCGTACTGTGCTTGAGCGGGAAAATACCCACCGACATGCCCTGCAGCTGGTCGACATCGAAGGTGGCGACGATGTCCAGCCAGCCCTCAATCTGGTTGCGTGTACCCGCCAGGACCAGCAGGTTGCGGGTGTTGTCGACACGGACAAAGGCGGAGTCCGGCGCTACCGGCGCCAGGATCTCGGCCATGCCCGTGGCACTGATGTAACTGAGCGGCACAATGACGTTGCGAAAGCCGGCGCCGGCAGAATCCGCACTGCCAAAGGCCGGCATCAGGCTCGGCAGGTTGTTCGAACCACTGACAAAGTAGCGATCATTGGGGTCGCGCACCATGGTGATGCCATTGGCCTGCAGCAGCGACTCCAGAATCGCCAGCAGCTGGTCCCGGGGTACCGGGGTGCGGGTACGCAGGGTGATCTCGCCCTTCAGCGGGTGCTCGATCACATAGTCCAGCCCGAGAATGTCACCCAGCATGGAGTGCACCACCTCGGTGACGGGCGCCTGCTCGAAATTCAGGCTGACCGCCTCGCCATCCAGGCGCACGGGCGGGCGCGCCGGCGGAATCCGGATTACACGGTCATTGCCCTCATAGACCACGGCTTCCGGCTCTGCTTCGGCCAGCTCGTTGGCTGCCACCGGGGGGGCCGGCTCGACCGGAGCCGCCTCCCCTGCGGTTGCGGAACCGCGCACGGGCTGGTTGTTCTGCGGCGCCATCGTGCTGCAGGCCGTCAAACCCGACAGCAGCAGAATGACCGGCAATAACTGTTTGTTCATTTTTCGACCGCCTTGATGATTCATTCTCGGGAGTCAGCCGCTTTGGCTGCCTCCTGCGTTCGCCCGGCGGAGGCACGCTCAGGCTTCACCGCCGCATGTTCCAGCGGCAGGGTGCGCTCGACAGAGGCGTCATCAGTGTCCACAAACTTTGCCCCTGCAGCTGAAAGCTCCTGCAATGTCCACTGCTGCAGTTCTTCCCCGACCATGAGGCGTTGCCTCTGGCCGGCCACATTGATGATCACGCCGGCGCTGTCGCCGGCGGCAAATACGCCCAGCAGGCGGACCTTGTCGAGGACATCCGGCCCCAGCACCGGCTCCGGTTCCTCCACGGGAACGGCATCAGGCTCCGGCCGCCGGGTGTTCCAGAACAGCGGCCGCCGCAGCATTTCACCGGCGTCCTCCGACAGGGGCAGAGACGGCAATTCTATCGATACCGCGGTCAGCGTGGAAGGTGCCGGGGGAATCGCCGCTGGCGGCTGCCTGACCATCACCAGGATAACGCCCAGCAGGGCAAGCAGGACGACAACGACGAGCATCAGGCCCGTCAGCAGCAACAGCTGACGCAGAAGCCCGGAGCGCATGGCAGGTGGCAACACCATCATTGCAGTTTCAACACACTGACACGCAGTGACACGGCAATGTTCTGTGCCGTCGGCTGGCGCCGGTTCAGGGCCGGGGTCACTTCAACGCTGCGCACCAGGATCAATGGCCGCGCCTCCCGCAGGCCCAACAGCACCTGCTCCACATCCTCCATGGTGCCGCTGGCGGTCACATCAATGCGGATTTCCTGAAACCCCTCGTGTGCCGTGGGCCCCAACACCTGGCTGCCGGTTACCGCCAGGCCTGCCGCTTCGGCCAACCGGCGAACCTGCTGCTGGGCGTTGGCACCCGTGGACGCCAGGTCCATGGTCGCGGGAAAGGCCAGGGCCTCCAGGCGCTGGCCAATATGCTCGCTACTCTCGCGCAGGGTTTCGACACTGTCGGCAAAACCGAGCAGGCGCGCAATACGCGGTTCCGCATACTGCAGGCGCTGGCTGCCATCGGCGTACCAGGACAGCATCCTGCCAGCCGCCAGCAACAGCAGCACGACTAAAAAGGCCAGCAACACGCCGGCAACAAACCTTGCGTGCGCGGGCAGTGCGGTCACCGTGTGCAGGATCCTGTTCATCAGTCCGGGTTCGCTTCGGCAACACGCAGCTGCAGTGTAAACTGTTCAAGGTTGGTGCGGCTGTGGCGGCGGATACCACCGGGCGCGCTGACCTCGGCGTAAAACGGATCCTCGGTCAGGGTCTGCAGGAAGCGGGCGGCATTGACCGCCCAGCCACGGATGCGAATTTGCTGGCCCTCGATGATCAACTGTTCGAAATAGACGCTGTCGGGTGTCTGCGCAGCGAGGCGATCCAGCAGGGAATGGCTGTCGAGCTGGTCATCAATCAGGCCCTGCACCGCGCGGGCGCGCTCATTGTCCAGCGCCAGTTGCTCCCGCAGCTGCACAGCCTCGACCGCGTTGCGCTCCGCCACGGCCAGGTGATGCTCCATGTTGTCGGCCTGCATGCTGCGAACCAGCCCGGGCACGGCGAGCAGGGCAAACAACAGCAACAGCAGCATGGCCAGCAGGCCACCCAGCAACGCCAGACGCTGGCGATAGTTGCCCGCCCGTCGACGCTCGCCAAAACCCTGCAGAACCACCGGGCGCTGGTCTTCGTCCAGGCACCAGACTTCCGGCAGCTGCTCCTTGCTGTCCGCAGTCACACCCTGGGCGTGCAGGCAGGCCATCGCCTCGCTATAGGCGGTGATCGCGAGGGTGATGTGCAGTTTACCGCCCGCGCGCCGGCGCAGTGCCCAGCCGTAGCAGGTATCATCAAGGACAAAGGGACTGCTCGCCTGCACTTCCAGCATGACGGCATTCGCGAGCTCCGCCTCCACCGCCGCCGGCAATTCGATCTGCCGCAGGAGCACCAGTTCCGCGGGCAACAAGCGGGCATCAAACACGAAGTCTGGCGCCTGCGCGGCAGCCATCGGCTCCTCGGCGACAAAATACTGGGGGCTGGAATCACCTGCCGCACGCAGTGCCACCGGCGCTTCCAGGCGCTGCCGGATACCGGCGGCGCGCCCCCAGAGCAGTTCGTGCCAACCCGCTCGCCAGGCCTGTATCCAGGGGTCGAGGTCGAGGCCAAACAGGGACCAGCGCTGGGAATCGGCTTGCATTCTGCTCTACTGACTCGTGCCAACAGGGACGGTGGTTGTTTCCACCGGGAATACCCGGGTGAAGCGCCAGGGCGCAACGCCGCTGCGCCCACTCATGTCCACCCAGATGCGCTGTCGCAGCAGCCTGCCCTCTGTTATTCGCACATCGATCTCCAAGGAATACACGCCGCTGCCGCCACTGGCCATGAACTCCTGATTGAAGCCCGCGGGCAGTACCAGCTCCACCGGCGAGTCATCCTGACGCCGATCCAGGACAAAATCAACCAGCGCAGAGTCGCCCTGGGCCAGGGCCTGCAGTACTGCCGCCTGTGCCGCCAGCGGGTCCACCCCCGGGCCACCTGCGGCGTCGGCATGCACCGCGTGACGGACGCGATCATACACGCTGCGGCTCATTCCGGGAACTCGCAGCAGGTCTTCCACCACCATGAACGGAGCCGGTGCTTCACTTCCATCTGCATCATCGCGGTTTTGGTCCAGCCCCGGCTGCACACTCCGCCGTTCGACTACACGCTGGGCAAGCGCCTCGGCATCAGCCGCGGCGAGACCGCCCGCGTACTGGAACAGAATCTGCAACAGTCCAGCGGGCGCCTGGTTGAGGCCGACAAACCCCGCGATTGGCAGGGCGCGCACCGTGACCGCAGCCTCTCCCAGTCGATACTGGCGGGTAAACACAGCGCCAGCATTGGCTCCGCCCTGCGCCTGCGCGGTACGCATGTCCCGCAAGGCCAGATGGGCCGCGCCGGTGGCCGCGGCCTCGGCCCGGGCCTGGTCCAGCTGCAGGCCGGTGGCCCTGACATCACCCAGCGACAGCGACACCACACCCGCCACCAGCAGGGACAAACCCGCCAGCATCCACAACAGGAAGGCCAGGGCCACGCCCCGCTGGCCACGCGCCGCCAAGGTATTCATCGCCGGCCGCATGGCTAGAACGCTGCCTGGAACAGATCGGGGGCAACGACAAGGTCGGGCCAGTACCGCTCGCGCACCCGCAGTTGCAGCTTGAGCACCTGCGGCACCAGCGCCTCCTGTTCGTCCCATTGCTCAAGCCATGGTTCCTGCGCCTTGCCCCGGAATGCCAGGGTGAACTCGCTGACTTCGTCCAGCAGCGGGTGTGCCTTCGCCGCCGCCCAGTCCGGCGACTCCAGCGCGGGATGGTACGGCACAAACTGTATTTTCAGGGTCTCGCCATCCAGAAACAGGCGCTTGTACTGCAGGCCCGCAACCCCCTGCACGCCCTGCAGCGGCGCGATCCAGCTCAACTCGTCCCGGCCGCCGAGAAAATAGCCACCGGGCCGGGTCTGCGTCCGTACCGGCACCGCCTGGCGCAAGCTGTTGCGCAAAAACTGGCTCACCAGGCGCAGTTCATCCAGACGCTGGGTCGTCGCCTCCACCCGCGCGTGGGTATCCCCCAGGGTGCGCACGGCGGTGAGGGTCGCCAGCACCAGCAGCGACATCACGGTCAGCGCCACCACCACTTCAACCAGGGTAAACCCGCGCTGCTCACGCACCGTCGGGGGCCTCGGGAACCGCCGTAACCAGCACGACCTGCCGGGTCCTGGGGCCATCGCTCCACTCTATCGTGGCCGTCAACTGATGCAGCGGAATCTGTGCGGCGCCCTCCTCGCCAGGCAACAGGGTACTGGCGAGACGCCAGCGGTAATCCTCGATGTCGCCCCCGGCGCTGACTCCGGACGCCGCCAGCACACTGTGCTCGGCCAGCAGGGATTGGGCCAGAAGCACCGCATAGCTGTAGCGCTCGTCTATGCGCACATTGCGTGTGGCGCCGGCCGCAGCCTGGTACAGCATCCCCAGTGACAGCGACAGGATCACCATCGCCACGATCATTTCGATCAGTGAGAAGCCTTTCTGGGCGCGATCGCAGACCCTGCTCATGAGGATCCCGGCTGCTCGTGAGTGACCCGCCCCAGCAGCCAATCCACCCGGATCCGCTGGCCAGCACCGTTGTCGCGAGTGACCGTGATGCTGCCGCCGGTGGAAGTGCCATCGGGATAGAAGCGGATGACACCGACACCGCGTTCGGTGACCAGATCCCGGGCGACATCCACCTGTACCGACAATGCATCCGGCAGCACCGATGCGCTCTCTTCATCCAGACCGGATTCGGCCAGCTGCACGCTGTAGCGGTGGCTGTCCGGCGCCACCAGCAGATCGTGTGCCCGGCCGCTGTTGATTGCCTGGTAGCGGGCCGATGTGGCGGCACCCGTCACACCCCGGATGGCATCCCGATACTGCATGGTGGCATACATTTTTAGCGCCATCGGCGTCGCCAGACCGGCCAGCAGCGCGGCAATGCCCAGCGCCACCATCAATTCGATCAGGGTAAAGCCGCGGCCGCAGGTTACCGCCGCCACACCCCGCCGTGACGGTGCGGACGCCAGCAGCGGCGTCTCAGCGATCATTCCCAATTGGTAACATCGGCATCCTCACCCGTGCCGCCAGGTGACCCGTCGGCGCCGTAGGAAACCAGGTCGTAGGCCGAGTGCTGGCCTGGCTGGCGGTAGTGGTAGCCGTTGCCCCAGGGATCCTCTGGCACGCTGGAGCCACGCAGATAGGGACCGTTCCAGCCCTTGACGCCACCGGGCTGGCGCACCAGGGCTTCCAGGCCCATTTCCGTGGAGGGGAAGCGCCCGACATCCAGCTTGTACATTTCCAGCGCCTGCTCCAGGTCGCGAATCTGCACCGTGGCCGTCTTCGACTTGGCCCCGCCCAGCTGATTGAGCACCTGCGGACCGACCAGGCCGGCGAGCATGGCCAGAATGGCCAGCACGACCAGCAACTCGACCAGGGTAAAGCCGCGACCGGGGCGACGCGAAAATTTTGACATTGCCTACTCCTGCAACAGCTCGTTGCCATTCATTGGTTGTTACATCGCCAGGTCGTTCACCGAGAGGATGCCCATGAGAATGGACACGATAATCACGGCGATCATCCCGCCCATGCCAAGGATCAGCAGGGGCTCCAGCACGGTCAAGCCGCGCTTGATGCCCGACTCGACATCACGTTCGTAGACGCGCGCCAGCTCCAGCATCATTTCATCCAGCCGCCCGGACTCCTCCCCCACCCGTACCATCTGGATAAGCATGGGGGTAAAGGTGCCCGGCTCGGCCAGCGCATCCGACATCCGGCGGCCCGCCTTGACCGCCGGCGGCAGAATGGCCAGCGCCTCCCGGACCACGGAGTTTTCCACTGTGCTCAAGGCAATATTGATCGCCTGCAGCAGGGATACACCGTTGCCCAGCAGGGTGCCCAGGGTGCGGGCAAAGCGCGCCAGCTCATATTTGAACAGTACCCCACCGAGCAGGGGCAGGCGCAGCATCTTGCGATCCTTCCAGCTGCTGCCCTCGGGCCTGGCCAGCCAGGCGCGGGCACTGTACCAGACCGCAACCAGCAACAGCAGCATCAGCCAGCCCCAGGCCTTGACCGCATCGCCCAGCGCGATCACCGCGCGGGTCAGTCCCGGCAGGCCGTCACCCATGTCGGCAAACAGCGCCTCGAACTGCGGCACCACAAAGCCCAGCATCACCGCCACCGACAGCAGCGCCACCACAGCGAGGATGGCGGGATAGATCAGCGCCGAAACGACCGTGCTGCGCACTTCCTTCGAGCGGTGCAGATATTCGGCGAGACGATCAAACACCGTGCCCAGCTGGCCACTGGCCTCACCGGAGCGCACCATGTTGACATAAAAATTGCCAAAGAGTTCGGAGCGCCGCTCCAGGCCGTGACTCAGGGGCTTGCCGCCCTTGACCGTTTCCAGCAAATGTCGCAGCAGGCCGGTATAACCTTCCCTGCTGCTCATGTCGATCTGCACCTTGAGGGCGCGGTCAATGGGCAGGCCCGCGCGCAGCAACACAGCCAGCTCCGAGGTCAGCGCCAGCACCTCGTCGCGGCTGACCGCCGCCGCTGCGTTCCGCTGCAGCCAGGAGGGCCGCGCCGCGGCTGGACGCGGCGCGGGCGCAGCTTCGCTGGCGGCGGGGGTCGCTACAACGTCACCGGCGACCGGCCACAGCCGGACCGGCGTCAGCCCCTGTCCGCGCAATTGCCGCAGCGCTGCCGCCTGGCTCAGTGCAACCAGGGAGCCCTGGGTGATGGCGCCGTCCTTCTGTGCGGCCTTGTAGCTGAACTGTGGCATGGCTGGCTGTTGACCCCGGTAGCTGAACGGGCGGCAAGGTGGCGCGACCGGGTCAGGAAACCTGGTCGAGCAGTTCCACTTCCTCGCTCTGGTCCTGGGTTACCCGCAACACCTCTTCGAGCGAGGTGATGCCGGCCGCAACCTTGCGCAGCCCGTCTTCATAGAGCGTAAGCATACCACGCTGGCGCGAGGCAGCGTGCAGGGTGGTGGCGTCGGCGCCCGAGAGAATGACCTTGTGCATTTCGCTGTCGAGCGCAAACAGCTCGTGGATCGCGGTGCGCCCGGTATAGCCGGTAAACTTGCAGTGCTCGCAGCCCTCGCCGGAATAAATGCGGTTGTGGCCGTCGCTGAGCCAGCGCCGCAGGCCGGCGCTTTCAATGGCCCGCGGGGTCAGCTCCACCTCCCGGCGACAATGGCGACAGAGCGTGCGCACCAGGCGCTGGGCCAGTACGCCATTGACCGCGGAGGTGATCAGGAAGCGCTCGATACCCATGTCCTCCAGCCGGGTGATGGCACCGGCGGCAGTATTGGTGTGCAAGGTGGACAGTACCAGGTGGCCGGTGAGCGCGGACTGCACGGCAATCTGCGCCGTTTCGGTATCGCGCATCTCGCCGATCATGATGATATCCGGGTCCTGGCGCAGGATGGAGCGCAGGGCGCGGGCAAAGGTCAGTTCAATCTCGGACTTTACCTGGATCTGGTTGACACCATTCAGCTGGTACTCGACCGGGTCTTCCACGGTGATGATCTTCAGGGCATTGGAATCCAGGGTCGACAGCGATGCATACAGCGTGGTGGTCTTGCCGGAACCGGTCGGACCGGTCAGCAGCAGAACCCCGTGGGGGCGGTGCAGCAAGTCCGTGTAGCGGCGCAGCGTATCCTCGCTGAAGCCCATGCTTTCCAGGCTCAGGCGGATACTCTGGCGATCCAGCACCCGCATCACGATGCTCTCGCCATGCACGGTCGGGATGGTGGAGACCCGCAGGTCCAGCTCGTGCCCCTTGACCCGGGTCATGATGCGCCCGTCCTGCGGCAGGCGCCGCTCGGCAATGTTCAGGTTGGCCAGCAGCTTGATCCGCGAGGCGATGGCCGGGGCGAGGCTGGCGGGGGGCGGGTCCGGCGCCAGCTGGATGACCCCGTCCACGCGATAGCGCAGGTGCAGGCCGTCCTCGAACGGTTCCACATGTACATCGGAGGCCCCGAGGTCCAGCGCGCGATGGATGATCTGGTTGACCAGGCGGATCACGGGGGCCTCACTGGCCAGGTCCCGCAGGTGTTCGATAAACTCCTCATCGCCCGCGTACTGGTCGCCGGGCCCAACCTCCGCGTCGTCCTCCTGGCCCAGATAGCGCTGCAGGGCCGCGTTGATGTCGGACTCCAGACCGAGACACAGCTCCACCTGGCAACCGGTCGCGAGTTGCAGGGCCTTGCGAATGAAGGGATCCTGGGGCAAGACAGCGGCGAAACGCAGCACATCCTCTGTTTGCGCCAACGGCGCCACCTGCCGGTTGAACAGGAAATCCGTCGCCAACCCCTTGATCTCCAGCGCCTCCTCCGGATAGTCGGCCGCCGCAACCAGCGTCAGCCCAAGCTGCTCACTCAGGGCCTCGGCGACATCCAGCTCCGACACCAGGCCCAGTTGCACCAGCACCTGGCCGATGTAACCGCCCATTTCCTGCTGCGCCATGAGTGCGCGCTCGATGTCACGCAAGCTGACCTTGTTGCGGCTGACCAGCAGCTCTCCGAGTTTCATAGCCATGTCCCTGCGTTCATTGCCTGACCAGGAATCCGCCCGGCGCGAAGGTGAAGCCGAACTTCGCTTCGCGGGCCTGATCGTGCTGGTAATCCTGCGGATACTTTTCCCGGTAGGCCGCTACCGCCTCACAGGGACCTTCGCCCCAGCCGGGCAACACCGGGTTGCCATTGATGTTGCCGTCCTCGACGATCAGGTAATCGCCGCTGCGGGTCACGCCGCGCAGCAGTTCCATCTCCGCCAGCACGTGCGCCTTGCGGTGATCCGAGTCGAGAATAAAGAATGCCGGCCCGGGCATCGCCTCGCGGTAAGCCAGCAGGTGGGCCGCAATACCGGGATCGGTGGACGAGCAGGTCATCAGGTGGATACCCGGATCCGTGCGCGCCAAGGGGTGCACATCAACGTGGGAGATATCCACGCTGATGACGCGCAGGGCAGGGTTCAGAGCGCGGCCGATGACACTGAAATACAGCGCCGCACCGCCAAAGCGGGTACCGAACTCCACCACCAGCGCGGGCTTCAGGGCCGCGAGTATCTCCTGATAGTTCCACATGTCGGCGACCGACTTCAGACAGGGAACACCGAGAAACTCCACGGTCTCCCACACCTCGGTATCGTAATACCAGCGGTGATAGGCATCGAACACTTCGCTAACAGGACTTGCTGACACTTGCGGGACCCTCCAGTCTGCCGCCATTGTAACGTTTCAGAGACCAGCGCTGCATGCTGCGCCCGGCACTTCGCCTTGTTACATGCGGGGTTGGTGAAGCTTGCTGGAAATCAGTCTGTTCAAGCTTACGCCCGACTCTGCAGCTTCAATGGCTAACAACCGATGAGTTTCTGGTGGAACCCGAACCATAAATTTTCCGCTGAATTGTTTGGATGACAGAGGTTGAGGGATCTGTTCATTGCTCTCGCGCATATCTTCAATGCACTCACTAACCAATTGACGAATACCTTTCAATGCATGCTCAGGATCGTCAGCCAGCCAACTGAGACTCGGGAACTCAACACACAGCCCAACATGCGCCTGGTCTTCTTCAGACCATGTGACCCTGTAAGTATAACGATCAATACCTTTTGCCAATTTGCACCTCCAAACGTTCAACAGCCTGAAGCACCTGCTTCACTTGATAGGCTTTAGACATACCTTTGGCATTCTGGATATTGACCCTGGGATCTCCTTTCCATGGGGTCCGATAGACTCTATGGCTCGAACCAGACTGGCGAGGCTCTCCGAAATAAACATCACAGACCTTACTCAGATCATTGAACTTGATGCCTTTAGGATTCTCTCGCATCTGGCTGAGAATATCTTGAACTTTCGCCATGAAGAAAATGATATCAATATTGGTACCATTGTCAATTGCGAATCAACCCCGAGTTCAGGCGACCTCGAACAGCCCCGCCGCACCCATGCCACCGCCGATGCACATGGTGATGACCACGTACTTCACGCCGCGGCGCTTGCCCTCGATCAGGGCGTGGCCGACCATGCGCGCACCGCTCATGCCAAAGGGATGGCCGATAGATATGGCCCCGCCATTCACGTTCAACTTGTCGTTGTCGATGCCGAGCTGGTCGCGGCAGTACAGCACCTGACAGGCGAAAGCCTCGTTCAGCTCCCACAGGCCGATGTCGTCGATTTTCAGGCCGTGGCGCTTGAGCAGTTTGGGAATGGCGAACACCGGGCCGATACCCATCTCGTCGGGGCCGCAGCCCGCCACCGCCAGGCCGCGGTACACGCCCAGCGGCTGCAGGCCCTGCTGTGCGGCCAGCGCGCCATCCATCAACACACAGGCGGAGGCGCCATCGGACAGCTGCGAGGCGTTGCCGGCGGTGATGAAGCGGCCTTCCTTGACGAACTGGCCATCCTTGAACACCGGCTCCAGGGCCTGCAGGCCCTCCAGGGTGGTGGACGGACGATTGCCCTCGTCCTTCGCCAGCGTCACCTCCTGGTAGCTGGTCTCCTTCGTCTCCTTGTTGAACACCGCCATGCGGCTGGCCATGGGCACGATTTCATCGTCAAAAGCCCCGGCCTCCTGGGCCGAAGCGGTGCGCATCTGGCTCTGGTAGCTGTATTCGTCCTGGGCGTCGCGGGAGATGCCGTAGCGCCCGGCGACAATCTCCGCGGTCTCGATCATCTGGATGTAGGCTTTCGGCGAGATATCCAGCACCGTCTGCGAGACATTGCGGTAGCTGTTCTTGTGCTTGGTCTGCACCAGCGAGATCGACTCCAGGCCGCCGGCTACTGCCACATCGTACTCGTTGCACATGATGGCCTTGGCGGCGGTGGCGATGGTCATCAGGCCCGAGGAGCACTGGCGGTCCATGGTCATGCCGGCGGTGGTGTCGGGCAGGCCGCCCGCCACGCCGCACAGGCGCCCGAGATTATAGGCCTGCGTCCCCTGCTGCGCGGCCGCGCCAAAGATGCAATCCTCGACCATGGCGGGATCAATCCCGGCACGCGCCACTGCGGCGCGGACGACGTGGCCACCCATGGCGGGCGCCTCGGTGTCGTTGAAGGCGCCGCGGAAGGCCTTGCCGATGGGAGTTCTGGCGGTGCTGACGATGACTGCGTCTCTCATTTCGTACTCCGATTCTGTAGATTTTGCTACGTGGATACTTAACCGGAGGCACCACCCGCCTGGGCCTTGCAGAACTCGCCGTAAATACGTCCATGTAGGCTCGTATCGCCTGGGCGGCCCCGCGCATCCATGCGCTCAACGGTTCTGCAAGGCCCAGGCGGGCGCTACCTCCTCCTTACAGTGCGACATCAACGCACCGCACTTCGATTCATTTTCAATACACTGTCCCATATCACACGCCAATGTGGCTACTGGCATTGAAGGCAGGAGCCCGCGGGCCGGTAGCGCTTTGCAGGACCGTTGCAAACATGGATGTTTGCAAACGAGCCCCCATGGACGGGTTCACGGCGTGTCCTGCAAAGCGCTACCGGGCTGCGGGCTCCGGGACTCTCCCACCTGCCTAGCCCACATCCGATCAGACACGGAGGTTAGGAACGCTGACTGGAACAGGAAACGATCTCCCCGGTCATGTAGCCCGAGTAATCCGACGCCAGGAACATCATCACATTGGCGACTTCCCAGACTTCCGCCGCGCGCCCGAAGGCTTCCTTGGCCGCCAGCTCTTCCAGCAGTTCCATCGGCGTAGTCTTCTTCAGGAACTCGTGGAAAGCAATGGAAGGCGACACGGCGTTGATACGCACGCCGTGGTCGGCGGCTTCCAGGGCGGAGCAGCGGGTCAGGGCCATGACGCCGGCCTTGGCGGCGGCGTAGTGGCACTGTTCCTTCTGCGCGCGCCAGCCGAGGACCGAGGCGTTGTTGACGATGACGCCGGCGCCGCGGGGCTGCATTTTGCGCAGCATGGCCCGGGTCATTCGCATGGTACCGGTGAGGGTAATGTCGAGCACGCGGCTCCACTCCTCGTCGGTCATGTCGACCAGCAGTTTGGTGCCGCCGAGGCCGGCGTTGTTGATCAGCACATCGACGCCGCCCATGGTTGCCTCGGCCTCGTCAATCAGCGCCTGCACGTCGTCTTCGACGGTGACGTTGGCGAGCTTGCCGTGGATTGCCTCCAGGCCGGTATCGGCCTTGAGCTGCTCCACCGCCTTGGCCAGGCGGCCCTCGTGGATGTCGCTGATCATCACCGCCCGGGCGCCCTCTTCCGCGGCGCGGGTGGCGGCGGCAAAGCCGATACCGGCGCCGGCGGCGGCGGTGATGAGGACGGACTTGCCGGCCAGCAGGTTGTGGCCGGGTACGTAGGGTGGTGGTTCTTTCAGTGCCATGTGAATTCTCCTCTAGCCGGGGGCGCCTACCCGCGCGGTTCGCGGGGCATGCCCAGGGCGCGCTCGGCGATGATGTTGCGCTGGATCTGGTTGGTGCCGCCATAGATGGTGTCGGCGCGGGTGAACAGGTACAGGGACTGCAGCCGGGTCAGTTCATAGGGCGCGGCGGCGATGATCTCGCTTTCGGCGCCGAGTACGTCCATGGCCAGCTTGCCCAGGTTGCGGTGCCAGGTCGACCAGTACAGCTTGTAGATCATGGCCTCCTTCTGCAGGCTGCCGTCGTCACCGCCACCGGACAGCATGCGCATGCTGTTGAAACGCAGGATACGCAGGCCCACGTGGGCATCGGCGATGCGCTGGCGCAGGGCCGGGTCGCGGGCGGCGCCGTTGGCTTTGGCGATCTTGACGATCTCGTCGAACTCGTTCTGGAACAGCATCTGCTGGCCCAGGGTGGAGACACCGCGCTCGAAGCCGAGCAGGCCCATTGCCACTTTCCAGCCGTCGCCGGGGGCGCCGACGATGTCGTCGGCGGCGCAGACCGCGTCGTCGAAGAAGACCTCGTTGAACTCGCTGGTACCGGTGAGCTGCTCAATGGGGCGCACGGTAATCCCGGGCTGATCCATCGCCAGTAGAAAGAAACCCAGGCCCTTGTGGGCCACCGAATCCGGGTCGGTGCGCGCAATTACGAACACGTACTGGGATTCGTGGGCCAGGGAGGTCCAGACTTTCTGGCCATTGATCAGCCACTGGCCGCTGGCCTCGTCCAAGCGCGCCCTGGTCTTCACATTGGCGAGGTCGGAGCCCGCGGAAGGCTCGGAGTAGCCCTGGCACCAGAACTCGCGACCTTCGCGGATACCCGGCAGATAGCGCTCTTTCTGCGCTTCGCTGCCAAAGGCGATCAGGGTCGGGCCGGTGAGGGTCTCGCCGATGTGGCCCATGCGGCCGGGGCCGCCGGCGCGGGCGTACTCTTCGTTGAAGATCACCTGCTGCTCGATGCTGGCGCCGCGGCCGCCGTACTGCTGCGGCCAGCCGATGCAGGTCCAGCCACCCTCGGCCAGCTTGCGCTCCCAGGCCTTGCGCTCCTCGACAAAGGAGTGTTCGTCGCCCGGGCCACCGCGGCCGCGGATAACCTCGAATTCACCACAGAGATTGGCCGCCAGCCAGGCGGCGACTTGTTCCCGGAACTGCTCGTCTTCGGGGCTGAAACTCAGCTTCATGCCGCCTCTCCATCCAGTAACTGGCGCGCCAGCCGCTCCCGGTGCCAGGCGGCATCGCCCAGCAGGGTCTCGGTGGATTTCGCGCGCTTGAAATACAGTTGAATATCGTACTCCGCGGTAATGCCGACGCCGCCGTGCAGCTGGATACCACAGCCAGCGTTAAAGAACGCCGCGTCGGAGCAGTAGGCCTTGGCAATGCTGGCCGCTTCCGCCAGGCCCGCGCCCAGCGGGTTGCCGGCCAGGGCCTCGTCGGCAATGCACGCTGCGTAGTAGGCAGCGGAGCGCGCGGCTTCCACTTTCAGCATCATGTCCGCGGCCTTGTGCTTGATCGCCTGGTAGGAGGCGATGGTGCGGCCGAACTGTACCCGCTCCATGGTATAGGCCACGGAACTGTCCAGGGATTGCTGGGCCACGCCGACCTGCTCGGCGGCCACCGCGACGGTGGCCAGATCCAGGATCTTCGCCAGCGCCGGCCAGCCAGCGCCCGCCGCGCCCATCGGGGCATCGGCGCCGAGCTGGACGTCTTTAAGAATGATGCTGGCCTGCTTGCGGGTCTGGTCCATGGTCGGCAGCCACTCGCGGCTGACACCGGTGGCATCCGCGGGCAGGACAAACAGGCTGATGCCGTCCTCACCTTCACTACCCGCCTCGCGGGCGGCAACAATCAGGATCTCAGCCGTGTGGCCGTCGAGCACATAGCGGTACTCGCCGTTGAGCAAGAAACCATCGCCATCCGCTGCCCAGGTGGCCTGCACGGCGTGGGCATCCGGGCGGCTGCCCGGCGCCATGAAGGCCAGGGTCGCGGTGCTCCCTGCGGCAATCGCCGCCAGGTACTGCTGCTTCTGCGCCTCGGTACCGGCCACCAGCAAAGCGTTGACGCCCATTCCGACCGTGGCCAGAAACGGTGCACACAGCAGTACCCGGCCCATCTGCTCCTGCATCGCGGCCAGCTCCACGAAGCCCAGCCCGAGGCCGCCGTAGGCTTCGGGAATATGCAGCGCCGGCCACATCATCTCCTCGCTGATCTGTCGCCACAGCGCCTCGTCATAGCCGCGCTCGGTGGCCATGGCCGCGCGCACCGTGGCGGCAGTGGAGACTTCCGCCAGGAAGGCCTCCGCCGTGTCGCGGATCATCTGCTGTTCTTCGGTAAAGCGAAATTCCATGGGCCCTGCCTCAGCTGCCGAATACTTTTTGCGCCGGCACTTCCCGGGCCAGCAACTGCGCCACCGCATCGGTGAGTTCCGCCGGATCCCAGCGCTCACCCTTGTCCACCGGCTCTGTCGAGCGCCAGCCATCGGCAATCGCGACCTTGCCGCCCTCGGCCTCGAACAGACGGCCGGTGACGTGGGCGGACAGCGGGGACACCAGCCAGGCCACCAGCGAGGAAACATTCTCCGGCGCGAAATAATCGAAGCTGCCGTCCTCCGGTTTCGCCATGCGCTGGGCCATCGCTTCCACCGCGGTGGTCATGCCCGTGCGCGCCACCGGCACCAGCCCGTTGACGGTAATCCCGTAGCGACCGAGTTCCGCCGCCTGGGTCAGCGTCAGCGCCGCAATCCCCGCCTTCGCCGCGGCGTAGTTCGACTGTCCCACCGAGCCCTGCAGGCCCGCACCGGAACTGGTATTGATGATCCGCGCGTCCACCGCCTTGCCTTCCTTCGACATGCCACGCCAGTAGTGCACCGCGTGGGAACTGATGCAGAAGTGCCCCTTCAGGTGCACCGCCATAATCGCGTCCCAGTCGGATTCGGTCATGGACGCAAACATGCGGTCGCGGTTGATACCGGCGTTGTTGACCACCGCGTGCAGGTCACCGAACGCATCGATGGCCTGCTTGACGGCGTTGAGGCTGTCATCGTAGTTGGTGATATCCGACGTGTTCACCACCGCCTCGCCGCCCGCGGCGCGGATCTCATCCACCACTGCCTGGGCCGCGGCTTCGTTGATGTCGTTGACCACAACCCTGGCACCTTCGCTCGCCAGCACCCGCGCGTGGGCCGCACCGAGGCCGCCGCCGGCGCCGGTAATGATCACTACTCGTCCTTCACATGTTCTGCTCATCGCTTCCTTCCTGTCTGTCTATCTATCGAGTTCATTCTAAGTGGTCAGGCGGTCTGAGATCCGCGGCACAGGTGAGCGGCAGAGGGTTCCGGGACTCGCCGTGAATACGTCCATGTAGGCTCGTATCGCGCATCCATGCGCTCAACGGTCCCGGAACCCTCTGCCCCTCCCCTGCGCTGCTACCTTCGGTGCCATCTCGCAGGATTGCACTCGTCGAGGCGCAGCGTCTTGGAGGGGGGCTGGCGGGACTGTGTGAGACATGGATGTCGCGGGCGGCGATCCGCAACACAAGCCTACATGGATGTATTCACGGCGTGTCCCGACAGCCCCCCTCCAAGATGCTGGGCCGCGCTACGAAGTACCCAATACCACGAGACACGAAGCTACAGCCGCTCGATGATGGTGACGTTGGCCTGCCCGCCCCCCTCACACATGGTCTGCAGCCCATACCTTCCCCCCGTCCGCTCCAGCTCATGCAACAACGTCGTCATCAATTTCGTGCCAGTAGCACCCAGCGGATGGCCGAGGGCGATGGCGCCGCCATTGACGTTGGTGCGGGCGTGGTCGTAGCCGGTGTCCGCCAGCCAGGCCATGGCCACGGAGGCGAAGGCTTCGTTGATTTCCACCAGGTCGATGTCCGCCAGGCTCATGCCCGCGCGCTTGAGGGCGTAGGCGGTGGCGGGGATGGGTGCGGTGAGCATCCAGATCGGGTCGGCGGCGCGCACGCTCATGTGGGCGATGCGGGCGCGGGGGGTGAGGTTGTAGCGCTTCAGTGCGGCCTCGGAGACGATCAGCATCGCCGAGGAGGCGTCGCAGGTCTGGCTGGAGACGGCGGCGGTGATGCTGCCGCCTTCCTGCAGAGGCTGCAGTTCCGCCATTTTCTCCATGGTGGTCTGGCGCGGGGTTTCGTCCATCGCCACGCCGGCCAGGGGAGCGATTTCGCGGCTGAAGCGGCCTTCCTCGATGGCGCGCAGGGCGCGGCTGTGGGATTCGAGGGCGAAGGCTTCCATGGCCTGGCGGGAAAAGCCCCACTTGTCGGCGATCATCTGCGCCGAGTTGAACTGGGACACGGGCACCTTGCCGTAGCGCGCAACCCAGCCTTCGCTGCCGGAGAACGGATCGCTGAAGCCCATTGGCTGCGCCGCCAGCATGGCGGAGGAAATCGGGATCTGGGTCATGGTCTGCACGCCACCGGCGATCACCACGTCGTTGACCCCCGCCATGATGGCCTGGGCGGCAAAGTGCACGGCCTGCTGGGAGGAGCCGCACTGGCGGTCCACGGTGGTGCCGGGCACGGCTTCGTCCAGGCCCGCCGCCAGCCAGGCGGTGCGGGCGATGTCGCCGGCCAGGGGGCCGATGGTATCGACGCAGCCGAAGATGACGTCGTCGTAGTCGCCGTCGGGTATGCCGTTGCGTTCCACCAGGGTTTTCAAGACGTGGGCGCCGAGGTCGGCGCCGTGGACCCCGGCGAGGCCGCCCTTGCGCCGGCCGGTGGGGCTGCGCACTGCATCGACAATATAGGCATCTGCCATGGTTCGGATTCCTTTTTGCAATTACTGAAAGGTGGCGCCGGCGCCGAGCACGGCGCCCTCGGCAAAAATCGCCTGCGCGACCTGCTGTTTGTGGAAGCCGGCGTCGCCCCAGGTATTGGCCAGCGCCCAGGCCTTCTTCATGAAAATGTGCAGATCCACTTCCCAGGTGTAGCCCATGGCGCCGTGAACCTGGATGCTGTTTTTTGCCGCCAGGCTGGCCGCCTCGCAGGCCACCAGCTTGGCGTGGGCGACGTGGCGCGCCGCGGACGCGGCATCTTCCGCTACCGCATGGGCGGCACGGTAGACGGGCGCCTTGGCGTACTCCAGTTTTACCGCCACGTTGGCCAGGTGATGCTTGACCGCCTGGAAGGAGCCGATGGGCTTGCCGAACTGCTTGCGCTCGGTGGTGTAGGCCACGGACAGATCGATCATGCGCTGGGCCAGGCCCAGGGCCTGGGCGGCGCAGCCGAGGGCGCCACGGTTGAGGCTGGCGTTGCGCAACTCGATCGCACGCTCGCCGGTCACCACCGGCGCCACGCCGGCATTCATGGCGACGGTGAACAGGCGCCGGCCGGGATCGATGCTCTGGTTGTACTCGCAGGCAAACTGCCCCTGTTCCAGGGCGTACCACTGGCCGCCCTGCTCCAGCAGCAGCAGATCAGCAACGTGGGCATCTTCCGCCAGCAGGTTCTGCTCCAGAGCGACGACGATGCGGGCCTCCCCGGACGCGGCCCGCGGCAGCCAGCTTGCGGCCAGTTCGCCGCCAATGTCCTGCAGCAGGGGCACAGCCACCAGCGCGTGGTTCACCAGCGGCTCCGGCAGGGCCACGTAGCCGCACTCCTGCGCCAGCAGGACAAAGTCCAGGGCCGTCATGCCCAGGCCGTCGTGTGTCTCGGGCACAGTCATGCCGGTGAGGCCGAGCTCGGCCAGTTGCTGCCACAGGGCCGGGTCGCGGCCGCTGTCGGTATCCCAGCCCGCGCGCAGGCGCTCGGGAGTAATTTCGTTGACCAGGAAGCTGCGCACGGAATCGTGGAACAGGAGCTGGTCTTCGCTGAATGTAAAGTCCATGGTTACCTCGGCATGCCCAGCATGCGTTCTGCAATGATATTGCGCTGGATCTCGTTGGTGCCGGCGTAGATGGGGCCGGACTGGGAGAACAGCCAGCCATCCAGCCAGTTGCCGACTCCCTGCGCCGCGGGGGCGTGGGCCAGCAATTCGGCGCGGGCGCCGAGAATGCTCATGGCGGTGCCGTGCATGTTCTGGTCCAGTTCCGACCAGAAGATCTTGTTGGTGGAGGACTCGGCGCCGATCTTGCCACCCTGGGTCAGGCGACAGGCGGTCTGGTAGGTGCTCAGGCAGTACGCCTCCGCATCCATCCAGGCGCGGATTACCGCTTCCCTGAGCGCCGGATCCTGGCTCGCGGTCGCCTCGTTCTCAAGGTACAGCTGCACCAGCCGGCGCGCGGTCTCCTGGAAGCGTGCGGGCGAGCGCAGCATCAGGCCGCGTTCGAAGCCGGCGGTGGCCATGGCCACGGCCCAGCCGGCACCCTCGTCACCGAGGCGGTTGCTGACATCCACTTCCACGTTGTCGAAAAAGATTTCGGCGAAACCGGGCAATCCGTCCAGCTGCGGGATCGGGCGCACGGTGATGCCGGGGGTTTTCAGCGGCACCAGGATAAAGGTCAGGCCGCGGTGGCGTTCGGACTCCGGATCGGTGCGGAACATGCCGAACAACCAGTCCGCCCACACCGCGCGGGTGGACCAGGTCTTCTGGCCGTTGATGATGTAGGTGTCGCCCTCGCGGCGGGCGGTCGAGCGAATCGCTGCCATGTCGGACCCGGCGCCTGGTTCCGACCAGCCCTGGGCCCAGATGTCGCGGCCCTCGGCCATCGCCGGCAGGAAGCGCGCCTTCTGCTCCTCGGTGCCGTACTCCATCAGGGTCGGGCCGAGCAGGAAAATGCCGTTCTGGTTCACCCGCAGGGGCGCGCGGGCGCGGTAGTACTCTTCCTCGAAGATCAACCATTCGATCAGGTCGCAGCCGCGGCCGCCCAGGGCCTCGGGCCAGGTGACCATGCCCCAGCGGCCCTCATTCAGGGTCGCTTCCCACTCGCGGTGCTGCTGGAAGCCTTCCTCGGTATCAAAGCTCTGCAGCGGCTCGGCGGGAACATGCTGCGCCAGCCAGGCGCGCACTTCCGCGCGGAAGTTCTGCTGCTGTTCGGTAAAGGACAGATTCATCAGTGATTCCTGCGCTTAAAACTTGGCGTCGCGTTTCTGCACGAAAGCGTCGCGGGTTTCCTGGGAGTCGCCCATGGTGTAGGCCTCCAGGGTAAAGCCCTGCTCCCAGCGGTACTTGTCCTCCAGGTCGCCGTCTTCGATGCCGTTCAGGGCTTCCTTGGCCAGCTTCACCATGGCCGGGGATTTTTCCGCAATCTTCGCCGCAATGCCGCGTGCGGTCGGCAGCAGCTCGTCACGGGGGACCACTTTCTCTATCGCGCCCAGGCGCCAGGCCTCGGCGGCGTCGATAAACTCGCCGGTGAAGTACATGTAGCGCACCTTCTGCACCGGGAACATGCGCTGCAGGTGGGCGCCGCCGCCCATGGCGCCGCGATCGATCTCCGGCACGCCGAAGCGGGCACAATCGGAGGCCACCAGAATGTCCGCGGCGCCGGCCATGCCGATGCCGCCGCCGAGGACAAAGCCGTGCAGGGCAATGATGACCGGCTTCGGGTTGCGGTGGATGGCGCGGAAAGTCTCGTAGTTGCCCTTGTTCACGGGAACAATGCGCTGGGGATCGGCGGCCAGCTCCTTGATATCCACGCCGGCGCAGAAGCCCTTGCCCTCGGCGGCAATGAGGATCACCCGCACGTCGTCGTTTGCGCCCAGTTCGTCGATTTCCCGGGCAATCGCAAACCAGCCGGCGCTGTCGAAAGCGTTGACCGGCGGCTGGTTGAGGATCATTTCGGCTATGCCGTCCTTGATGGTGGTGCCAAAGGGCTTGCTCATGTCAGCTACCTGCCTGTGTGCTTGGGTTGGCCCGCTGCGCCAGCGCAGTCAGGCGTTGTTCTGCTTCCGCGACGATGGCATTCACCAGCTCCTCACAGCTGAGCAGGCTGTCGATCACGCCCGCCACCTGGCCGCTGGGCAGCACGCCCCGGGACGGCTCGCCATCCACCATGGCCTTCTGGATGATCATCGGCGCGTTGGCGGACATGATCGCCTGGGCCGCGCTCATGTCGTCGCTGCGGGTCATGGCGAAGGCAGACTTCAGCAGGCCTACCAGGCTGGCGCCGGTGTGCTGGCGGAACGCCAGGCCGTTGCGAATGGCGATCAGCAGCTTGCGCACGGTACCGGCCCGCTCCATCTCCCCCAGCAGCTCATTCATGATCATGCGCTGGGGCAGGCCATCCATTGCCCGGGAGACGATGATGTCGCCCGGGTTCTTGCAGTCCAGATAGCGCTGCAGGGTTGCATCCGGCACCGGGGATTCACGGGTCAGCAGAAAGCGGGTGCCCATGGCGATGCCCTCCGCGCCCCAGGCCATGGCGGCCACCAGGCCGCGGCCGTCCTTGAAGCCACCGGCGGCCACTACCGGCACCTTGTCACCCACCGCGTCGACCACCTGCGGTATCAGCAGGGTAGTGGGCACGGCGCCGGTATGGCCACCGCCCTCCCCACCCTGCACCGTGACCGCATCCGCACCCAGCTCCACCGCCTTGAGGGCGTGCTTGGGCAGGCCCACGGTGGGCATGCACACCACGCCCGCGTCCTTGAGCTTGCGGATCATGTCCGGACCCGGGGAGCGGGAGTAGCTGACCGCTTTCACCTGGTGACGGATCACCATGTCCACGATGTCGGCGGCATTGGGCTGGTACATGTGGAAGTTGACGCCGAAAGGCTTGTCGGTGAGTTCCTTCACCCGCAGGATGTCGCGCTCCATTTCCGCCGGCGGGATGGTGGCACCGGCGAGGAAGCCGAAGGCGCCGGCGTTGCAGCTGCCGGCCACCAGGTTCGGGTCCGCCACCCAGCCCATCGCCGTCTGCACGATGGGGTAGCGACAGCCGAGCAATTCCGTGAGTCGTGTGGTCAACATATACAAGCCTCAGCCGCGGTTGCCCGGCGGGTTGTCGGCGATCTGGGCCGCGCGCTGGTTGTGCGGGTCCAGCGCCGCGATGATCGCCAGCTGGTCCTGCGTCGGCGCCGGTGTAGTCGGCAGCGTGGCGGGAATGGACAGTGCAAAGCCGGTGTTTTCCTGTACCTGCTCCACGGTGATGCCCGGATGCAGGGACAGCAGGCGCAACTGGTGCTCGGGGCCACCAAAATCCATGACACAGAGGTCGGTGATCACGCGGCGGATATCGACGTCATCCAGCGAGCGGCCCCGCGGCAGTCGCGCCGGGTTGTAGCCGATGGAGGACACGTAGTCGCACTCGCCGTCAATGAACACGCGGGTATTGTGCCCCGGCACGAAGAAACTGTTGGCGTGGCAAATCGAGTTGCCCGGGAAGCCGCGGGCGCCCAGCATCATCACCTTGGGCTGCTGGTAGGTGCCGCCCAGGGCCGAGGTATTGGTCTGGCCGTAGCGGTCGATCTGGGTCGGGCCCAGCATGGCGTGGCGCTTGCCGCTCCAGACGTTGTCGAAGATGCGGGAAAAGCCCATCCAGGTTTCATTGGCCTGGCGGAAATCCGCCGGACGCTTGCCGATGGGGTTGGGCTCGCTGAGCAGGAAGGCCTCGGAGTCCGTCATCATCAGGTCCGGGTTGAAGGTCTTCATCGCCAGGCTGGCGGCCAGGCGCGGAATCACGCCGATGCCGGTGGCCAGCACCTCGCCGTCGTGGCGGAAAGCCTCGGCCGCGGCGACGATGCACAGTTCGGCCAGGGTGTAGTCGGTTGCTGCAGTAGACATGTGGTGTTCTCCCTCGCCAATCAGTAAGTGGGCAGTTCAAGCGCCCTGATGGCGTCGAGACCGCCGACATTGCGCTGGTACTCGGCCTCGTCGGCACCCAGGTATTGCTGCAGGTAGCCGTCGATGCCGCCGTCCTTCACCGATGCGGCGTAGGCCTTGAAGTGGGCCACATCGAAACCGTACAGGGGATTGCAGGAGGTCGGATGGGCGCCGCCCGGAATTTCCACCACGGCGCTGGTCGCAGCGCGCTCCCAGAACACTTCCCGGGCGCGAGCCGGATCCTGGAAGAATTCCGTGTCCACCAGCTCGTCGCAGGAGACGATAGTGGTGGTCGCGGCGCGGGCAAACCAGTCGTCCAGGTAGTGATCGGGGCCGGCGATCTGGCAGACACCGCGGAAATCCGCCCGGTCGACGTGAATCAGCGACACATCCAGCTTCAGCGCCGGCATGGCCACCCACTCCTTGTCATCGTAGGGGCTGTCGACCAGCTTGATCTCCGGGTTGTGGGTCAGCACGTCGGTGCCGAGGCCGACCGCAGTGGGAATGAAGGGCAGGCCCCAGGCCGCGGCACGCAGCCCCAGCAACATCATGCCCTCGTCGACCTCCATCACCTCGATCGCGCCGCTCTGGCGGGCCTGGCGGAAATAGGGCTCCAGCGGAATGAAATCCAGGGACACGAAAGCGAACACCAGTTTTTTGACCTTGCCAGCGGCGCACAGCATGCCGACATCGGCGCCGCCGTAGGCGACTACCGTCAGGTCCTTCAGGTCCGAACGGAGAATTTCCCGCACCAGCGCCATGGGCTTGCGCCGGGGGCCCCAGCCACCGATGCCGATGGTCATGCCGTCTTCGATTTGTGCCACCGCGTCGCGGGCACTGAGCCGTTTATCCATGTTGCCTTCCTTCAGCTGACGATCCGCGCCATGCGGTAATCGTGTTTGACAAAATTGACCCCCAGGGTGCTCTCCGTGCGGCGCACGCCGGGGATGCCGCTGATACGCTGGTGCACGAACTCGGCCAGGTGCTCGTTGCTGCGCACCATGGTGATGGCGAGGATATCCGAGCGACCCAGCATCTCGCCGACAAAGCCCAACTCCCCAATCGCCGCCAGGGCCTGTGCCACCTCCTGTACCTGGTAGCTGCGCTCGACCTCGATCCAGATCCAGGCCAGGGCGCCGTGGCGAAAGCGATCGATATTGGTGATCGCGGTAATGCGAATCTGCTTCTCCGCCTCCATGCGCTTGACCCGGGCGCGCACCGTGCCTTCGGTGACGCCGAGCTCGGCCGCTATCTGGCGGTTGCTAATGCGCGCATCCCGGGACAGCCGCGCGACAATCTGGCGGTCCACCTCGTCCAGCCCGCGGGCACCGCTCACCGCAGCTCTCCGTCGTGAAAAGGCACCCAGTCCGGCTGGTTCTTCAGCACGTTGACCGCCAGCGATGGCGTCAGCCGCCGCACCCCGGCCATGTTGGCGATACGATCCTGCAGCAACCGGTGCAGGGCGCCCTGGTCCTCCGCCACCATCAGGATCTCGAGATCCTGGGCGCCGACCACCACGTTCACCGAGAACACCTCGGGGATGGCCGCAAGCTCCCGGGCCACCTCTTCCGGCGAGCGGTTTTCCACCTGTACACCGATAGCCAGCAACATGCCGTAGCCCGCGGCCTCGATATCCGTCACCGCCACCACGCGCATGGTGCGGGACTCCTCCAGGCGCCGCACCCGGGCTCGGACCGTGGCTTCGGTCAGGCCCAGCTCGCGGGCGATGGAGCGGTAGGGTAGGCGGCCGTCGGCACGCAGCAGGGCAATGATGCGGTGGTCGGTGTCGTCCAGCTCGATCTGGGCGGCACCGTCCTGGCGCTGCGGGTTCAGGGCCACTAGCCCTGCTCCGCCGCCGCGCGCTGGCGCAGCTCGTTCTTCAGCACCTTGCCACCGGCATTCATCGGCAGCTCGCTGACGAAGCGCACCTGTCGCGGCACCTTGTAATTCGCCATGTTCTGGCGCGACCAGGCGATGACGGCTTCCGCATCCAGTTCCGCACCCGGCGCAGGCACGATCCAGGCGCAGGCGACCTCGCCCATGCGCTCGTCGGGCACGCCGATCACCGCCGCTCGCGCCACACCGGGCATACTGTGCAGGCTGTTCTCGATTTCCGCCGGATAGCAGTTGAAGCCGCCGACGATGAACATGTCCTTGATCCGGTCGGTAATGCGGACATAACCGTCCTCGTCCATCACCCCCACGTCCCCGGTCTGCAGCCAGCCGTCGGCGGTTATGGCGCGGGCGGTCTCCGCCGGATCGTCCAGGTAACCCTGCATGACATTATAGCCGCGGCACCAGATTTCTCCCTCGGTACCTGCCGGAACCGTGTTGCCGTCCGCATCCACGCACTTCATCTCCACCCCGGCCATGGCGCGGCCGGAACTGTGGGAGATACGCTCGGCGCTGTCCTCGGGGCGACAGATGGAAATCACGCCGCAGGACTCGGTGAGCCCGTAGGCGGTCACCACCACCTTGAAGCCCAGCTCGTTGCGCATCTTCTCGATCAGGGACACCGGCACCGGCGCGGCGCCAGTCACCGCGAGACGCAGGCTGGACAGATCGTAGTCCCCGCGATTTGGATGGGTCAGCATGGACTGGTAGATGGTCGGCGGGCCGGGAATCACCGACACCCGCTCGCGGTGGATCTGCGCCAGCACCGCATCGAGGTCAAACTGCTTCACCGGCAGCATGCGCGCACCGCGGATGATCGCCGCCAGCCACCCGGCCTTGTAGCCAAAGGAGTGGAAGAACGGGTTGATGATCAGGTAGTTGTCCTGCTCGGTCAGGCCCACCGTGGCGCTCCAGGTCTCGAAGGCGCGGATATTCTGGCCGTGGCTGGTGACCACGCCCTTGGGCTGGCCGGTGGTGCCGGAGGTGAACAGGATATCCAGCGTGTCCGCGGGCGTGAGCCGGTCGGCGCGGGCCTGAACCTCGGTCGCGCTGGCATCGGCGCCGGCAGACAGGAAATCGGCCCAGCTGCGTGTTCCCGGAGCTTGCCCCTCGAGCAGGACGATCTCCTCCAGGGCCGGCAGCTCTTCCCCCTGCAGCAACTGCGGGTAGCGCATGCCCAGGAACTCGCCGACGGTAAACAGCCAGCGGGCACCGCTGCGGCGCAGGATGAAGCCGGCTTCGGCACCCTTGAGCCGCGTGTTCAGGGGCACCAGCACGCCGCCGATGCTCTGGGCGCCGATGGCGGCGACCACCCACTGCCAGATATTGGGGGCCCAGATGGCGATGCGCTCGCCCTGCTTGAGACCCGCGGCCAGGAACGCGCGCGCGGCTTCGATGCGGGCCGCATCCAGCTCCGCGTAGGTCAGGGTGACAGCGCCGTCGATCATGGCGATATGCCCGGGCAGGGCCGCCGCCGTGGCGGCGACGACCTGGGGCAGGGTACGCTGTGGCGATTCAGTGTCGGACATGGCTGCAGGCGCAATAACTGATCATTGGCCTGCATGGTAGTCAGTGAACCCCGGAATGACAACCGGAATTCGTAAATATTTGGCCGTATCGCTACGAAAAGCAAGAGTGTAGGAGCGCGGTCCCCGCGCGATCGCCCGCGGACAAGGTGAATGGCCGCATAGCGGCCAGAGAGGGTGGCCTGGGCCGCAAGGTGAATGGCCGCATAGCGGCCAGAGAAGGTGGCCTGGGCCAGCGGGCTCCTACACATCCCTGGTCAGGTTGGGAAGCTGTAGTCCTTGAATTGCTCGCGCAGCGAGACCTTGTGAATCTTGCCGGTAGCGCCGTGAGGCAGTTCGTCTACAAACTCAACCGCGTCCGGCTTCCACCAGGTGGCCACCTTGCCCTCGAACCAGGCCAGCATCTCCTCCGCCTCCAGGTCCTGGCCGTCGCCCTTGCGCACCACGATCAGCAGCGGCCGTTCGCTCCACTTGGGGTGGTAGTGACCAATCACCGCCGCCTCCGCCACCTTGGGGTGGCTCATGGCGACATTCTCCAGTTCGATGGACGAGATCCACTCACCGCCGGACTTGATCACATCCTTGGTGCGGTCGGTGATCGCCATGTAGCCCTCGGGGTCGATGGTGGCCACGTCACCGGTTTCGAACCAGCCCGGCTCCGCGTGGGCGCCGTCCGCCTCGCGCTTGAAGTAGCCGGAACAGATCCAGGGGCCGCGCACCTTGAGCGAGCCGTAGGCCTTGCCGTCCCAGGGCAGTTCCTCGCCCTCGTCGTCGACGATTTTCATTTCCACACCGAAGATCGGACGGCCCGCTTTCAACCGCAGCTTGCTGTACTCCTCCGCTGAATAGCGCTCCTTCTGGTCGGCACTGGCATTGATACTGCCCAGCGGACTCATCTCGGTCATGCCCCAGCCAATGCGGCTCTCGACGCCGTAGGCATCAAAACCCTCGGCGATGGCCAGCGGACAGGCCGCGCCGCCAACGACAACCCTCTTCAACGTATCCACCGTTTTCCCCGAGGCCTTGAGGTAGGCCAGCAGCGCCAGCCAGATGGTTGGCACCCCGGCCGACAGGGTCACGCCCTCCTCGTTGATCAGGTTCGCCAGGGTCTCGCCATCCCCCATCTTGTTGCCGGGGAACACCAGCTTGGAGCCCGCCATGGGGCAGGAGTAGGGATTGCCCCAGGCATTGACGTGGAACATGGGCACGATGGGCAACACCACGTCGCTGGATGACAGCCCCATGGCGTCGGGCATCATGGTGGCGTAGGCGTGCAGCATGGTAGAGCGGTGGGAATACAGTACCCCCTTGGGGTGACCGGTAGTGCCGGAGGTATAGCAGAGAGCGCAGGCATCGCGTTCGTCCAGCTCCGGCCAGTCGAAGTTTTCGCTGCCTCCGGCGACCAGGGTTTCGTAACAGAGCACGTTGGCAAGCCCTGTTGCCGGCATGTGGGCCTCGTCGGTCAGCACCACCCAGCCCGCCACCCCCGGGCATTCCGGCGCCAGCTTCTCCGCCAGCGGCAGGAAATCAGGGTCGAGGAAAATGTAGCGGTCCTCGGCGTGGTTGATGATGTAGACCAGCTGCTCCGGGAACAGGCGCGGGTTGATGGTATGGCAGACGTAGCCGCTGCAGGCGGAACCGTAGTAGGTCTCCAGATGGCGGTAATCGTTCCAGGCCAGGGTACCGATGCGGTCGCCGCGGGCGAGACCCCAGTCAGCCATGGCACTGGCCAGCTTGCGGGCGCGGACAAACGCTTCGCGGTAGGTGTAGCGATGGCGCGGGTTGTCGCGGGTCACGGATACTATTTCCTGATCGCCATTCACGCGTTCGGCGTGGCGCATGATCTCGGTGATCAGCAGCGGCATGTCCATCATCAAGCCTTGCATGGTGTACTCCTGTTCCTGTGGCCAATTATTGTTCCCCGCATTGTAACGGCTTGCCCGGCATTTGCTATTACCGGTTCGCGGTCGCGGCTGCAGGGGGCTACAATCAACGCTTGGGGCCACACCAGAGCAGGGCAATGGATGTCGATCAGATAGTAACGGACCTACTGCGGCTTCTGGGAGAGCCACTGTGGCAGTGGCTGCTGGGCGCACTGTACCTGGCCATTGCCCTGCTCGCCGTCGTCCACGCCATGCTCTACAAGCGGGATTCCCGCGCCGCCATCGCCTGGATAGCGGTGACCCTGCTGTTCCCCCTGCTGGGACCCGCGCTGTATTACCTGTTCGGTATCAACCGCGTGCGCAGTCATGCCCACCGGCTCGGTGGCCAGAGGCGGCCGTTGCTGCAGGTCGGTCACGAGCGCGGTGTTGTCACCGGGACGAATACCGCCACTCCAGCCGGCCTCGGCAGCGAGTTCAAACCTTTCGCCCGGGTTTCGGGGCGCATGACCACCCAGCCACTGGTGGCCGGCAACCGGGTACTGACCCTGCACAACGGCGAGGAGGCCTACCCCGCGATGCTGGCGGCCATCGCCAGGGCCGAGCGGCGCATTCTGCTGTGCAGCTATATTTTCGAATCCGATCGCACCGGACGCCAGTTCGTGGCGGCGCTGGCCGCCGCCCGGGAGCGCGGGGTCGAAGTGCGGGTCCTGGTGGACGGCTTTGGCGAGCTTTATTCCTGGCCGCGGATCGGACGCCTGCTGCGCCGGGCCGAGCTGCCGGCAGCACGTTTCCTGCCCCCGCGCCTGCTGCCACCCTCACTGTCTGTCAACCTGCGCAATCACCGCAAGATCCTGCTGGTGGATGACCGGGAAGCCTTCACCGGCGGCATCAATATCGGCGACCGTCATCTGCTGACATCGGACTCCCGCAAGCACGCCGCCGACCTGCACTTTCGCGTCCAGGGTCCGATTCTTGGCCAGCTGGAGGAGGTCTTCCTGACTGATTGGCGGATCACCACCGGCGAGACGCTGCCGCCATTGTGCCGGAGTATTGAGCCGCTCACGGACGGCGCGGTCTTCTGTCGCTGCATCAGTGACGGCCCCGGCGACGACCTCGACAAGATTTCCCAGACCCTGATGGGCGCCATCTCTGCCGCCCGGGAAGAGATCCTGATCATCACACCCTATTTCCTGCCGTCGCGGGAAATGGTCGCCAGCCTGCAGTCGGCAGCCCTGCGTGGGGTGCGGGTGGTGATCCTGCTGCCGGCGGTCAACAACCTGCCCTTCGTACACTGGGCATCCCGCAACCTGCTCTGGGAACTGCTGCTTTACGGGGTAGAGATCCGCTATCAACCGCCGCCCTTCTCCCACGCCAAGCTGTTCGTGGCGGACCGCTGCTATGCGCAGGTGGGCTCGGCCAACCTCGATCCGCGCAGCCTGCGGCTGAATTTCGAGCTCAACCTGGAACTGTTCTCCGGGGATACCGTGCTGCAACTGGCACTGGAGGCGCATCGCCGCTACCAGCTGTCAGCACCGGTCACCCTGGAGGAGATGGACAGCCGCTCGCTGCCGGTGCGGCTGCGAGATGCCTTTTTCTGGCTGTTCCAGCCCTACCTCTAGCCGCGCATCCAGCAAGGTATTGCGGCTACCGGGGCTGGAATACCCGCTGCGGCGAACCGATGCTATAGTCCCGCCGCAGGTACCAATAACACACGGGGAGAGCACCCTGATGCCGCGTTTGAGTGAACAACAGGCCCGCGCCTACTGGCGCCGCAACCTGGCCCTGATGGCGAAACTGCTGGTGATCTGGTTTGTGGTGAGTTTCGGCTGCGGTATCCTGTTCGTGGAGCAGCTGAACCAGATCCAGATCGGCGGTTACAAGCTCGGGTTCTGGTTCGCGCAACAGGGTTCCATCTATGTCTTCGTCCTGCTGATCTTCTATTACAGCCGCAGGATGGCGGCGCTGGATCGCGAATTCGGCGTCGAAGAGGACTAGCCCGTGGAGCTGAAAACCCTGACCTACCTGGTGGTTGGCGCCAGCTTCGCACTCTACATCGGCATCGCCATCTGGTCCCGGGCCGGATCGACCCGGGATTTCTACGTCGCCGGCGGCGGTGTGCATCCGGTGGCCAATGGCATGGCCACGGCGGCTGACTGGATGTCCGCCGCCTCGTTCATCTCCATGGCCGGCATGATCGCCTTCATGGGCTATGGCGGCTCGGTATTCTTGATGGGCTGGACCGGCGGCTTCGTCATTCTGGCACTGCTGCTGGCCCCGTATCTGCGCAAATACGGCAAGTTCACCGTGCCCGAGTTCATTGGCGACCGCTTCTACTCCCGCACGGCGCGGGTGGTGGCGGTGATCTGCCTCATCATCTGCTCGGTCACCTACGTCATCGGGCAGATGAAAGGCATCGGGGTTGCCTTCTCCCGCTTCCTCGAAGTGGACTACGGCACCGGCCTGCTGGTGGGCATGTGCATCGTGTTCTTCTACGCGGTCCTCGGTGGCATGAAGGGGATTACCTATACCCAGATCGCCCAGTACTGCGTACTGATCATGGCCTACACCATCCCCGCCATCTTCATCAGCCTGCAGCTCACCGCCAACCCGATACCGCAGCTGGGGCTGGGCAGTACCCTCGCGGGATCCGACACCTATCTGCTGGACAAGCTGGACCTGATCGTCCAGGACCTCGGCTTCCACGAGTACACCACCGACTTCCGCCTCAGCGGTCTCAACATGTTTGCCTATACCGCGTCGCTGATGATCGGCACCGCCGGCCTGCCCCACGTCATCATCCGCTTCTTTACCGTGCCCAAGGTGCGCGATGCGCGCAGCTCGGCGGGCTGGGCGCTGCTGTTTATCGCCATTCTCTACACTACCGCACCGGCTGTCGCGGGCATGGCGCGCCTGAACCTGATGCAGACCATCGAGCCCTCTCCGGGTGAGTACCTGGTTTACGAGGAGCGGCCGCAGTGGTTCCGGAACTGGGAAAAAACCGGGCTGCTGGCCTTCGAGGACAGGAACGACGACGGCCGCATCCAGTACAGCGCCGATCCCGCGGTCAATGAAATGGTCACCATCGACAACGACATCATGGTGCTGGCCAACCCCGAGATCGCCCAGCTGCCCAACTGGGTAATCGCCCTGGTCGCTGCCGGCGGCCTGGCCGCGGCGCTGTCAACGGCAGCGGGACTGCTGCTGGCTATCGCCTCCGCCATTTCCCACGATCTGCTCAAGGGCATGATCAGGCCCAATATTTCCGAGCGGGCCGAGCTGCGCGCCAGCCGGCTGGCCATGGCGGCGGCGATCGTCGGCGCCGGCTATCTCGGATTCAATCCGCCGGGTTTTGCCGCCGGCACGGTGGCACTGGCCTTTGGGCTCGCCGCCTCGTCCATTTTCCCGGCGCTGATGATGGGCATATTTTCCAGCCGGGTGAGCAAGGAGGGCGCGGTTGCAGGCATGGTGGCCGGCATTGGCGTGACCCTGCTCTATGTGTTCCAGCACATGGGGATCATGTTCATACCCTCCACTGCCTTTCTCGGCGACATGCCGCCGAACTGGTTCCTGGGCATAGAGCCCAACGCCTTTGGCGCCATTGGCGCCGTGGTGAACTTCGCCGTGGCCCTGCTGGTCAGCCGCTTCACGCAAGCGCCGCCGGTGTCGGTGCAGGAGCTGGTCGAGCACATCCGGGTTCCGGTCGGCGCCAGTGCGGCGCAGGACCACTGAACAGCATGAACCGCGGCTCCGGGGACCAGCCTGACGCCCTGTGCCCGATCGTCGATCTGGCGCCGGTGGCGGATTTTCTCCGCCAGACCCCGCCCTTCCGGGAGTTGCCCGCGGCCGAGCTGGAAGAAGCCCTGGCGGCACTCCGCATCAGCTACCATGTGCACGGCAGCAGCCTGGCTGTGGAGGCACCGGAGCAGGGCCTGCGCATTGTCCGCAGCGGTGCGGTTGACCTGCGCGACGGGGACCACAAGCTGCTGGACCGGCTGGGTGAGGGCGAAAGCTTTCACCTCGGCGGCCTGAACGCCGGCCGGGGGGATGTCAGCGCCATCGTGATCGAGGATGCCCTGCTCTATCTGCTGCCGGATGCAGCCTACCAGCGCCTGCGCCAGCGCAACCGCCCCTTCGATCGCCACTTCAGCAGCCAGCGCAGCCGCCGCCTGCGGCGGGCGGCCCGCCACCAGCCTGCTGCAAATACCTTGCTGCAGGGCCTGCGCGACAGCATGAGTACGGACTTGCTGACCGTCACCCCCAGCGACTCCGTGCAGGCGGTGGCCAGGGCCATGACCGTGCGCCGGGTGTCCTCCGCCCTGATCCTGGAGGGAGGCGCGCTCGCGGGCATCATTACCGACCGCGACCTGCGCACACGCCACGTGGCCGAAGCGCTGCCCGCCAGTACGCCGGTCGCGGCGGTGATGTCTCCGGCCCCCGAGACCATCGACGCCGACAGCACCCTGTTTGACGCCACCCTGCTGATGACCCGCCGCGGTTACCACCATCTGCCGGTAACCGAAGACGGTCATCTGGCGGGAATCATTACCAGCTCCGACCTGATTCTCGCGCGCCAGGATGACCCTGTTTACCTGGTCCAGCATGTCTCGCGCCAGGACTGCGCCGAAGACATCCGCGAGGTACTCGCCGGCCTGCCGCAACTGGTACTGCAGTGGCACCAGGCCGGCATGCGCGCACCGCAGCTTGGCCGGGTCCTGACCGCCATTACCGATGCGGTCACTGTGCGCCTGATCCAGTTGGCGGAGGCAGAGCTTGGCCCGGCCCCGGCAGCATGGTGCTGGACAGCATTCGGTTCCCAGGCCCGCGCCGAGCAGCTGCTGGGCGCCGACCAGGACAATGGCATGATCCTGGCCGATGATGCCCGGCCGGAGCATGCACCCTGGTTTGCCGCACTGGCTCGCAAGGTGTGCGACGGACTCAACCTCTGCGGTTACCCCTACTGCAACGGCGAAGTCATGGCGACCACGGACAACTGGCGCCAGCCACTGTCGCAGTGGCGGGAAACCGTGCGCCGCTGGGCCGCCACCCCGACCCCGGAGGCGGTGATGCGGGTGAGCATTTTCTTCGACCTGCGGGCAATCCATGGCGATGCCAGTCTCTGCGACGCGCTGCAGGCAGAGATGCTGCAACAGGCCTCGCAAAACTCCATCTTCCTGGCGGCGCTGGCCGCCAACGCCCTCGACAACAGCCCGCCCCTGGGGATTTTCCGCCGCTTTGTGGTAGAGCGCGACGGCGAACACCGGGACGCGGTGGATCTGAAAAAACGCGGCGTCCTGCTACTGACCGATATTGCGCGCCTGCACGCCCTCGCCCACCGGATTACAGCGGTGAACACGGACGAGAGGCTGCAGGCACTGGTCCGGGAGCGGCACCTGGCCATGACCGACAGTCGCAACCTGGCCGACGCCCTGCACTGCATCCAGCAGCAGCGCCTGCAACAGCAGTGTGAGCAGCTGCTGCGCGGCGACAAAACCGACAATTTCCTCAACCCGCGCGGGCTGCCAACCATGGCGCGGGAGCAGTTGCGGGACGCCTTTACCATTATTGACCAGGCCCAGGCCGCGCTGCGCCTGACCTACAGGGCAGGCCTGGGCTGATGTGGCTGGCGCTGCGGCGGCTGCGCTGGGCGCGGCGGGTAGCGGCGACGCCACTGCAAGCCTGCTGGCGCGAGCCGCTACCCCGGCGTCACAGTGACTGGCGCTCGCTGTCGTTCCTGGCCTGCGATGCGGAAATGTCCTCGCTGGATCCGGCCCGGGGAGAGCTGCTGAGCCTCGGTTGGGTCACAGTTGCGGAGGGAGTCGTACAGCTGGACACGGCGCGCCAGCACCTGGTCGCCAGCGAACACGGGGTAGGGCAAAGCGCCACCATCCACCAGATCCACGATCGCGACCTTGCGGCGGCCTCACCACCCTCGGCGGCAATGGCCGCGCTGCTGCAGGCCGCGGCGGGCAAGGTGCTGGTCTTGCATCACGCGCCGCTGGACCTCGCCTACCTGAACCGCCTCAGCCGACAGCTCTACGGTGCGCCATTGCTGTTGCCGGTGGTGGACACCCTGGCGCTGGAACGAAAACGGCGCGAACGCCGCGGCAGCCCCCTGACGACGGGTGCGCTGACCCTGCAGGCGTGCCGCGCCCGCTACGGATTGCCTGCCCACAGTGCCCACAATGCCCTGCTCGATGCGCTTGCCACCGCGGAATTGCTGCTGGCGCAGATTGCCCACCGCAGCGGGGGCGGCAGGCTTGCACTGGCTGAGCTGTATTGAGCAGCCCGATCAGCTGGACGGCTGCGCCCGATTGGCTACCAGGTGATCCACGACTGAAGGATCCGCCAGGGTACTGGTGTCGCCCAGGTTGCCGACCTCGTTCTCCGCAATCTTGCGCAGGATACGGCGCATGATCTTGCCGGAGCGGGTCTTGGGCAGGCCCGGTGCCCACTGGATCACATCGGGCTTGGCGATGGCGCCGATCTCCTCGGCACACAGGGCCACCAGTTCCTTGCGCAACTCCTCGCTGGGCTCGACGCCGTCCATGGGGGTGACAAAGCAGTAGATGCCCTGGCCCTTGATATCGTGCGGATAACCCACCACCGCCGCCTCGGCGATGTCCTCATGCAGCACCAGGGCGCTCTCGACTTCCGCGGTGCCCATGCGGTGGCCGGAGACATTGAGCACGTCGTCCACCCGCCCGGTAATCCAGTAGTAGCCGTCCGCGTCGCGGCTGGCTCCGTCGCCGGTAAAGTAGTAACCAGGATAATGGCTGAAGTAGGTGTCCACCATGCGTTGGTGGTCACCGTAGATGGTGCGGATCTGGCTGGGCCAGGGTGCCTTGATCACCAGGTAGCCGGCACCGGGTCCTTCGATTTCGCTGCCGTCTTCATTGAGCAGGGCCAGCTGCACCCCAAAGAAAGGCATGCTGGCGGCGCCGGGCTTGAGGTCCGTGGCCCCGGGCAGGGGCGTGATCATCTGCGCGCCGGTCTCGGTCTGCCACCAGGTGTCGACTATCGGGCAGCGGGAGTCGCCGACGGTGCGGTAGTACCACTCCCAGGCCTCGGGGTTGATCGGCTCGCCCACAGAACCCAGCAGGCGCAGACTGGCCCGTGAACTGCGCTTCACCGGCGCGTCGCCGTGAGCGTGCAGGGAGCGGATCGCGGTGGGTGCGGTGTAGAAGGTATTGACCTGGTGCTTGTCGACCACCTCCCAGCAGCGGCCGGAATCCGGGTAGGTGGGCACCCCTTCGAACATGAGCGTGGTGGCACCGTTGGCCAGGGGGCCGTAGAGGATGTAGGTATGGCCGGTCACCCAGCCCACGTCGGCGGTACACCAGAACACCTCGCCCTCGCGATAGTCGAAGGTGTACTTGAACGTCATCGCGGCCTGCAACAGGTAGCCCCCGGTGGTGTGCAGCACACCCTTGGGCTTGCCGGTGGAACCTGAGGTATAGAGGATGAACAGCAGGTCCTCCGCGTCCATGCTTTCAGGCGCGCACTCAGTAGCCGCGGCCGCGGTAGCTTCCCGGTAGCAGACATCGCGGCCTTCCTGCCAGCCCACGTCTGCACCGGTCACCCGCGCCACGATGCAGGTATGCACGTTGGGGCAGGATTCCAGTGCCTTGTCCACATTGGCCTTCAGGGCGATGGTCTTGCCACCCCGGCGGCCCTCGTCGGCGGTGATGACGGTCTGGCAGTCCGCATCCTGGACCCGGTCCACGATCGCCGTCGGCGAAAAGCCGCCAAACACCACAGAGTGAACTGCGCCGATCCGGGTACAGGCGAGCATGGCATAGGCCGCTTCCGGCACCATGGGCATGTAGATGCAGACCCGGTCTCCCTTCTTCACCCCACGCTGCCTGAGCACATTGGCCAGGCGACACACCTGCTCGTGCAGTTCCCGATAGCTGATGCGCTGGCTGACCGAGGGATCATCGCCCTCCCAGACCAGGGCAGTCTGCTCGGCGCGGGTGGGCAGGTGGCGGTCTATGCAGTTGACGCTGACATTCAGCTTGCCACCGGCAAACCAGCTCGCCCGGCCCTCCTGAAAGTTCGACTCGACCACCGTGTGCCAGGGATGGTCCCAGCTCAGGAATTCGCGTGCCTGCTCGTCCCAGAAGCCGGCGGGATCCTCCACCGAGCGCTGGTACATCGCACGGTAGCGCTCCGGGGTGATGTGGGCGTCGCGGAAGTTTTCGGGGACCTGGTGCAGCGGAAAGTTGGACATGCGTAGGCTTCTGTTATCGGTCAGGGAATTCCCGATGATACTGACTGTTCACCGGTGTGCAACCAGCCCGCGCGCGCGAGGGCCGGAAACAGCAGAGTGTGCTGTCCACCTCAGCCCAGCCAGGCCCAACTGCCGTCCGCCGCCTCGCACCGGGCACGGCCCTCGGCGGCCAGCTTGATCAGGTGCGCGGCCAGCGAAAGCTTGGCCCACTCGTGCCGCGCCGGGTCGACATCGTCATAGACCACTTTCACCAGCGCATCCATGTCCGCCTGCCCCAGCGCGGACAGGCCCGCGATTACCTTGCGCTCGCGGGCCAGCCGGTGCTCCACCAGCCCGGCGACTTCCTCGCGCGGGGTATGGATAAGGTCGCCATGCCCGGGGGCAATGCTCTGCAGCGGGTAGTCCAGCAGCAGCCGCAGGGACTCGATGTAGGCCTTCATGTCGCCCCCCGGGGGCACAATCACCACGGTGGACCCGTTCATGATGTGATCGCCGGCAAACAGCATGCCGTCCTCTTCCAGCAGGAAGCAGTAGTGGTTGTTGACGTGACCGGGGGTGTGCAGCGCGCGCAGGGTGAATTCCGGGGCCTGCAGGACCCAGTCATGGGACAGCTCCAGGGTCGGCTGGAAGGTATCGTCCTGGAAGCGGTCGTCCGCCGGCAGGGCGCCGATCACTTCGGCGCCGGTGGCAGCAGCCACCGCCTGCCAGGCGGGGGAGTGGTCGGGGTGGGTGTGGGTGCAGACTATCCAGCGAATCCTGCCCTCCGCCTCCTCCAGGATAGCGTCAATGTGCTCCGGAATGGCCGGGCCGGGGTCCAGCACCGCGACCTGCTCGTGACCTAGCAGATAGGTGTTGGTACCGGGGCCGGTCATCATGCCGGGGTTCGGCGCCACCAGCCGCCGCACGCGGCTGTTGAGCGTAAAGGGAATACCGTGCTCGAACATCGTCTCAGACCATATCGCGAATGGGTACCAGCGGACTGACATCCGCCTCGTAGTCGACCCCGTCCACCTCGAAGCCGAACAGCTGCAGGAACTCGCGGCGATAGCCGGCAAAATCCGACAGCTGGTGCAGGTTGTCCGTGTCTATCTGCTGCCACAGCCGCGCGACCTCCGCCTGTACTTCGGGGTCCAGCTCCTTGCCGTCCGCGCGCAGCCGGCCCTCCTCATCAAGTTGCGGGGCGGGGCTGTAGAGGGAATCGCGGAACAGGCTGTCGATCTGCTCGATACAGCCCTCGTGGCTGCCGCGCGCCTTCATCACCTTGAACAGGATCGCCAGGTAGATCGGCATCGCGGGAATGGCGGCGCTGGCCTGGGTCACCACGGCCTTGAGCACGGACACCCGGGCGTCACCGCCCTTTGCCGCGAGCCGCTCGCGAATGCCGACCACGCGCCGGTCCAGGTCCTGCTTGGCCGCACCGATGGTGCCGTGCCAGTAGATGTCCCAGGTCATCTTCTCGCCAATGTAGGTATAGGCCGTGGTTTTCGCGCCCTCGGCCAGCACGCCGGCCTCATCCAGGGCGTCGATCCACATTTGCCAGTCCTCGCCACCCATGACGGCGACAGTATTGTCGATCTCCTCCTGGCTGGCGGGCTCCAGGTGGAAATCCTGTACTTCCTGCTTGTCCGTATTGACGCCTTTCTGCACCGTCGGCTTGCCGATCGGCTTCAGGGTGGATGTGTGGATGACCCCGGTCACCGGATGCTGGCGCCGCGGTGCCGCCAGGCTGTAGACCACCAGGTCGACCTGGCCCAGGTCCTCGCGGATGGTGGCTATGGCCTTCTGCTTGATCTCGTCGCTGAAGGCGTCGCCGTTGATGCTTTTCGCGTACAGGCCCTCGGCCTCGGCAGCGCTGTGGAAGGCGGCGCTGTTGTACCAGCCGGCGGTACCCGGCTTGGTCTCGGTACCCTCCTTCTCGAAGAAAATCCCCAGGGTGGCGGCGCCGGCGCCAAAGGCCGCGGTGATCCGCGAGGCCAGGCCATAGCCGGTGGAGGCGCCGATCACCAGCACGCGCTTCGGACCATTCTCGATGGGACCGTGTGACCTTACGTGGTCAATCTGGTGACGAACGTTGGCGGCACAGCCAAGCGGGTGGGTGGTGGTGCAGAGAAAGCCGCGTACGCGGGGCTTGATGATCATGGCTGGTCGTTTTCCTGGCTCTGGTGGATGTGATCAGTCCCCGGGGGGAAACCCAAAGTGTATCACAGCGACCATGGTACCGACTTGCCCACTGGCCGCATCACCAACGCAGGGGAGCCACCTCTCAGGACTGGGCGAAATCCGCAGGCAGTCGGCTCTTGAGGCGATTCTTCCAGCGCCGCTTTGCGTGCCGGCGCAGGTTCGGAATGTCGTCGGTTTCGTCGAGGATGGACTGGCCGATAATGGCTTCAATGACATCTTCCATGGTCACCAGCCCCATCCAGCCGCCGTATTCGTCATAGACCAGAAACAGGTGCTGGCGCTCATTGATAAAGCGGCTCAACAACCCCTCGACATTCTCCTGGTCGCTGACCACGGTCACCGGCTTCATCAAGCTGGTGACCGGCATGGTCGGGTCTGTGCCAATGGCGTCGTGGCGAAACAGCAGCCCCAGGGGTATCTCGTCCTCGTCCAATACCGGATAGCGGGAGAACTGCTGGGCTTTGAGTTGCTCCACGAACCCGGCAACCGTAACGTCCGGCGACACCGTCTCACAGACAATCCTGGGCGTCATGATCTGGCGCACATTGATCTCGTGCAGGTCGAGGATGTTGCTGATCACCCGCTGCTCGTCGGCGTCAATCTTGTCCAGTTCGCGCCCCAGCAGGGCCAGCGCCTTGATCTCCAGGCGGATGTCGTGCTCCATGGTGTGGCCGCCAAACAGGTCCATGATGCGGTCGGACATCCAGATGAAGGGCTTGAGGATGAAGATCATGCCGTTGAGGATGGTCGGCAGGAACGGCGCCAGGTGCACCCAGTAGCGGGCACCGATGGTCTTGGGCACGATCTCCGACAGCACCAGGATCAGCAGGGTCATTACCGCGGAAGCAACGCCCAGGTAGGCGTCACCGTACAGCTTCACCACCTGTGCGCCGACACCAGTCGCTCCGACCGTATGTGCCACGGTGTTCAGGGTCAGAATGGCGGCCAGCGGCTGGTCGATCTGGTCCTTGAGTACCCGCAGACGCTCCCACAGCTTCGGCCGCGACACTTTCTGCTGCGCGATGTAGCTGGGGGTAATGGAAAGCAGGGCCGCTTCGAGAATGGAACAGATGAAGGAGACGGCGATGGAGAGAACCGCGAACGCGATCAGGAGGGTCATCTAAGGCTCAGGTTGCCACGGGACGTGAGATTATTGCACGCTGAACTACCCGGGTACAGATTCACCAATGTGCCGGGCCATGGCGGGGCCGGCCTCTCCCGCGGCTGTCTGTTGGCACCAAAGGCGCTCAACGGTCGTTGCTTAACCACAGGGTCTGGTAGGGCTGCAACAGCAACTGCAGATCACGGCTGGGGTAGCGCTCACCGCTGATCAGGTCGCCCCAGCCATGATCATCGATCAGGTTGAGGTCCAGCAGGTTCAGCGGCTGCGGTTGATCGCTGATATTGCTGATACAGAAAATACTCTGCCGACGGTCCATGCTCTGGCGCCAGAACCCGAACAGCGATGTTCCCAGCTGCAGGGTGAACTGGGTGGCGTTGGGGTGAAAGGCCGGTTGTGCCGCACGCAGGCGCAGCAGACCCTGCAGCCGCGTCATTACCCGGTAGTGATCGCTGGCAGGATCGGCCAGCTCTGCCTCCAGCGCCGCCAGTGACCACTGATGGCGATTGATGGCGCGACTGTGGCCACTGTGCTCTACCCGCTGGTAATCATTGCGCGTGCCCAGCAGGCTGTGGATGTACAAGCCGGGAATACCCTCCAGCGCGAACATGATGGCATGGGCACAGACGAAGCGCTCCAGGCCCCAGGTATCGGCGCCGCGCACGGTGCCCTGCAGCGCATCGTAGAGGGCAATATTGACCTCATAGGGACGCCGCTCATCACCCTCGAGGGCGCGCCAGGACACCCGCCCGCCCAGGGCTTCCAACGTGGTGATCAGCGTCGACAGCTCCTCGTCGCTGAGCAGCCCTTCCGCCGGCCGCAACCCGATACCGTCGTGGGAGGCAATAAAGTTGAAGTAGGTGGTGCCATTCTGGGCCGGCGGCATGCTCATCAGCCACTGCCGCAGGTAGGTGCAGTCGCCGGTGAGCAGGGTATTGAGCAACAGCGGCGGCAGCGAGAAATTGTAGACGCAGTGGGCTTCGTTGGCGTTGCCGAAATAGGACAGGTTCTCGCGATTGGGGATGTTGGTCTCGGTGATCAGGATGGCATCGGCGCGCGCATGTTCCAGCAGGGTTCGCAGCAGGCGCACCACCTCGTGGGTCTGCTCCAGGTTCAGGCAGCTGGTGCCGGGAATCTTCCACAGGAACGCAATGGCATCGAGGCGCAGGATACGCACCCCCCGCTCCAGATACAGGCGCAGGATGGCGACAAACTGCAGCAGCACCTCCGGATTGCGGAAATCGAGATCCACCTGGTCGTGGCTGAAGGTGCACCACACATGCCGGGTGCCTCGCGCCGTTTCCACCTCCCGCAGCAGGGGCGAGGTGCGCGGGCGCACCACCGCGGACAGGTCGGTGTCCGGGGGCACCGTGAAAAAGTAGTCGCGGCCGGGATCTTCATCGCGAAGGAAATTCTCGAACCAGGGGCTGCGACTGGAACAATGGTTGATCACCAGGTCCGCCATCAGGTCGAAATCGGCGGCAATGGCACCGATGTCCTCCCAGCTCCCCAGGGCCTCGTTGACACTGGAGTAGTCCAGCACGGCGAAGCCGTCGTCCGAGGTCCAGGGATAGAACGGCAGAATATGCACGCCGCTGAGCACTCCCGTCGCGTGCTCATCCAGGAACCGCTTGAGAGTATGCAGCGGCTTTTCACCCGGCGCATGGAGGCTGTCGCCGTAGGTGATCAGCAGGGCATCGCGCTCGCTCCAGTGATTGCTGTGGGGCCGGGGCGGCTCGCCGGGCTGCTCCAGGCCCATCGCCGCCAGCAGTTGCTCCACCAGCACCGCATCCGGGCGCACCGCGGGCACACCTTCATAGATCACCTGCAAATGCTGCAGCAGACGTTCCCGCAGTCGCTGCAGGGGGCTGTCGACAGCGCTATCCACTGGTGCCACCGAACTCGGCCTGGTCCTGCTCAACGGCGTCCCGCAGCCGCTCGAGGACATCCGGTATGGCGCTGGTTACCCGGTTCCAGCTGGGAATGAACGGCCGCTCCATCGGGTACTCGAGGAACGCCTCCCCGGCTTTCATGATGTTTTCCGCAAACATCTCCACCGCCATTTCCTCGTTGTGGATGTCCAGGGTGAGGCCGTTCATCACCGCGTCGTTGTGGTAGGTCTCCACGAAATCCAGGGCGATCCGGTAGTAGGTGGCCTTGAGCGAGCGGAAGGTCTCGCTGTTGAAGGTCACCCCGCGGGTGGCCAGCTTGCGGAACAGGGCCTTGGCGATATCGATGGACATCTTCGACAGGCCGCTGCTGGCGTCATCCCGCGACATCTCCTGGTGCTTGTGATCGTAGACGTCGGCGATATCCACCTGGCACAGACGGTTGTTGGCGTAGTTGCGGTGCACCTCGGACAGCACGCCGATTTCCAGCCCCCAGTCGCTGGGGATACGGATATCCGTCAGCACATCCCGGCGGAAGGAAAACTCGCCCGCCAGCGGATAGCGGAAGCTGTCCATGTAGTCCAGGTACTCCATGTCGCCGAGGATTTTCTTCAGGGCGCGCAGCAGCGGTGTCACCAGCAGGCGGCTGACCCGGCCGTTGATCTTGCCATCCGCCACCCGGGCGTAGTACCCCTTGCAGAATTCGTAGTTGAACTGCGGGTTGGCTACCGGGTAGATCAGCCGCGCCAGCAGGCCGCGGTCATAGGTGAGAATGTCGCAGTCGTGCAGGGCCACGGACTCGGCGCGCCCGGACGCCAGGGTGTAGCCCATGCAGTACCAGACGTTGCGGCCCTTGCCCAGTTCCCGCGGCGCCAGGTCCCGGGCCTGCAGTTCGGCATCCAGTGCCTGGAGCCGGGGGCCGTCGTTCCACAGCACCCGATGGCGCTGGGGCAGCTTGTCGAAGAACGCCAGGGCATGCCGATACTGCGCCTCATCGGCCCGGTCCAGCCCGATCACGATCTCCGCCAAGTATGGCACCGCCTGCAGCTGCTCGACGATTCGCGGCAGGGCCTCGCCCTCCAGCTCGGAAAACAGGGAGGGCAGGATCAGGCCCATAGGCCGGGTGCGGGAGAAGCGCAGCAGCTCCTGCTCCATCTCGTCAATCGAGCGGTGAGACAGGTTGTGCAGGGTGGTAATGATGCCGTTCTGGTAAAAATCGCCCATGGCGGTCACTCCTGTGATATCGGGTCCAGGCGCTGCAACCAGTCCAGCACTCCCTCGGCCCACCCCGCCGGCCCGAAGGCCCGGCTGTAGCGGGCAGCCTCCTGCCGCTGCAGCAGTGGAAAACCGTGCACCGGCGAGCGGATGACCAGGGCATGCCGGGCACTTTCCAGCATGGCGCTGTCGTTGGCGCTGTCGCCTATGGCCAGGTCATGCACATCCCGTGCCGGATTGTCCCGCTGGTAGCAATCGCGCAGCCAGCGCAGCGCCAGCCCCTTGTCACAGTCCCCCGCGACACTGAGGAAGCGGCCACCCTGCAGCACCGTGGCGCCGGTACTGGCCAGTGCCGCGACAAAGGCTTCGCGGCGCTCATCGCTGCCCCGCCACAGCACCGGCTCACTGTAGTTCCGATCCATGGCCCTTGCGGCCGCCTCGCGCGCCAGGCCGGTAGCCGCCATCACCCCGTCCAGGCCCATGGCCTCGAAATGGGTGAATTGCCCGGCAAACTCGGGCTGCAGTCGATCCAGCGCCGCCAGCCAGCGCTGCCTGGGCGGCGCGAACTCCCGGACCCAGCCAGCGCCATCGGACCTGCAGTCGGGCGGCGGCTGCGCCAGGCTGGCGTCGGGGATAAACACGGCGGCGCCGTTTTCCACAATGAAGGGGTCGCGATTGCCCAGCTGCGCCCGCAGGGGCTCGATCTCGGCGCGGGTCTTGCTGCTGCAGAGGATCAGCGGTATCCCATGCTCGCGCAGAGCCTCAACAGCTGGCAGGGCGGCGTGAAAGCTGTAATCGTGGTGGTCCAGCAGCGATCCGTCCAGGTCGCTGAACACCAGCAGCAGCGGCGTCACGCCGGTACCCCGGGGCCGTGCCAGGCGCTGATCTGGCGCTCGCGATCCAGTTCCCAGACCACGTTCATCCGCGGCGGCAGGGTGGCCAGGCAGTGCCGCGTCAGGCGCTCGTAGTGCTGCACGAAGCGCGCCAGGGCCGGCGCGTCCATGACCCGGTTGCCGGCGGCCCGCCCCGGTCCAGCAGCCAGTTTGCGCTCCTGCTCGCTGCGCCAGCGCAGCACTTCATCGAAGGACGGCGCGCGCAGCATCAGCCACCGGTCCAGCCGCTGATGCAGTCGGGCATAGTCCCCCGCCAGACAGTCGTTGGCGTAGCGGCGCCAGCGCCCGTCGCTGTCTTCCTCCCGCTCCAGCGCATTGCAGGGAGCGGCGAGTGCCCCCGGTGCCTGCGGGCGGGCTCCCAGGCACCATCCTTCCAGCAGGATGATATCCAGCGGCGGCTGTACCCGCGGCCACTGCGCAGCGGGCAGGCGGTCGTCCCGGGCCTTGTCGAAACGGGGCACCGCCACCGGCAGGGTGCCAGCTGCGGAACCCAGTGCGTCGAGGGTCTGCAGCAGCAGGGGGACATCGTGGGTGCCCGGAACGCCCCGGGTGAGGAGCAGGGGGTGCACCTGGGCTGCCAGCTGCTGCCGTTCAGTGCGGGTCAGGTAGACATCGTCGATGGACAGGGACAGGGCGCGCAGACCCGCTTCCTGCACCAGCCACTGGCACAGGTAGTCACTGAGCGTGGTTTTGCCCGATCCCTGCGCACCATTAATGCCCACCAGCAGCGGGCGGCTTGCACCAGAACAGTGCGCAGCCAGCTGCACGGCCACCGGGTCGAACCAGCGCCCGGCCTGGTCGAGATAGTCTGCCGGCAGCACCTGCTGCTGCAAAAATCGAGCGCGCCAGTCCGCAGCTGCGCGATCCTTCCCCATCACTTGCCTCTTCTGGCTACCTGTCTGTACACAGTGTACTGCAGGTGGCGTGCCAGCCTTCATCCGCGTCTGATCAGTGGTATGCTCATGCCAGGTAAAGCAACAACCTCAGGCCCAACCGTGACTGCAAATCAATGGCCACGGCAGGGACCGCAACCGGAGCAACACGATGAGTGAGGATGTCCGCTGGCAACAGCGTCTGGCCAACTACCGGCGCGCATTCGCAGTGGGTCTGATCTCTAACGGCGAACAATGGATGGACATGATCGCCAACCGCAATCGAACATCCCATACCTACAATAAAGCCACTGCGGTACAAATCGCCACTGCGGTCATTGAGCATTACCATCCCCTGTTCTGTGAACTGGCCAACCGCCTGGAAGCGTTGCGCGATGCCGACAGCAATTGAGAGCAGTCGAGATGACGGTCTGCGCCTCGAACAGCGCGCGGCCATCTGCGAAATTCTGCGCCGCTACCCAGAGGTGGAGGAAGCGATTATCTACGGCTCCAGGGCCGTGGGTAGTCACCGGGCAGGTTCGGATATCGATCTGACCCTGATCGGAAAGATCACCCTGAGCACCCTGAACCGGATCAGCCTGGCACTCGACGACCTGCTGCTGCCTTTCGAAATTGACCTGTCCAATTACGCCGAGATCGAAAATCCTCAGCTGCGAGAACACATTCAGCGGGTGGGGAAACCGTTCTATTCGAGGTCAGGCGCCCTGGAATGACACCGGGAGGCGAACCGCAGGCATCCGCCGCCTACAACAGCAGGCGACGGATATCCCCGAGCAGGGCCACCAGCTGGGTACAGAAGCGGCCGGCATCACCGCCGTTGATCACCCGGTGGTCGTAGGACAGTGACAGGGGCAACAGGGTGCGGGGCTGGAAGGCCTGACCGTCCCAGACCGGCTTCACGCTGGCCCGGGACACGCCGAGGATCCCCACTTCCGGGGTGTTGACGATGGGCGAGAAGCCGTTGCCACCGATACCGCCGAGGCTGGAAATGGTGAAACCGCCACCCTGCATCTCCGCCGGCTTGAGCTTGCGCTCGCGGGCTTTTTCCGCCATTTCCAGCACCTCCTCGGCAAGCTGCCAGAGGCTCTTCTGGTCCACGTCACGGATGACCGGCACCATCAGGCCCGCCGGGGTGTCCACTGCCATGCCGATGTGGATGTAGCGCTTGTAGATCAGGTTTTCGTCATCCGCTGACAGGGAGGCGTTGAGCTTGGGGTTGTCGCGCAGGGCGATGGCACAGGCCTTGAGCAGGAACGGCATCGGGGTCAGCTTGGTGCCGCGCTGTTCCGCCTCGGCCTTGAGCCCCTTGCGGAAGTCCTCCAGTTCGGTGATGTCGGCATCGTCAAACTGGGTGACATGGGGCACATTGAGCCAGCTGCGGTGCATGTTGGCGGCGGTGAGCTTGTCCAGCTTGGTGCGGGGCACTTCCTCAACATCGCCAAAGGCACTGAAATCCACTTCCGGTACCGCGGGGATTCCAGAACCCGAGGTCACCGCGGCCGACTTGCCGCTCAACGCGCGCTGGACGAAGCTCTGCACGTCCTCCTTCAGTACCCGCTCGCGGGGGCCGCTGCCGGTTACCTTGCTGAGTTCCACCCCCAGCTCCCGGGCCATCTTGCGCACGGCCGGGCCCGCGTAAACCAGCTGCTCGTCCGCCGCTGCCCGGGGCTGAGTGGCTTCCGCCGGGGTTACCCGATCGGTCGCCGAGCGCCCTGCAGGCTGCTCAGGCGCGGCCTTGCCTTCGCTCTCGCCCGGTGCAGCTGCCCCGGTGTCTGCAGCCGCGTCAGAAGCTGCGTCAGATTCACTGGCGCCGGCACCCTCGGCCGCGGCCTCCAGCACCACCAGCGGATCACCCTGGCGCACCGCACTGCCTTCCTTCACCAGCCACTTCAGCACCTTGCCGGCGTGGGTGGAGGGTACCTCCATGGACGCCTTGTCCGATTCCAGCACCACCAGCGAGTCCCCTTCGGCGACCTCATCGCCGACCTTGACGCTGAACTCAATCAGGTCCACATCCTCGTCGGTGCCGATATCGGGCACAGTGACGGTAATCTCCTGGAGGTCGCCCTCTTTCGCCTCCGCGGCGTCCCTGTCGTCCTTGCCTGCTGCCTCCGAAGCTGGTGCCTGTTCGTCTTTCCTGTCAGCCCCGGCAGGGGCAGCGGCGGGCTGCTTCGGTGACTCTTTGGTCTCCTTGGATTCCTTGGATCCCCCGGATTCCTTGGACTCCTTCGTCTGTTCGGACTCCTCGTCCGCGGTATCCACCACCAGGATGGGCTCTCCCTCGGCCAGCTCATCGCCCACCTGGACCAGCACCTGCAGCACCTTGCCGGCCACGTCAGACGGAATCTCCATCGATGCCTTGTCCGACTCCAGCACCAGCAAGCCCTGCTCCAGTTCGATCTCGTCACCGACCGCCACCAGCAATTCGATCACTTCCGCGCCTTCGGCGCCGCCGATGTCCGGTACCGTTACCTGTTTCTTAGCCATGCGCTTCGTATCCTGTACCGTTATACCGTCAGCGGGTCGATCTTGTCGGCGGAAATTCCCAGTGCCTGCATCGCCTCCACGACGACAGCCGGTTTCACCGCGCCCTCATCGGCCAGCGCCCGCAGCGCCGCCAGCACCACGTACTCGCGACTCACCTCAAAGAAGCGGCGCAGCCGCTCGCGGGTATCACTGCGGCCGTAGCCGTCGGTGCCGAGCACCATGAACGGGCGCGGGATGAACTGGCGCAACTGCTCGGCATGGGCCTTCATGTAATCCGTGGCTGCCACTACCGGGCCATCGTGACCTTCCAGCTGCTCTGTGAGCCAGGCCGTCCGGGGCTTCTCCCCTGGATGCAGCAGATTCCAGCGCGCCACCGCCTTGCCTTCGCGCTGCAGCTCGTTGATGCTGGTCAGGCTCCAGATATCCGCGGCCACGCCGTAGTCCTGCTCCAGCATCGCCGCTGCTGCCTCCACTTCGCGCAGAATCGTGCCCGCACCCATGAGCTGGACCCGCGGCCCCTTCTTGCGGCTGGAGCGCTTGAGTGGGTACATGCCGCGCACGATCCCCTCTTCCACCCCCTGCGGCATTTCCGGCTGCTGGTAGTTCTCGTTCATGGTGGTGATGTAGTAAAACTTGTTCTCACCCTCACCGTACATGCGCCGCAACCCGTCCTGGATGATCACCGCCAGTTCGTAGGCATAGGCCGGATCATAGCTGACGCAGTTGGGGATGGTGCTGGCCAGCAGGTGGCTGTGGCCATCCTGGTGCTGCAGGCCCTCGCCGTTCAGGGTCGTGCGGCCCGCCGTGGCGCCGATCAGGAAGCCGCGAGCCTGGCTATCGCCGGCGGCCCAGGCCAGGTCGCCGATGCGCTGGAAACCGAACATGGAATAGAAAATGTAGAACGGCACCATGGAGTAGCCGCTGGTGCTGTAGGAGGTCGCCGCGGCAATCCAGGCCGAGAAGGCGCCGGCCTCATTGATGCCCTCCTCCAGGATCTGGCCCTTCTGGTCCTCCTTGTAGAACATGATCTGGCCCGCGTCCTGGGGCGTGTAGCGCTGCCCCACGGAGGAGTAGATTCCCAGCTGGCGGAACATGCCCTCCATGCCGAAAGTGCGCGCCTCGTCCGGCACGATGGGCACCACCCGCTCACCGATCTGCTTGTCCTTGACCAGGGTGGAGAGCATGCGCACGAAGGCCATGGTGGTGGAAATCTCGCGCTTGCCGCTGCCCTTGAGCTGGTTGTCGAAGGCCGCCAGTGATGGTGTCTCCAGCAGCTCCATGTCCTTGCGCCGGGCCGGAATGAACCCGCCCAGTTCCTCCCGGCGCTGCATCATGTAGCGCATCTCCGGGCTATCCGGCGCCGGCCGGTAGTAGGGCACGTCCTTCAGCTCGGTATCAGAGATGGGAATGGCAAAGCGGTCACGGAACGCCTTGAGGCTGTCCAGATCGAGCTTTTTCAGCGAGTGGGTCTCGTTGTTCGCCTCCCCCGCCTCGCCGGTACCGTAGCCCTTCACTGTCATCGCCAGGATCACGGTAGGCCGTTCGTTCTGGGCCACTGCCTGCGCGTAGGCAGCATACACTTTGTAGGGATCGTGGCCACCGCGGTTCAGGTACATGATGTCCTCGTCGGACAGATCGCTGACCAGCTCCAGCAGTTCCGGATACTTGCCGAAGAAATGCTCACGGGTATAGGCGCCGCCATTGTATTTGTAATTCTGCAGTTCCCCGTCACAGACTTCATCCATGCGCTGCTGCAGCAGGCCGGTGTCGTCTCGCTCCAGCAGCGGGTCCCACTTGCGACCCCAGATGACCTTGAGCACATCCCAGCCGGCACCGCGGAATACGCCCTCCAGTTCCTGGATAATCTTGCCGTTGCCCCGCACCGGCCCGTCCAGCCGCTGCAGGTTGCAGTTGACCACAAAAATCAGGTTGCCAAGGCGCTCGCGCCCGGCCATCGAGATTGCTCCCAGGGATTCAGGCTCGTCACACTCGCCGTCACCGAGGAAACACCAGACATTGCGGTCGCCGTGCTCAAGCAGGCCGCGGCTCTGCTGGTACTTCATGACATGCGCCTGGTAGATGGCCTGGATCGGACCCAGTCCCATGGATACGGTGGGGAACTGCCAGTAGTCGGGCATCAGCCAGGGGTGCGGATAGGAGGAGAGGCCATTGCCGTCCACTTCGCGGCGGAAGTTGTCCAGTTGCTCTTCGCTCAGGCGCCCCTCCAGATAGGAGCGGGCGTACATGCCGGGCGCACTGTGGCCCTGGTAAAACACCAGGTCGCCGGGATGGTCGCCGTCCGCGCCACGAAAGAAATAGTTGAAGCCGACATCGTACAGGGTCGCGCTGGAGGAGAAGCTGGAGATGTGGCCGCCCAGGGCCTCGTCATTGTCGTTGGCACGCATAACCATGGCCAGGGCATTCCAGCGCACCAGGGAGCGAATCCGCCGTTCCATGAACAGGTCGCCGGGCATCATCTTCTGGTCTTCCGGCGCGATGGTATTGCGGAACGGTGTAGTGATGGCGGTAGGCAGCCGAACCCCGGTCTCTGTGGCGTGCTTGGCGAGCTCAAGCAGCAGCTCCGCGGCGCGCTCGGGGCCGCTGTATTTGCTCACGGCATCGAGCGCTTCCATCCACTCCCGTGTTTCAATCGGGTCCTTGTCTTCGGTCATGCGGCTATCGCTCCTGACGAGAGGTTGATGCTGAAAGAGGGGGATATAGTTCTAAAATGAAACTTGGTTGTGCTACCCCCGCTGTCGACAGTGTAGACGCCACCCGGGTTTCTTGCCCGGAATTCTGCAGAGCTGGCGCTGTCGACCGTAGCAAGGTACACAAAAACAGGCCGCATGACAAACTGACAGTTCCTTTATGAAACTGTCAGTTTGTCATGCGGCCTGCAAAAGCCCGGGAATGTTCCCCTAATCGACCGTATAGAACCCCTGCCGGGCCTTGATCGCAGCCGCGGACTCCACCGTCACCCCATGGCCTTCCGGCAGAGCCTGTGCGCTGCCGGGCGCCACCACCAGCAGGGAGCTGCGCTGCGCGCGGAACACATCGCTGAAATAGGCACTCCAGTCCTCCAGCGTCAGACCCTCGACCGCAGCCGCCAGTTGTTGACGGCCGTCGAAGTCGAACTCCTTCTTGGCAATGGACTGCCAGTAGAATTCCGCTCGCTCCCACAGGTTCTTGTCCGGGCGCAGGATTTCGGCGACCAGGGATTTCCGGTAGCGCAGGAACTGTTCCTCGTCCAGCGAATCGACAACGCCGCCCATGTACGCTTCGATCGCGTCAGTCACCTCAGGCGCCGAGGCACTGGGCGACTGTATCAACAGCACCAGCCCCGGTACATCCAGCTGCGGCCAGGAAAACGCGCTGACCACGTAGCCCAGTTGCTGTTCGGTGCGCAACTGCTGGAAAAAACCGGTCTTGATGATATGCGCGGTCAGGGTGGTCGCCGCTCGATCGTGCCAGCTGCGATCACGGCCCTGCAGATACCAGCCCACAACCGCATCATCGTGATCGACTTCGACCGGGTACTGCAGGCTTTCTCCCGGCGCGATACGGGTCACCCGCAGAGGTGGCAGGGCAGGCGGCTCGGCGGCCACAAGCAGCTCGCCGACACGCTCCGCCAGCGGCTGGACAACAGCGGCATCGTAGTTGCCGTAGAGCATGGTCTCGGCCGTCGCTCCTGCCCAGAAAGCCTGGATCCAGCCCTGTAGCTCGGCAAGCGTCAGCGCCTGCAGCTCTGCTATCAGAGCCTGTTCGCCCCACTCGCCGTGCAGCAGGGACTCGCGCAGGTCATCGATAACCTGGCTGCTGGGGCGCTTGGCAACACTGTTCTCCAGATTGCGGATCATGTCCGCGCGGATATTGGCAAAGCGTTGCTGGTCGAAGGATGCCGCCTGCACCACGTCCAGCAGCCGATCCAGCAACACCAGCTGCTTGTCGTCGTAGCCGCTGACCCGCAGGCTGATGCCCTGGGCGTGCTTGTAGACATCAAAGTTGAGACCTGCCAGCAGGGCCGGATAGGTGAACTCGTTGACCGCGTCCTTCAGCAGCGCGGTGTAGAGCGCCGCTGCGGCCGCCTGGGCAGCACTCTCTCCTATCGCAGGTGAACGAAAGTTGATGTACAGCGCGCCGCGCGGAACCCCGAACTCCGTATCCTGCGCGAACCAGACCTCCTGCCGGGTAGCAGTCAGCACCCTGGCCGGTGCGTTGGCAACAGCGGTTGGCATCACCAGGCTCACATCCCCGGCAATGAATTCGTTGGCGGGTGGCAGGGCGAGGCCGACGTCCCCCACCGGCGCGGTCCAGCGCTGCAGCAGTTCCGGTGACACGGGCTCCGCGCTGTAGGGCACGGCATAGAACGGGGACTGCCGATCCACCTCCACCGACTGGTGGCTGAGAGTCACCAGGGCGTTGCCCGGCACCACGTGCGCCAGCAAATCCTCCAGCATGGCGGGATCATAATCCGTCATCAGGCTGCTGCCGCGAAGAATGTCCTCTGGCGCGTAATAGTGCATGCCACTGGCCAGGGCACTGGCGTAGTTGACCGGATTGGACTTCTCCCGAAACCGGAACTGCAGCTCCGCCAGCTGCGACTGCTCTTCGTAAAGCCACTGCTGGGGGCCCTCCCGGCGCAGCATGTCGAGGTAGGCGAACAACAATTGCAATACCCGCTCCTGCCGCGCCAGGCCCTCCTCGGTCAGGCCAATGCTGACACTGAACAGAGCGCCACCACGCCAGCCGAGACCGGATCCGGCGCCGAGACTCTCCGCCAGCCCCTCCTCCTTGAGCCGGGCCAACAGGCTGCCGGCGCCCTCATGGCCAACCAGGTTGCCCAGGTAGCCAAGGGGATTGCTGCGGTAGGCACTGCGATAGTCCGGCACCGGAAAAGACACCTCCAGCTGCCGCAGTGTCGCCTGGGGCTGGACCTCGACCAGCATCGGCAGCGCATCCGGGGGAAACAGCGGGGCGGTAATCGCCTCCGCCTCAATATCGCGATTTGGAACCGGCGCGAACCTGGGTACCACCATCGCCTCCAACTCGTCCAGGGACTCGGCACCAAACACCACCAGTCGCATCTTGTTGGCGGAATAGTGCTGTTCGTAGAATCGCATCAGGTCGTCCCTGATCGGCGCCTGGGGCCGGTCCGCCAGGGTTTCCAGACTGCCGACCGTGAACTGGCTGAAGGGATGCTCCGGGTTCATGACCGCTTGCAGCACATCCAGGCCGCGGCGCGGGTCACTGCGCAGACCCATCTGGAATTCGGCTTCCACTGCATTCATCTCGCGCTCGACATAGGCTTCGTCGAAGCGCGGCGCTATGAAGAAACGGGCGAAGCGGTCCAGCGCACCCGGCAGGTACTGGGCCTGGATATCGAAGAAGTAATTGGTGTGCTCGAAACTGGTGTAGGCATTGTGGCTGCCACCGTGCTCCGCAAGGTACTGCTGATAGTCGCCCGCGTCCGGGTACTTGTCGGTACCGAGGAACAGCATGTGCTCGAGAAAGTGGGCCAGCCCCTCGCGGCCGGGCGGGTTGTCTCCGCTGCCGACCAGAACATCCAGCGCGGCAGCGGCCTTGGGCGCTCCGGGGTCGGATATCAACAGTACCTGCAGCTCATTGTCGAGTGTCAGGTGACGGTAGGCGTAGTCGTCGTTCGGGCTTTGTACCGGCTGAATGCCGACGGGCTGTGTGGCACAGGCCACCAGAAACAGCAGCACAAGGCTGCCGGCCAGCGGCCGCAGCCACTGGCCGAAAAATGTTGCTTGCATGCCTTACTCCAGAGTCTTGTTGTCGCCGGCCCCTTCCGCAGGCTTGGGCCAGGCGTTGATAACAGCCTTGATCAGGGTGGCGAGCGGAATCGCAAAGAATACCCCCCACAAACCCCAGATGCCGCCGAAAAACAGCACCGCCAGGATAATGGCTACCGGGTGCAGGTTCACTGCTTCGGAAAACAGCAGGGGGACCAGAAAATTCCCGTCCAGCGCCTGGATCACGAAGTAGACAAGCGCGAGGTAATAAAATTCACTGACGAAGCCCCATTGGAAATAGCCCACCAGCAGCACCGGAAAAGTGACCAGCGCCGCACCCAGATAGGGAATGATCACAGACAGCCCCACCGCCAGGGCCAGCAATGCCGCATAATTGAGCCCCAGCAGGACGAAACTGAGATAACTGACCGAGCCCACAATCAGGATCTCCAGCACCTTGCCGCGGGCGTAGTTCGCGACCTGGGTATCCATCTCCGACCAGATGCGCCGCAGCAGGGGGCGCTCGCTGGGCAGAAAGGTGCCCAGCCAGGCCAGGATCAGCTGCCGGTCCTTGAGGAAGAAAAACACCAGGACCGGGATCAGGATCATGTAGACGAGAACGATGAGGATACTGGGAATGGTCGACAGCGAACGGGCCACCAGCTTCTGGCCCATGCCGCCCATCTCCGCCTGGGCCAGGGTGACCATCTGGTTGATCTGCTGCTGGCTGAAGACCTCCGGATAGCGCGCGGGCAGGACTGCCAGCAACTGCCGGCCCTGTTCCAGCATCCGCGGCGCTTCCGTAGCCAGCGACACAAGCTGGCGCCATACCAGCGGCAGCAGCCCCAAGGTCACGCCAAAAAAGATGCCGATAAAGAGGATATAGGCGACCGTCACCCCCACCCAGGCAGGCAGCCCGGCTCCCTGCAGACGACCGGCGAGGCCCTGCATCAGGTAGGCCAGCACTATGGACGCCAGCACCGGCGCGAGGATATTGCCGATGGTGACCAGCAGCAGCACTGCAACCAGCAGCAAGACCAGCAGCAGTACCGACTCCTCCTCAAACAGGTAGCGCTTGTACCATTTATTGAAGATATCCAGCATGGATTCTGTTCCGGACCGTTACGACTTCTGCAACAGGTGGATATACACACCCGCGCGCTCTTCCGATGTCAGCAGAGTATGCCCTGACTGCTCGGCAAACACCCGGAAATCCCGCACCGAGCCCTGGTCAGTGGCCAATACCCGAAGGAACTCCCCCGACTGCATCCGATTCAGGGCCCGCTTGGCGTGCAGCAAGGGCATGGGGCACTGCAAGCCACAGGCATCCACCTCCACTGTTGCGTCCGTTGTCACCCGTCTGTCTCCTCTTGTCATCGTCGCGGACGAGTATATCCACTCACCGCCGGCACCCCAAACAGGATTGAACTTTTCCACGCTGGCGCCATCCCATTCACAGCTCCAGCGCTGGGCTGACAACCGGCTGCTGGCGTACAATGAGGACACTCGCCGGCCTGTTTCCGGCTCCAACCCGCGGTGAAGATCCCTGGCATGACCCTTCGTTTTTCCAAGTGCGCCCGCCTGCCCGTTGCTGCCAAGGCACCCCTGCTGGCACCTCTCTTGGCGCTTCTTCTGCTGTTGCCGGGCCAACATCTGCGTGCCACCGAAGACCTGAAGCTGCCCAATCTTGGCGAGTCCAGTACCAGCCTGTTTTCCGCAGAATACGAATACCAGCTGGGACGCACCTGGCTGCGCATCTTCCGCAACCGGGCGCCAACTGTCGACGACCCGCTGCTGTTCGACTATCTGGAAGACCTCACCTACCGCCTGGTCACCCACAGCCAGCTGGAAGATCGCCGCATCGACCTGGTGATCGTGGACAGCCCCGACATCAACGCCTTTGCCGTACCGGGCGGGGTAATCGGTATCCACAACGGGCTGCTGGTCTATGCCCAGACCGAAGACGAACTGGCCACCGTGCTGGCTCACGAGATCGCCCACCTGAGCCAACGCCACTTCTCCCGTCGGGTGGAGTTCCAGCGCAGCCAACAGCCGCTGAACCTGGCCGCCATGCTGGCCGGCTTCGTGCTCCTGGCCACCGCGGGCGGCGAGGCCGGCATGGCGGCGCTATCCGCCGCCCAGGCAGCGGCCCAGGACTCGGCCCTGCGCTACAGCCGCAGCAACGAATCAGAGGCCGACCGGGTCGGCATGCAAACCGTGGTTGCGGCCGGACTGGACCCCCATGCCGCAGCCTCCATGTTTGAACGGATGATGCAGGCCTCGCGCTATGCCAGCAGCAACCGCATCCCCGAGTTCCTGCGCACTCACCCCCTTTCGGAAAACCGCATAGCCGATACCCGCAACCGCGCCCGCCAGTACGCGCGACCGCCCCTGCGCGATGATACCCAATACCAGCTCATGCGCGCCCGCGTGATCAATCACCTCGCCGCCACCCCGGAAGAAGCAATACAGAAGTTCCGGGGCGAACTGGACGGCGACACCCGTTCGCGGGAGGCGTCCACTTATGGCCTGGTGCTGGCACTGACCGATGCCGGTCGCGTCGACCAGGCGGCACTGGAGCTGGACAGCATCTGGGCACAGAGCCCGGACCGGCTGGAGTACAAACTGGCCAATGCAAACATCCTGATGACCCGGGGCGAGCCGGGCAAGGCTGCCACCGCACTCGCCGGGGAACTCAAGCTGACCCCGGGCAACCACCCGCTGACCATGGCTTACGCTACGGCACTCATGCAGGATCGCAAACCGCACCTGGCAGAGGAAGTACTGGTCAAGCAAAGCAAGAACAGGCCCGACGACCCCGGCCTGTGGTATCTGCTGGCCGAGGTCCAGGGCCTGTCCGGGAATATCGTTGGCCTGCACCAGTCCCGCGCCGAATACTTCATCCTTACCGGCAACATGGGTGAAGCGGAGCGGCAGCTCAACTACGCCATGAAACTGGTAGGCAGCGACCACGTGGCCGCGGCACGGATCAATGAACGCTTGCGCGATGTCGCCACCCTGCGCGAGCGCATGGATATCTGAACGGGCGCCCCCGGCTAGGCGCCCCCGGTCAGGCGTTGCCGATGACGCCCTTGTTCAGACTGGCGGCAAAATCCAGCATCCGGCGCAACGGCACCATTGCCCGCTCACGGATGTCACGGTCGACAAAGATCTCGTTGTCCGAACGATCAAACACCTGAGCGAGCGACTCCAGCTCATTCATCGCCATCCACGGACAATTCGCGCAGCTGCGACAGGTGGCGCCATTGCCAGCGGTCGGCGCAATAATGAACTCCTTGTCCGGCGCCTGCTGCTGCAGTTTGTAGAAAATCCCCTGATCGGTGGCGACAATAAAGCGCGTGTTGGGCAATTCCTGCGCTGCGCGGATGATCTGCGTGGTCGAACCCACGCGATCGGCCAGTTCCAGCACCGCGGCCGGGGATTCCGGGTGTACCAGCACTGCTGCATCGGGATAGACCCGCTTCAGGTCCGCTATGCCCCGCGCCTTGAACTCCTCGTGCACAATGCAGGCGCCATCCCACATGAGGATGTCGGCGCCGGTCTGCCGACGCACATAGTCGCCGAGGTGGCGGTCCGGAGCCCAGATGATCTTCTTGCCCTGGGCCGCCAGGTGCTCGGCCACGTCGAGCGCGATGCTGGACGTCACCACCCAGTCCGCCCTCGCCTTGACCGCGGCAGAGGTATTGGCATACACCACCACCTCGCGGTCCGGGTGCTCATCACAGAACGCGGAGAACTCCTCAATCGGGCAGCCCAGGTCCAGCGAGCAGGTGGCCTCCAGGGTCGGCATCAGAACCCGCTTCTCCGGCGTGAGGATCTTTGCCGTCTCGCCCATGAACCGGACGCCGGCCACAACCAGTGTGGTCGCTGCATGATCGCGGCCAAAGCGGGCCATCTCCAGGGAGTCCGAGACACAGCCCCCCGTCTCCTCCGCCAGCGCCTGAATGGCTGGCGCGGTATAGTAATGTGCCACGATGACCGCATTCTCCGCCTGCAGGCGGGCGGCAATACGGCCCTTGAGTTCCTGCTCCTGGGCCGGACTCAGCTTGTGGTGTTCGGCGTTGTCGAGGTGGACCTGGACTTGCCGACGGATGGTTTCCAGTTTGTCGGAGGCAATACTCATAGCGTGGAGGTCGAGAAAAACGGCTGCAAATTCTAGCACATATTGGACTCTGCCACCCGCAATACGAGCGTCGCCGGGGGCCCCTCACGACGCGCCGGGAGCGGGCTCGACGCGCTGGCAGCCGATTTCGGCAGAAATCACTAGAAATTCATTCAAATACCACGTATAAGTTTATGTTATTTATAGAATAACGTTGTGTCCAGCCACACAGCTGAGAGACAATACTGTGGATACGGCAAAGGGACTGACCGGGGCATTTGTGGATCTGCGTACCGTGATGGTGATTTCCGCCAACAAGACCGATCATCTGGTCCTGTCGGATTGTCTCGACCGCGCCGTACCGCCTCGCTTCAGGCTGGTCAGCAGCGAGCAACTGGAGCGGCCGCTGGAAGCGCTGCTGGACCCGGATGTCGACGCCATCATCATGGCCGTCGGCACGGAAACTGACTACTTGTTGCGCCTGGCACAGAAGCACGCTCCCTCCCTGCCCATCATATTGCTGCTGGACAATACGCCGGACAGCACCGCAGCGGCACAACTCCGCGAGAGCGGGGCCCAGGACCATCTGGTCAGGGGCCAGCTCCAGGACGCCCTGGTCCACCGTATCCTGGACTACAGCATAGAATTGAAGCAGGCGCGCACCATTATCCGCGAGCTGTCCAATCGGGACATTCTCACCGGTGCCCTGAACCGCGTGGGTTTTCGGGCGCACCTTGAGCGCGCCATGCAACGCTCTCAACGCTATAACTTCAAGACTGCCCTGCTCTACATCAACATCGACCAGTTCACCAGCATCAACGATCACTTCGGTGAACTCAACGGCGACCTGCTGATTCGCAGTCTCTGCCGGCGCATGGCCAGCAAGCTGCGCAGCAGCGACAGCATTGCCAGGCTGGGCGGGGATGAATTCGCGGTGGTGCTGGAAGATGTCAGCTCCGCCGCCGACATGGCGCGCATCGCCGAGAAAATGCTGCAGGCCATAGCAGCCCCCCTCAGCCTTGATGAACAACACGTACAGGTCGATGCCAGTATCGGCGGCGCGCTGTATCCCGATGACGCCGCTGACTTCAGTGAACTGGTCGAACATGGGCGCAGCGCCATGCAACAGGCAAAATCGATTCTGGGCTCCAAGTTCATTCCCTACAGTGACCGCCTGCAGTTCGACATGGCCGGCATCAACACGCTGGCAGCCGAATTGCGGGTCGCCGCGCGCAGAAACCAGTTCGAGCTGCACTACCAGCCGCGCATAGCCCTGGATACCGGCCAGCTCGCCGGCCTGGAAGCTCTGCTGCGCTGGAACCACCCGGACCGCGGACTCATCTGTCCTGGCGAGTTCATTGCCGAGTGCGAGGACATGGGGCTGATGAAGAGTATCGGCCACCAGGTTATCCAGCACGCCTGCTGTGCCCTCAACTGGCTGGCCGAGCAGCGTCTTGGGGATGTAGTCGTAGCCGTCAACATTTCCTTTTCCCAGATCCAGGACGACCGCTTTGTGACCGCGGTGAAGGACACCCTGGAGCGCACTGGCGCCAACCCGGGTCGGCTGGAGTTCGAATTGACAGAAACCACGATCCTCAAACAGCCGGGCGCGATCAAGACCCGGATGGACGAGCTGCGCCTGCTGGGCATCCGCTTTTCCCTGGATGACTTCGGGACCGGTTTTTCCCAGCTCACACACCTCACCGAACTGCCGATTGCAGTGCTGAAAGTGGATGCAGCCTTTGTCCGCGATCTGCCACACAATCCCCAGCAAGCGGCCGTATGCAGCCTGATCATCGAGATGGCCAGGCGCCTGGACATCGGGGTCGTGGCCGAAGGCGCCGAAAACCACGAGCAGATCGAGTTCCTGCGCAACCAAGGCTGCCAGCAGGTACAGGGGTTCTACTACAGTCCGGCAATCCCGTTGCAGCAGCTGCCCCGCTTCGTGCAGGAGCAGCGCTTCAAAAACCACGAGCGCGTCCTATCCTGAACCATCGCGACATCGCCCCGGCGCAGGATGCCAATAACACGCGCGGCACTAGGCGACCGATGCCGGTGATGGTAGCCTGTAGAGATACCGATCCGTTCCTGCGCATGGCTCCCTGATGCCCAATACAAGTCCATCTACGATGCGAGCCAAGATTCTGGTCAGTGACGACGACCAAATCGTGCGCATGCTGACCCGGCAGTGCCTGGAAGCCGAAGGCATGGTCGTGATCGAGGCCAGCAATGGCCACGAAGCGCTGGACATGTTCGTCCGCGAGCGCCCGGACCTGGTCTTCCTGGATGTTGAAATGCCCGGCATGTCGGGGCTGGAAGTCTGCCGGCGCATCCGCGAGATGCCCCAGGGGGAAACGATCCCCATCATGATCGTGACCGGCTCGGATGACCGCGAATCCATCGACCAGGGCTTCGACGCCGGCGCCACCCAGTACAAGACCAAGCCGGTGAACTGGTCGCTACTGGGGCGGGACGTCCATTACATGCTGCGGGCCAGCCAGGCGTTCAATTCCCTGAAACGTCAGGAAGATCGGCTGCGCTACCTGGCCTACTACGATCCGCTGACCAACCTGCCCAACCGGCGCAGCTTCAATGAGCAGCTGGTGCGCATTCTCAAGCGAAGCCAGCGTCGCAACTCCTTTGCGGCACTGATGTTCATCGACCTGGATCACTTCAAGCGCATCAACGACTCCATCGGCCATGGCCGCGGCGACCGCCTGCTGGTGGAGATTGCCAAGCGCCTGACCCTGGAACTGCGCGAAGACGATGCCATCAACTTCTTCGCTGATGATGATGATGATGCGGACGACCAGGATAGCAGTACCGAGATTGCCCGTCTTGGCGGCGACGAATTCACGGTGGTGCTCTCCGACGTACCGGACACCGCGCATGTCGAGACTATTGCCCGGCGCATCCTCGATAGCCTCTCCCAGCCTATCGCCCTGCAGTCGCACAATCCGGTGGTTACACCCAGCATCGGCATTGCCATCTATCCCACGGATGGCGAAGACCCCGACAGCCTGATCCGCAATGCGGATACCGCGATGTATGTCGCCAAAGCGGAAGGGCGCGCCTGCTTCCGTTTCTACAACGAAGAAATGAACGCGAAGGCCGTCGAGCAACTGAAGATGGAGGAGGAACTGCGCCACGGGATGCAGAACGGGGAACTGGAGCTGCGCTATCAGCCCCAGATCGAGGTGTCCACCGGCAACGTGGTCAGCCTGGAGGCCCTGGTACGCTGGAAGCACCCGATACGTGGCATGGTATCCCCCGCCGAGTTCATTCCGGTGGCCGAGCGTACCGGCCAGATTATCGAGCTCGGCGAGTGGGTCATGTCACAGGTCGCCCGGGATTGCCTGTACTGGGATACCCTCGGGCTGCCCCAGTTCCGGGTATGCGTGAATATCTCACCACTGCAGTTCAACCAGACCGGGCTTTCACAATTCGTGCGCGGATTCATCGAAAAATCCCGGATGCTGCCGCATCGCCTTGAGTTGGAGCTGACCGAAGGTGCCATCATGACCGACGCCGAGGCGAACATCGTCAAGCTGCAGGAGCTGAAAGCCTTGGGCCTGGACCTCGCGGTAGACGACTTCGGCACCGGCTACTCATCGCTCAGCTACCTGAAGCGCTTCCCGATCGACACCCTCAAGATCGACCAGAGTTTTGTCGCCGATCTGGGCAGCGCGGACGGCGCAGCCATCATCGACGCCATCCTGGCACTGTCCCGGACCCTCAAGCTGCGGGTGATCGCCGAGGGCATTGAGACCATCGAGCAGATGCGCTACCTGGTGGACATGAAGTGTGACCTGCTCCAGGGTTTCTATCTCTCCATGCCGGTTTATCCGGAAGAAGTGCCCAATCTGCTGCGGCAGAACTTTGCCGAGCAGCTCGCCTCGGGAAGCTGAATTGCAAACCCGTCCGCCCTCCCGTTTGCTGCATTTGCCGCTCGCCCTGTGCACCGTGCTGGGCAGCACAATGTTGTCTGCCGATAGCGGGCAACCCGAATCCCTCCGCGTCATGCTGCAGGGCAATTCCGCCACCGCGCTGAGGCAGCTGGTGGAAGACGCCGGCGGCAGCGTAACCCACGAACTTGCCATTATCGAGGCGGTCGGGGCACTGGTCAGCCCCGCGCAACTTGAAAACATCCGTAGCTCGCCACTAGTCCTGCGCATGATTGACGATCTCTCCATGGACATGTCGGAGCCTCTGCCCCCCCCCGACAAGGCGGCCTGCACCATTGGCGGCGCCCTGGAGGCGACCCTGCTGGCAGACGGTATCCATTGGCCACTGCACCATCAGGGGCCGGCACCGGCTGAGCTGACACGGCTGGAGATCAGCTGGCCAGCAGCCCTCGGCGATCTCACGAGACTGCGTCTTGACAGCAGGGATCTGCCGCGCGGGCAAGCGGCAGCCAGCGCAGACAATCGACAGAGCCTGGTGCTGGACTATGCGCCGGGTCAGACGCCAGCTCTCACCGGCATTACCCAGCTGCATATCGGGTTTTCCCGTAGCCTCGCCAACCCGGAGGGCGCGCTTGTCTGGGCACAAAAGGACTTTAGCGTAAAGCTGGAGTTCGGCGCTGATTGCAGTAGCGAGCTAATCCCCGGCTATGCGGATTACGCCAGCGATACCTATTACCCAACGGTAGCTGGAGCCTCCGAGCTGCACCGACACGGCATTACCGGACGCGGCGTGACAATTGCGGTACTCGATTCCGGCCTCTGGGAGCATCCGGCGCTGGCGCTGGACACGCGCGGCGAACCGAGGATTGTCGGGCGCTACGATGCCATCGAGGATATTGCTGGCGAGCCGCTAGCCGATGCCAGCGGTCATGGCACACACATGGCCAGCGTTGCCGCTCACAGTGAGGAAGTACTTACTCATGGAAAGCCCGACGGCACCTGGAAAGGCATTGCGCCCGATGTCGGCCTGGTGGCAGTGAAAGCATTCGATGAAGATGGCCAGGGCGATTTTCTCGACATCGTCCGCGGCATCCAGTGGATAGTGAAGCAGCGCGAGGCACTGGACATCCAGGTCCTGAACCTGTCGTTCGCGGCCCGGCCCCGCTGGCCCTACTATCTGGACCCCATCAACCAGGCCCTGATGAAGGCCTGGGCAGCGGGCATCACTGTCGTTGCCGCGGCCGGCAACGAAGGGCCGGATCCCATGAGCATCGGCTCACCGGGGAACCTGCCCTACCTGATTACCGTCGGCGCCTACACGGATTCCTGGACGATCGAGAACCGGGACGATGACTATATTCCGGACTTCTCTTCCCGCGGACCGACACCGAGCGGCCACATCAAGCCCGACATTGTCGCACCGGGAGGGCATATTGCGGGCCTGGTCCAACCCGGCAGCACCCTGACGCGCAAACACCCCAACTACATGATCAGTACCGGCGAGCTGGTGATGACCGGCACCTCACAGGCCAGCGCCCTGGTGACGGGCATAGTCGCTCTCCTGCTGCAACTGGAGCCAGACCTGACCCCGGACGACGTCAAGTGCAAGCTCATGAGCAGCGCAGAGCCAGCGATCAATCGCGACGGCAGGCTCGCCTATAGCCCCTTCCAGCAGGGCAGCGGAGCCGTCAACGCAGTCAGGGCGGTGACTCTGGGACAACGCGGCTGCGGCAACAAGGACCTGGATCTGGGTCGGGACATCGCCGGTGAGCAGTACTTTGAAGGACCTGCGATAATAGATGAAGAGGGCAACGCCAGCTTGCCCGGGCTGTCCCTCATGCTAGCCAGAGAACCCTCCGCCGATGGCCTGAGCAGCGACCGCAAGTGGGGAGTAAAAGATCATGTCGAGCGAAAAGATGCCGCCGAACCCGATCCTGACCTGCCTTTTAAGTGGCTGGAAATCTACCTTTCCGAGCGAGACCTGATAGAAGCGTTGTCCACGCAACCAGGTTCCGGCACCTTCGAATAATCCAAGCCGCCAAAGCTTTGCCCCATATGGGTCAAGACCAGGCAGCCTCGCCACATAAAATCTTTTTCTTTTTATTTTTCAAGCACTTAAATAACCCTTTCTAAACCTCTTCGCCACAATCCGCGGTGCAGGACTCGCTGCCCCAAAACTGCCTACCCCAAAAAGGTTATGGCGGTCCCTTCAATGATATCCCCCCGCTCCTTATAACGTTGTCAAGCGTCAGGGAAAGAAGATGTGATCGACTTCTCATGGACGAGACGACTTTAGGAATGAAATGCCACTTGGTGGCCGAAAACTGAATGAAGAGGCTCGACTATGAAAAACTTCTCAAGTTTGTTTAAAAAGGGGGCTGGAGCAGCTGCGCTTCTTCTTGCACTGCCTACAATAGCCAATTCAAGCACGAGTCTACCAGCTGGCAGTACACAGGATGTGTCAAACACCGTTCACAAGGTCAGCCACTCCCTCGCAGGCAACATCAAGTATTCGAATGCTCCTAGTTACAAGTGGGCAGCAGAGCGTCAATCACGCTCTTCAGACACAACTGACTGGGCGAAGAACGAAACCCGTCAAACTGGGTACAAATGGTCCGCGACCGACTCCGAGTTGAATGAAAGCAAAAGATCTAGTACCTATGCAGGCAACGCATCATACAACTGGGGAGTTCAGAACTTTTCGGAACAAGCTGGATACAAGTGGGGCTTCCGTAGCTACGCTGACCAGGCCGGATACAAGTGGGGCTTCCGCAGCTACGCCGACCAGGCCGGATACAAGTGGGGCTTCCGCAGCTACGC
>CAXBCH010000006.1:0-151498 GCA_963974125.1 uncultured Haliea sp. | reverse complement strand
CGGCAGTATACCAAAAACAACCCTATCTAACCTTACTTTCCGCATGGCCCACTAGCTGCCTATGTGATCCAGGCGGCCGCCGTAAAGCAGGGGGGTGGAGACCTGCTCTGCCACGACGGTCACGATCACCCGTTCTGCGTCGGGTTCGTCCAGATCAAAGTCGCGCCCCATGTTCTTGCGATAGATTTTCTGGTTGAGGCTGCCATCAGGATCGTCTGCCAGCTCCGCGTGACCCCTGATCTCCACGTAGCGGGTGGGGTTCACCGGATCCAGCACGCAGATCGTGATCCGGGAATCCGCCTGCAGGTTGCGGTACTTGATGCGGCTCTTGAGGGTGCTGAAGCGGAATGTCGCTCCATCCCAGTCAAACCCCACCGGGTTCGTGGAAATCAGCTGGTCCTTGACCCGGATTGTGCTGACAAAGGCGAAGACTGCAGTCTCAAGAATCGCCTTGTGGCTTTCGGGGACGGATTTCTGTACCGCCATGCGCTGTGCTCCTGTTCAGTTATGGTTGTGCGCGGATTTCCTGCCACAGCTTTCAGTGGCCCTAAAAGCATTGTAATTGAAACGTTTAATCGGCTAAAGTCTTTGCCAATAAAACCTGGGTAACAAGGTCCGCTTTCATGTCCAGAATCATCCCTCGCTCACAGGTAGAGTCCTTCACCGGCAGTTATGATGCCATAGTCTGCGGTTTCGGCGGCGCCGGAGCCTGCGCCGCGCTGGAATTGCGCGCTGCCGGCCTGCAGGTGCTGGTGCTGGAACGTTTCAGCGCGGGGGGAGGCTCAACACGTCTGTCTGCCTGTGAAATGTATCTGGGCGGGAGCGGCGGCACCAGTCTGCAGCGGGACCTCGGTATTGACGACAGCAGTGAAGATTTCGAGCAATACCTCATGCAGTGTTTTGGCGCGTTTGCGGACCGCGCACGAGTAAAGGCGTTCGTGGATGGGGCAGCCGAACACTTCGACTGGATGGAAGGTCAGGGCGTACCCTATCGGCGCAGCCTCTTTCCCGGCCGCGATGTGGTGACATTAACGGGGGAGTCCCTGCAATACACCGGCAATGAGCGGGCCTGGCCGTTTGCCGCCAGGGTGCCGCCGGTACCGCGGGGGCACCTGCCCGCGGACGCGGGTCACGATGGCGGCAAGGTGCTCATGGATGTAGTGATGCAGCGTGTGGCTGAAGCGGGCGCCGACATCCGCTGTGACCACCGGGTGACGGCACTGATACGGGACGACTGCGGCCGCATCTGTGGCGTTGAGGTCAAGGCGGATAACCGCCTGCAATATTTGCAGGCCCGCAGCGGTGTCGTTCTGGCCATGGGCGGCTTTATCATGAACGAAGAGCTGACTGCACAGCATATCCCCCAACTGACAACATTTTGTACCCGCCACGGCAACCCCGGCGACCGCGGTGACGGCATTCTCCTGGGTGTGGCGGCTGGTGGTAACGCGATTCACATGGGGCAGGCGTTTGTCGGCGTGGCACATTACCCCCCGGCGCAGCTCACTTACGGCATTTTCGTCAACGCCCAGGGCCAGCGTTTCATCAACGAAGATGTCTATCTTGCCCGTCTCGGTGCGGCTGTCGCCAACCAGACCGATATGCGGGCCTACATGTTCATCGACAATCAATACTACGCCCGCCCGGATTACCACCAGACCACAGAAATCGTTGCCACCGGCGAGACGGTGGCGGAAGTGGAGCAGGAAGCGGGGCTGCCGCCAGGGTCGCTGCAGCACACGGTGGCCTACTACAATGAGCACGCAGCGCAGGGGGCTGACCCGTTGTTTCACAAGTCGCAGGACTGGCTGACGCCCCTGGTCACGCCCCCGTACGCGCTGGTGGACTACAGTCTGCCCCAGCTACAGCCCACCTGTTTTACCCTCGGTGGCCTGGATACGCTGCCGACCGGCGAAGTGCTCACCGTGGATGGCGAGATCATACCCGGGTTATATGCCGCCGGCCGCACTGCTGCCGGTATTCCTCGTACCGGAGCCGGGTATGCCAGTGGCATGTCGGTCGCTGACGCCACCTTCTTCGGGCGTCTCGCGGGCAGGCAGATCGCGGCGAGCGCAGCACCGCGGTGACAGCGGGTCAGGAGACGCCCATGAACCCGTTCAGCGCCCTGTTCCAGCCTGTCAGTATCGGCAACATGCAACTGCGCAACCGCATCGCCATGTCCGCGATGACGACCAACTACGGCAGTGCCGACTTCGAGGTCACGGAGCGACTCATCGCCTTTCATGAGGCGAGGGCCCGGGGCGGGGCGGGCTTGTTGACCGTGGAGATGTGCTCGGTCGATGTCGCGCAGCGCTACCAGCCCCAGGCCCTGAGCCTCGGCGATGACCGCTTTATTGCCGGGCACCGTGAGCTGGTGCGGCGGGTACACGCCCAGGGCAGCTGCGTGCAGCCGCAGATTTCCCACCCCGGACCGGAATCCATGACAGATCCCGTGGGCCCTTCCGTCTGCGTGGCCGCCGGTACCGGCTGGCCCTGTCGTGCACTCGCGGAGCAGGAACTGGAGCCGATCATGGAGCAGTATGCCGCGGCCGCTGTTCGCGCCAGGGAGGCTGGCTACGACGGCGTCGAGCTGCATGCGGCCCATGCCTATATGCTGCTGGGCTCGTTTTTGTCACCGCAGCGGAATCGTCGCGATGACGGCTACGGCGGCCAGACCCTGGAGACCCGCAGCCGCCTGTTGCTGGAAACCATCGCCCGGATCAAGCGCGCCACTGGTGCAGACTTTCCCCTGACCCTGCGTATTTCCGGCCACGAGGGCAGCTTTGACGGACGCGAGCTCACCGAGACCCAGCGCCTGGCACCAAAGCTGGTGGCCGCCGGCGTGGACTGCCTGCAAATCAGTGGCGGGGTGTCACATGACCGCCTGGTAGGACAGATCGTCTGTGGTGCCGACACCGCGGACGGCCACAATACGGCGGTGGCCGCTGCGGTGCGGCAGGTGGTGTCGGTGCCGGTAATGGTTGTCGGCAGGCTGCACAGTCCCGAATTGTCGGTACAGGTTGTCAACGAGGGCAGGGCCGATATCGTGATGTGGGCCCGCCCCCTGCTGGCAGATCCGGAGCTCCCGGAAAAACTGCGCAACGGACGCCGGGCGGAGGTCCGTGAGTGCCTGTCCTGCCAGAACTGTATCGACTCCATGCTGCTCGCGCCCTTCGACGCCAATATGCACTGTGCGGTCAATGGCTTCAGTGGTCGCGAGCACAGCCTGCGCCCTGTACCCGTCGAGCGGCGCAAGCGGGTGGTGGTGATCGGGGCCGGTACCGCCGGCCTGGAGGCGGCGCGTCAGTGTGCCGGCAACGGACACGAGGTGATTTTGCTGGAGCGGGGGCCGCGCAGCGGTGGCTCCCTGTTCCTTGCCGCCACCGTGCACGGCGCCAATGAGCCTCTGCTGCACTATCTCCGCGCGGAGGTGCAGCGACTGGGCGTGGACCTGCGGCTTAACACCTGCGCCGACCGGGCAGGGGTCTCGGCACTGGCCCCAGATGCCGTGATTGTGGCAACCGGCGCCCGCGTTGCGGTAGCTGATGTACCGGGGGGCGAGTTGCCTCATGTGCTGCAGGGCCCGGTGCTGCGTCAGGCGCTTGCGGGGCGGCGTCAGGGCCTGGTGGGGCGCGAGCCACTCTGGGGATGGCTGGCAAGGTGCTTGCCCGCGCCATTTTGGCGCCACTTGCAGCCACGACATGTGCGTGCCCTGGCGAGGCGCTGGCTACCGTTTGGCAAGCGTGTCTGCATCGTCGGAGATGACCTGGTGGCGCTGGAGCTGGCGGAGTTCCTGCAGCGACTTGGACGCCGGGTAACCCTGCTGACCCAGGCGCCAGTGCCGGCGCTGGACGTCGGTCCCAAGCGGCGCCAGGAGCAGCTGGCCCGCTTTGATCGCCTGGGTGGGCAAGTGTTGGCGGAGTGTGCGGTGCGCGCCATCACGGCAGTCGAGGTCATTTTCCGCTGCGGGGAGCGAGAAGGGCGCCTGGGCGCCGACTCCGTGGTGCTCGCGGGTACTCCCTGCAGTGATGCGACGCTGGCGTCTGCTCTGCAAGGTGCTGCCGCCCAGGTGTTCAGTATTGGCGACTGTACCGGACCGGGGCTGATTGCGGGAGCCGTGGTCGATGCCACCCACGCCGCCTGCGCGATTGGCCGCGTGTATGGCGAGAGCTGAAAAACAACATGCCGATTTCCAAAACATTGCCAAAGCAATGTCTGTGTGAGATAAAGGCTACGGGATTTTTTATTATAAGAGGAAAGCCGTGATGCCGTACCCAACTCGCAGTGCCCTGTTTACGACCGCGCTTAATCCGGCGCTCGCATTTGCGGTCGGGGCCTCCTTTGCGCTCGGTCAGCCAGCTTCGGCTCTGGCCCAGGGGGCCGGAAAACTGGAAGAGGTTGTGGTTTCTGCCCGGAAAATCGCGGAGAGCCTCCAACAAACCCCGATAGCCGTCAGCGCCTATTCCGAAGAGGCATTGGGGGAGATCGGTATTGAGACCCTGACCTCGCTCTCGGCCTTCACGCCGAATCTGCAGATGCAGCGCGGCGCCGGTGGTGACAGTTCCCTGGTGGCGTGCATGCGGGGGCTGTGCCGGACCGATGACATCATCACCGAGGAACCCATGGTGGGAACCTACGTGGACGGCTTTTATATCGCCCGCATGCAGGGCGCTTTCTTCGACCTGCTCGATGTGCAGCAAATCGAAATACTGCGCGGCCCGCAGGGCACTCTGTTCGGCAAGAATACCGCGGGCGGCGCCATCAACATCACCACCGTACGGCCTACCCAGGAATTCGGCGGCTATGTCGTGGGCACGCTTGGCAGCGATTCCCTCTACGGCGGCAAGTTCAGTGTCAACGTCCCGGTCACGGACGGCGTTGCCGCCCGGTTCAGTTACGGCCAACACAAGCGGGATGGCCTGATCAAGAACGAGACTTTCTCCGATCTCAACGACAAGGACTACCAGGCGGCGCGATTTGCGCTGGCGGCTGACATAGGTGAGCGTTTCAGCGCCGACTACAAGGTGGACTGGTTCGACGCCGACCAGACTCCCAACGGCTGGCAGCCTACCTTGATTCAGCCGGGACTGGATGTGGTCTTTCCCGGCGTTTCCGGAACCAGCGATCCGGGCCTGGATAGAAGCGTGGCAACGCCAGAGGAGGTCTACGATAAGTTCAGGCAGGTTTTCAATGGCCTGACGCTGGCCTACGAAGTGGGCAATGTTGGCGCCCTCGATGACCTCACGATCAAGTCGCTGACTGGTTACCGCAACACTGAGCTGAGCAGTTTCCGCACCATGGTTCCCTACTACCTGATCTCCGGCCCGCTGGTTCAGGATTACGATTTTTTCACCCAGGAGTTCCAGTTCCTGGGCACAGCGATGGACGGTCGGCTGAATATCGTCTCGGGTATTTTCTTCAGTGCCGATGAAGGGTTCTACCAGCTGGATCAGCAATTTGGTTCGGTGGTGCCCAACACCATCATCACGCTGGAAACCGAGACCGATACCTGGGCGGCCTACGCGGAGTTCTCCTACCAGTTCAACGAACGCTGGCAGGCTTCCCTGGGAGGGCGTTACACGGAAGAGGAGAAGCAGGTCGATTCCTCGCTCTTCTTTCCGGCAACTGGCGGGACCCTCCCGGTGAGTGAACTGGCGCCCACAAACGAATTCGACACTGACAATTTCTCGCCCCGGGTGACGCTCAGCTACCAGCCGACCGACAGCACCATGTTCTACGCAACCTACTCAATCGGGTTCAAGAGTGGTGGTCTCAACGGTCGTGCCACGCAGGTGCCGAACTTTGTCGTGTACGACGACTCCGAGATCACCAGCTTCGAGGTCGGTGTCAAATCCGACCTGATGGACAACCGGCTGCGACTCAATTTTGCCGCGTTCTACCAGGAGCTGGATGACTGGCAAGTGCAGGTCAACAGCATTGACCCCAACACCTTCACCTTCCTCACCCGCATCGAGAATGCCGCCGGCGCCACCATGAATGGTGCGGAACTCGAGGCGACTCTGGTAGTGACTGATGCGTTCCAGCTCAGCGGCACCCTGGGCTGGCTGGATCCGGAGTACGACACTTATCTCAGCCAGGATTTCACGACCCTGGAGTTCATTGATGTTGCGGACCTGTACAACTTCCAGTTCTCGCCCGAATGGACCAGCAGTATCACTGCACGCTATGAGGCGCCATTGGGTGAACTTGGCATTCTGCTGGCGCGGGTGGATTGGTCCTATGTCGACAACCAGTATTTCCAGGTTGTGCCGTCGCCACTGATCGAGGGGGATAGCTACACCCTCCTGGATGCACGGCTGGAGCTGCGCGAAATGTTCGATTCAAGACTCACGCTTTCCCTGTGGGGCAAGAACCTGGGTGACGAAGAGTACCGCACCGGCGGCTTCGACGTCCCGACCTTCGGCATCAACCCACCCGATGGCCTCTTTACCAACAGCTGGGCCAATACCCGGACCTGGGGGGTCGATTTGCGGTACGACTTCTAGTCGGCGGCGGGAGTTCCTCAAGGTGCTGGCGAACAGGCGAGCCTTGGCCGTATTCCTGCTGGTGATGACGGCCTCAGGGCCAGTCGGCGCCGATCAGGGGAGACTGGGCGTCGCCTGGCAGGGCTTTACCACCGACCTGCAGCGGGTGGGTGAACGCATGCAGGCCCGCTTGCCTGAGCGGATCAGGGACGACCCCCAGGTCCAGATGGAAGGCGGCCGCCTGATACTGCAGGCCATGGCCCGCGAGGTGCTTGAGGCGCTTGGCGCGGATGCGGCGCATCCCATCTTCCTGCCCTCACTCGGGGCCGTCATCAACATATTCCAGCCGAATGCCGACACCATCTACCTGAATGCCAATGTCTCCGACGCCGGGGTTTATCGTCTGCGTGGCGTCAGCGGGTCGGTCCGCATCGCCAGGATGGCACAGTTTCGCTCACTTGCCAGCGAAGTGGCGTTCGAGGAGGGCCCCTCGAGCCTGCAGGCGCTGGCCCACAATGACTTCAATGACCTGCACGTCGATGCGCAGGGCCGCTTTGATGTGCTGCTCAGTCGTGAGCGGCCGGCGAAATACGAGGGCGACTGGTGGCAGCTGCGAGCGGGAACCGGGTTCCTGATGATTCGCCAGATGTCCTCGGACTGGGCGCATGAGCGAGACTGGCGTGTTGCCATAGAGCGGCTTGATACACCCGTGCAGCGGTCCCGGATGCGTGCAGAGGAGCTGGAGGCGAGGCTCGGCAGATTGGCGCAGCGTATCGGGGACGTCGCGCTTTCACTGGTGACTCACGTCGAGGACCTGCGCCACGCGGGTTACCTCAATCGCCTGAATATCATGCACACGCCGGGCTCACTTGAGGGCCAGTTCTACTACGAAGGGGCCTACGAGATCGTGCCCGGGGAGGCCCTGATCGTCGAGGCCAGGGTTCCCGAGGAATGTCTCTACTGGTCCACCATTCTGACCAACGATATCTACCAGACGATCGACTGGATCAACAACCAGAGCAGCCTGAACGATATGCAGGCCCGGGTTGACGCCGATGGCGTTGTGCGCTTCGTGCTGTCCCTGGAGGATCCGGGCGTGCCCAACTGGCTGGACCCGGCAGGCCATGCAACGGGCGCCCTGCAGGGACGCTGGACGGGCTGTAGCAGTACACCCATTCCCAAGGTGACGAAGGTGGGCCTCGCGGATCTCCGCACAGTGCTGCCACCCGACACGCCGAGCGTCAGCCCGGAACAGCGCGAGGCAAGTATCCGCGAGCGGCGCCTGCATTTTCAGCTGCGGCCGGTGTGGTGAATTAGCACCGCGCCTATTCCGACGAGATTCTCTCCGGACCTCAGTCCGCCGCTTGTGCGGCCTCCGCAATGGCTTCTTCCAGAGGCGCCAGCATCCCGGCAGCCCGCGGGTAGCCCGCGTACTGGGCGATGAACAGCAGTAGCTCCCGGGCCTCATCCGGTGTCATCTCCCCTCGCTTGAGAGAAGCCTTGACCTGAATCTTGAAGGTCATGGGCTCGCCCTTCTCGGCGATGATGCCCAACAGCAGGATGCGCTTGTCCCGCATGGACAGGGTGTCACGGGTCCACAGTTCCGCGAACAGCTGGCGCAGCATGACGTCGGTGAAGGCGTAGCCCTCCGGTGGTGCGACGACATCCCCGGCGTAGACTTCCTTGAGCATCTCTTCACCGCGAGCGCGGCGTTCCTGGTCATTCATGTTATTTTCCATCCTGTTGATGTGAGTCTGTTCAGTCCAGAGTCCCGAACAGGTAGTCGTAGAGCAGGGTAATGGTCGCGTAGTTGCCCTTGTGCATGTTTTCGTGGTGCACGTGGTGTTTTCCGGTGACCCAGGTGACTGTCCTGAAGGGGAAGTAGGGCAGTTTCACCAGGGTGTGGTTGATGGTATTGAGCTGCGTGTAGACAACATAAGTGATGATGATGGTTGCGACGTGGAAAGGCCCCAGCAACAGCGGCAGCAGTGCCAGGGTGACCACGAACAGGCCCAGGCCGACGAATGTCTCTACGGGGTGCACGTAGAACCCGTCGATATGCGTGGGGCTGCGGGCCTGGTGGTGAACCGCGTGTATCTGCCGCATCCTGCCGTTGCCGTGGAACCAGAAGCGGTGGCACAGGTAATAGAAAAAATCATAGACCATCAGGATAACGACGAAATGCAGCAGCATCATCCATACCGGCTGTGCGTCGAGGGTAATAATCCAGGGGAGAATCAGCAAGAAAAACACCACGTTGACCGCCAGTCCTACCTTTTGCGAGGCGCGAACCACCGGCAGGTATTTCGGCTTGGCCAACTTCTCTTTGTCAGCCTCAAGATTGATCCGCCGCGCTTCCGCGATCGCGGGTACCCGGAAGGCGATAAACTTGCCGATCTTGGTCAGGGCGATGATTCCCACCAGCGCCAGCAGGGCCTCTTGCCAGCGGTAGCTGGCTACTATCGTGCCGAGTTCAAATTCCATTGGGTCACCTTGTTTTAGTGAGCGGGGTTCATCAGTAGCTCGCCGAGTCGGCTCGCCCGGTCTGCTCCGAGGCGAGCGATAAGGCTGGTTGCCAGGTCATGCAGCTCGCCAGTATTCAGGTGTGGCTCGGGTTGCAGGTGGGTATACAGCTTGCGCATGCACAGCTGCAGCGTGGGCAGTGCTGCCGGGGAATCTGGCGAGACGAGCTCCGCTTCGAGCGCGTCAATGGCCGCCACGGCGTCAGCTATCATCTCCAGGCCGGCCGGCGTGAAGTGGAGCAAGACCTGGCGGCCGTCCTTGCGGTCAGTGCGGCGCTCGATATAACCCAGCGCCTGCAGCTCGGAAGCAACAACGTTGATAGCCTGCTTGCTGACCTTGTGGGCGTTGGCCATTACCTGCATGCGCCCGCCGTCTTTCCCTATCAGGGTCAGCACCTGGGCGTAGGACAGTTTCAGCCCCGGGTGTCCGCGGGCCTCGGTCAACACCATAAGCCGCCGGTTCATGTAGTCGCTCAGGCGGGGTAGCAGTGAGGTGAAGCGGGCTTGCGGTACGCTCGCGCTCATCCCGGCTTGAACCCCCGGAGGAATCCCTGGAAGCCGTGAAACAACAGCAATCAGCGCCTGACGACATTCCTCGAATCGGGAAGCCCCAAGATAATCGGCGTACTCCGCCTCCAGTCTGGCGGCAACCTTGAGCCCGTCCGCGCGGAGTTTTTCACCCGCCGCTGTCAGGGCCACCTGTTTCGCGCGACCGTCTTCGGGGTCGGGAGCGCGGCGTACATACCCCAGGGATTCAAGCTCATTGACGACGGCATTGGCAGCCTGGCGAGTAATTCCCAGATTTTCTGCAATACTGCTGAGACGCCGGCCACCGTCGGCGGTGAGCGAGATATAGGGCTCGAAACTCAGTCGCAATCCGCTATGCTGGTGGGTCTCCACCAGACTTTCCATGATGCGCGATTCCAGCTGGCGGGTAATGGCCAGCACGTGACGCGGGAAGTTGTCCTGGTAGCGTTGGAGCACGGTGTTCATGGCGGCCATCACCCTGAAAGCGGCTGGAGCATGTATCCATCTGACCCGGAATAATAAGTTAAGATTGACCACGAGTCAAAGAGAGTTGACATAATTGCGTCGCGCTGCTTACACTCCTTCCCAAAGTCAATAATAGGGAAAACGCGATGCCATTGCCCTCGAGCGTAGGCTATATCGGCCTCGGTAATATCGGCGGGCCCTCAGCCCGGCACCTTATTGGCAAAAGCTGGCAGGCCCATGTCTTTGACGTCTGGCCGGCCGCCATGGAAAGCCTGGTTGCAGACGGTGCCATTGCGGCCAGCTCCGTGGCCGACGTGGCTGCCAACTGCCAGCATATCGGTATCTGTGTGCGCGACGACGAGCAGGTTGAGGCCCTTCTTTATGGCGCGGCGGGTATCCTGGAAAACGCTGAGGTCGATACGGTGATCGCCATTCACAGCACAGTCTCCCGCGCGGGATTGCTGCGCTGGGCAGGGGATGCCGGGGAGCGCGGTCTCCACCTGATCGATGCCGCCATCTCCGGCGGCAAGCAGGGGGCCGAGGAGGCGCGGCTTTGCTACATGGTCGGCGGCGCTGCCGGGATCGTTGAACGGGCCAGGCCCGTGTTCCTGACGTCGGGGAATTCTGTGATTCACGCTGGCGATTTGGGTACCGGCTTGCTGCTCAAGCTGTGCAACAATCTCATTACCTATGCGGAGTTCATGGCCATGTCGGAGGCGGTGCGTTTGGCGGAAGCCGGCGGGCTACAGTCGGAAATGTTGCGCGAAGTCGGCAAGTCCAACGGCGTCGTCAATGAAATGATGTCCCAGTTCATCAGCAACCGCAATGCGCTGGCGCGTGAGTGCACGGAGGAGCAGATGGACCAGTTCTTCGGTGACTTTGGTCGCCTGGCCGAGAAGGATCTTGACTGTGCCCTGCGGTCCGCCGAGGAAATGGGCGTAAGCCTGCCGTCTACCCGCCGTCTGCGCGACCAGGCGCTCGCGCTTTTTCTCAACAAGGCCTAGGAGTAGTTCATGCGAGCTGAATCCCGTCTCTTTATCAACGGCAAACTGGTTGCGGCAGCTTCCGGCAAGACCTATCCCAATCTGAATCCGGCAACCGAGGAAGTGGTCGGAGAGGTGGCCGATGCGGGTCTGGAGGATATGGATCAGGCCATTGCCGCCGCCCGTCACGCTTTCGATGAGACCGACTGGGCCACCAATCACGCCTTCCGTCTAAAGTGCCTGCAGCAACTCAAGGCGGGCCTGCTGGCCGAGATGGGCAGCCTGAAGGAGCAGATAGCGACTGAAACCGGCTCGCCCCTCGGTATCTGTGGTGCCGGCGGTCCCCAGTGCGAAGTACCGATCGGCTTCCTGGATTTCACCCTCGAAACGCTGCCAGAGTTCGAGTGGAGCCGGGATATCGGCGTAGCCACCATGATGGGCATACAGTCCCGCCGCCTGGTGGAGAAGGAGGCGATCGGCGTGGTGGCCTGCATTACGCCCTGGAACGTGCCGCTGCAGATCAACCTGGCCAAGTGTGTGCCCGCCCTGGCAGCGGGTTGTACCGTAGTCCTGAAGCCGGCGCCGGATACCCCCTGGTCAGCCACGGCGCTGGGCCGAATTGTCAGTGAGTACACTGATATTCCGGCCGGGGTATTCAATGTGGTTACTGCCGCGGATCCTGTTGCCACGGGTGAGGCGCTGGTGTGTGACCCACGTGTGGACATGGTGTCATTTACCGGCTCTACCGTGGTGGGCAAGCGGATCATGGCCATGGCTTCCGGGACGGTGAAAAAGGTGTTCCTGGAATTGGGCGGCAAATCCGCGAACATCATCCTGGACGACGCCAACCTTGAGCAGAGCCTGCTGAGTGCGCTCAGTGTGTGCTTCCATGCGGGGCAGGGTTGCGCAATTCCGACCCGGCTCCTGATTCCCCGGGAGCGCCAGGCCGAGGTGGAAGCCCTGCTCAAGACTTACTTCGGCTTCATAGAGTACGGCGATCCGGCCTCCGAGACCCAGATCATGGGCAGCCTCATCAATGCCCGGCAGCGACAGCGTGTGCTGGCCTATATCGAGAAGGGCAGACAGGAGGGGGCGCGCCTGCTTCTGGGGGGTGGTGTGCCGGCCCACCTGGACAAGGGTTTCTATGTGGAGCCGACAGTATTCATGGATGTCAGCAATCAGATGACGATTGCCCGCGAGGAGATCTTCGGTCCTGTGCTGGCCGTGATTGCCTGCGATGGGGAGGAAGATGCCATCCGGATTGCCAACGACTCTGACTATGGTCTCTCCGCCGGGGTATGGTCTGCCAGCGAGGACCGCGCACTGGCTGTTGCCAGGCGTCTGCGTACCGGGACCGTGAACATCAACGGCGGCAATTTCTACGGCGCCGACGCGCCCTTCGGCGGTTACAAGCAGAGTGGTCTGGGTCGCGAGATGGGGCGCGAGGGTTTCGAGGAATACCTGGAGACCAAAACCATTGCCCTGGCGGTATCCCCATGAGTCCATCAGTTCACGTCATAACCGGTGGCGCCCGCGGTTTTGGTCGTGCCATAGCGGAGCATCTTCTCGCTTCAGGCGCCCGTGTTTGTCTGCTGGGGCGCAATCAATCCCGTCTGGACGAGGCCGTGAAGGCGCTGGGTGAACACGCCTCCGCTGTGGTCTGTGATGTGGCGGACAGTGACAGCGTCAGCAGTGCCTTCGCTGAGGTCGAGGCGCGCTATGGGAAGATCAACAGCCTGGTGGCCAACGCCGGTGTGGCTCGCCCCGGGCGCATTGAGGTGATGGCCGCTGGCGAGATTGCCCTGCAACTGAACACCAATGTTCTCGGCACGGTGCTCTGCTGCCAGGCGGCCATCCCCCTGCTCAGGGGCGCCGAGAACCCCAGGATCCTGACCATGTCCTCCGCCAGCGCCTGGCACACTGATGAGATGAGTCACCTGTCCATCTACGCTGCCAGCAAGGCAGCCGTCGAGCGTTTTACCCGGGACCTGCGCGAGGAATTGCAGGCTGACGGCATCGGCGTCACCTGCTTGCGGCCGGGTGCAGCAGAGAGCGAGTTTGCACTGGATTGGGACCAGGAGGTCCTGCAGGAGGCCTTTGTCGCCTGGCACGATACCGGACCCCTGATGGATGTTGGCATGACTGTGGAGCAGGTGGCGGAGGCGGTGGCCTGGGCGCTGGGTCAACCGCCCGGCGTGGCGGTAGACCTGCTGGAAATTCGCCCGAACGTGCTCGCGCCCAAACCCTGAGGCGGCCCTTCCTGCAGCGCATGGTCGTCACCGCGGCGACCGTGTGTTTTCTTGCTCAGCCAGGTGAAATACCGGGGCAGTGAAGGATTGGTCGTCGCGTGTTTGCAGGGTGCGAAAGCAAACGCGCACGGGCATGTCACAGCGCAGTTTGTCGGCCTCGCAATCGACGATACGCGTCACCAGGCGAACCTCTGGTGCTTCCAGGGGACAGACCAGTCCGGTGATGTAGGGTGGCGCATGGTCGGGATTTATCGGGGCCATAACCTCACTCCAGGACAGCAGCGTGGCATCGCCGGAGAGCGCACGCCAATGCAGCTCGCCGTGGCACTGCGGGCACTCGGCTCTGGGATACCACACCGCGCGGTCGCAGCGCTCGCACCAGGTAATGCGCAGTTCGCTGTTTGCGGCGGCCTGCCAGAAGGGCCCTGCCAGGGGGTCGCTAACATCCGGTGTCATGATCAATTCCCCCGCTTGAGGATGAGTGTAGAGGCTTCATCAGCGGTAAAGCCGGCGTAGGCCGCCATGCGTGCGGAGTCCACCTGGTTCACCGCGTCCCCGCGCAATTGCTTGACCAGTTCCACAACGTGGGAGATCCCGAGCAGGTAGCTGTGGGAGAGCAGGCCGCCGTGGGTATTGCAGGGAATGCCGCCGAGACGTCTGTGCCGCTGGTAGTAGAGGCGATCCTCCTGAATGAACTCGCCGCCTTCGCCTTCGCCGCAGAAGCCCAGACCCTCGATTTGCATCAATGCGGTGCTGGAGAAGCAATCGTAGACCGCAATCACATCGATTTCCGAGGGTGCGGTATCGGCCATGGCGTAAGCCCAGGGCGCCGAAAAGGGCTGCGGTGTTGCGGTAATGACCCGCTGCTGGCTGATGTAGGGCGCACCGTGAACCCGGCCGTGCCCCACACCTTCGACCGTGATCGGGGCGTGGGGCATATCCCGCGCCTCGTCGGCCGGGCTCATCACCCAGGCTGCGGCGCCATCGGAAATCAGGCAGCAATCCTCCAGCCGCAAGGGGTCGGCCAGCGGCGCACGTGCCAGGTATTTTGCCAGCGTCAGTTCGCGCTCGCGCATGATTGCTGCCGGGTGCCTGTTGGCGTGGCGGCGGAATGTCATGGGCAGCGCAGCCAGCTGTTCGACAGTGAGACCGTAGTCGTGCATATAGCGGCGGGCGAAAGTGGCGAAGTAGACCGGTTGTGGATACCAGCCAAAAGGCAGCTCGAAATGCGCTTTCATGATTTCACTGGCGTGCCAGTCGCCGGGAGTTCCGGTGCCCGCGGCGCGGCGGCTGGCCCAGTCCACGGAGAAGACGTTGACGATATGTCGCGCCTTGTTGCCGCGCATCGCCAGGGCGGCGGTGTGGGCGCAGGTAGCCGCCCAGACCATCGCACCACCCTCGGTGCTGAACCACAGTGGCTGCGAGGTACCGAAATGTTGGTGGAAGTCTTCCGGCGACAGCTGGTCGGCGACACCCGCCGCGACCATCAGGCCGTCGACCTGCCCCGGGTGCAGCCCGGCATCGGCGATGGCGGCGGCCACGGCCTCCAGGGCCATGGCTTTGGGGTTGCGCCCGGAGGGACCACTGACGGCAGTTTCACCGATGCCGGTAATCGCAACTTCGCCGCGAGTATCTTCCAGTGGCAGGCTCTGTCCCCAGTCGGGTACTGGCGCGCGCCGGGCGAGGGCTTCGAGTGATTGCTGTGGCATCAGGTTCAGTCCCTTAGTCGGTAGACCACCAATGTGTCACCGAGCAATTGGCCAAGCTTGTCCGGACCCTTGGCTCCGTAGGCGAGTGGCCCGTGGCCACCTGCGGCAATGGCGATATATTGCTTGCCACTGGTGGACAGCCGGTAGCTCATCGGCGTGGCCTGTGCCGGTGCCGGCAGGGTGTCGGTCCACAGTGTTTCACCTGTGGCAGCGTCAAAGGCGCGGAAGCGGCTATCGAGGGTGGCGGCGATGAACACCAGGCCCGAGGCGGTCTGCAGGCTACCGCCCGTGTTGGGGGTTCCCCAGTTGAAGAAGCGGCCCACGCCCAGGGGAGCGAGTTCGGCGAGATTGCCCAGAGGCACCTCCCACAGTGTCTCGCCACTGTCCAGATCAATGCCGGTCAACAGGCCCCATGGCGGCGCCGTACAGGGAGTATTGTTGGGGGAGAGGAAGCCGGCGCGGACCGCCACCCAGGGTGTCCCTTCCTGGGGCGCCGCGCCCACCAGGTCGGAGCCGTCGGTTTGCTCCACCTGGTTCCGCGGCAGCAGTTGCACCGTGTAGGGCACCCGCATTGAATTGACCACCATGGTATTGGTGAGTGGATTCACGGATACCGAGCCCCAGTTGATGCCGCCGCCAAGACCGGGCCACAGCAGGGTGGGGCGATCCACCGCGGGGGGCGTGAATATGCCCTCGTAATGAAACTTCCGGAACTGGTCCAGGCAGGCCTGGCGGTCACCCGGGTAAATGCCCCAGATATCGTCCTCGGTCAGGGTCGGGGGGTGAACGGGGCGGGGCAGGGTGGGGAAGGGCTGTGTTGCCGAAGTGGTCTCGCCGGGCACGGTGGAAGCAGGAACTGGCCGCTCCTCGACGGGGAACAGGGGCTGGCCTGTTTCCCGGTTGAGCAGGAAAACATGTCCCATCTTGGTCGCGACGATGATCCCCGGCGTTGTGCCATGTTGGTCAAACAGCACCGGTTGCGCGGCGACATCCCAGTCCCATACATCGCGGTGCACGGTCTGAAAGTGCCACCGGGGCTTGCCGTCGCGTGCGTCCAGGGCAACGACCGAGGTGCCGTAGTGGTCCAGGTTCCCGCGCTCCACACCGCGATAGTGATCCGGTTGTGATCCGCCGGTGGGGAGGTAGACGATGCCTCGCTCCACGTCCGCGGAGAGGTTGCCCCAGCTGTTGGGTGTAGAGCGCGTGAAATCGGCGCCTGCGCGGGCGGCTTCAGCGGTAACCGGCTGCCTGTCCGGTGGCACGGGGTCGAAAGCCCAGCGCAACTCGCCGGTTCGCACGTCAAAAGCCCGCACCACTCCGGGCGGGGCATCAACGCGCTGTCCGTCCATAACGAAAGAGCCGGTGATGACCAGATCCTCGAAGACGAGAGGGGCGGAGGAGACATAGTACTCGGCCAGCCGTACATCACCGAGGTTGCGGGTCAGGTCGACACTGCCATGCTCGCCGAAATCCAGGCAGGCCTCTCCGGTGCGCGCATCCAGTGCGATCAGGCGGGCATCGAGGGTGCCGCTGAGGATGCGTTCGCCGCAATGTTCAGCCTTGTCAGTCCCCTGCCAGTGGGCGACGCCGCGACAGGTCGGGGTGTAGACGCCGGTCAGGTCCACTTGCGGGTCGTGCACCCAGCGCTCTTGCCCGGTTTCCGGGTCCAGGGCGATAACCCGGTTGAACGGAGTGCACAGGAACATGGTGTCGTTGACCACCAGGGGGGTGGCCTGGAACGCCGTGGCGCCGTGAGTTTCAGTGCCGGGAGAAACGTCTCCGGTGTGATAGGTCCAGGCGACTTCAAGGCGGTCGACGTTATCCGGAGTGATCTGGTCAAGCGGTGTAAAGCGCTGCGATGCGGCACCGCCGCCGATTGTCGACCAGTTTGCTACCGGGCCGCTGTGGTCAATCCCGTCACTGCCGCACGCTACCAGGGCAAATACGGCGCAGCTCGCCACAGGGAGATGGAATCTGTTCATGTTTTCCGCCCAAACCATATGTAGGAAAATGTTTTATATGGTAGCATGGAAAGCACTGAATAAAAGCGGCAGCTTGTCATCCCTGTGGCAGGGTATGAAATGGCAGCCAGTCGCTGGGAGCACTCTTCTGAGGCAATGCCACGGTACCGGCGCTTGCATCGATATCTCAGGGTTTTTGAGCTACCGGCTTGTTATTTCAAGCGGGACTGTCTAGTATTCAAAACATTGTATAAAGAATGTTTTATAATGAGAGGATTTGACGTGACCTATCAGCCCAGGCGTCTCCGTTTTGGAGCATTTTTTGCTCCTTTCCACAACGATAGAACCAGCCCCACTTTTGCTCTGGAGCGTGACCTGGAGCTGGTCCAGTGGCTCGACAAGATGGACTATGATGAGGCCTGGATCGGGGAGCATCACTCCGGCGCCTATGAGTGCATCTCATCCCCCGAGGTATTTATCGCCGCTGCCGCCGAACGTACCCGCAACATCCGCTTTGCAACAGGAGTCAGTTCTCTCAGCTACCATCAGCCGCTGATCCTCGCAGACCGGATCGCGCAGCTGGACCATCAGACCCGTGGCCGCCTGATCTTCGGAGTAGGCCCCGGGCAGTTGATTGCAGACGCCTACATGATGGGTGTGGATCCTCAACGCCTCCGGGAGCGCATGGGAGAGTCCCTCGATGTGCTGGTCAAACTCCTGCGGGGCGAGACTGTGACAGCGAAGACTGACTGGTTCACGTTGCAGGAAGCGCGCATGCACATACTGCCTTATCAGGCCAATCTGGAGGTCACTGTGGCATCGGCAATATCTCCATCGGGCGCCCGCCTGGCGGGGCAGTATGGAGCCTCCATGTTGTCGGTTGCTGCATCCAGCCCGCAGGGTTTCAAGGCCCTGGCTGACAGCTGGCAGATCTGTGAAGACAAGGCTGCAGAGTATGGGCAGACGGTCAATCGTGATAGCTGGAGAGTAGTGGCGCCATTTCACATAGCCGAGACGCGCGAGCAAGCCCGCCGTGACCTGGAATACGGCTTGATGGACATGTTCAATTATTTCCACAAATTCGGCGGTAAACTCTTCCCCCAGGTCAAGGACCTGGATGAGGCGATTGAAGTCTGGTGTACCGGTGGCCTGGGGGCGTTCGGGGTTGGCCTGGTAGGCACGCCGGACGATCTGATCGAACACATTAGAACACTGCAGGAGCAGTCCGGAGGTTTCGGGGCATTCCTGTCCCTTGCACACAATGCGGCGAGCTACGAGGCTACCAAAAAATCCTACGAGCTGCTGGCACGTTACGTGATGCCGCAGTTTCAACATTGCAACGATAACCGCACGCCATCCCTCGAATGGGCTGCCACGAACGCGGATCGTTTCATGGAGGAGTATATGGGAGGAATCCAGAAAGCCATCGACAGTCACGAAACAGAGCAGCGCGATAAAGCCAGGGCGCCTGGAGGGAAGGCGTCATGATTCGGCACATCACACTGATCAATTTCAAGGCCGACGCCACACAGGCGCAAAAGGAGGAGGCCCTGAAGGCTTTCCAGCAGCTACCACAGCATATACCGGGTATCCTGGAGTTCCATGTAGGGCTGGATCTCGGGTTGCTGGAAGGAAATGCGAGTCTCGCAGTGCAGGCCACCTTTGCGAAAAAGGAAGACTTTCTGGCCTATTCTACTCATGAAGCCCATGGTTCCGTGATATTCCCTGTCTGTGGACCTATCATGGCCGGTTACAGCACTGCGCAGTTCGAGGGTTGAAACTTCCGATAGTAGATGTTTGCTGACCGCACAGGGGTTCTCCTGGTGCCTGGGAATGGAGACCAATAGTGATGTGGGACACGGAACATGACGTCATTGTCGTGGGCAGCGGTGCCGGGGCGCTGACAGCGGCATGCCGCGCACGTGATCTCGGTAACGAGGTGCTGGTGGTCGAGAAGGCCTCCTTTTATGGGGGAACGTCGGCAAGCTCCGGGGGCGGCCTGTGGGTGCCCAACAATCATCTGATGTTGGCCGCCGGTATTGCGGACAGCGAAGAGGATGCTCTGGTTTACCTGCGTGGCTTGACCGAAGGGGATGTCGCGCCAGAAGTCGTCGAGGCGTATGTCCGCAAGGCGCCGGCGATGCTCCGCTATCTCGAAGAACAGACGCATGTGGCCTTCGAAGCCATGATCCACTATGCCGACTATTATCAGGAATTGGCGGGTTCGAGACCGGGTGGGCGTTCAATTGATCCGCTGCCCTATCACGCCAGTGTTCTGGGCGATTCTTTCGATACCCTGGGTATGCCTCACATCCAGACCCAGGTCATGGGATTCATGGGCTATACCAATCAGGAAGGTGCCGTTCTCCTGAGCAAGGCGCCCGGCTGGTGGAAAGTCGTGTTCAAGCTCGCCCTGGAGTACTTCTTCGATATTCCCGGCCGAATGAAAGGGCGCCGGTCCCGGCGGCTGGTGATGGGCAATGCACTGGTGGGCCGGTTGCGCCACTCAATTGACGATCGCGGCGTGCCCGTCTGGCTTGACTCCCCGGTCAGGGAGTTGGTTCAGGAGGAGGGGCGTGTGGTCGGGGTGGTTGTCGAGCAGAACGGCACGAAAAATAGAATTGGCGCTCGCAAGGGGGTGATTATCGGAGCCGGCGGCTTCGAACACTCGCAGGTCCTGCGGGAAAAGCATCTGCCTGGCCCGACGCAGGCGGAATGGTCTGCCGCGTCGCCTACCAATACCGGCGATCTGTTGTCCGCAGCGACGGCGATTGGCGCGGCTACCCATCTGATGGATGAGGCCTGGTGGGGGCCTACCATTCGCGTAGAGGGTGAGGACAGGGGGCGTATGCTGTTTACAGAGCGCTCGATGCCCGGCTGTATTCTGGTCAACAAACTAGGCTCGCGCTTCGTCAACGAGTCTGTCGCCTATACTACGGCGGTGCAGGCTATGTACTCCGGCGATAATTTACCCTGCTACGCGATATTCGACAGTCGCTATCGCAGGGAGTATCCGTTCGGGCCTCTGCTCCCGGGGGGCATGCATCTCGATTGGCTGCAGAGCAGCAGGATTAGCAAGGATTTGTTGACTTCCTCGAATTCGATTAGGGGGCTTGCAGAGCAGTTGGGTGTAGCACAGGAAGGCCTGGCCCAGACGGTGGAGTTCTTCAATGGCTTTGCTGCCACGGGTGTTGATGCGGACTATCACCGCGGCGAGAACAGCTACGACAAGCTGTACGGCGACGTGCGCCTCGGCCCGAATACCTGCCTGGCACCACTGGTCGAGGCGCCTTTCTACGGTATCGAGGTCTACCCCGGAGACATCGGAACCAAGGGTGGGTTACTCACCAACGAACATGCCCAGGTTCTCGATGATAGAGGTGAACCTCTGCCCGGACTCTATGCGATCGGCAACTGCGCAGCATCGCCAATGGGGCGTTACTACCCCGGTGCAGGCGCAACCCTGGGGCCGGCCATGACGTTTGGCTATATCGCCGCGGGGCACTTGAGCGCTGGGGACTAATCTTCGCCCGGCCTGTACGGCCGGCTAGTCAAGCTCTACCAATTGAATGGTCTGGTTTGGGCAGAATCTGACCGCATCTTCCACCTTGCTGCGCAGCCCCTCATCAGGATATTCGGCCTTTACCCGAACCTTGGGGTAGCCGGAGTCCATATCGACCACCTCGAAAACCTCAGGGCATTCCTCGACGCAGACGCCGTGGCCCTGGCAAAGCAACAAGTCCACTTCAACCTTGTATTTACTCATGCCACCAACCCTCAAGCTGCCTGGCGATCAGTGCGACGCCGGTACCGCAATATGCAGGGATCGGACGGTCGCAAGATCAGGGATGGCATGATTTCCGCGTACTCCCCGGGAGGGCCAGCCAGTTCGAACTCGTAGTGATGCAGCAGGATCGAGAATATGACCTTGACCTGGAGAATAGCAAAAGCATTGCCCACGCATTTGCGCTGGCCGCCGCCAAAGGGAATAAGGGCGAAGGGGTTGTCGGGGGCCGGCCGATCCGGATCAAAAACCTCGGCATTCTCAAAGCTGCTTTCCAGCCGATGGGCAACATAGGGGCAGAGCATGACGTTCTTGCCCGTTTCGACGATGTGCCCCTTGTATTCAAAATCCTTGACCACGCGGCGGGTGAGGGTGTTGAGCGGCGGATGCACGCGCAGGGCCTCACGGATGAAGCCTTCAAGCCTGGACATGCGACGCAGCACTTTCAGGTCAAACTGCTGGCCACTGCTCATGACCTCATCAACCTCGCTGACCACCGCAGTAGCGAGTTCGGGATATCGCGCCAGTTCGACCAGGGTCCATGCTGCGGTGTTGGCACTGGTGTGGTGACCGGCAAACATGAACCAGACGATCATGCCGGCTATCTCGCTGGTAGTGAGGTGGCGGCCGTCGGGATAAGTTGTGTCCATATACACCTGGAGCAGGTCCATATGGACCTCACCAGAGGCGCGGCGGAGATCCACCCGCTCAGTGATGAGTTCTTCCAGTCGCGCGCGGGCCTGATCCCGCGCCTCATATGCTTCCTTTTGAGCTCCCGGGTCCTGCAGGCCTCCAGCATCGGCCGCGGCGCCCAGGGTGTGATAGAGCTCCGCGAACTCTTCCGTCAAGGAATAGCGGAACTCGGGGCCGAGCAGGCAGTGAGTCGAGGTCTTGATGGTCAGATCGGCAAAGCCTTCGTAAAAGTCGAGCTCACCGCTGTCGCCCCAGTCTGCTATCCAGTCCTCGGCTTCTTTGGCAATGATGGGGGCATAGTGGTTCATTTTTTCACTGGCAAGGCCCCTCGAGTGCATGCGCAGCTGCTGTCGCTCGATATCGAGAGGAGCGCCATACTGCACGCCCTTGCCGAAGATGGGTACCATGAACTGATAGGCTTCCCGCGCGCTGACCTTGTCGTCATCGACGCGAAACACCGCCTCGTGTGCCTCCGGGCCCACCATCAGGACGGTGTTCCTGCCTCCCATGTCAAATTCCGCCAGTTCGCCGCACTCTTTGTAGGCGCGAAGCAGGAAGAAGGCGGGGTGCGCGCAGAACTCCTCAAAGTGCCCGCCCTCTGCGGAGGATTTTGCGCCGCTGACGAAGGGGATCGGTTTGCTGGACTGAGTCATATTGGCCTCTGTATTACCACGGAGAGTACTGGGCGAGGGTACCACGCGGAAGTACCATGCGAGAGTACGTCGCCGGAGTAGATAAAACATTTCAACATAAATTTTTGTGGAGTATAGGGCAGGCATTGGGTTTTCACAAGCAGAGAAGGCGCCGCTTCAATTTGCGGCAGAGAAACACAGGAGACGCCTTGTTTTCATGAAATGCAGGCCCTGTGGCCACGGTTTGACTTGTAACATTTCATAGAGTATGTTTTTTGGCCTTCTCTCAAAGAGGTCAACTCGCATGAACTACTGGCAATGTGTCGCCATGCTTGACATGAAAGAGCTCCCGACGCTCGCTCGCCATGCAGAGAGCCTTGGTTTCGAGGGGATCTCTCTCGGAGAGCACCTGATTACGTTCAGCGAGCAGTACGAAAATTACGAATACAGCAAGAACAACCTCATCCGCTGGTACCCGGAAACCCACTGGCCCGAGCCCTGGGTGCAGATCGCCGCGCTTTCGCAGGTGACTACCCGGCTTCGATTTCTCACCAGCGTCTATGTGCTGCCGATGCACGATCCCTTCAATATCGCCAAACTGGTCTCCACAGCCGCCAACATCAGTGAAGGTCGCGTGATTCTCGGAGTTGGCATTGGCTGGCAAAAGTCGGAATTCGAACTTGTGGGACAGGATTTCCACACTCGGGGGCGGCGCTGTGATGAAGCGCTCGACGTCATGGCAAAGCTTTGGACGGGTGAACCCGTCAGTCACGATGGTGAGTTTTTTCCGTTTCCCTCCCTGCAAATGTCTCCCGGGCTGTTCCAGCCCCTCCCGATTTACATCGGTGGCTTTTCGGAACCCGCACTGAAGCGAGCCGCCAGGAACGATGGCTGGATTGGCGGACAGCACGAAATGAGCGAAGTGGAGTTCTTTGTGCCCGCTCTGCGGCAGCACCGCAAGGAGTCCGGGAAGAGCCTCGAGAGTTTCGAAATAGCTCTCGGGCTTTACGACATGACAGAACCGAACATCGAGCGGTGCAAGGAATTGGGGGTTACCATGCTGTATCGGGAGGCCTTTTGTGACGCCAATGGCATGGCCAGCTCCATGACACTGTCTGAGAAGCTCCACGATATGGACAGGTTCGCCAATCAATACCTGGTGTAGTGCCCGGTAGGCGCAGGCGTCGACGACTATCACAGGGAACGATTGATGAACGTACTGGTAACGGGTGCGACAGGATTTATTGGCAGTCACATCGTTGATCATGTTCTGCGGGCAGGCCACACGGTGGGCGTCCTGGCCCGTGATCCCGAGAAACAAAAATCGGTTCTTGCGGGGCTCGGAATCGCGCCAGAGGACGTAGCCTGTCACCGGGGTGATGTTCTCAATGACACATGGCTTGCGTTACTTCCCCGGTACCAGGCCGTGGTCCACTGTGCCGGCATGATGTCCAAGAGCAGTGCTGACGTGCAGAGAATGTGGGATCTCAACGTCACCGGCAGCGACCGTGTGCTGAAAGAATCTGTGGCTGCAGGGCTGGATCCGGTGATATTTCTGTCGAGTTTCATGGCCCTGTTTCCGCCCAGGGGGCCTGTCATGCACGCTGATGATCCGGTGACAGAGCCCGACTCGAGATACGCAAGAACCAAGGCGCAGGCGGAGCGCAATGCGCGGGCCCTGCAGGCTGAAGGAGCCCCGGTTGTCTGTGTCTATCCGGCATCTGTAAACGGCCCGATCGACCCGACCGTGGGCAGCGGCCAGGAATTTCTGGCCAACTATGTCAACAGCGGCTCAATGCTGGTTACCTCCGGTGGCCTGACCTTTACCGACGTCAGGGATCTTGCCGTACTGGTCAGCCGGCTCCTGGAGCCGGGCAGGGGGCCTCGCCGGATCATGGCGACGGCGGACTATCTAAGCCATCAGTGGATCCTGGGCGTCATGCGGGAGCAGACTGGCAGGCAGATCAAGCCGATCAAGGTGCCCGGGTGGGTTCTGAGGGCGGCGGGGAGGCTGGCTGACCTCAAGCAAAAAGCATTGGGTGGTCCTGCCCCCGACCTGACCTATGAAGCGGCAGCGGTGCTCACGCACTGCGTGCCACAGGACGACCAGGAGGCACGCGCCCTTATCGGGGGGCAATTGATAGGCGGAGAACAGAGCCTCAGGGACATGGTCGACTGGATGAGGGCCGAGGGCATTATCAAATCCTGACCAGGCCAGCCTGTTGCGCATGAGGGCGTCGTAGAGAGGGCCGAGCCGCGCCAGCGTTCGCGCCTGCCATATATGTAATGTTAGGTTGACTAATAGTCAAATATACCTTACTTTATGCTCATCAAGGTCGCAGCTTTCCGGTGATGTCCGGTACGGGGTCGAAATATGAGCTTGGAATACAACTGGGAGGTCAGTTTGCTGACCTTTGTCATCCTGGGCGCCAGTATTGCCCTGGCCCAGTGGGTCGCGTTCAAGGTGCCGGCGTTTGCCGCGGCGCGCGAGCAGAACCGCGAACAAAACACGCGCAAATGGCGGGAGCAGGGCAAGAAGTACCATCATCGCGTGGACTCCAGCAAAAAGATTGGACTGGCCATCAATGTGTTTTTCTATGTCGCCATCCTGCCCTTTTTTGTCACGCTACAGGCCGCTCCGCTGTGGCGCATGGCACTGGATGTCGTCTTGATCCTGATGGTCTACGATTTCTTCTACTATCTGGTACACCGCCACCTGTTTCACGGTAAGGGTTCCCTGCGCAGGGTGCATGCGGTCCATCACCAGGCGCGTAGCCGGGTGACCTCGATTGACTCCTACCTGCTGCACCCAACGGAAATATTCATAGGGATCGCGTTATATTTCGTGACTATTGTGATCCTTGGATTGGCTGGCCTGGCACCGTTTCATATTGCAACAATAGTGATCTCGAACTTTATCTATACCCAGTTGAACCAGATCAATCACTGTCGTATCGACCTCAACTTTTTCCCCTTTCGCACTCTGAACTGGATTGCGATGAAGCACGATGCGCACCACCTGGACATGCACAAAGGGAATTACGCGACCATCACGCTGCTCTATGACAAGCTGTTTGGCACTGTGGAGATGCACCCGCTGGAAAACCGGCAGCAGGGCGTCACCGACAGCCCCAGTGAAACCTGAGCAAGAGAGTGACTGTATGGTTTGGCTGCGAGATGAGAGGCCTGGCTGCTCAGGGGTAGAGCATTCCCGTTACGGTAGACTTTAGTCGCTTGATGTAGGCCTTGGGGTCAAAACTCACCGGCTCCAGCGCCATTTCTATCAGGATACCTGTCAGCATGCAGTGAACGGTGTATATGACTTCCTGGAATGTCTTGTCGGAAGCAGAGCTGTCGTGAAAAATCCTTCGCGCTAGTTCGACATGGGCCTGGCGACTACGACTGATGGAGAGATCGTTGCTGGCCTTGCCGTGGCCCCGGGTCGCCAGGAGAATTTCCAGCGTGGCCATATATTCTTCACCCTGATAGTGGTACCAGGCTGCGTCCACGTACTTCGCCACACGCCGACTGGCAGTTCCGGTGGTAAACCTGTTTGCGCTGAGGGACTCGTGAAACTTTGTGTGAGACCGGTGCAGCACTTCCTCGAGTATTTCTTCCTTGCCCCCGAAATGATGCTGTACCGCTCCCCAGGTGATCCCGGCCCGTTTGGCAATCTGGCTTGAACTGGCCGCCGCAAATCCGCTTTCCTTGATAAGGCTGATCACCGCACCGATGATCTTGTCCTGGGTCGCCTTGCTTTTGGCGGCCTGGCGGCCCATGGCGTCGACATCTGCCTGATCGAATTCCATCGCCATAACCTTTTTGCACTCCAGTGTTTTGGGGGCCGTATTCCACAGGCTTTGGTCGCGCCGCCTTGCTCGCGGCGGTTTCAAGACCAACTGTGATTTTACTGTGCAACTTTAGTTGTGTAAACGTCGCGCTTAAAACCTGAGAGGTGGTCAGCCCTCCTCGAAGAGCAGCTGTTGCCAGCTTGGTTGCTGCGGCGCGAAAAAAGCGCTTTCCTGAAGCTGGTACAGACATAAAAACATATATATAGAAACCTAAACGTCAGGCGATTCGGCAAGTTTTTCAGAGTTGTTTGTTCAGTAAAAAAGCAGATAAAACAACACAATATAGTGTAAATGCTGGATTATTGCGAGCTTCGGGTGAAGCGGTTTCTGTCGGTAAATGGATCAATTTGTAAAAAGAATACATTGCAAAAGGTATTGACAGATATCCTGGTTTGGCGTTCCATAGTGCGCACCTAAATCCTATAAAATCAGCTGTGGTAACGATAATGAGAAGAGTGATTTGTAACGCAGTGCTGGCCGCTTCGGTCGTTCCCGCGGTTTATGCACTTCCAGCCCATGCTCAAGGTCCCGCCCAGGCGCTGGAGGAAGTCGTGGTATCTGCCCAGCGCAGGGAGCAGAGTCTGCAGGATGTCCCCATATCCATAGCGGCTTTCAGCAACGCAGCGATTCAAAATTTTCGGATTCAGAACCTTACCGACCTGAATACCCTGGTACCCAATATGTCCGCTGTTGAAGGCGCTGGCGGTACTCGCAGCGTGGTATTTCAAATCCGTGGGCTCTACGCGACAGGTACCGCGCTGGGCGCGGATGCCGGCGTTGCCACCTATCTGGATGGTGTGTACCTCAGGGGGGGCGGCGCGTCCATTGTCAATTACGCGGATCTCGAACGCATAGAGGTCCTGCGCGGCCCTCAGGGGACATTGTTTGGCCGCAATACCTCGGGCGGTGCTATTGCCTTTATTACGAAGGACCCTGCCGGGGAGTTCGGCTTCAGGCAGAAACTCACCACGGGCAATTTTGATCTTTTCGAATCCCGGACGCGCGTCGATACACCCCAGTTGGGACCTTTGAGCGCGAGCCTGAATTACAGCTACAGTGACCGGGAAGGGCCGGTAGAAAACACCGGAGCTGGCTTTGCAGTCGATTTTGCCGAGTTCGGGGGCGGGAGCTTCGTGTCTCCCGACCGGCTGGGTGACTCCAAAACCGAGGCAGTCTTCCTCGCGGTTGACGCTGATTTTCATGAGGATCTGAGCCTGCTCTACAAATTTGACTACACGGATATGGAGGCAACGCCGACCGCAGTCGGCATTCTGGGATCCATTCCAACGCTGGCGGGTCTTACCGGCCCCTCGTTTGGCGCGGAGATGCCGGACTCGGTCAATAATGCGTATCACCTGCCGACCACGCAGCTCACCCGGGGACACAACCTTACTGCTGAATATGCCCTGAATGATTCCATGACCCTGCGGAATATTCTCTCTTACCGGGAAGCGTCAGTTCAGGCGCCCGGGCATACCCTGGACGGTCTCGGGCAGTTTGCGCCTATCGTGGTGATCTTTGCGGTAACCGGTGAAAACGAGAGGGAAGAATTCAGCGAAGAGCTGCAGTTTATCTGGGACGAAACAGCGTTTACGCTCACCACCGGTGTGATGTTTTACGACCTGGATCAGACCGCGGGGGGCTACAAGAACGCACAAAACGGCTTCTTCGGTTCCGCGCCCCCGAATTTGACGTTTTTCCCGGGTTCCGTACCTGCGACCCAATCTGATGTAGAGGCTCAGTCAATGGCGGCCTATGGTCAACTCGAGTATCACCTCAATGAGCAGTGGGACGTGATACTCGGTGGGCGCTACACCAAGGACGAAAAGGACTATGTGGATCATACCTTGATGACAGGTGAAGTGCTGGAAACCGCCTACGACGAGTCGGAGTTTACCTATCTGCTCGGGCTCAATTACCAGCCAACCCTCGACTCTCTGGTATATTCCAAATATTCAACCGGGTACATATCCGGTGGCATTGTCTCTGGCCTCCCTTACGAGCTCGAGAAGTCCAAGTCGTTTGAGTTGGGTGCCAAGGCGAGTTGGCTGGAGAACAGATTGCAGACCAACGCTGCGTGGTTCTTTGTCCAGTACGAAAACCAGCAGTTTGGAACAGCAGGCAATCTGATTGACCCTCCTATACCGACATCCCAGGTTTTGGTGAACGCAGGAGAAACCGAGGCCCAGGGAATTGAATTCGAAGGATCCTGGCTGCCCTTCACCGGATTGACGATGGGGCTGAACCTGGGCTATCTGGATTTTGAATTCAAGGAAATCGACCTTGTGCTTCTGGGTGGACCGATTTCCAAGCATTTGCGCCCAAAGTGGACCAGCACGGTATCGGCGGACTATGAAACTCTTTCTGTTATAGGTGACGCGCGACTGCAGTTCCATTTTGATGCCTCCTATCGTTCTGAAGAGGAAATCATCACCAGGCCGGTACCCTTTGTCGATGGAACCAACCCCGGTACCTGGCGGTTGAATGCCAGCGTGTCCCTGGGCGGTATGGAGTTCGCTGGCGGCCAGCTGGGCGTGTCGTTCTGGGGCCGGAACCTGACCGACAAGAATCTGCCCTCGAACATGAATACTTTGGGGCCGATAGTCGCTGGATACTATGAATTTCCCCGCACCTATGGGGTAGACCTGACCTACGATTACTGAAGGTGGGCCCCAGGCGCTACCGTCACAGCTCGATCTATTGTGGTCCCCGGCGGCCGTGGTGAGTTCTGTTAAGAATCCCCCATCATCGCGAATGATTGCGCCAGAGCGGTGGTTGCGCTCACCAGAGTGTGAGCGATGGAGCTGGATAATAACTGAGGAATAGGTATGAGTCTGTCTATTGACCTTGCAGATAAAGTTGCCATTGTTACCGGAGCAGGAATGGGTATAGGCGAGGGTGTGGCACTCGCGTTGGCGCGAGCTGGCGCTCATGTGGTGTGCAATGCGCGCACCGCCACGGACATCGACGAGACTGCGGCAAAAGTCAGGGCGTGTGGGGTAAGGGCGCTTGCAGTGCCTGGGGATGTTACGATTGCCGAGGATCTGGATCGCCTGGTGTCGGCGACAGTTCAGGAGTTTGGTCGTATAGATATACTCATAAATAACGCTGGCGGCACTATTTTCAACGGGTTTCTGGATATTAGTGACGAAGAGTTCTCGTTCATTTTTGACTGGAATACCAAGTCTACCTTCATGCTTTCCAAGCGTGTGGCACCTTATATGGTCACGCAGGGATCGGGCGTCATTATCAACGTTTCCTCTGCGGTTGGTCATCTCACAGGAAGAGGCATGATGGCCTATGGTGTGGCCAAGGCCGGTCTGGACTACCTGACTCGCAGTCTGGCGGATGAACTTGCGCCGCGGGTTCGCGTCAATGCGATCGCACTGGGCTCCATCATGACGCCAGCACTCAGGGACAAGCTGATCGAAGCGGAAGCGAGCTTTGGCGAGACCCTGATAGAGAAAACGCCGCTGCGCAGTATTGGTGACGCCGACAAGGTTGGGGAGACTGTCGCGTTTTTGTGCTCACCAGCCGCAGACTACATCACCGGCGATGTGCTTCGTTACGACGGTGGCCTGCAGGATACCAACCTGCCGTTCCGGCTTCCCGACTATGAACCTGACTCGGTGTTTAATCGAGACAATGGCATCACCCGGGAGAGCTGAGCTTCCCGGATGAGTGGGTCAGGAGGCTCTCAGCTCAGCGATTGAACTCGTACACCAAGTCTGCGCCAAATGTCCTTTCGGGATTGTAACTATTGGTGACGAAGCCGAGCTGCCCCCAGTCTATACCAAATTCCCGGTACTCCTCGTTCTCCAGGTTGCGCACCCAGAGCCCGATGCTGAGCCGCCCGTTCCTGCCAGCGGGGATCTCGCTCAGGGTGGCGCGAGCGTTGGTCAGCCAGAATGAGTCGGACGAGTTGTACAGGGTCAACTGCGGATGAAAATCGATTTCCCCGGTATAGGAAGTGTCCAGCCGCAGGGTGAGTTCGCCGATATCCCCGCGCGGGAAGCTGTATTCGGCGGAAATTGAGCCATTGTGATTGGGCGTGTTTTGCCGGGTCGAGGCACTGTCGGCAATATCGACGTTGCGTCCTGTCGAAAAGCCACTGACCGGATCCACTTCGCCGGCCACGAAGCTGTCGAAATTGATGTCGGTGTAGCCGTAACTGGCATTGAGCTTGAGAGCATCGATGGGTAGCCAGGTGGCTTCCAGCTCAATACCGCTGTTAGCAGAGCGTCCGGCGTTGACCAGCACCTGGGCCGCGCCGGTGTTGCCGGTCTGGAACTGGGAGATCTGGCGGTCCTTGTAGTCGGTGTAGAACACCGCACCGTTAAAGCGCAGGGTGCGGTCCAGCAGGTCGCTCTTCCAGCCAATCTCGTAGCTGATAACTTCCTCTTCATCGAAGGGCAACGACGCTGATTCAACCGTGGTGGCCCGCATGTTGAAGCCGCCAGAGCGATATCCAGTGACCACTTTGGCGTAGGTGCTCAACTGATCCGACCAACGGTAGCTGACGGTCGCGCTGGGACTGAGATTGTTCCAGTCATTGCTGGGTTTTATGCGTTGGGGTACGTTGTCCAGCAGATTGAATAAATCCAGTTCCCGGTCGTCTACGCTATAGCGTAGGCCCAGAGTGACATCCAGGTCCGGTATTAGCTCATAGGTGAACTCCCCGTAAGCGGCATAGGCCACGTTTTCCGGCCTTACGTGGAGGAACGGTGCCGATACCAGCAGGGAGGTGCCGCAGGGTGGCGCCTGCAGTAGCAGACAGGTAGGCAGGACGAATGCCTGGGGGTTTCTGAGTTCCGACTTCTCCCGAAAGTAGTAGAGACCGGTGTTGTAGCGCAGGCGATCGTCCAGCAAAGTACCGACGAACTGGAGTTCCTGAGACCACTGGTCCTGGGAGCGGTCGCGGTCATGGGATTGATAGAGGGGTACCAGGGTGCCGGCGGGGATAGGCTGAAAAGTGGCCAGGTCGAGCAGCGTGCTGCCATCGGCGGGGAAGGCGCCACCAAAGGTAGAGTTCGGGGTAAATTCGTCCCAACTGCGATAGCCGGTAATTGACTTGATGGTCAGGTTGGGCAGCGGGTCCCAGGTTAATGTCAGGGCGTGACCGTCGATGTCAGAGGTCCAGTCACCGGGATTTTTGGCCGCGCGTGGCAGGCGGTCCAGTCGCGAGGACGATGCCTCGTCTCTTGCCTGCTCCCAATAGGGGCCTCCGTAGAAGGCTCCGTCCGGACTGGCGTACATGTCTCGCACGAAGGTAAGCTGCGCTATGGGCTCGCCGGACTCCCACTCCGAGCGTTCGTAACTATAGTCGACGCTGAAGGCGTCACTGGGCGTCCAGTTCACAGCCAGGCGATAGGCTCTGGTCTTTGATTCATCGAGTTTTCTATTGGTGTACACATCTTTGCGGTCGCCCTCGTTACGAGTGTCCAGAATCGACAGGCGGGCGGCCAGGCCGTTGTAACGGCCTGTATCAATCGCGGTCTGGAAATTGCGCTGGCCGCGGTTGCCGGCACCGATCTTCTGTTTGAAGGCGAATTCGTCGCGGGGCGGCGTGGTCACGATATTAACGGCACCGCCGATGGTGTTGCGTCCAAACAGCGTTCCCTGGGGCCCTCTGAGCACCTCAATTCGCTCCACATCGAATATGGCGAAGCCGGTGCTGGACTGACGCCCGACATAGACGCCATCGACGTAGACGCCGACGGTGCCATCGAAGGAAATCGAGTCATCCTGGTTGGAAATCCCGCGAATGCTGTAGCCAACAGCGGGTTGCCCGCCACTGAGTTTACGAATATCGAGGTTGGGCGTTGCCTGGGCGATATCCCTGACCTCGCTGATGCCCATTTGCTCGAGTTCGTGTTGGCCGAAAGCGGAGACCGATACCGGGGTGTCCTGGAGCGACTCCTCGAACCGACGAGCGGTTACGGTCACTTCTTCCAGAACCCTCGCCTGGGAGCCTTCGGTCTGGGCCGCCGCCGGCAATGCCACACCAGCCAGCAGTGCGCCGAGCGCCAGAGGGATGGGATGTACCCTTACAGTCATTATTTTCATGATGGTTTGACACCTCTGTTACATGGATTAGCGATGGATTTACTTGCCGAACCACTGCCCGCCGTTCACGGAAAGACTCTGGCCAGTGACCACGCGGGCGAGGTCCGAGGCCAGGTAGACCACGGTGCCTGCGCATTCCTCAGCTGTGGGGACGTAGCGCAACGGAAACTCCTGCTCGCAGTAAAGCGCCAGTTCTTCTTCGAAACTGCGTCCGTGCTGCTGCGCCAGGCCGGCCAGCCAGGGCCGGAAATTGTCGCCATCGATGGGCCCGTAGTGGACGCTGTTGCAGCGTATGCCATCGGGCCCGTATTCGGTGGCGATCGAGCGGACCAGGGAAGCCAGCGCCGCCTTGGATGCCCCGTAGGAAGCCAAATAGGGTGGCGGAGCATTGTTCGCGGCCCCGGAGTTGACAAGAATCACGCGGCCGTCACCGCGTTGCTTCATGGAGGGGAGGGCAGCCTTGAAGAGGTGCAGCGCACCGAAGAGATTGACCTCGATGGCTTCGCGCCAGCGGGCGGCGTCTGCATCGGCGATCATCGCCATATCTCCGGTATCGTGACCATTCTGTACCAGGATGTCGACACCGCCAAATCGCTGTACCGCCTCCGACACGATGTGCTCACAGGATGTATGATCGGCCAGATCGGTGCGAATAGCTACGGCCATGCCGCCTTGGGCTTCGATGTCTCCGGCGACCTGTTGAATGTACTCTTCGTTGCGGGCGCCGATGACGACCTTTGCGCCCTGCCTGGCGAAGGCCACAGCTGTTGCCTGGCCGGCCCCTGGGCCAATCCCGGTGATCACGGCGATTTTGTCTTTGAGTAGCATCTTTTTCGTTCTCCCTAGAGGTTGGTATTCCTGGTTGTCATTTCACTAACAAGTGTCGTTTATGAGCGATTGCTTGAGCTGAACCAGGCGATCCAGCAAGTTTTCGATGTCGTCCGGGTCGGGAGAGAAAAACAGTGGAGCGATGTCGATCACAGTGATGCCCTTATCGCTCATCGCCTGGCCCTGGGCAAAACTGGCGTCGAGATCCACCCTGCCACGGCCATCCAGGATGGGTACCAGCGTGCCGCGAACATCAAAATCTTCAGGATTCCGGCCCTGCGCTAGCAGTAGTGGCTTCAGCTTTGACACCGTATCCCTGATGACTTCCAGGGATCCGGTCGCTGGCAGCCAGCCGTCGGCGAAGCGCGCCATCCTCTCGAGATTGCGCTCCGTCGGGCTCACACCGAGCCAGATGGGCAGCGCAGTCCCCTGTACTGGCAAGGGGTAGGCCTGCAGGTCGTCGAAGTTGATAAATTTGCCATGAAAGCTTTGGGGACCGCCGCTCCACAGCGCCCGACAGACCTGGATCTGTTCTTCCATGTGCGTGAAGCGGCCCTCGAAGGGCAGGTTTTGCGAGGTGAACTCGGCACGCTGCCAGCCGGCACCGAACACGGCAATGACGCGCCCCTTGGAGATGTAGTCCAGTGTGGCAAACTGCTTTGCCAGTAGAACTGCGCTGCGTGCCGGGGCGATAATCAACGCGGTGGAGAGCTGTATCCTTCGGGTGCGCGCCGCAAAAGCCGCCAGCAGCGTAATCGGCTCGAACCAGTTTTCTTCGATACCGCCCGGGAAAGCCTCTGGGCCCATGGGGTAGTCTTTGGGAGCGTCGCTGGCGAAGCACAGATGATCCGCCACGCTGATCATATCGATACCCTTGGCGTCGGCCATCTCGGCAATAGTCATGATCCTGTCGATATCCCCGTTCGTGTGGTGACTGATGCGGTAGAGCGTGACACCCACACGAATCGACTTTGCCATTAGTCGGTTCCCCCTATGCAGTTGATGTTGGCCATGGTGAGTGGCGGGGAGGCAATCACGCGCCGTCCTCCTGCCCTTCCAGACGCTTGGACGTGCGCACGCCCGGCTTCACTTCGATGAACTCGGCGGCGATACCGGGTGGATACTCCAGGCTCTGCGCGATTGCTGCCCCCATGATCGGGGGAGTGGTTGAGCCTCCGTAATACTCGCCCTTGGCCAGCCACGCGTTGTAGGCTTCGGCCAGGGCGTTTTCGTCGAAGTTGTTGACCGTGCCGGTGAAAACGCTGCCGGAACTGAACAGGGTGACCAGGATGTTGTCCTCCACCAATTCCTTGCGCAGTTCGGCGGTGAACTGATCCACGCCAGCCTTGCAGGCAGTGTAGACGGCCAGGTGGGCGAACTCGTTGTCGCAACGGACGGTCGCCGAGGAAATGTTGACGATGCGTCCACCGCCATTGCGGCGCAGCCAGGGGATGGCCACCTGGCAGCCGAAGATGGTCGAGAGCAGGTTCAGCTCCACGAGTTGCCTGACTTCCTGGGCGGGCATCAGTTCGACTCGCCGGGGGAACTGGAAGCCGACGTTGTTGATTACCGCGTTGATCTGGCCGAAGTGCTCCCAAATTTTGCAGTACACTTCGTCGAGGGCATCGCGATCGCTGACATCCACGGGAAAGCCGACGACTCGGTCCGACTGCCACTGGGCCACGGAAGCCTGCAGGCGAGCGTTGTCCCGGGCCAGCACAGCCACCTTCGCGCCGCGTTCCAGCAGCACGCCGACCAGCCCCTCGCCAATACCCTTGGAGCCGCCTGTGACCACGACAACCTGATTTTCCACATACCACTGTGGCATCTCTATCCTCATCCTTTTTTGTGTGTCCAGTGCTTATCGCGCCAATAGCAGTTCGTACTCCACCATGATATCGGGCGCTGCCAGGCGGTCGACGATGCGCAGGGTGCCGCCAGCGGGTTTGATCTTCATGGGCGCGACGAATGCTTCCCAGGCGGCATAGATGCCGGCGTAGTCCGTTTCCCGTACGTCCTTGCGGAATGTCCATTCCATACGGATGATGTGATCGCGCTCAAAGCCTGCCTCGCGAATGAATTGGTCCATCCTCTCCAGTACGGTTTCGGTCTGGGCCACCGGATTTCCCGGAAAGCGTGCCCCGGAGCCATCGTCGGCCATGTCGGCGAGGCCGGTGATAAAATAGAGTTCCTCAAACTTCGCGACCCGCAGCCCCCAACTGAAGAGCTTGCTCATGTCCGGAAGGTTGTCCGGTCTATAGGCCTGTATCTCTGCCATCACTGTTTCCCTCAGCTGATCTTGGAGTCTTCACTTCGGCAACTCAAAGGCCTGATAGGCGGGAATCACTTTCATGTCCAGCTGGGTCACGATACCGGGCGGCGCGGCGACCACCTGGGGCATGCTGTTGACGCAGTTCATCGCCGTGCAGAGGATGCCCAGGGCGGCGGAATCACTGCCGTCTTCCTTTCCGCAGGTGAAGTGCAGGCGCAGGTCGGGGTCGCCCTCGATGTTGATCTTGTAGGCCCAGGGCTCCAGATGCCCCCACTCCCGGGCGATGCTTTCGTCCATGGGCCAGAAGGTCTTGAACTCGATAACCGGTTGACCCTTCACCAGGCCCGCGTAATTGAAGTTCTGCCCCGCCACATGCCCCTTGCGGATCAGGCCTTTGCGGGTCCCCAGTTCCAGGTCGACCTCGATATCCCGGGGCGCCAGGGCGAAGCGGTGTTTCTTTTCGTATTCCTCGATCTCGATGCCCAGCGCTTCAGCGACCAAGGCGATAGACTCGAAGAAAATCGTGCTCATCACCTCCAGCAGAAAGGGCGGGTTGGCTTTGGCATCTTCGGGGGACATGTCGAAACCGAGGTTGGTGACCATGTCCCAGGACTCGTTGACCCGGGACATGTCGACAATCTCGTGCACGGTGATCTTGCGGATACTGCGGGACATGGCCGACAGCACAATGGGCAGTCGGTCACCGGAAAAACCGGGGTGGATGCCCGAACCGTGCATGCTGACCCCGCCTTTGTGGCAGGCGGCGGCGAGCTTGGCCGCGTCTTTCTTGTTGCGCACGGTGGTGAAGCCACTGGGGGTCACCAGGTTCTTGCCTGACTCGAGAATCCGGCACATTTCGTCGACATTGGCCAGCAGCGGTGCGTAGTGCACGACATCGGCGTCCAGGGCCAGAATCTCCTCCACGCTGTTGCTGCAGGAGACGCCGATGGTGCCTATACCGGCGATCTCACCGGCATCCTTGCCCGCCTTGTCGGCGCTGTGGACCCAGCAGCCCACCAGCTGAAAGCCGGGCTTGTTGTGGAAGGCGCCGATGGAGAATTTGCCGACGCTGCCGGTGGCCCATTGAATTACGCGGATAGCTTGTTTTTGTTCAGCCATGCTGGCCTCCTCATGTCATTGTTTACTGTTGTTTCAGGCCGCCGGCATAACCGCGCCACCACACACACTGATCAGTTGCCCGGTTACATGCCTGGCGGCAGCAGAAGCCAGGTACACAGCCGCATTGGCAATATCCGCTGGTCGCCCGAGTCGCTGCAGTGCACGTGCCGAAGCTGTTGGTAATTCTTCCCCCGCCTCGTAAGCGGCATTGAAGGATTCCGGTGTGCCGAAGGTATCCCCCAGGGTATTCCAGAAGCTGCCGGCGGAAATCCCGGCGCTGGATTCGGGAACTATCCAGCCCGGGGCGATAGTGTTGACCCGTATGTCATACTGGCCAAGATCGGCGGCCAGGGCCCGGGTCAGGGAGACCATGAATCCCTTGCAGCCGGCGTAGACGGGGTCGTTACGCCCGGCGGTGCCACTTATCGCGGCGGCGGAGGCGATGTTGACGATCGCGCCACCACCTCGCTCCACGAAATGTCTGGTCACTGCCTGGGTCACCCACAGGGTGCCGCGGATATTGAGTTCAATCATCCAGTCGATGTCGGCCGGCGTGACTTCCAGCAGCCGTGCAAAGCCCTTGCCACCACCGGCATTGTTGACCAGGACATCAATCTGTCCGAAGGTCGCCAGTGTCTGTTCCACCATCGCGTCCACCGAGGCGCGATCGGTAATATCGGTGCGACAATCGAGAATACTGGGGTTGTCGGCGAATCGCTCGTGCTCCGCCGCCGGGGCGTGATCGGCGATGACCACCTGCGCCCCCCTTTGGGCGAATGCCCTGACCATCCCCTGGCCAATGCCGCCGTTGCCGCCGGTGACGATGACCGTTTTGCCCTCAAAGGAGAAAGCATCCTGATGATCGATCATGGCGACCTCCGTCACAGGTCGGGCAGCCTGAAGGGCAGGTTGGTATCCTGCAGGCCGCCGTCCATGTTGAGAATTGCGCCGGTGGAATAGGAGCCCGCCTCCGAGCAGAGGAACAGGGCGGCCACCCCGACGTTCTCTGCGTCACCGATGCTTTGCAGCGGGGTCTTTGCCAGCAGTTTCTCCCGAAACCCGGCCTCCATGTCGAAAGTGTTCTGCAGGGCGGGCGTCATGATGGAGCCCAGGGCCAGACAGTTGACCCGGATTCTGGGGGCCAGCTCCTCCGCCATGCAGCGGGTCAGATGGTCCAGGGCAGCCTTCGCTACGCAATAGGCCATCATTCCGCGTATGCCGATGTGACCCGCGCCAGAGGAAATATTGATGATGCTGCCACCGCCGCGCTTGAGCAGCCAGGGAGTGGCCAGGCGGCTGAGGACGAAGGCGGAGGTAGTGTTCCAGTCGAAATGGTGGCGGAAGGCTTCCGTGGTCGTGTCCAGGAACGCGGCGTAGTCACTGCCACCGGCGTTGTTGACCACGATGTCGATGCCACCGCAGCGCTCTACCGTGGCGTCCACCAGGGCGGCCAGCTGGTCCTCCTGCATCACGTCGGCAATCAGCGCTTCGGCACTCCCGCCCGCCTGCTTGACCAGCTCAACAGTTTCATCGATTTGAGCTGCAGTTCGCGCCGAGCACACTACGTGCGCACCACCTGCCGCCATCGCCAGGGCGATGCCGCGTCCCACACCCCGACCGGCACCGGTTACGATAGCGACCTGGCCATCCACGCGCATGCGGTCCAAAAGATTGGTCATGAAGCTCTCCTGTAGCTAATCAGCGGAAGGCGCCGTGGCTGGTGATGATCGGCAGGTCGAGAAAGGTACGCACCCCTGGCTCCGCCTGGCACACTGCCGGGATAGCGTTTACGGCGTGAACGGCCGTGCCCAGTACCGCACCTTCTTCACCACCCTTGCCGAACATCGGGTGGTTTTCGTCGAAGGAGGAACAGACCTCCAGATTGATACGGTAGGAGGGGGTTCCCTCAACGGTGATGGTCCAGGACACCTCCTTCTCGGATTCAACCGGCCAGGCCGGATCGATGTCCATCGTGGTTTTCCAGTAGGTGCGCAGCACAAAGGCTGACTTGCCGTTGACAATGCCCTGCCACTCGAAGCGTCGGCAGGCAACGGTGCCAGGCTCGATACTGCGGCCGTTGGCCAACTCCACGCGACTTTTGGCCAGCGCCACTTCATGGTTGGGCTCAACCCGTTCCAGAGTGACACCCATATGGTCGGCCATCATCACCATGGACTCGCGGAAATAGGCGCTCATCCAGTCAAGGAAGGGATTGTCCGGTCGCAGCGCTTCCTCCCGGGTTTTGCCAAAGCCAATATTGTCCATCATGATCTCGGGCGCCTCACTGGTATAGACGTGAACGTCGGAGATCTCCTGAACGGTGATCTGGCGGGCGCGGTGGGACAGGCCTGACAGGGTCAGGGGCAGGACATCCGACATGAAGGCGGGGTTGATGCCTGAGCCGTGGAAAACGCTGTTGCCTGCCAGCGCAGCCTGCTGTAGCTGTTCCCAGGCGACGTCGCCACGTGCCCTTGGATAGAGGTTGCCGGCTGTGGTGATGATATTTACGCCGCGCCGAAGGAGATCAGCTATTTCGTCGGCATCGGGCTGCATGGGCATATATAGCAGGCAGTCAGCTTCGGCCAGTGGTAGAGCCTCCGGGTCCATGACCGCCTTGATACCCGTGTCTGGGCGGTCACACAGATGACCGGCATCCAGTCCGACTTTCGCTTCACTGTAGACCTTGACGCCAGTGAGCTGCATATCGGGGTCATCGAGCACAGCCCGCAGGGCGTGCCTGCCTACCGCTCCCGTACCCCACTGGATGACTTTGTAGATCATGGCTGCTTTCCTGTTGTTATCGTGATTTGTAGTCACCTCGCGGTTCTCGTATATTAAGGAGACGCCAATGGGCAAATAATGGGTAATCGCGTCAATTACTGGCCGAATTGGCCGGGGGGTGACGAATAAGTATGCGTGCTGCCATATTGCTTACACCGGGTTCCGTCGTCTCCCTGGTAGCTGCAGTGCATGACCTGCTGTTGCACTGCATGACGCACCACATCAAGGAAGGAGCAGAGGTCGATCTGCTCTACGGGGTGTCGGCCAGGGATAGTGCCCTGCTGCAAGACCGCTTCAGTTTTATCAGGCAGTACGATGTAGCCAACGCGCCGCGTCCGGATTGGCTGTTCGTGCCCGCATTGATGGTAGATGACAGCTGGGAGCCCTGCCGGCACGGCCGACTGGCGTCGTGGTTGCGAGACGAGGCTGCCAGCGGTACCCGAATCGTGGGTGTAGGCACCGGTGCCTTTCTCTTGGCTGAGGCAGGCCTGTTCCCCGGCGGCAAAGCCGTAACACACAGCCGCTATGCGGCTCTTTTCCAGCGTAACTTTCCAGCCCTGCAGGTGGTCGCGGAACCGGGATGGGTGGAGGAGGGGGCAGTTATCTGTTCGGGCGACCTGCCGTGGCAGGAGCTGGTGCTTGCAGAGATAGCGCGTCGTTGGGGTGACGCCACTGCCCGGGATGTTGCCGAAACCTATGCCCTGCAATGGAATCACCTGCTCCATCACCCGGATGGCAGCGGCGGCATTGATGCGTCCATGGCCCAGGCCAGGGCCTGGCTGGCCGAGCATTATACCGAGGACAACCTCATTCCCCGCTGTATCCAGCACTTTGGACTGTGTCGCCGCACATTCAATCGGCGCTTCAAGCAGGAATCAGGCATGACCCCCAAGGAATATGTGCATCGCTTGCGGGTGCAGGCCAGTCAGTCGCTTCTGGCATCCACCCGTCGCAGCATCGAGGATATCGGTGGCCATGTTGGCTACACCGACATGGGCGCGTTTTACAGGTTGTTTCGGCGCCACACCGGGGTTTCGCCGGGCCAGTTCCGTCGCGGGCACACTGCCTTGCCCTGAACCCCGTGGGCCGATGTCACCACATTTTTCTTCCCAGATCTCTCCATTCCAGCCTGCATGAAACATTGCAATAATAATCTTTTCTGGGTAGTCTTTCTTCGGCTACAGACAATTCTGGCTTAGACAGGTCTCTTTATGACACAGGATTTTCCGGCGGGTGTCGCCCTCGTCATTGGTGGCAGTGGCGGTACCGGCGCGGTTATCTGCGAGAAGCTGGCGGAAGCGGGTAGCGATGTGGTGCTGACCTATAACGGGAACCAGGCGCGAGCCGCTGAAACCGCTGAGCGGCTCAATGGCCTGGGACAGACTGCGGAGTATCATCAGCTCTCCATTGGCGACCACGTTCGTGTCAAACAGTTGATTGACGATATTGCATCCAGACATCGGATCCACACCGTCGTGGTTGCGGCGGGATCAGACATCCCTCAGCTGATGATCAGGGACGTCTCCCCTGACGAGTGGCGGCGGGTGATCGACTCGGACGTCAACGGCTTCTTCAACGTGGTGCACGCTTCCTTGCATCACATGAAAGATGCTGGTGGCGGTTCTTACGTGCACATCAGTTCCGCTGGATTGCACAAGTGGCCCGAGCGCGATGTCCTGTCCGTCGCCCCCAAGGCCTTGATCGAATCGCTGATCCAGGGGCTGTCGAAGGAGGAGGGCACATTTGGCATTCGCGCCAACAGCGTTGCGATCGGCGTAATCAATGCCGGTATTTTCAAGCGGCTCTGGGCTGATGGCACCTTCGACGAGGCATGGAAAGATGCCGTTCAGGCTGGATTGTGCATCAAGCGCTGGGGTGAGCCCGAGGAAGTGGCACACGCGGTTGTCTATCTGGCATCACAGCGCGCGGCCTACGTGACGGGCCAGATGCTCTCGGTGGATGGCGGCTACGGTGTCTGAAGGGCGTAGCCGGTACTGAATCACCCCTGTATCGGCGTGCCGTGCACACCCAGGTAATGGCTGCTCAGCTTGGGCTCCTCCAGCAGGGGCGTATTGATTTCGTAGAGCCGCTCATAGCGCGTCTCGATAATCAGCCAACGGCCGTTTTCCTTCACGTAGCGGTCCCAGTAGAGCAGGGTGCCCTGCAGGAAGTTGCCGATATCCAGCTGCCAGGCGAGGTCCGCCAGATACCAGATGCCGGTAGCCTCAGTCTCGCTCAGGATCTGGATTTCCGGATGGTGGCCATTGTGTTGACCGATCATGCGGGTATTGAAAGACTGCCCGATGGCCGCCAGGTATTCCGCCTTGCCATCCAGCTTCCACTCGTAGGTGCCACCCTTGAAGTGCACGTGTACGTCATCGTGGAACAGCTCGGACATCTCCACCAGATTGGCGGTATCCACGCAGCGCAGATAACAATGCTTGAGCTGCTTGATGGCTTCAATATCCATGAGGCGCTGGATATCGCGACGCAGGCTCTCGATGTCGGTTCCGGTAACTTCCAAGGGAATCCCGTCGGTGATGCCCATGGTCTGTCGGTTCAACTTTTCTGGCTCGCGCATGGTGCTGCTCCATTATTTTGGTGATGGTCTTGCAGTCTAGTCTCTGTAGTAAACCCGGTCACCCGAAGACAAATACCAGGGCGCCGGCAGTACTGAGCCAGCTCCAGTGTCACGCGCGTAGGCCGGCAATGATGGTGGCGATCATAAGGTCCTGGCGACGGCTGTCGCGCATTTCTATTACAGGTCGAGAGGACAGGTTGTTGCGCTCTATACTGAACACCAGCGCCTGCAGCATGTGCGCGGTATCTGCCGGGTGGATGTTGGGGGCAACATCACCCTCACGGACTCCCCGCCGAATGACCTTTGTCAGGGCGCGCTTGACTTTGCGCAGGGCATCATCTGTCGCCTCCTGGTCAAGCATCAGTACCCCCTGGGCGTCATCAATCATCACTACCCGGATGAAACCCGGCTGATCATGAGAGAGCAGGTCCCGCATCCATTGCTCGATCACCTTCAGCGCAGGCTGACGACTGTTGAGAATGAAGTGCGTGACTGCCAGGGTGTCTTCCACGACCCGGGCATTCAATGCCAGCAGAACTGATTCCTTGGTTGGAAAGTGCTTGTAGATAGCGGCGCGGGAGAGGCCGCATCGTGCAGCGATTTGCATCATGCGAGTATCACGATACCCGTTCTCCAGAAAACAGGCCGCCGCTGTGTTCAGGATCTTCTCCCGGGTGGAGTCCGCCCGGGAGCGTGCTGCGCCGCTTTCGCTTCTTGTCATTATCGCCTTTTGCATGGCAAGTCCTGGTTGCAGTGAGCCGGATCATAGAGCAACGGGATCGCCCGCTGCTCGCAGGATTTTACGCAAAGCCAGTAGTTCGTCATGTATACATATTATAAGTATACTGTTGACTTTGTCGGGTTGTAAAACTAGCATTTCTGACCAACACAATAACAGGAGAAAACCGCATGGCGGAGCAAGCTGCATCCGGGAAGGGGCTTCCCGGCTACTGGTTCTCACCCAATCCGGACAAGGCCTGGGGTGAGAAATTCTTCCTGACCGTTGTGCCGTTCTGGTTCTTCTACAACATGGCGATGGTCCAGATGGGCTGGCTGAATACGGGCACCTTCTGGAACATCATGCAGAATGTGCTGATGTGGCTACCCTATTGTGTGCTGTTGCCCTGGTTTCTGCGCCGCAACAGTGGTGTTGTGTGGCACGACAGTTATTGGTTCAAGTTCAATGTATACATGTTCTGGTGGATTTTCCTGGCCACCTATTTCCACACCGAGTACTTTTTCGAGGTTCTGGGCCTGCGCTATCGTTTTGAGGAGGTCACGCTGTTCCTGGATTCTGCCCTCGTCGGCCCGGATGAAGCTACAGCCTTGGCACAGCACATGAAAGTGCCACCATCGATGTACTTCAACGCAATCGTGTTCTTCATCGTCTACCATGTAACTGCGGTCATTGCCCTGCGACGAATCCGCACCATGACGATGAATTGGAACTCTGCGACTACGCGCTTCATTACCTATTGCGGTATCGTGCTGCTGATCGCGGCATTCTGGGGTTGGGGCGAAACCTACATGTACTTCGTCATGATCTCCCACGGTGACGACACGTCCTCGATGAACGTCTGGTATGAGAACCTGGATGCCATGCTCTGGGTGGGCTCCTGGTTTTATGCCCTGTATTTCGTGGTGGCGTTCCCGAATATTATTCGGTTGGACGAAGAAAAGGAGGGCGAACGCTGGAGCATTGGGCGTGTGTTTATCGAGTCGAGCTTCGTGGCGATGATCACACTGCTGTTGATTGACCTGGCCACCCATCTGCTGGGCGGCCCCATATACTAAACACCGCATTTCAAGAGAAGGAAAAGGAACCATTATGAACGATGTGCTGGGTTATCAGGGCAAGCAAGTTGTTATTACCGGGGGCGCTTCAGGTATGGGTGCCGCGGCGGCGCAATTGTTGGTGGATGCAGGCGCGGATGTCCATGCGCTGGATATCAGCGACGTCACAGTGCCGGTGAAAAAGGCGATCAAGACGGATATGAAAGACCAGGCCTCAGTGGATGCTGCCATCGCTCAGTTGCCCGGGGAAATCTACGCGTTGTTCAATTGCGCCGGTGTGCCGCACCCGCCGTTTTCCGCGATGGATACGGTGATGATCAATTGGGTTGGCGCACGCTACCTGACCGATGCGCTGATCCCACGAGTTGGTAAAGGTGGTGGCATCGCCTCTATCGCTTCCACCGCGGGCATGGGTTGGAAAAGCAACCTGGATCTGGTCAAGGATTTTTTGGCTGTGACCGGCTTTGCGGAATCCAAAGCCTGGCTGGAAGCACACCCGGACCTCAACGTAGATCCGTATGGCTTCTCCAAGCAATGCATGGTCGTCTACACCATGATGCAGGCAGGGGAGCTGGCGAAGCGTGAGGTACGGATCAACTGCATTAGTCCTTCGCCCACGGCGACGGCATTCATGGATCAGCTGACCAAGGAATTCGATAGAGATGCGCTCAAGGTTTTCTGCCCATCTAACGGTCGTTTCGCGGATCCCGCAGAAATGGGCGAACCACTGGTCCTGCTGAACAGCAAGCTGGCGAGCTTTGTAAGCGGCGTGAATCTGCCGGTGGATTTTGGCTACTGCGCGGAAGTGTGGATGCAGCAGCGGGACAATCTGCTGGGCGTCTAATCGGGAGCGTTCAAGGTGCGTGCTGAGAAGCTACGCACTCAAAAGATCAGCCGCAGGAGGTAGTCCAGCAGTTCCTCGCGTTTGGCTGGAGTCAGTTCGTAGGTACCGGCAGATGATTTTCCGGTAGCCACGGCACGTGATCGTTCCAGCAACGGACCCAGAGTGACAAAGGCAACCAGGGTGCAGGCCAGAATGTCCCGCAACACCGAGGTATGGAGGCGTTTCTGAATATCCGGGTCCCGGTATTGCACTCTCAGGGCTCGAGGCGGGGCAAAGTGCCTGGACAACCACTCCATCCTCGGGCTATCCGTCGCCCCTTCACGCAGGTAGATCTGGCCGTATTCCGGCACTTCGCAGAGGGCGTCCAGAAAGCAGGACAGCGCGTAGCGGGCTGTCTCGCGGTCGCTGGCCTGCTGCTGTTCGGTAAACACTGAGTCGAATGCGGCATTGAAACGCTTTTCAACGTCTTCCGCGGCAGCCTGCCACAGAGTCTCCTTGTTCTGGAAGTGGTAGAGGATCAGTGAGCGCTGGGCACCGCAGAGCGCAGTGATTTCGCGAAAGTTGGTGCCACTGTAGCCCAGGCGCGCAAACACCTGGATTGCGGCCTCAAGTATGGCGAGCCGGGTGGAGGACTTGTGGCTCTCTGTGCTTGCGCTCATCAATGCCTCAATAGCGAAAGAATTTGCCGTGGCTCATGTTACCGCATATTGCATTGACAGAAATGTCAGTTGAGCTTATGGTTTGCTGACACATATGTCAGTTTCGATCAGGAGTCACCTATGAGCAGCAAGCGCTTTCCATTTCCGATTCCCTTAGGCTGGTTCCAGGTTGCATTCGAAAGTGATGTTCAGTCCGGTGAGATAAAACCACTCCGTTACTTTGACCGCGACCTGGTCATGTGGCGTAGCGAGGCAGGCAAACTTCATTTACAGGACGCTTACTGTCCGCACCTGGGTGGTAATTTTGGTGTGCTTGGGAAGGTGGTTGGTGAGAATATCCGCTGCCCGTTTCACCACTGGGAATTTGACGGCGAAGGGCAGGTTGCCGCGATACCTTATGCCCAACAACTGAACACGCGCGCCTGTGTGCGAACCTACCCGCTACAGGTCCGGTATGGTCTGGTGATGGCCTGGTATCACCCCGAGGGCGCTGCACCCAATTTCGATCTGCTGGAGGTCCCGGAGTTCGACGACCCCGCTTATGTCACTCCAATCGTGACCGAGCACAAGATCAGAACTTGCCTGCAGGAAATGGCTGAGAACACCGCTGACGGCGCTCACTTCATGACCGTTCACCAGCATCCTGGTGCCGCTGAATATGATCGCTTCGATTTTGACGGCCCCAGCATAATTATGGAAAGCAGACAGAAGTTTCCCAGTTCGGGCGGCCCCGTCGAGGGATACCTGAACTCGACCAATTCCGGCTTCGGCTGGGCGGTGGTTCGCTACAAAACACTGGTTGAAGTCTGCATGCTAACAACGAATGCCCCCATCGACGAAGATAATGTCGTTCAGTACTTCCACGTCAGCTACAAGAATCCGGAACGCGACCCCAAGATCGATCGGATTGGTGCGGCGTTCAACAAGGAGGTCAACCGGCAGCTCACTGATGACATCCCCATGTGGGAAAACAAGATCTATCAGCCGAAACCCAATTTATGTGACGGTGATGGACCGATTGCGAAGTTTCGCAAGTGGGCACAGCAGTTTTATGTGGAGCAGCATGCAAACTCTTGACTACAACAAGGAAGAAAATCGTGTGCTTGGCAGTATTCTTCGCCATCAGGCAGAAACCACACCCGAGCAGGATTTTCTGATTGCCGGGGAGCGCCACATCACCTATTCCGAAGCCTACGATGCAGCGTGTCACTATGCGGCGGGGCTGAGGCAGCTGGGTGTGCAGCAAGGTGACCGAGTCTGTATTTTCATGGACAGTTGCCCGGAATTTGTCCTGGTAAGCTTCGCCTGCAATTTGCTTGGTGCACCATGGGTGCCGATTAACACCGACTACCGGGGTGAGTGGCTGCAGCAGACATTGGTCGATAGTGAGCCCCGAATCACGGTCACCGATCGCGAGTACTTGTCCCGACTTGCAGAGTTAGGGGATGCTTTCACGTCCAATGTTGTCATCAAAGAGCCAGATGCGGGCTTCCCCAGCCTTACCGAACTATTGTCCACTCCAATCGATAGCTTCCTGCCCGCTGTGCTGCACCGAGGGGATGTCGCTTCAATCATGTGGACCTCCGGTACGACTGGTCGCTCTAAAGGCGTGATGCAGGGTCACAATGCCTGGATGCGAGCGGCATTGAGCGCGGCCAATATAGGTGGCATGCACGAGGGCGACGTAATCTACAACTGTATGCCGCTGTATAATTCCGCGGCCTGGGTCACAAGCATATTTCCTGCTCTTGTAACGGGCATTGCGGTAGGTATGGATTCTGCCTTCTCGGCCAGTCATTTCTGGGAGCGCACCCGCTTTTACGGTGCTACCCACATCTTCACCCTGGGTGCGATGCACGTGTTTTTGTGGAATGCCCCCGAAAGACCTGATGACGCGGACAATCCTGTACGTTCCGGGACGATGACGCCAATGCCACATGATATCCACAGACCCTTCTGTCAACGGTTTGGGATTCAGGCTATTCAGCAAGGATTCGGCCAGAGTGAGATCATGCAGCTGATCTCCCGCTTCGACGATGGTGTGAGTGAGTTATTTCCCAACGCACTAGGCACCCCCGTAGACGACCTGGAGGTGGCTCTGCTGGATGATGTCAATCGGCCTGTGCCGGTGGGCGACGTGGGTGAGTTCTGTGTCAAGCCCAAGGCCGAACACATTCTCTTCAATGGCTATTTCAATGATCCGGATGCCACTGAGAAAGCATTTGTGGATGGCTGGTACCGCACAGGTGACCTGGGTGAGCAGGATGGCGCAGGCAATTACTTCTTCGTCGATCGGAAGAAGGACCTGATTCGCTACAAGGGCCGCAGCGTGTCGTCGGTTGCGGTGGAGTCCGTTGCGCGTCGCCACCCCGGGATCAGTGATGTTGCCGCGTTCGGAGTACCATCAGCCGCGCTGTCCTCTGAGCATGAAATCATGCTGGCGGTTGTCGTCAAGCCGGACAGCAGCGTTTCTGAAGAAGCGTTGGCTCGGCACATGAATGATAATGCACCCTATTTCTTTGTTCCCCGCTACATCGAGATCGTTGAATCTCTACCGATGACGCCCACTCAGAAGGTGCGCAAAGTCGAACTAAGAGAGCGGGGCGTCTCGAAGACGACATGGGACGCACGTGCCGCCGGGTTCAAGGTCACGCGCTGAGCCGCCGCAACGGTATTCGCTCAGGGTTCCGCTATTTCGATCCGGATTTCCCGGAACTGGCCCTGCTCCGCGCGGTAATGTCCCTCGAGCTGTAGCTCGAAACTTTCACCGGCGGCCAGGGATTGCCCCAGAAAATCAGGTACGTCAGCCCGGGCGGTAAAACGGTCGACAATCGTTACCCGGGCCTCATCCCCGTTCACCGTAATCTCCGTCGGGGTCATGCGGTCCTCGAACATGCCGACCAGAGCCCGGTAAGTGTCCAGAATCGCCTCCCGCCCCCGCAAGGTGCCCTGGGCGGATTCCAGTGTGCAATCCGGGTGGTAGAAATCAGCGAGTCCTTCGGGGTCTTCGCTGTTGTAGGTCGCGTAATAGCGGCGCATCAATGCTTCGTCCATGTTACTGCCTCAGTAGTGGTAAACGATCTGCCGATTTTTCCTGAGAGTGAATTAGAAAACATTACACAAACTATGTAAAGGTGGGCTCGCGACTGCAGCGGTGGCGACAGGGCGTCGTAAGCAGGCGGGAATTGAGACCGATGTTAATGCCATTTCCTCGCTCGAAAAGTGGTTCGGAGGTGGTCCAATAAAGCATTGCATAAGAAATTGTTACATGAGATAAATACTGCGGCCAGGGTAAATAATAATTAGGAGCATCCAGTGATCCGCAGCCGCTATTCAGTCCTCGTTGCCGCTCTGGCCGCCAGTACCCAGTTGCACGCTCAGGGTACCATGGTGCTGGAAGAGATCACCGTCACCGCGCAGAAGACCACGGAGCTGCTGCAGGATATCCCGATGTCGGTGAATGCGGTGACCGGAGAAGCTTTCCGGCGGGCGGTCGCTTTCGATATGCAGGACCTGGGAAAACTGGTGCCCGGGGTTGTGCTGGAGTCCACCGGCAACAACCAGAACATTACCCTGCGCGGCGTGGGGACCAAGATCAGTGCGGCCCAGGCGCCGCGTACCAACACTTACCTGGATGGCTCCTACGTCAACAACCAGCAGTTGTCCTTCTTTTCCCAGTTTGATATTGCCCGTTTCGAAATCCTGCGTGGACCCCAGGGCACACTGTACGGCAGGGCGTCTCCGACCGGCTCCATCGTGATCCACACCCGCAACCCCGATCTCACCGGATTCGAGGGGTATGTGGAGGGCACGGTGGGCGAGCACGATCTGGTCAATACCCGCTTCGGGGTCAGCGTGCCACTGGTCGAAAACACGTTGGGCCTGCGCGTTGCGGGGGTATTCGACGAGAACAACAGCGCCGACGGCAGCTATGCCAATCTGGACCGGGACCAGTTCGTGCGTACCTCTGCCGGCAGGGCGACGCTGCTCTGGGAGCCGGAGGCACCCTTTAGCGGCCGGCTGAGCCTGACCCATGTCGACTACCGTGGGGACCAGTCTTCCGCTTACGCGGAAGACCCTGTTCAGGGAATCAGTCGCTACCAGCGGATTGAACTGTCGGAACAGCCGCGCCTGTTTGCATCCCGCTTCAATCAGGTCATCCTGGAGCTGAACTATGACTTCGACTGGGCCGTGTTGACGTCCCAGAGCTACTACGCCGATGGCACCAATGACGAGATCAAGGATGTCGACAGAACGCCGGTCTATGCCAGCGTGCAGGACACCAACATCATCTTCAACCAGGCCCAGAACCAGGAGCTGCGCCTGACTTCCAGTGGCAACGACTTCTGGGACTGGATCGTCGGTGGCTACTATTCGCGCGCCGCAGCCGATACTGATGTCGAAAATCGCTTTGTCGGGGATTTTGGTGGGGTCTTGGTGAACCTGACCACCGACAGCGAAGACTTCAGCGCCTTCAGCCACAATACCCTGTACCTGACGGAGGACTGGACCCTGACCGCGGGTGCGCGCTGGAACAAGACCAGCCGCTACAATTCCAACACCGCTGACTACTTCGGGCTGGTGCCGCTCCCCGACCAGGCCAATATCTCCCGGATCAAGGATATAGACTGGACCGGGACAGTAAAACTGGCATATCGGCTTGACGTTGACCAGATGGCCTACGCAACGGTCGACAGGGGCGGGCGCGGCGGCGGCCAGACTCTGGATCTCACCGGCTTTACCCCGGACAACATCCAGGATTTTGGCCCCGAGGAATCGACCAGCCTTGAGGTCGGCTATAAATCCACCTTGCTGAACCAGCGCCTGCGCTTCAATGTCGCGGCCTATTACCAGGTCTATGATGACTTCCACCAGGAGGCCCTGGATATCGATATTGACCTCAACCCGGCTACCCCCGGCCCGGATTTCAACTTTCGTGTTATCCAGAACGCGGAGCAGGTTGTGGTGACCGGTGCCGAAGTGGACCTGACCTACCTGTTCAGCACCTGGCTTACCGGTCAGCTCAATATTGCCTACAACGATGCCGAGTACGACAGTTTCAGCAACGCGGCCTGTAATGGCGGCCCCCGCGCCACGGGCCTCCAGGGCAGCTATGCTACCGGCGGTATCTATCAGGTCTGCGATTACAGTGGCCTGCGCATCGGCGGTGATTCGGGTGAGTGGTCGGGCGTGGCACAGGGCAGTATCGTCCTGCCGCTGGCAGCTACGGGCCTGGAGTGGTATCTCGATGTGCTTGCCAATGCCAACAGTTTCCGGGTCGCGCCCAATACCCGGATCAGGTCGGCGGGTTTCGCCACCGTCGACCTGTTCACTGGTTTGCGCAGTGCAGCGGGTGCCTGGGATCTCAAGCTCTGGGTCAAGAACGCCCTCGACAAGGAGGCCACCATCATCGACGACGTGCCCGAGGCCAGAACCTACAACGTTCCCAACGGCATCACGCCCCATGAGCGGGTGATCCGCCCGCGCCAGGTCGGCGTTACTGCAATCTGGAACTTCTGACCGCGAGGCGCAGTCGTCCGGTCCAAGTGCTTGTACCGCTGCGCTTAAGGCCGGTGGTAAAAGCGTCTATCATGCCTGTGCTGAGCCGCCCGCAGCGACGCTGCCAGGGTAGCACTTCCCAATACCCGCGAGGAGTTCCGTCATGCCCAAACCCCGTCCCCCCATGCCGATACCGTTCGGCTGGTTCGTGATTTCCTACAGCGATGAGCTTGCCGTTGGCCAGTCCCGTGCAGTGGAGTATTTTGGCAGGGAGCTGGTGTTGTTCCGGACCGAGTCGGGCAAGGCGGTGCTGCTCGATGCCTACTGCCCGCACCTGGGTGCGCATCTCGGCTACGGTATCAACGAGAGCAGCGGCCAGGGTGGCCGCATTGAGGGGGAAACCATCGTCTGTCCGTTCCACGCCTGGAAGTTCGACGCCGAGGGCTACTGCACGGAAGTACCCTACGCAAAAAACATGCCGCCCAAAATCCAGGGCAAGCAGTGCCTGCAGACCTACCCGCTGGTGGAAGACAACCAGGTGATCTATGCCTGGTACCATCCCGACGACGCTGCGCCGCTGTGGGAGGTCGAGTCCTTTCCCGAGGCCAACAGTGACGACTGGGCGCCGCTGCAGCGCTTCGAGTGGGTGATCAAGACCGCCTGCCAGGAAATGGCCGAGAACGGCGCCGACTCCGCGCATTTTCGCTACGTGCACCAGACGGCAACCTTCCCCGAAACTGACCTGACCTACGACAAGCACTACTCACTGGGCATCCAGCGCGCGGACCTGCAAACGCCAAAGGGTATGGTCAAGGGCAGTATCACCTCCAGGGGTATCGGTCCCGGCCAGGGCTTTACCCGCTTTGAGGGCATTGCCGACACGTTCCTGATGGGCAACGTCACGCCGATAGACGACGAGACGGTACATGTCCGTTTTGCATTTACCCAGCCCAAGGTCAATGGCGAGGTCAGGGAGGGGGGCGTGAACGCGGCCATCATCCGTGATATCTGCAAGCAGCTGGATGAAGACAAGCCGATCTGGGAGCACAAGATATTCCGGCCGCAGCCTGTCCTTTGTGATGGTGACGGCCCTATCGCCCGTTTCCGCAAGTGGTACAGCCAGTTCTACACCGAGCCCCTGGCCACCAGCTGAGTCAACTCGATGCTCCCCTGGCGGCCGCGTGAGGCCGGCCAGGGGAAATCAGGGGCGCGGTCAGAAGGCGATGGATTCACCGACGGCCGGGATGGCAACGCGCACCTGCAGTTGGTCCCACAGCTTGTCGGCGAGAGCGTCCTGGGACCTGGGCTCTCCATGAACCAGGGCGATCCGCGGGGTCGGCTTGAAATGTGCCGCCCAGGCAATCAGCTCGCTCTGGCCGGCGTGGGCGGAAAAGCAGCCCAGGGTCTCCATGCGCGCCTTGACGGCATATTCCTCGCCAAACAGTTTCACGGTCTTCATGCCATCGACCAGCAGGCGGCCGAGTGTGCCCTGAGCCTGGAAACCGGTGAAGATCACCGTGTTGCGGGAGTCCCAGATGCGTTGCTTGAAGTGGTGCCGTATGCGCCCGCCGGTGCACATGCCGCTGCCGGCGATGATGATGGCGCCGCTCTTGATCCGGTTGATGGCCATGGACGCCTCCGTATCCGCCGTCAGCTGCAGGCGGGGAAGAAAGTCTGCCAGGGAGTCGCGATGGGCAGCGGACAGTTCGCGGATGTCATCGCCGTCCATCAATTCCAGCCAGCGGTCGTAGACCCGGGTCACCTCGATGGCCATCGGGCTGTCCAGGAAGATCTGCCAGGCGTCCAGCTGGCCGGCGTAGTGCAGGCGCCCCAGATGGAACAGGATTTCCTGGGTGCGCCCCACGGCGAAAGCGGGGATCATGACGCTGCCGCCCTGTTCCCAGGTCTCGTGCAGCACGGTTCGCAGCTCCTCCATGGTCTCGTCTTCTTCGCGGTGATTGCGATCGCCGTAGGTGCTCTCCAGCAGCAGCAGGTCGGCCTTTTCCAGCAGCTCGGGATCATTCATCAACACCGAGCCACTGCGCCCCAGGTCGCCTGAGAACACCAGTGTCTTGGCGCCCCGGTTCTCTTCCAGGGACACTTCGACAATGGCGGAGCCGAGGATGTGACCGCCGTCATGCAGGCAGACCTGGCAGCCAGTGCCCACCTTGAACGTCTTGCCGTAGCGGTAGGGCTTGAGCTGGTGCAGGACTTTTTCCACATCCTGCTCATCGTAGATAGGTTCCCTGGGCTTGCGGCCACGCCGTTCCGCCCGCAGGTTCTCCCGCTCGAGATCGCGCAGGTACAGTCCGACCGCGTCCTTGAGCATGATCGGCAGCAGGTCGGCGCTGGCGCGGGTACAGTAGATGGGGCCGCGGAAGCCCTGGTGCACCAGTAGCGGCAGCATCCCGCAATGATCCAGGTGGGCGTGGGACAGGATGACTGCGTCGATGCTGGAGGGGTCGAAGCTGAAGCGTTCATTGTGGATTCGCTCCACGGCATCGCCGCCCTGGCGCAGGCCGCAGTCCAGCAGTACCCGGCCACAGGCGGGAGATTCCAGCAGGTGGCAGGAGCCGGTGACTTCCTGGGCTGCGCCGTAAAAGGTGATGGTTGCCATGCAGGGTCCTTGCGAAAGAAGACAGCGGCAACTATAACCCGGTTGCCGCCCGCTGCGCAGTAGCGGATTGGTTGATGGCAGCTCGTTGGTCTTCCGCGCTGCTTTGTCGGCCCGGGTTCGCTATAATGACGCCCCTGAAACAGGCGGGTCGCAGCCGGGTGGCCGTCGCCGTGACAGGATCGTGACATGTCAGACAGTAAACTCATTCCCACTGTGCAGGTGGCCAGCGGTAACAAGTTTGTCAATGAGCGCGGTATTACCGCGATCAAGGACGGCATCAAGGCGGCTGCCAGTGGCGGCGAACGGCTGGCCAAGCCGGACTGGTTGCGCATCCGGGTCCGGGGCGGCGACACATACGAGAAGGTCAAGGATATTGTCCACACCCATCGCCTTGCCACTGTCTGCGAGGAAGCCAAGTGCCCCAACATGAGTGAATGCTGGAGTGCGGGAACCGCGACCATCATGCTGATGGGCGACACCTGCACCCGCGCCTGTCGCTTCTGTGCGGTCAATACCGGCAATCCGCGGGGTTGGCTGGACCCCGAGGAGCCGGCCAACACGGCCGAGTCCGTGCGTCTGATGGGACTGAAGTACGTGGTGCTGACGTCGGTCAATCGTGACGATCTGCCTGACGGCGGCGCCGGGCACTACGCCGCTTGTGTACAGCGGGTGAAGCAGGAGAACCCGGAGACCGCGGTGGAAGCCTTGACTCCGGATTTCCTCGGGGTGCTGGCGGATGTGGAGACAGTGCTGGACTCCGGCATTGCGGTTTTTGCCCAGAACGTGGAAACCGTGCGCCGTCTGACGCACCCGGTACGGGATCCCCGCGCCAGCTATGAGCAGACCCTGGCGGTGCTGGCCCACGCCAAGCGCTACCGCCCCGATGTGCTCACCAAGACCAGTCTGATGCTGGGCCTGGGCGAGACCGACGACGAAATCCGGCAGGCGATGGATGACCTGCGTGCCGCCAGCGTCGATATCCTCACCCTGGGCCAGTATCTGCAGCCCACGGTCAACCACTACCCCATCGACCGTTACGTTGCGCCGCGCGAATTCGAACAGTACCGCGAATGGGGCCTGGAGCGGGGCTTTCTCGAGGTTGTCTCCGGGGTATTCGTGCGCTCCAGCTACCGCGCCGAGCAGGTACTGCAAAAAGACAATGTGGGGCTGGCATAAGCGCTGACCGCGGCGGTGGCCTCTGGCAATCGCTGGCAGGCCTGGTCCTGGAGGGCGTTGCCCTCGATAACGTCACTGTGCTGCGGCTGGATCGCAGTGGCGGGGTTGCTCCCGGTAACAAGCAGTTCAAGCTGGCGCCCCACCTGGCCGCGATCGCCGCGGCGGGGCACCGCCGGGTGCTGTCCTTTGGCGGCGCCTGGTCCAACCACCTGCATGCGCTGGCGGCCGTGGCGCAGGCAGCCGGCCTGGAGAGCGTGGGTGTCATCCGCGGCGAGCGTCCGCAAACGTTGTCGCCAACCCTGGCCGATGCCGCCGCCTGGGGCATGCAGCTTCATTTTGTCAGTCGCGGTGAGTATCGGCGCCGCGAAGATCCCGGCTATGTCGCCACCCTCTCGCGGCAGTTGCGCGCTGACTACGTTATCGCCGAGGGTGGTGCCGGGCCGCTGGGTGTGGCCGGCTGTCGCCCGTTGGCGGAGTTGATTGAAGGCCGCTTGCCGCAGGGCGCGCGCATTGTCGTCGCTGTGGGCACCGGGACAACGCTGGCTGGATTGGCAGCCGCGCTGCCGCCGAGGTTCTCCATTGCCGGTATTGTCGCCTTGCGCGGGGACGGCGAACTGGAATCGGCCATCGGGGGCTGGGTGGCGGGCATGGCCACCGACCCTCACGCCAGCTGGCGCCTGCACCGTGATTTCCACTGCGGCGGCTTCGCCCGTACCAATGCGCGCCTGCGGGCGCTCATGCGTCACTGTGACCGGGAGCTGGGCCTGCAGCTGGAGCCGGTGTACACCGGCAAGGCCCTGCTGGCGCTGCACAGCCTGCTCGCCGACGGCACCTGGTCCGCGCGGGAACCGATCGTACTGGTGCACAGTGGTGGCTTGCAGGGGCGGCGCGGTTACCCCTGGCTGGACTGAGAGGCCGCGGCGCGTGTGTCCGCTACCGGGTGTGTGTTTATAATGGCGTTCGCTTGCGAACAGGGCAGTGCGGTTATGCAAACTGGTTTTGACAAGATCGGCCTGGTTGGGCGCAGTCAGCAGGATGGTCTGGCGGAAGTGCTGGAGCAGCTGATCAGTCTGTTGCAGGCGCATGGCAAGGAGCTGGTGCTCGAGGCCCGGCTCGGCGAGCTGGTGGCCGACGCCAGTATTCCCCGCGCTACGCTGGATGAGATTGGCGAAGACAGCGATCTGGTAATTGTTGTCGGCGGCGATGGCAGCTTGCTCAGCGCCGCCCGGACCCTGGCCAAATACGAGACCCCGGTACTGGGGGTGAATCGTGGCCGTCTGGGCTTCCTGACCGACATCACCCCCGACGACATCGCCACCCAGGTGCCCGCGGTGCTGGCGGGAGAGTTCGCGCGGGAAAGCCGGTTCCTGCTGGACGCGCGGGTGCTGCGCGACGGCAAGACCGTGGCTCGCGCAGACGCCCTGAACGATGTCGTGGTCAACTCCGGTACCTCCGCGCAGATGATTGAATTCGAGCTCTACATCAACGGGGTGTTTGTCTATCGCCAGCGGGCTGACGGCTTGATCATTTCCACCCCCACCGGGTCCACGGCCTACTCCCTGTCCGGTGGCGGACCGATCATGCACCCGACTCTGGATGCGGTGGTCCTGGTGCCCATGTTCCCCCATGCCCTCAGCAGTCGCCCCATTGTGGTGGACGGCAACAGTGAGCTGCGGCTGGATATTCTCGAGCGCAACCGGATCCACCCCCCGGTCACCTGCGATGGCCAGGTCAACATGACTGCGCGCCCGGGTGATTCCGTGGTGATTACCAAAAAACCGCACCGCCTGACCTTGCTGCACCCGGTTGGACACAGCTTCTACGCCAGCTGCAGGGACAAACTGCGCTGGAGCACTGCGCTGGTGAACTGATGGCGCGAGGCTTCACGGTATTGCGGGTGCGGGCGAGCGAGGATCTGCTGCCCTTTCTGGTCCTGCTGCAGCAGCGGCGGGTCCCGCATCGGGTCTACGAGGCCGGGGGCGAGCAAGTGCTGGAGGTCGCTGATCCGGCCCAGGTCGAGGGGGTGAAGAACCTGTATCACGCCTGGCGCTCGGGCGAGTTGCTGCTGGAGATCGCGCCACAGAAAGCGCTGGCAGCGCAGCAGGGTTCCAGCGTGCAGCAGCGGATGTGGTCTGTGCCGGTAACGCTGCTGCTGATGGCGCTCAGCGTGGCCGGTTTCCTGCTGGTGTATCTGCGTGCGCCCGTGGCCTGGCTGTCCCTGTTCACGTTCGCTCCCTTCACCCTGCAGGGCGATGGCATCAGCTTTGGCAGCATGGGCTCCGAGTACTGGCGTTTGCTGACGCCCGCGTTTCTGCACTTCGGCTGGCTGCATATCGTGTTCAACAGCCTCTGGCTCTGGGAGCTGGGCAACAAGGTGGAGCGTACCCTTGGCGCCGTGCACATGCTGGGATTGTTCATTGCCATAGCCCTGGTCTCCAACGCCTGCCAGTACCTGTTCGGGGGGCCGTCCATCTTCGGCGGCATGTCCGGGGTGGTCTACGGTCTATTGGGCTTCAGCTTTGTCGGCGCCCGCCTGCAGCCGCGCTGGGACTTCGAACCCAGCCGCCCGATCATGCTGCTGATGGTGGGGTGGCTGGTGCTGTGCATGGTGGGGGTGATCGAGGTGCTGGGCTTCGGCGCCATCGCCAACGCGGCCCACGTGGGCGGTCTGCTCGCGGGAGCGGCCCTGGGGGCCGGCATGGCCCTGCTGTCGCGAGCCCGGCCCGGCTGAGGTCGCGGGTGGGACAGGGGCGGCCGCAGGCGGTTATAATGCGCGGCTTTTCTGCCCCGGAGCCATCATGGAATACGAGGATGTCATCAATCAGCTGACCCCGGAGATCTACCAGAGCCTGAAACGCTCGGTGGAACTGGGGCGCTGGCCCGATGGGCGCCCGCTAACGCCCGAACAGCGCGGCAATGCCCTGCAGGCGCTGATTGCCTGGGGGGAGCGCCACCTGCCGCCGGAGCAGCGTGTCGGTTACATCGACAAGGGCAGCAAGGCCGGTAGCGAATGCGACGATCCACAGCCAGAGCCGCTGCGCTGGCGTGATACGCCCGGTGGCCAATAACCATGGCGACAGAACTGGCCCGCGGGGCCCTGCGCAAGATGAAAACCCGGCTCCAGGCGCCGGTGGCCTACGAGATGGTGCTGGGCGATAACCGGGTGCCACTCAACGCACTGTTGGGCCAGTCACTGCAACTGGAGTTCCTCGGCGCGATCAACTGCATCCACTGCGACCGCCTTACCAGCAAAAGTTTCAACCAGGGCTATTGTTATCCCTGCTTTCGCCGCCTGGCCCAGTGCGACAGTTGCATCATGAGCCCGGAAAAGTGCCACTACCACCTGGGGACCTGCCGGGAGCCGGAGTGGGGCGAAGCCAACTGCATGATTGACCACTTCGTGTATTTGGCCAACACCTCCGGTCTCAAGGTGGGCATCACACGCCACAGCCAGGTTCCCACCCGCTGGATGGACCAGGGGGCAACCCAGGCACTGCCGATCTTCCGGGTCGCCAGTCGCCAGCAGTCCGGGCTGGTGGAAACAGTATTCAAGTCGCATATTGCCGACAGGACCAACTGGCAGGCGATGCTCAAGGGACCCTCCGAGCCCGCCGACCTTGAGTCTGAACGGCAACGCCTGATGGCTGTTTGCGCGAGTGAAATTGCCGCGCTGCAACAACAGTTTGGCCTGCAGGCGCTGGCCCCGCTCGAGCAACAGGCTGTGACCGCGATCGAGTATCCGGTACTGGAATACCCGCGCAAGGTCACCTCGTTCAATTTCGACAAGGACTCGCAGGTGGCTGGAACCCTGCTGGGGATCAAGGGTCAGTATCTGATCCTGGATACCGGCGTCATCAACCTTCGCAAGTTCGGCGGCTATCAGGTCGCCCTGTCACAACATTGAGGTAAACCATGCGCGATGCACAGCCGCAAGTTATTCACCGCAAGGATTATCAGGCACCGGCGTTTCTGATCGAACGCACCGAGCTGGCCTTCGACCTGCACGAGGACCACGCCCTGGTCAGCGCCTGTCTCCATCTGCGGCGCAATCCGGAGGGCGAGCCCGGTGCGGCACTGGAATTGCATGGCCAGGAGCTGGAGCTGCTGTCACTGGCGATTGACGGACGCGAACTGGCGCCCGAAGAGTATAAACTCAGCACCGAGGGGCTGGTGTTGGCGTCTGTGCCGGATGACTTTCAGTTGCGCAGCGAGGCTCGCATCCGGCCCCAGGACAACACCTCCCTGGACGGCCTGTACAAATCCCGCAACATGTTCTGCACCCAGTGCGAGGCAGAGGGTTTTCGCAAGATAACCTGGTACCTGGACCGTCCCGACGTGATGGCGGAGTTCCACGTCAGCATCGAGGCCGACCAGCAGCGCTACCCGGTATTGCTGAGCAACGGCAACCCGCTGGCGCTGGAGTCGCTGGGCAACGGCCGCCATCGTGCCCGCTGGCACGACCCGTTCCCCAAGCCGGCCTACCTGTTCGCCCTGGTGGCCGGAGACCTGCGCCATATCGAGGACCGGTTCCGTACTGCCAGCGGTCGCGATGTCACCCTGCGCATCTACGTCGAGGAAAAGGACCTGGACAAGTGCGACCATGCCATGCGCTCGCTGCAGCAGTCCATGCGCTGGGACGAGGAAGTATATGGGCGCGAGTATGACCTCGATGTGTTCAATGTTGTTGCGGTCGATGATTTCAATATGGGCGCCATGGAAAACAAGGGGCTTAACATCTTCAACAGCTCCTGCGTGTTGTGCAGCCCCGAAATCACCACCGATGCCGGCTTCGAGCGGGTGCAGTCCATCGTCGCCCACGAGTACTTCCACAACTGGTCGGGCAATCGGGTCACCTGCCGTGACTGGTTCCAGCTCAGTCTCAAGGAAGGCTTCACCGTGTTTCGGGACGAGGCGTTTTCCGCGGACATGGGCTCGGCAACGGTCAAGCGGGTGGAGGAGGTGAATGTATTGCGCAGCGCCCAGTTCGCCGAGGACGCCGGCCCCATGGCGCATCCGGTGCGGCCCGATTCCTTCGTCGAGATCTCCAATTTCTATACCGCGACCATCTACCAGAAGGGTGCGGAAGTGGTGCGCATGATCCACACCCTGCTGGGACCCGAGCGCTTCCGTGCGGGCTCGGACCTGTATTTTGAGCGCCACGACGGTCAGGCCGTGACCTGCGAGGAATTCGTGCGGGCGATGGAGGACGCCTCGGGTATGGACCTCACCCAGTTCCGGCGCTGGTACTCCCAGGCGGGCACCCCCCGATTGAGCGCCCGCGGCGAGTACGATGCCCAGGCCCGACGCTATACCCTGAGTCTGCGCCAGAGCACGCCGCCCACGCCGGGACAGCCGGACAAGGTGCCGCTGATGATTCCGGTCGCCCTGGGCTTGCTCGGGGCCGCGGGCAACCTGCCGTTGCGACTGGCGGGCGAGACGCCGGATGGAGACACCGCAGACAACACCCACCGGGTGCTGGTGCTGACCGGGGAGGAGCAGACCTTCTGCTTCGAGGGGGTGATGGAGCCGCCGGTGCCGGCACTGTTGCGGGGCTTTTCCGCGCCTGTGCGCCTGGACTACGACTACAGCAGCGCCGAGCTCTGCGCCCTGATGAGCCTGGAAGAAGACGGCTTTGTGCGCTGGGACGCCGCCCAGCAGCTGGCCCTGCGGGTGCTCGAAACAGCCCAGCAGCAGTTGGCGGCCAATGCCGCGGTGGTGGTAGATCCCCTGTACCTCGACGCCTGCGGAGAGCTGCTGGCGAATGCCGCGCTGGATCCGGCGATGGTTGCGGAAATGCTGCGCCTGCCGGGTGAAAGCTATCTCGCCGAACTGGCCGCCAGCCGTGGTGGTGCCGATGTGGACGCCATTCACGCCGCCCGCAATGCCGTGCGCACGGCCCTGGCGCAGCGCCACGGCGGGGCATTCATGGACTGCTACCGGCGCCTGGCAAGCACTGAACCCTATGCCCCGGATTCCGCCCAGATCGGTGCGCGCAGCCTGCGCAACATCTGTCTGGACTATCTGGCCCTGGCGGGGGAGGAGGGCCTGGCGCTGGCGGCGGCCCAGTTTGCCGATGCCGACAACATGTCTGATCGCCTCGCCGCGCTGCAGGCACTTGCCAGCCACGGCAGTGCGGCTCAACGCGATGCGGCGCTGGAATGGTTCTACCAGGATTGGCAACACGAGACGCTGGTGGTAAATCAGTGGTTGCAGGTGCAGGCGACGTTGCCGGCGCCGGATACCCTGGAGCGGGTGCAGCGGCTGCTGCAGCACCCGGCCTTCGACAGCCGCAATCCCAACAAGCTGCGCGCCCTGATCGGTGCTTTCTGCAGTGCCAATCCGGTCAATTTCCACCGTGCTGATGGCGCTGGCTACCGCTTCCTGGCGGACCGGATCGAAGAGCTGGACAGCCGCAACCCGCAGATCGCCGCCCGCCTGCTGACACCCCTCACCAAGTGGCGCAACTACCGGGGCCGGGAGCAGCTCATGCGCGCGCAGCTGCAGCGCCTGGCCGATCTGCCGAACGTGTCACGGGACGTCTACGAGGTGCTGGACAAGGCGCTCGCCGCCTGAGCGGCGCTCTTGCACCGGGAGTACTTCAGGTGCCGCGGGGGTAGAGCGTCAGGGCGTCATCGCCGCTGCTGGCGCCGCGCCTGGGCTCAGCTTCGCGCAGGCGCTTGACCGCTGCCAGCAGGGCGCTCCCGTCCCAGTCACTGCCACCATCCCGGTACAGGGCGCGGTCCAGTCCTGCCACTGCCTGTTCCAGGGCGGCATCACCGAAGCTGGCTGCCAGTCCCGCGGCATTCGCTCCCGCGGGTCCAGGCAGACGCGCCCTGCCCCAGGCGAGCAGGGCGCGCCGGGCCTGGGCTGCGCTGTTGCTGATGCAGGCCGCCTGCAGCTGTTTGAAGGCGCGTGCCTCCCCCGGATTGGCGTTCGCTACCGTGTGTGTTGCAGGTGCTGCGCCCGCGCCGCGCGTCACCCGCCAGTGCCAGGCCAGCGTCGCCAGCCAGCCCAGCGCAAGTACCGCCGCCAGTGCCTGCCAGGGCCGCTGCCCGACGCTGTCGGCGGCAGTGGTGCCCACAGGGGATGTAGGGGCGCTGCCCGGCACGGTCACCGGGTCGAACCCGGCAGCGCTGCCGGGAGCGGCGGCGATCTTGATCTTCCGAGCCGGCAGCACTGCATGGCGCAGGCTGTCGGTTTCCGTGTCCCACCAGGGAATGCGGACTTCCGGCAGGGTCCAGCTGCCGGCCCGGCTCGCCACCAGGGCTGCGCTGTCCCGACGCAGGCCTACCACGCCGTTGCTGTCTTCGCGGTCATCCACCAGCGGCTGGTCCGGATAGTAGCGCAGGGCGTCTGGCGCCGCGAACTCCACCGGGGGCAGTTGCGCGCCGTGCACGCCTTCGCCGCGCAATCGCAGGGTGCGGGTGGCGGATTCGCCGGCCTGCAATTGGTCCGGTGGGGTAGACCAGTCTTCCTCCAGGGTGAGATTGCGCGCAGGCAGCCAGGTGCTGCCCGCAGGAAAGGCGGCCGGGCGCGGATGCACGGTGATCACCACAGGCTCGGTGCGCCGTTGGATTTGGCGACCGCCGCCGCCAATGTCGAACACGCTGCGGCGGCCACTGCTCTCGCGGGCGGTAAACACCTGGGCCGGTATCTCCAGAGTGCCGCTCTGCTCGGGAAAGATGGCATAGCGTACTTCGTGCACCAGCCACGGCCGGCCGTCGATCGTGCGCTGGAAGGAATTCTGTTCCAGCGGTTTCACGAAAGCGCCATCCAGTTGCAGTTCACTGACGCTGCGTGAGTCCAGGTTGATCGCTTGCTGGATGCGCAGGGTCAGCAGCAGCTGCCCCTGCACATAGACTTCGCTGCGGTCGACCTCGGCGCTGAACAGCACCTGCTGGTCGGCGTCCGCCAGGGTGGGCGGCGGGCCGACTTCGATGGCGACCGGTTGCGTGGTCTCCACGCCGGCGCGGAAGGCGGGTATTGCCAGCGTGCCTTCCCGCCGCGGCGTAATGTCCAGCGACAGCTGCCGGGTGCGCGTGGCCTGGCCATTGATAATGCTGGTACTGCTGCTCATGCTGCGCTGCAGGATCTCGAAGTCCGCCAGCAGGGTGCGCAGCTCGAGACTGTCCAGATCCTCATCACCGGTGGCGGTGATCACCAGGCGCAGACTGTCTCCCAGCGCCACCTGCTGACGGTCTACGGCGACTTCCAGCGCCGCCTGCGGCGCCGCGCACCACAGCCACAGCAACAGTCCCAGCCCCAGCCATGTGCGGCTACCATTCACGCTCATTTTCACTCCCGGGTTGTTGTTGTCGCTTGCGGCTCTCGTAGCGAAATTTTTCTCGCAGCAGGCCGGAGGGGTCATCCGGGACCCGTCGCAGCCACTGTTCCATGGCCTGGTTGCGCTCGGCCTCTTCCAGCGACAGCTCCGGTACCTCTATGTTGGTCAGGGGCTCCTGTGCGGCCTTCGGCTCCGGCGCTGGTTCCGCCTGCGGGGCGCCAGAGTCCTCGTCCGCCATACCTGTATCTTCTGATTCTGTTGCGGAGTCCCGGGGCGAGCCCTGCTCCGGATCACCTGCTTGCTGCTGTGGCTCTCCTTGCTGCTGTTCTTCTTGCTGCTGTTTTTCTGCGTCGGGCTGACCCTGCTCCTGGCCCTGGTTTTCCTCGCCGCTGTCCGGCTGCGGCTCACCGTCCTCGCCTGCTTGCTGCTCCTGTTCCTGCTGTTGTTGCAGTTTCTCCACCAGGGCCAGGTTGGCGGCGGCATCTTCCTGTCCTGGCTGCAGCTCCAGAGAGCGCTGGTAGGCGTCCATGGCGCCATCCAGATCGCCGGCGCGGGCCAGGGCGTTGCCGCGGTTATACCAGCTGTCGGCGCTGTCATCCGCCCGGAAACGTTCCGCTGCCCCGGCATAGTCGCCGCTCTCGTAGGCGGCAGCACCGGCCCGGGCGGGATCCTCGAACAAGGCCGCGGCACGCTCCGGGTCGCCCGCCTCCAGGGCGCGCTGGGCCTGCTGGTCGGGGGTGAGCCAGAGGTTTTGCCAGGGTTGGGCGCGCGCGGTTGCGGGCTCCAGCAACAGCAGGAGTGGCAGCAGGCCCAGCAGCCAGCCGCGCCGGAACAGGGCCAGCGCCAGAGGCAACAGCAGAATGATCAGCCAGTAGCCCTGGTCCTCCCAGGCATCCGTCGTCAGATCTTCCGCCAGGCTGGTTTCGGTGGCGGTGGCGGACTGTGCCAGCAGCATCTCCAGGTCACTGTCGTCGACCTGCAGACGCTGGTAACGACCACCGGCGGCCCGCGCCAGTTCCTGCAGGGGGCCTTCGTCGAGACGCGGGATGACAATGGCACCGGCGTCGTCGCGCAAAAAACCGCCCCGGGGCAGGGGCATGGGAGCACCATTATCGGTGCCGAGTCCGAGCACCGAGAGCGTGACGCCTGCGCTGCGTATCTGCCGCGCCATGCGCGCAACCTCCGTTGCCTCGACGCCATCTGACAGCAACAGGATACGGCCGCCGCTGACGCCCGCGGACTCGAGCAATTCGAGGGCCAGGCGCAGGGCGCCGGGAGTATCGCTACCCGGCAGGGGCATCATGTCCGGATTCAGCGCCGGTAACAGGTTGCCGATGGTGCCGGTGTCGTCGGTCAGCGGTGTGACCACGTGGGCGTCCCCGGCATAGGCCACCAGCCCGGTCTGGCCCTCGCGCCGGGTGGCGAGCAGGTCCAGCAGTTTTTGCCGGGCCCGGTCCAGGCGCGAGGGCGGCTGATCCGTGGCCTTCATCGAATAGCTGAGGTCCAGCACCAGCACCAGTGCGTCTTCTACCTGCTCAACCGGTTGCGGAATTTTTTTCCAGCTGGGCCCGGCGGCGGCGATGCAGGCCAGCAGCCAGCCCGCGCAGATCAGCAACAGCAGGTTGCTGCGCCGGCGTTGCTGCTGTTCCGGGACCAGGTGACGCAGCAGTTCTGGGGCGATGACCCGGTTCCAGCCGCCGGCCCGGCCGCGCTGTTGCCACAGCAGCGCGGTCAGGAGCAGCGCCGGCACGGCGCACAGCAGCCACAGTGGCCGCATCAGGTGGAGTCCGAACAGGGTTTCAGGCATGGCTTTGCTGTACCTCCCCGGAAGTGCCAGAGTGCGCGGGCTGTTGCCCCCGCTGTCGCCAGGCGAGGACAAAGCTCAGCAGCAGTGCCAGCAGCAGCGGCCAGTGGCCCAGCGCCTGGCGCGGCCGGTAGGTGGCCGCCTCCTGCTCTATGGGCTCGAGTTCGTCCAGCAACTGGTAGATACCGACCAGTTCCTGGGGATCCCGGGCGCGGAAGTAGCGCCCGCCGGTGGTGTTGGCGATTTCCTGCAGCGCGGCTTCGTCCATGTCGCTGGACGGATTGACCCGGCGACTGCCGAAGCTGGAACCGAACAGTCCCGGCAGCGCCAGCTGATCGGCGCCGATGCCAATGGTGTAGATGCGGATTCCCAGTCCCTGGGCGAGGCGCGCCGCGTCCATGGTGCCGATGGTGCTGGCAGTGTCCTGGCCATCAGTCAGCAGCACCAGCACCCGGCTCTCTGCCGGACGCTCACGCAGGCGTTTCACCGCCAGCCCGATGGCGTCACCGATGGCGGTTTCCTGGCCGGCGAAGCCGATCCGGGCATCCAGCAGAAACTGCTCGACGGTCGCCACATCGAAGGTCAACGGTGACTGCACGTAGGCATTGCTGCCGAACAGGATCAGCCCCACCCGGTCGCCCTGGCGGCGACTGATAAAGTCGGCGCCGACGGTTCTCACTGCATCGATGCGCCGGACCAGATTGTTGCCCACCTGCATGTCTTCCACCCGCATGCTGCCGGACAGGTCCACGGCCAGCATCAGGTCGCGCCCGCTCTTGGGTAACTCGACGGGATCCCCGATCCAGATCGGTCTCGCCGCGGCCAGCAGCAGGCAGATCCACAGCAGCCACAGCAGCAGCAGGGTCGCGCGGTTGCCATCGTTGCCGCGCCGCGACTGCTGCTGGCCCAGTGCCTGCCAGCGCTGGAAAAACGGTACCCGCAGTGCGGGTTCCTCGCTGTGTGCCGCGGGCCAGAAGCGCCGCATCAGCAGTGGCAGCGGCAGCAACAGCGCCAACCAGGGCCAGAGCCAGGTGATCATTGCACCCTCCGGTGCCGGCGCAGCCAGGTTTCGGTGCAGCGCTGCAGGGCAACGCTGTCGATGGGGCCTGGATCGGGGGCATGGGCGCGGGCGACGGCCTCGGGAAACCGCAGCGGCGAGCGTGCCCGCTCCAGGCCTGCATTGAGGAAGCTGCGCCAGTGTTCACCACTGAGTGAGGCGACTTCGGCGCGCGGGCAGGAGCGCAGGGCCACCGCTTTCAGTACCGTGTTGAGCTCACCCAGGGTACGCGCCGAATCGCCGTGCTCGGCGTGGCGGGCGAGGATCACCTGCACAGCCTGGCGGGCGGTGCGCCGGTAACGGTTGCTGCGGTAGCGGCGCCAGCCGCACCAGGCGGCCCAGGCCAATGCCGCCAGCAGCAGCCCCGCGAGCAGCCACCAGCCCGGGGCCGGGGGCCACCAGGGCACGGGCTCCGGCGTTCGCAGCGGGTGCAGTGCCGCCAGCGGGTCCTGTGGATTCATCGGCGCTGCTCCCCGAAATAACGTTGCAGCAACAGGAAGGGTGACTCCGCGGTGGAGGCTCGCAGCAGGGGGATGCCCAGGCGTTGCAGGTCGGTGCCCAGCGCGTCCATTCGCTGCGCCTGTTCCCGGGAGTAGTTGTGGCGCAGCTGGCGGTCGGCAGTGCGGAGCTCGGCGCGGCGCTGACCGTCGGTAAAGGCGTAGCGGCCCGCCGGTGGCAGCTCGGTCTCCAGCGGGTCGGCGCAGGCCAGGGCAGTAATCTCCGAGTGCTGCGCCAGCCGGAACAGGTGCTCGCGTACCGCGGGATCCTCGGCGCCGTAGAAGTCGCTGACCAGATAAATACTGGTACCCGGCCGGGCAATGCGCCGCAGGTTGTCCAGCATGGCCGCGAGACTGTGGTCGTCGCCACTGGCGGGCGGCAGGCGGCGGTTGAAGGCCTCGATCTGCGACAGAATGGTCAGCACGGTCTTGCGACTGCGGCGCGGGCGCACTTCCCGGTGGCGGCTGTCATTGAACACCAGGCCGCCGACCCGGTCGCCGTTGCCCAGTGCGCTCCAGGCCAGCAGGCCGGCCAGGTGCGCCGCCAGTACCGACTTGAAGCAGTGCTGTGAACCGAAGAACTGGCTGCCGCGCTGATCGACCACCACCAGTACCGGGCGCTCGCGCTCCTCGCGGAAAACCTTGGTGTGGGCGGCCCCGGTGCGCGCGGTGACCCGCCAGTCGATGGTGCGGATATCATCGCCTGCCTGGTAGCTGCGCACCTCCTCGAAATCAATGCCGCGGCCGCGGAAATTGGCCTTGTTGGGGCCGGTCAGGGCGCTCAGGGCACGATTGCGCCGGGTCAGCTGCAGTTGGCTGGCGGGGAAGCGAAGCCCGATCAGGGTTTCCAGCGTCACATAGGCGCCGGTCGCGGGTTGGCTGACATCGGCCAGGCGCACGCCGGGCCCCTACGCGGCCGGGACCAGCGTCAGCAACTCATTGATGACCTGGTCCGGGGTGACACCGTTGGCCTCGGCCTCGAAGCTGAGGATCAGGCGGTGGCGGAGGACATCGCCGGCCACCGCCTGGACATCGTCCGGGCTGACAAAATCCTGGCCCCGCAGCCAGGCGTGGGCCCGCGCGCAGCGATCCAGGGCGATCGTGGCCCGGGGACTGGCCCCGTATTCGATCCAGCCACCCAGTGCCTCGGCGTAGAGCTCGGGCTGCCGGCTGGCAATCACCAGTTGCACGATGTACTGCTCGACGGCCTCCGCCATGTGCAGTGCCAGCACCTCGCGCCTGGCTTCGAACACCGCGTCCTGGCGCAGGGGCGGCGGGGCACTGGCACTGCCGCCGCTGGCCTCGGCCCGGGTCAGGCGCAGGATGGCGGTTTCCGCTGCGGCATCGGGGTAGCCCACGCGCACATGCATGAGGAAACGGTCCAGCTGTGCCTCTGGCAGAGGATAGGTGCCTTCCTGTTCGATCGGGTTCTGGGTGGCCATCACCAGAAACAGGGGGGGCAGGGGGAAGGTCTCGCTGCCGACGCTGACCTGGCGCTCGGCCATCGCCTCCAGCAGTGCGGACTGGACCTTGGCTGGAGCCCGGTTGACCTCGTCCGCGAGCACCAGGTTGTGGAAGATGGGTCCGCGCTGGAAGTGGAAGCTGCCCTCCTGGGGGCGATAGATCTCGGTGCCGGTGACGTCGCCGGGCAACAGGTCGGGGGTGAACTGGATGCGGTGGAAACTGCCTTCAATACCATCTGCCAGTGCCTTGATGGCGCGGGTCTTGGCCAGGCCAGGCGCCCCCTCCACCAGCAGGTGACCGTCTGCGAGCAGGGCGATCAGCAGGCGCTCCACCAGATGCGCCTGACCGATGATCTGGCCGCTGAGCCAGGTTTCCAGGGTACGTATGTCTGCACTAGCCACGCAGTCTCCTTGCATGCCGGTTGATCGCCGTGGCGGCGAGGCCTCTCGCGCCGGATGGCGCGAGCGGCATTGTAGCCAAAGCCCTGCCGGAGTTCACGTACCGCGCGCGAGCATCCGCTGGGACCGGTCGGCGGGGTAAAAGTTCCAGTTTACTCTCCCGACATGCGGGGTCGCTTTGCGCTAGACTACGCGACAACGATAACGAATCAGTCACGGCCCGGTAGCGGCCGGAGGTGCACACGCGAGCCATGGCATGGGACGCTTACAAGAACAGCCTGCTGGAAGAACTCACAGCCCTGATTGAGCGGCGCAGCGATGGCGCTGACCGGCCATCACTGCTGCAGCTGGCGGATTCTTTTTTCAGCCGCTTTCCCGCCGAGGATCTGCGCCAGCGCTCGGTGGAGGATCTTTACGGCTGCCTCTACGGCCTGTTGCACTTCATGCAGGACTGGCAGGCTCCCGAACCCAAGGTGCGCATCTTCAATCCCGACATCCAGGGGCATGGCTGGGAGAGCAAATACACGGTCATCGTCATTCTCTGCCGGGACCTGCCGTTTTGCACGGCATCGATCCGCGGGGAACTGAACCAGCGCAATATCCGCATTCACAGCCTTGCCAGCTGCAACCTGGAGGCCCGGCGCACGGCCCAGGGCGAGCTGGAAGACGTGCTCGAGGTGGGCCAGGAAGCCTTCCCTGACAGCTCCCATGAGAGTCTGCTGTACTTCGAGATCGGGCGCCACTCACGGCCCGACCAGCTGGGCGAGCTGCGCGACTGCCTGCGCGATATCCTGCAGCAGGTGGCCCTGGTGGTGGACGACTTCGGAGCCATGCGCGCCCGTCTGCAGGAGGCGGTGGACGCGGTTGCCGCCAGCAGCTGTGTCGACCCGGACAACCGCGACGAGGCCATGGAGTTCCTGAAATGGCTCGAGTTTGATCGCATGACCTTTCTCGGCTACGAGTATCTCGAGGTCAAGCGAGCGGGCGCGGAGATTGAAGTGGCGGCAGACCCGGCGCGCAGCCTCGGGATGTTGCGCCTGCGCTCCACCCGCGGTGCCAGGGATCTGCAGGCGGATCTGCACAGCATGGCGCCGGAGGAGCAGCAGCGCCGGCAGCTGAGCTTCGCCAAGTCCGGCACCCGCTCCCGCGTGCACCGGCAGGCCTACCCCGATTATGTCGAGGTCAAGTTGTTCAATGAAGCGGGCGAGGTCATCGGCCAGCACCGTTTTTTCGGGCTCTACACTTCTTCCGTCTACACCACCAATCCGATGCTGATTCCCATCCTGCGGCGCAAGGTGCAGGAAGTCATCCAGCAATCCGGACTGGACCCGCGCGAGCACGATGGCCGCGAGCTGGCGCGGGTGCTGGAACTGTTCCCGCGCGACGAGCTGTTCCAGTCCAGCATTCGCGAACTCGGCAATACCGTGCTCGCAGTCAACCGCATCCAGGAGCGGCGGCAGACCCGTTTGTTTGTGCGCCGGGACGCCCACGGCAAGTTCTTCAGCTGCCTGGTGTACATGCCGCGGGATCGCTACAGCACCGAGCAACGCCGGCTGATGCAGAACATTCTGTGTCGGGCACTGGGTGCCGAGGAATCCGAGTTCACCACCTACTTCTCCGAGTCGGTGCTGGTGCGCTGCCACTTTGTCCTGCGGGTGGATCCAGCGGTAGAGCAGGCCTACGACGTCAACGAAATTGAGGAGCAGATCGTGCAGGCGACACTGGCATGGGAAGATCGGCTGCGGCTGCGCCTGATAGAAGAATTTGGCGAGGAGAACGGCGAACAGTACGCACGCGAGATCGGCAACGGATTCCCGCCCGGTTACCGCGATGACTTTGATCCCCGCGTCGCGGTGCATGACATCAAGCATCTGCTGGAGCTGCGACAGGGCCAGTCCCTCGGCATGATGCTGTACCGGATGCTGGAGGAGGATGCCGACCGCCTGCGCCTGCGGCTGTTCCACTGTGGCGAGTCGCTGCCGCTGTCCGATGTGCTGCCCATTCTGGAGAACCTGGGCTTGCGGGTGATGTCCGAGCGTCCCTATGGGGTTCGCAGCGGCGAGGGTGAGCGCTACTGGATCCAGGAGTTCAGCCTCAGCTACTCGCTGTCGGACAACATCGACCTGGAACAGGTGCGCGATGAGTTCGAGGACGCCTTTGCCCGCATCTGGTTTGGCGAGGCGGAGAACGACTCCTTCAACCGGCTGCTGCTGGGCACACGCCTGAGCTGGCGGGAGATTGCGCTGCTGCGCGCCTACGCCCGTTACCTGCGCCAGATCCGCTTCCCCTACAGCGTCGAGTACATCGCCGAGACCATGGCGGACCACCTGCACATCACCGCCGGTATCGTCGAACTGTTCCTGACCCGCTTTTCGCCGGTATTCGACGGCGACGAGGATTGGCGCGCGCAGCGGGAGGAAGCGGTGGAGCAGCGGATTCTGGCGGCGCTGGAACAGGTGCAGAACCTGGGTCAGGACCGGATCATCCGCCAGTTCATCCTGGTCATCAAGGCGACCCTGCGCACCAACTTCTTCCAGGAGGGCGAGGGTGGCCTGCTCAAGCCCTATTTCTCCTTCAAGCTGAGCCCGCGGGACATTCCCGATGTGCCCGCGCCGGTGCCGCTGTACGAGATATTTGTCTATTCACCGCGGGTGGAGGGGGTCCACCTTCGCGGCGGCAAGGTCGCCCGCGGCGGCCTGCGCTGGTCGGACCGGCTGGAGGATTTCCGTACCGAGGTGCTGGGCCTGGTCAAGGCGCAGCAGGTGAAGAACGCGGTTATTGTGCCGGTAGGCGCCAAAGGTGGCTTTGTCGCCAAATCCCTGACGCCGGACATGAGTCGCGACCAGGTCCAGGAAGAGGGCATCGCCTGTTACCGCACCTTCATTCGCGGCCTGCTCGACATCACCGACAACCGCAGCGAGGGCGGTATCCTGCGGCCGCCGCTGGTGGTTGCCAAGGATGACGAGGACCCTTACCTCGTGGTCGCAGCGGACAAGGGCACCGCCACTTTTTCCGATATCGCCAACGGGCTCTCCAAAGAGTACGATTTCTGGCTGGGCGATGCCTTTGCCTCCGGCGGCAGCGCCGGCTATGACCACAAGAAAATGGCCATCACCGCCCGCGGCGCCTGGGTGTCGGTACAGCGCCATTTCCGCGAGCTGGGCATTGACGTCCAGAGCACGGATTTTACCGTGGTCGGCATCGGCGACATGGCCGGCGACGTTTTTGGCAACGGCATGCTGTTGTCACCGCACATTCGCCTGCTCGCGGCCTTCAACCACCTGCACATTTTTATTGATCCGGAGCCGGATGCCGCCAGCAGTTACGCCGAGCGCAAGCGCCTGTTCGAACTGCCGCGCTCAAGCTGGACCGACTATGACCGCAGCCTTATCTCCGCTGGAGGAGGGGTGTTTGAACGCGCCGCCAAGGCGATCCACATTTCTCCGGAAATGCGCGCCCGGTTCGACATTCACGCCGATCACCTGACGCCGAACGAGCTGATCTCCCACCTGCTGCGGGCACAGGCCGACCTGCTCTGGAACGGCGGCATTGGCACCTACATCAAGGCCAGCAGAGAATCGCACACGGACGTGGGTGACAAGTCCAACGATGCTGTGCGGGTCGATGCCACCGAGCTGCGCTGCCGGGTGATCGGCGAGGGCGGCAACCTCGGCATGACCCAGCTGGCGCGGGTGGAATACGGCCTGCAGGGCGGCCGCTCCAATACCGACTTCATCGACAATGCCGGGGGTGTGGATTGCTCCGACCATGAGGTCAACATCAAGATCCTGTTGAATGCGGTGGTGGATCGCGGTGATCTCACCGGCAAGCAGCGCGACAGCCTTCTGCAGGAAATGACCGACAGCGTGGCGCAGCTGGTGCTGCAGAACAATTATCGCCAGACCCAGGCCATCAGCCTGGCCGAACTGGAAGCCACGGAACGCAACGGCGAATACCGGCGCTTGATCAGCAACCTGGAGTCCGCGGGCAAGCTGAGCCGGGGGCTGGAGTTCATTCCCACGGACCAGGAGTTGGCCGACCGGCGGGTACAGGGCCACGGCCTGACCCGGCCCGAACTGGCAGTGCTGGTGTCCTACAGCAAGGCCATTCTCAAGGAGGAGCTGATCGCCTCCGACCTGGGCATTGATCCGCACCTGGCGGCGGCAGTGGCAACGGCCTTCCCGCCGCGCCTGCTGGAGCGCTACCCGGAAGAAGTGGCGGAGCACCGCCTGCGCCGGGAAATCATGTGCACCCAGGTGGCCAATGACATCGTCAACCGGGTGGGATTCAACTTCATTCCCCGCCTGCGCAAGGCGACCGGGGCCTCGGTCGCCGATATTGCCCGTGCCTATACCTCGGTGATGAAGATCTATGCCGTGGACGACCTCTGGCTGCGTATCGAGGGCCTGGACCACCAGGTTGACGCGGTGGTGCAGCAGGAGATGATGCACAGCCTGATCCGCCTGGTACGCCGTGCCAGCCGCTGGCTGCTGCGCAATCGGCGCCATGAACTGGCGCCGACCCGCTCCATCGCCGAATTCAGCGAGGGCGTTGCCCAGTTGAGCGAGGCCCTGCCGGGCATGCTGCGCGGACGGGCGGTGGAGCAGTACCGGGCCCTGTCCCGGCGCTGGCAGGAAATCGGTGTCGAGCCGGCACTGGCAGAAGCGGTTGCCTGTGCGCTGCAGGGTTCTACCACCCTGGGAATCATTCACGCCGCCTGCGAGACCGAGGCGCCGCTGTTGCAGGTTGCCGAGCTTTACTTCGAGATGGGTGAACGGCTTGAGCTGGACTGGTTCAGCGGCCAGATCCTGGCCAGCAAGGTCGACAACGAGTGGCAGGCGCTGGCGCGGGATACCTATCTGGAGGACCTGGAGTGGCAGCAGCGGACCCTGGCGGTCGGCGCCCTGCGTTATCTGGACGAAGCCGGTACCCTGGAGGACTGCCTGGAGGCCTGGGAACAGCAGCAGTCCATGCTGTTGTCTCGCTGGCAGGACATGCTCACCGAATTGCACACCACGGATGCACCGGACTTTGCCATGTATGCGGTAGCGGTCAGGGAACTGCTGGACCTGGCGCAGAGCAGCCTGCGGACATGAAAACGGGCGCCAGTGGCGCCCGTCATTCCTTGCGTTATTGCCGGGGGCGGATGGCCGCCTCAGGAAACCCTCATCTTGTGGACTCCTGACACACCCGTCAGGCCGTCCCATTGATCTACACGACCTTCTCGCCAGCCGGATACCCACTGCTGACGCTGTTCCTCCTGGGCGTGGGGGCAGAAATCGATACTGCGGCCGGAAACACCGGCCCGATAGCCGTGATCGTACGCCCGGGAACTGGTGTCGCGCTTCTGTCTTCTCATAGATAATGCCTCCGTTCATAGCATGGCGTCGATAGACGCAGCCCCATGTAACCAGACTGTCATCTCCCGGGCCACTACCGATTTGGAACAAGATTCGGGGTACTTATAACCAAACAGGACTCCCGGGGTAAAAACCACTGCGGCGAGCGCAGTTAACCGCCGTATCTGTTCACTGGCGCACCCTGGCGTGCGGGATCCAGCAATTCGATCCAGTGCACTACCGGCACCTCCGGATTGGCGAGGTGCAGCTGGCAGCCGACGTTGGCGGTGGCAATCACCGCCGGCGCATTCACCGTCAGCGCAGCCTGCTTGCGCCGGCGCAGGCGCTGGCTCAGTTCAGGCTGTAGCAGGGAGTAGGTGCCGGCAGACCCGCAGCAAACAGGACTCTCTTCGGTTTCGGCCAGGGTAAAACCGGCACCACGCAGCAGCGTCGGCAACAACTCGGGCTGCTGCAGGGCATGCTGCAGGGAGCAGGGGGTATGGACGGCCACCGTGCCACAGCGGGTATCCGCTACCAGCCGGCCCAGATCCTCGGCCACCAGGATCTCGCCCAGATCCCGTGCCAGGGCAGATACCCGCGCCGCGCGCCGGGCGTAGACCGGGTCGTCGGCCAGCAGACGGCCGTAGTCTGCCAGCATGGCGCCGCAGCCGGAGGCGCTGCTGACGATGGCTCCCGCCCCCGCCTCGATGGCCGGCCACCAGGCGTCGATGTTGCGGCGCATGTTGTTGCGCGCGGCCTCGGCGCCACCGAGGTGCTGCTGCACCGCGCCGCAGCATCCGGCCTCTGGCGCCGCGTGCAGGGTGATACCGAGGGCGGCGCAGACCCGGCGCGCGGCATCGTTGGTATGGGGCGTGGCAGCGGCCTGGACACAGCCCTCCAGCACCAGCAGCGTGCGTTCACTGCCTGTCGCCGGCACCGGCAGACGCCGCTGCCGCGGCGGGATCTGCCGGCGCAGGGTGGCGGGCAACAGCGGTCGCAGGAATTGCCCGATGCGCAGCAGCCGGCGGAACAGCGCTGGCCGGCTGATCACTGCTCTCAGGGTTTTCCGCTGGGCGGCCTGCAGCGGTGGCCGCGGGGCGGCGTCCCCGGACAGCTGCTGGCCGATGTTCGCCAGCTGCGCGTACTGCACGCCGGAAGGGCAGGTGGTTTCACAGCTGCGGCAGTTCAGGCAGCGGTCCAGGTGGTGGCTGGCGGGTGCCGCGGCGGCGCCGGTCTCCAGCAGTTGCCTGATCAGGTAGATGCGGCCCCGGGGGCTGTCGCGCTCGTCCCGGGTTTCCAGGTAGGTGGGGCAGGTTTCCAGGCAGAAACCGCAGTGGACGCAGGCACTCAGCAGTTGCTGTGCGCGCTGGGCGTCGGCATTGTCCCGGTAGCGGCGGTGCAGGTCAGTATGCATGGGGTCAGAGCCAGCTGTAGAGGCGGCCGGGATTGAGAATGCGTCCCGGGTCGAAGGCCAGTTTGAGGCGCTGATGCAGTGCCTGCAAGGTCAGTGAAAGCGGCTGTGCGGTCTCGCCCTCCCGGTTTGCGCCGGGCCACCAGAGGGTGGCGTGGCCGCCGTGGGCGCCGGCATAGCCAAAGGCGTCAAAGCCGTCGGCGGCGAACCAGCGCAGGGCGCCGGCCCAGTCGATCAGCAGGGGCCTGGTTCCCGCGGGCAAGGGGGCATTGCCCGCCAGCGATACCCGCCACAGCGGTTCGGCGGCAGCCTGGGCACCAGCGCTGAATTCCCGCAGCGCGTCCCAGGGTGCGTCCACCGCTGCCACCGGGTCACCGCCCCAGCGGCGGACGCTGGCCGCGACCGCGGCAGCGGCGCCGGACAGACGCAGGAACAGGCGCCCCTGCAACCAGCAGGCACCGGTGAGCGGCGCCGGCTCCCTGGCGTAGCGGATCATCTGCGCCAGGGCTGCTTCCGCATCGAGCTCCTGCGCCAGGGTCTGGCTGGCTTCGGCTGCCGGCATCACTTTCAGGCTGACCTCGGTGATCACCCCGAGGCTGCCCAGGGCGCCGGCCTGCAGGCGCGATACATCATAGCCCGCGACGTTCTTCACCACCCGGCCGCCAAAATTCAGGCACTCGCCGCGGCCGGAGAGCAGCTTCACGCCCAGTACGGCGTCGCGCACCGCGCCACTCCAGGGCCGGGCCGGGCCCGAGCAGTTGCTCGCCAGGGTGCCGCCCAGGGTTGCCCTGCCGCCGCAGGCGGGAGGCTCGAACGCCAGCACCTGGTTTTCGGTGGCGAGCAAGGCTGTCAGCTCGCTGATGGTTGTGCCGGCGCGGGCCACCAGCACCAGTTCCCCGGGTTCCCAGGCCACCACGCCGCGGTGTTGCGCCAGATCAAGGACCTTGTCTTCCGCGCCGGGGCGCCCCAGCCACGACCGCTTGCTGTCACCGCCGCGGATGCGCAGGGGAGTGCCCGCGGCCTGCGCCGCGCGCACGCGCTCGCAGAGTGCTTCGGTCTGGTCAGTCAACGGCAGCCTCCCGGGCCGGCAGGGCGCGGTACTCCTGGCAGCGCTTGAGGATGGGGATGCCCTTGCCGGGATTCAGGGTCAGGCCCGGATCAAAGGCGGCCTTGATATCCTCCAGCTGGTGCAGTTCGGCGGTGCTGAACTGGCTCGGCATCTGCCCCAGTTTCTCCAGGCCGACGCCGTGTTCGCCGGTAATGCAGCCGCCAACCCGCACGCTGAGTTCGAGGATGTCTGCCCCCAGCGCCTCGGCGCTGCGGATCTGCTCGGGACTGGCCGCGTCGAACAGTATCAGCGGGTGCAGGTTGCCGTCGCCGGCATGGAAGACATTGGCCACCGCGAGCCCATAGCCCTGTGCCAGGCGGCTGATTTCCTCCAGTACCGGGGCCACCTGGCCGCGGGGTATGGTACCGTCCATGCAGTAGTAGTCCGGTGCCAGCCGCCCCACCGCGGGGAAGGCCGACTTGCGCCCGGCCCACAACAGCGCCCGTTCCCGCTCGTCGCTGGACACCCGCAGGGAGGTGGCGCCCTGCTGTTGCAGCAGGGCCTGCACCTGCAGGATCTGCGCCGCCACCTCTTCCCGGGTACCATCGAGTTCACACAGCAGCACGGCGGCGGCATCCCTGGGATAACCGGCGGCGGCAAAGTCCTCGGCGGCGCGCAGGGCGAGCTGATCCATCATCTCCAGCCCGGCGGGGATGATGCCGGCGGCAATGATCGCGCCCACCGCCTCGCCCGCGGCGCGGACGCTGGCGAAGCCGGCCAGGATGACCCGCGCCAGTTCCGGCTGCGGCAGCAGCTTTACCGTGATTTCCACGACCACGCCGAGCAGACCCTCCGAACCCGTCAGCAGGGCCATCAGGTCGAGTCCGGGGCCGTCGAGCCCGCTGCCGCCGAGAGTGATCATGTCACCCTCGACGGTGAGCACGGTGAGCGCCAGCAGGTTGTGGGTGGTCAGCCCGTATTTCAGGCAGTGCACCCCGCCGGAGTTCTCGGCGACATTGCCGCCGATGGTGCAGGCAATCTGGGAGGAGGGGTCCGGCGCGTAGTAAAGCCCGTGGGCTGCTGCCGCCCGGGAAATGGCGAGGTTGGCAACGCCGGGCTGGACCCGGGCACTGCGGGCGTCAGCGTCGATGGCGAGGATGCGGTCCAGCTTGCTGAGCACCAGCAGAACGCCTTCCGGGTGCGGCATGGCGCCGGCGCAGAGACCGGTGCCGGCGCCGCGGGCGACCGCTGGCACCGCCAGGGCGTGGCAAACGCGCAATACCGCCTGCACTTGGTCTACCGTGGCCGGCAGTGCGGTCAGCAGCGGCAGTTGCCGGTACAGCGACAGCGCATCGCACTCGTAGGGCCGCTGTGATTCCGCCTCGACAATAAGGTCGAGCCCGGGGGCGGCACTGCGCAATGCCGTCAGCAGCCGTTCCCGGTCAACCGGGGCCAGCGCTGATGCCGTGTCTGCCTGTGAGCCGTGCATGCTGCGTGCTATCCTCGTCCGCTACCAATCCAAGCATAACCTATTCGCCACAGGAGCGGATTCATGGCACAGACTTTTCGCGAGCAGGGTGGGGCGGCGACCATGGATCCGTCTCCCCTGCGGCGCTGGGTGACCTCACGCATGCTCAACCGGCTGCTTGCACCGGAACACGAGCGCCAGCTGGCGGCAGCGGCGGAGCAGCAGAGAGAGGGCAGCGGTGAGCGCCATGTGGTCGAGTATTTTCACCAGCTCGATGATCCCTACAGTCTGCTGGCAGCGCAGTGTATCGGTCCGCTGCTGGCGCACTATGACATCGACCTGCGCTGGCACCTGGTGCCCGGTCCCAGCGGTGCCAATCTGCCGGAACCGGAGCTGCTGCCCGCTCTGGCGAGGGCAGATGCGGCCGCGGTGGCGCCCTTTTATGACCTCGTCTGCCCGCCGCTGGTGGCGCCGGATGCCGCCCTGCTGCAGCGCGCGCAGCGGATTTTTACCGCCACCCCGGACAGATTGCGGGTGGAGGCAGCCGAGGCGCTGTGCAGTGCGGTGTTGACCGGCGACGCGGCCCTGCTGGAGGAGCTGGCGCGGCGCCACGGCGAAGCGAGTGCCGCGGACGCCGAGGCCCTGCTGCAGGCCGGCGCGGCGCGACGCAAGGCATTGCACCATTATTCCGGGGCCATGTTCTACTACGGCGGGGTGTGGTACTGGGGCGTGGACCGGTTGTATCACCTGGAGCAGCGTCTGCAGGCCCTGAATACACAGCGGCGCCCGCTGACCGGCTGTCTCTACCCCCGGCCCCGGCTGCGCAGTGGACCGCACAGGGACAACGGCTCCCTGACCCTGGAGTTCTATGCTTCCCTGCGCAGTCCCTATACCGCGCTGGTCTTCGATACCGTCGTGCAATGGGCCCGGGCAGTCGGGGTGAAGCTGGATCTGCGCCCGGTGCTGCCCATGGTCATGCGCGGGGTGGCGGCCACCCGCGACAAGGGCATGTACATCTTCAGTGATGCCGGCCGCGAGGCGCGCGCCCTGGGGGTCCCGCTGGGGCCTTTCTACGACCCTATCGGCGAGCCGGTGCGGCGCTGCTACTCACTATTGCCGCTGGCGGATGCCGAGGGCAAGCGGGTGGAGTTGCTGGGCAGTTTCCTGCAGGCGGCTTTTGTCGAGGGGCGCAATACCCGGCACAAGCGGGTTTTGCGCAAGGTCGTGGAGCGGGCCGGCCTGTCCTGGCGCGAGGCCTCGGCGCAGTTGGGGAAACCGGGCTGGGAGGCGCTGCTTGAGGCCAACCGCGAGGCCATGTATGCCTTCAACTGCTGGGGCGTGCCCGGCTTCAGGCTGGTGGACGCGGACGGCAGTACTCTCGCCACGGCCTGGGGCCAGGATCGCCTCTGGCTCGTTGCCGAAGTGGTGCAGCAGGCCCTGTCGGCGCGGGATCAGTCCGGCTCCAGTACGGAGTTGCCACCCCCGTTCCCGCATTCCAGGTAGCGCCTGCGCTTGCGCGGCTTCAGTTGCTCCAGGTCCACCAGCACAAAGCCATCGACGCAGTTGCCAAAATCCCGGTCCACATTGAAGGCCGTGATGGCGACACCTGCCGGCTCCGCCACCTGGGCATAGTGGTTGAACAGGGTGGGCACGCGCAGGCCACTGGCCGCCAGCCTCTCCTGCAGCACCTTGAAGTCGCGCTCGGCGTCCGCAGGCCCGCGGTCCGCGGCGAACAGGGGTTGCAGCCCGGCGGGCGACGTGATCGGGCTGCGCGGCTCGATATCCAGCCGCAGCCCGGGTACCGGCGCAGGAAGGCACCGATCCCCAGCCACAGGTAGTCGAGGCTGTGCCGGGTCTGGTAGCGGGGCTGGACAAAGCTGAGTCCCAGTTCCAGCCCCTGCTGCAGGTACGGCTGCATGCCCGGCCCGAAGGCAAACAGCGTGTCGGTATACAGCGCCGCCATCCTGTTCCAGATGATTCGGGTAGCGGGCTTCGAGCACCTGGCGAATGTCAAGCATGATCGTCGTGCTCCGGCGCGTTGGTGGCTAGTTGAGCAGTTCGACAGCCTCATCGTAGTCACGCCAGGCAGTGCCCAGCAGAGCCGCGGATTGCTGGCGCTGGGTGTCAACCACCGAGATCCGGCCGCCCTTGTTGAGAAAGTCCTCGACCTGGCGCTCGATTTCCCGCCGGGCCCGCTCCTTCTGGTTCAGTTCGTTGCTGTGGCTGGTGCGCTGCATGGTAGTGCTCCTGTCCATCGAGGGAACAGGGCGCATGCTGCAATGCGGATGTTGCAGCAAAGCGACAACTCCATGAAGTTTTCTTGACTGCGCGCTTGCAATAAAAACGTCACATTGCGATCACATTAGTGTCATCAAGTGCCACTAGGATTGTCCCAGCCGCGAGCTGCGGGCACCAGCACAAGCCTCAGCGCCGCGACCGTTTTCAACCGGATCATTGGGACCCCAGAATGAAACCACTGTTTTCTCGCTTGAGCGCCACAGCAGTTCTGCTTTGTTCAGCCCTGTCAGTCCAGGCAGCGGATGAATTGGTTGTCCAGGTGAGCAGGGACGGCGTCGTTGCGCCGGGCCTGACCATTGTCCTCGATGGCAGCGTGCGCAAGCCAATCGACGAGAGTGGCGCAGTGTATTTCGACCTGACCTCGGGCGCTCACAGTATTCAGGTAGTGGATGGCGAGCGGATCCTGCACAGTTTCCGCTTTGATGTCGCCGAGGGCCAGCTCGCCGACGTATTCATTCGCCTCGACGAAGGCCAATCGCCGGTTGCCTCCGTCGAGTCCTATTTTACCTCGGAGACCGCGGCACAGCGTGCCCGCGCAGCGACCGGACTTGTGCAGGGTCGTATCACCTCTGCCGGCGAAGGGGTTGCCGGTGTTACGGTAGAGCTCTCCGGCGCGATCTCCCGCTCGGTAATCACGGGGGCCGATGGCAGTTACGTGCTGGAAGCTCCCCGCGGCCTGTATACGTTGACCATTACTCACCCCGAGTTCGGCAGTCAGAGTGTTGAAGACTACCGTGTGATCGCCAACGTGGCCAAGGGGTCCGATTTCAATCTGCGCAGTCCCCAGCAACGCAGCATTGGCATCAGCATGCCGCAGCTCGAGGAAGTAACGGTAATCGCCAGCATGCCCACGGGCGGCCTGCAGGAGAGCGAGCGTTATTCCACCAACGTGGTCAATACCCTGGACGTCGAGCAGCTGGCGCGCTTTGGCGATACCGACGTTGCGGCTTCCGTCATCCGCGTACCCAGCGTAACGGTGCAGGACGGCCAGTTTGTATTCATTCGCGGGCTCGGTGATCGCTATGTCAGCAGCACCCTGAACAATGCAACGCTCCCCAGTACCAACCCGACCAAGCGCAGTGTGCCACTGGACCTGTTTCCCAGCAGCATGGTGGAGCAGCTGGACATCCGCAAGAGCTTTCTGGCGTCCATGCCGGGGGAGAGTACCGGCGGTAATCTGCAGATCAATACCCGGACTTTCCCCAACGAACGTACCGGCAAGTTCACTTTCCAGCTTGGCTATGTCGATGGCACCACCGGCAAGGACGCATTCGTCGATCCCGCCAGCGGTGATTTCGACTTCCTCGGCTGGGACGATGGCGAGCGGCAGCGGCCGGCCATTGCCTACGCCGTCGCCGAAATATTCGAATTTTCGGAGTTCCTCAATCCCGCAGTCCAGCGTGAACTGGGCAAGCTGGGTGCGAACGCCCTGACAGACAATTTCCAGTACGACACCGAGACCGCGGCCCCGGATGTATCCCTCGGCCTCAGCTATGGCGACGTCTTCGACCTCGATCTGTTCGGTGGCTCTGAACTGGGGTACTTCGTGGCGGGCAACTACAAGAATGAGCGCGGGGTGCGCAAGGACGGCGTGCGCAGGACCTATGGCGGGGTCAACGCTTCGCGGGTTCTGGACGATTTCACCTTTGAGCAGTTCGACAATGACATTGATGCCAGCGGCCTGCTGTCCATAGGCCTTAACGTCGGGCAGAGTAGCTACACCTCCAACACCATCGCTTCCCGCGTCACCAGCGAATCGGTGCGGGTGGAGGATGGCTTTGATGGCGATGAGCTGAACCCTTCACTAGGCTGGTCCATTGAATGGGAAGAGCGCCAGTTCCTGTCGCAGCAGCTTGCCGGTGAGCACATTCTCGGCAGCGAAGAAGCCTGGACCGTGAACTGGCAGGCAACTGCCAGTCGCGCCGAGCGCTATGCGCCGGACCGTCGCGACGTTCGCTTCGACCTGCAGGGCAACGACGGTATCTATAACCTGCAGGTTCCCGAGTTGACCCGCCGCTACGACGACCTGGTGGATGACAACCTCGATGCGTCAGTGGATTTGGAGTATCTGTTCTCAAACGGCAATCTGGAGTCCACGCTTGAGTTTGGCATCAACGGCATTACCCGCGAGCGGGACTCGGATTCTGATACCTACGGTTTCGGTGGTGGCCTGCTGGCGATCGATGACAGCGCGCCGAACCTGCAGATCTCTGACGTCATTAACGACGACACCATCACTGGCGTCCCCAGCACCGGCTTCACCTTCCAGAACAAGACGCTGCCCAGCGACAGCTACGAGGCCGAACTGGACCTCAACAGTGTGTACCTCTCTTACGACGCGTTGTGGAACCTGAAGTATCAGCTGGTGCTCGGCGTGCGCTATGAGGAGTACGAGCAGGTTACCGATACCTTTGGTCTCTCCGGGGCGCAGGGGCCCCAGCAGTCTGTGCTGGAGGAGAATTCGGTGCTCCCGACCCTCAGCTTCAACTGGTTCATTACCGATGACCAGCAGCTGCGGTTCGCGGTGTCGAAGACCGTCGCGCGCCCGGACTTCAAAGAGACCTCGAACGCGACCTTCTACGACAAGGAGTTCAATTTCCGGGTCCGCGGTAACCCCAACCTCGGTGTGTCGGACGTGACCAACTACGACCTGCGCTGGGAAAAGTACTGGTCGGACCAGGAGTCGCTCAGCGTGGCCGTGTTCTACAAGGACATGAAAGATCCCATCGAGCGTGTGGTGCAGCCCGCCTCGGGCACTGCGGGTAACTCGCGTACCTTCCAGAACGCAGAGTCAGGTGAGATCCTGGGCGTCGAGATCGACGGTCGCAAGGACTTTCCCCTCGATGAATCCTTCACCCGCAGTTTCTTTGTGGCGACCAACGCCAGTTATATCGACTCGGAAGTCACCCTGCTTAACGCCAGCAAGCGCGAATTGCAGGGTGCGCCGGAGTACACAGCCAACCTGATATTCGGCTATGACGATATCGCCCGCGGCCACGAGCTGACGCTGTTGCTGAACCAGGTTGGCGACACCATTGTCGACGTCGGCGTATCGGGTCAGCCTGACGTGATTCTGGAGCCGCGCCTGGATGTGAACCTGGTGTACCGCTACAGCATTTCAGAAAATTTCACCTTCCGCGCCAAGCTGGAAAACATTCTGGATGCGGAAGTGGAGTTCACGCAGGGCGGCAATGTATTCCAGAAATACAAGCGCGGCTTTGAAGTGAAAGCAGGATTCGATTGGCAGTTCTGATCGGAAGCTCGCCGTGGGGCAGCAGTAAATTAAACCTACCAGAGAAAACCCAGGAGAAGTTATGAAACTGAAAAAATTGGCAATCGCTACGGCGGTGCTCAGCTCTCTCGGTGGCCTTTACGGATGTTCCGAAGGCGACGAGGCCAACATCAACATTGACGCGCCAACGACCATTACCAACCCGCCTGCGGACGGCGGCGGTGGCGACACCGGCACCACTTCCATCTGCCCGGACTGGTCTTCCGCCCGGCCCAAGGACGCTGACGGCAACGATGTGTGCCAACTGCCGGCTACTATCCTGGTTGACCGCACCCTGACCAGCGACAAGGTCTGGTACATGGAGTCCAGGGTTACCGTGGGCAACGGCAACCAGGAAATGTCGATTGACGAGGGTATCCTTGCCAATGGCGACACGGTGGTCGACGCCACCATCAGCATCCAGCCCGGCACCCAGATCAAGGGCCAGACCGGCAGCTTCGCCAACATGATCATCACCCGCGGCTCCAAGATCATGGCCGAGGGTACGGCCGACGCACCGATCATTTTCAGTTCTGACGACCCCGGCTTTGACGGCGTCGGCGACTGGGGCGGCCTGATCCTGCACGGCTACGCTCCGCACAACGAGTGTTTGACGGCGGACATGGGTGCCGTGGCCTGCAACATCGACTCCGAAGGTGAATCCGGCTTTGGCGGTGGTTATTCTCCCGACGACAGCAGCGGTGTGCTGCGCTACGTGGTCGTGGCCGAGGGCGGTTTCGAATTCGCCACCGGCAATGAGATCAACGGAATTTCCCTGATCGGGGTCGGCGCCGGCACCGAGATGGAATACATCCAGATCCACAACAATGCCGATGACGGCATCGAGTACTACGGCGGCACCGTCAGCACCCGCTACCTGGTGCTCACCGGCAACCAGGATGACTCCATCGACTGGGACGAGGGCTGGAACGGTAACGTGCAGTACTTACTTGCCATCCAGGGTCCCGATGCCAGCGGCAACCTGATCGAGGCGGACACCGAGGGCACCCTGGACTTCCTGTCCATCCCGACCATCGCCAACGCGACCTTTATCGGCAATGGTGCCAATGCCAAGGCGGCGGTGTTCAAGGCCACCTCTGGCGGCTTTGTCCACCACTCTGTGTTCACCTACGACGACGCCTTCCAGGGCGAGACTACCTGCGTCGACGCCTCGCGGGCTGCTCAGGTAGGCACCGAGCTGGTCTACACCAACGTGGTGGCGGACTGCGACATCAGCGGTGATGTGGTCCTGCTGCCGTCACTGGTGTCCGATGTGCAACTGGATGAGAACTACGCATCCCAGGCGCCGGAGTCGTCTGCAGTTGGCGCTCTGGATATCGAAGACATCAACGCCACCTACCCGGTGAGCGTCGCTGACCCCGATTTCTTCGACGTCACTGACTATGCCGGCGCGGTGGATCCGAACGCCAGCAGCCTGTGGTATGAAGGCTGGACCATTCCCGGGTCGCTGTAATGGCACTTTGACAGAACAGTAATACCCCCGCTTGAACGCCGGCCCTGTGCCGGCGTTTTTTTTGCCAGTTCAGGGCAGCCGGTTGCCCAACTGCCGGCTGCCATCAACCCGGGGCAGGTCGAGCACGCTCAGGATACCGGGCCCGGCCCCGCATACCGCCGGGATGGCGTTGACCAGCCAGCAGGCCGCCGAGGCATTGCCACCGCCGCCGGCGCCGACCTCGTACTCATCGTCAGCATGCAGGCTCAGGGTGATGTTGGGATTGCCGCGGATGAGGACCTGGTGGCAGCCCTGGCCCTCAGGGGGGTAGGGCCAGTCCGGGGCACAGCTGTCGTCGATGCGGGTGATATGTTCAAGCACAAAGCGTGTCGCGCCGGCAGTAATGCCGGCTATTTCGAAGCGGAAGGCACCCTGGGTGCCGGCCTCGAACAGCCCCATGGTGGGTATCCTGATGTCCCGTTGCAGTGCTTGCCGTTCAACAGCAACCTCCAGGGCGCTGACCGGACAGTTCAGGGCGTCGCCCACCAGCCTCACCATGGGTCCCCAGACCATCTCGATGGCGAAGTCGTGGAGCATGATCGGCAGGGTATCCATCGAGCCACCAAAGCCGATTACCTCGCGCACGACCCTGGGTTGGTCGTAGAGTGCGTAGTTGAAGATTTCCCGGCTGCGGATCTCGGTGATGGCAGAGCTGGTGCCGCTGACCAGTGCCGGCAACATGTCCATGGCCCAGCCCGGGTCGATTCCGGACACGAACAGGGAGCTGTTGCCCCGGTCGCAGGCCGCCTGAACCGGCGCAAGCAGTTCGGGCAGGGTTGTCTGCGGGTGCAGAAACGCATAGAGGCCGCTGGCGACAACGTCACAGCCGGCATTGAGGCAGGCCAGCAGGTCGCTCATGGCAGCTTCCGGGCGAGTGTCCGCGGTCGCCGCATAGACGACCGCATCCGCACCCGTGGCCAGAAGCGCAGGCCAGTCATCGGTGGCCGCAAGGCCGATGGGCGCCAGACCCGCCAGCACGCCGACATCGACCCCGACCTTGTCCGGGTTGGCGACCACAACGCCGGCAAGCTCAAGGTCGGCGTGGGTGAGAACGGCCCGGATGGCGGGGCGGCCGACGTTGCCGGTGCCCCAGACGATGACGCGCAGGCTCATAGGCTATTGCTCCCCCTGAGAATTCATATTGTTGTCACACGAGTGTCACAAACGCGCACTAATATCAGCGCCTACAGACACCCTGAATCAGGAACGAACAGAGTACCATGCGTTTACTTATTGCTGCACTGCTGCTGATTGCCACAACGCAGGTCCATGCCCTGGCGCTGGGCCCGGACGAATTTGCCGCTGCCAAGCGCCTCAGCTGCGTGCTGGCCCAGGACTCCCTCGGCTATCTCAATGAAGACGATTACGCGGCCCTGACCGATGATGTGCTGGATGAATACGATGCGGCCGATGGCGATGTAATTTTCGCCAAGGCCCTGGGATACTTCGACGGCCTCATGTTCGGCATCCCGGAGCAGGATGTGTCCGGCATACAGGCGCGCCTGCGCAGTTTTGTCGACAGCCAGGCCTGCAGCCAGGTCGTCGGCGTGAGTTTTACCCTGTAGTCCACCGCGCCGGTGATCCCATACCGGCTCTTCTGCGTAGTCTGTGTGAACCCACACAGTCTGCGAGATCCTGCATGCGCCTTTTAATCGCTGTTTCCCTGTTGCTGGCCCTGACTCTCGGTCTGGCCGGCTGTAGCCCCGTGACCGTGCAGGACTATGCGGACAATCGGCCGCTGCTGGTGCCGGAGGAGTTCTTCCAGGGGCAGTTGACTGCCCACGGGGTGATCAAGGATCGTGGCGGCAAAGTCATCCGCTACTTCAACGCCGACATCAAGGCCTGGTGGGAAGACGGCATCGGCACCCTGGAAGAGGACTTTGTCTTTGACGATGGCGAGCCCGAGCGTCGGGTGTGGACCCTGACCCCGCAGGACGACGGCAGTTATATTGGCACCGCCGGCGACGTCGTCGGCGACGGCCGGATTACCCTCGCCGGCAACAGCATGTTTCTCGATTACGTGCTGCGCATTCCCTATAACGACGGCACTCTCGACCTGCGCATCGACGATCGCATGTACCTGGTCAATCCGACCATGCTGATCAACGAGTCGTCCATGAAAAAGTTCGGCATCCGGGTAGGGGAGATCCTGCTGGTGATCGAAAAACGCGGCGACTGACAGCGGCGCCATGGTGGCACTGACAATCAGGGGGCTGGGCTTTGCCGGCGTTCTGCCCTTCCTGCTTTTTGTCCTGGGCATCTGGTTTCTGCGCGACTATCTCCGGACTCTGTCCCAGCAGGGCTTCGTCATCTATTCACTGGCCATACTCTGCTTTCTCGCCGGCAGCCTCTGGGGCACCGCCATGCAGCGGCAGGGCGCCGACAAGCTGCTGCGGCTGGTGGTCAGCAACGGCATCGTCATCTTCGCTGCCCTCAGTGTTTTGACCGCGCAGGCGGTGATCGCCGCCGGACTGCTGGCATTGGGCTATCTGGCGACTCTGTGGTACGAACGCAGCAGTGGCAGCCGCAGCGGTTGGTACGCCTCCCTGCGTTTGCAGCTGACGCTGCTTGTGGTTGCGCTGCACATTGCTTACATTGCAGGCCTCATCGCCCGCGGCACAGCCTGAAAAGGGCGTACATAACCCGACATTTAAAGGAGAGCATGCATGCGCGCAATATCGGTACCCAGGCCCGCCGGACTGGACCAGCTGGCACAGATCGAGGTTGAGCCCCGCGCTCCGGGTCACGGTGAAATCCAGGTGGCGGTCAAGGCCAGCTCGCTGAACTTCCATGACTATGTGGTAGTGACCGGCCTGCTCCCCACCGATGACGGTCGCATTCCCATGTCCGACGGCGCCGGCGTGGTCACCGCGGTGGGCGAGGGCGTCGATGATTTTGCCGTGGGCGACAAGGTGCTGAGCTGCTTCTTCCCCAACTGGCTCGACGGCCGCCCCGCCTACGAGAAGCTGCTGGGAGTCCCCGGGGACAACGTCGACGGCTTCGCGGCGGAAACGGTCACCATGCCGGCCCGGGGCTTCACCCGCATGCCGGCGGGCTTGGACTTTCACGAAGCCGCCACCCTGACCTGCGCCGGTCTCACCGCCTGGCGCGCGCTGGTGGTTGAGACCACGCTAAAGCCCGGCGACTGGGTGCTGGTGCAGGGCAGCGGCGGGGTCTCGATCTTTGCGCTGCAGTTCGCCCGCCAGATGGGTTGCCGGGTAATTGCCACCTCGTCCTCTGACGCCAAGCTGGAACGCCTGGCCGCGCTGGGCGCAGAGCAGCTGATCAACTACCGCGATACGCCGGAGTGGGGCAGACGGGTGCTGGAGTTGACCGGCGGCCGCGGCGCCGACCTGGTGGTGGAAGTGGGCGGTTCCGGTACCGTGGCCCAGTCTGTCAAGGCGGTGGCGTTTGACGGCTGTATCAGCATGATCGGTGTTCTCACCGGTCTTTCGGGCGAGGTGCCGACCGCCGAACTGTTCCAGAAGAACGCCCGCATTAGCGGCATCACCGTTGGCAGCCGTGCCCAGCAGCTGGACATGATCGCCGCGGTTGAGGCCGGCGGCATCAGGCCAGTGATCGACAGCCGCTACCCCCTCGACCAGCTGGCCGACGCTTTCCGCCACCAGGAGTCGCAGCAGCACTTCGGCAAGATTTGCGTGGATATCGACGGCTGATATACTGCCGCCCGCAACGCCCCCGTAGCTCAGTTGAATAGAGCGACCCCCTCCTAAGGGGTAGGCCGCAGGTTTGAGTCCTGCCGGGGGTACCAAATACAAGAGTTTAAGCGGTAGCGGATACTAACAAAATCGCCAAATCCTAAATCAGTGACCAAATAGTGACCACTGGCTGTTGGTTGCCGTTTAAAACTGCCCCAGGTTTCCATCCAATTCTGACCCGGGTTATGGGTGCCCAGTATACCTAGGCGTCTTTGGATAAGTCTGGGTTGGATGGGTCTCCAGGCACCGCGTTACCTCGATCACGGTTTTGGTTCCGCCAATCGACCATGCACCCAGCCAACCGCATGGAAGAACAACCGGAGGCCACGGAGGAAGAATTTGCTGGCAGCGCTCGATCTGGAATTCGAAGAAGAAAAAGACTGGTTGCAAATTGTATCCTAAGGGATACAATAAAGATGTGTCCACTACAAAAAATACCGTTAACGAGTACACGGACGAACACGGGAAAAGCCCCTATGCCGATTGGCTTGGGGGTCTGCGTGATGCGAAGGCGAAAGCCAAAGTCATCATGCAAGTGGACCGGATGGAGCTGGGGCTGTTTGGGGACTCGCAACCGATAGGTGACGGTCTCAGTGAGCTGAGAATCCACTATGGCCCTGGTTATCGAGTGTATTACGGCAAGGAGGGGCAGCGGGTGTACCTGTTGCTCTGTGGTGGTGACAAGTCTACCCAAGCCAAAGATATCAAACAGGCGAAAGCCTACTGGCAAGATCACCAACGGAGGTATCCTCATGGCGCGTAATATCAGAGTGACCCACAACGAGCATCTGCGCGATCCCGAAGTGGCGGCGGAATACCTGAGCGAGGCGCTGGAAGACGGTGATGCGACTGTTATCCTGATGGCCTTGCGCAATATCGCTGAAGCCCAAGAAGACGGTATTACCGGCTTGGCGTACCGCTCCCACCTGGGCCGCGAAAGCATGTACAAAATGCTCTCAGCGAGTGGGAATCCCAAGCTTTCCAGCTTCACCAAAATCGTCCACGGACTGGGACTGAAGCTGAAAGTTGAGCGAGATACGACTCCCCACCAAGCGGCCTGAGGCCCTGACAGATCATAAGGCCGCCGCTGGTCACATCAACATCGGACCACGTGCATCCATGTTCATCATTCTGCGTTCCCAATTCTGATCACCTTACCCCTCACCGGCAATCCCTCACGGCCAAACCGCTCCCAGTCCTGCATTTGCAGGCGGCGCTTATCAAGCAACGCCGAACGTGCATATGCGGCCCGGGTGGTGTCGCTGTTCACGTGGGCCAGGGCCAGTTCGCAGACTTCGTCCCGGTAGTTTGTATGCTCGTGCGCCCAGTTGCGGAAGGTGGCGCGGAAACCGTGGACAGTCGCGCCATGCCCAAGAAGCTTGGGTACCTTGCTGACGCTCACATCTGACAGCGCGCCACCTCAGCAAGCCAGAGAGGCGCGCTGCTCGCTGTGGATAAGAAGTTCCTGGGGAGCCAGGCCGCTGTCTGGGTCCAGGCCGTTGAGTTCGAGAAGCTCGGGGACCATCATGCGTAGCTTCCGCAGCAGGCCCTCCTGTGTGGCCGCCTCTGTCGCGGGTCCAGGTAAGTCCTCACTGGTAGCGGTCCAGACCTTGGCCTCATCATCCCACACCGCATTGATATGCAGGACAGGGGCGCCTGTGCGAGTTACACCGATCATCTTCAAACAACTCCCCCGGGTGCCCGGCGCCAGGTATTGCGACCGGCGGCCTTGGCGGTGTACATGGCGGTATCCGCGCGCTTTACCAGGGCGCTGGTTCCCTCTTCCCGGCGATCGTGAATGGCTATGCCGATACTGACGCCCACGTGTCCCCGGGCGCCATCGGGCAATTGCAGCGGTTGGTTGAGGCTGGCAATGATCTTGTCGGCGATGACTTCCAGGGCCTGGTCGTCGACCGGGCCGTCCAGGATAATCGCGAACTCATCGCCACCCAGCCTCGCCAGGTAGTCCCCGCTGCGCAATACCTGCTGCAGGCGCTCCGCGACCTTTGCCAGGGCCTGGTCTCCGGCCTGGTGGCCGTGGCTGTCGTTGAGTTCCTTGAAGTGGTCCAGGTCCAGTATCATCAGGGCGATGTGGCGGTCGCTGCGGCGGCGGCAGGATTCGAACACTGTGGCAAGTTGGCGGTCAAAGCCCAGCCGGTTGCCGATGCCGGTCAGGCTGTCGGTTGTGGCCTGCTCCTCGGCATCTTTCTGCGCAACCTTGTGCTCCGTGATGTCATTGGCGATGCCCTGAACCTCATCGTCGCCGACCGGGTTTACCACCACCTGGTACCAGCGCTTCCCCATCGGCAGGTCGACTTCCAGTTCCGCGCTCTGGGGCCGCCCGCTACTGACAGACGCGTCAATCAGTTCCCGCATTGTCGCACCCGAGTCCCCAAGCAGGCTGTACAGAGAGCCATGCTGCGCTCCGGCTTCGGCGCCGGCATCCGCGGCCAGGGTGCGTGAGAACGCCAGGTTGAAGGATTTGAGCACGCCGTTTGGGTCCACCAGAAAGATGGGTGACCCGGCATTGTCGAAGATGGCCCGGAAGCGGGCTTCTTCGAGTTCCCGCTGCAGGCGCAGGTTGCGCTCCCTGGTCACCAGCGCGGCCATGCGGTCGATAATGCGATTGACGTCGCCCACCATGGTGCCGATTTCGTTGTTTTCGTGGGACTGCGGAATGTCGATATGCTCGCCGCTGGCCACATCAATGCGGTGCAGGCGCCGGGAAATGGTCTGAATCGGCCGGGTAATCTGCCGGTACAACACCACCAGCAGGGTGGCGCCTGTGACCGCAAGGAATATCAGGAAGAACAGGATTGCAGGCCGGATGCGGAGAATGACCTGCCGTTCCAGCTGTTCCCGGTCCGGCGCCAACTCGATGCTGCCAATGGTCTGGCCCGGTGTGAAGGGGGAGCTGATTGCTCGCAGCACGGTCCCGGCCGGCGCGGTCTGTGCCCGATTCCCGGGCGCGCTGCTGGCGATCACCCGGCCCTGGTCACCGCGAATGGTCACGGCTCGCACGCTGCTGTTCTGCTCCAGCCCGGCCACGACCTCGGTCGCCAGTTCGCGGTCCTGCAGAAAGACCGCTATCTCCGCCGTGCGCTCCACCGTGCTGATAAGCCCCTGGATTGAGCTCGACTGGCGATCGCGTTCATTGTCCGCCAGCAGCATGATCCCGCCACCCAGAAATATCAGGCCGAGGCCGACAAGAACGGCGAGAATCAGTGCCGCGCTACGCAGAGTCAGGCGCATTTGCGGTACGCCCCGCGGCCGGGTTTTTCCTTTGTTGTTATGGTTCACGGGGATAAAGCATAGACCACTGCGACCCGGGCATCGACCACCGAGCGTTCCACATAGCCGACAACGCCCGGGTTCTGGCTGACCAGGTCGAGCACCTCGGCGCCAGTGGAAATTTTCTGCGGTGGCGAACCGCGGCCAGAGAAGACCAGGCGCGCCCAATAGGAATTGATTTCCGGCAGGGTCTTGTCGACCAGTCCCCGGTAGAATTGCTCGCGACAGCACTGATTGTCTACCGGCACGACAGCGCCGCCGCCGGGCAACCTGAAATGTCTCCCCATGAAAATGTTGACGATGGCCTGCCGGTCGAGGCTGGGCGGGGCGCTGTCGGGGTGCATGATCACCACCAGCTCGGCGCGTGCGCTGGCGGCCAGTATTGCCGAGCCCAAACACAGGCACAACCAGAAGCTTGTTGAGCCGGCGCGGTGCCTGCTGTGGATGGCGCGGTTCACAGCACGAAGTCCAGGGTTACGCTGATCACCGTCGCGTCGCCATTCCAGCCTGGACGACTCTGGCGCAGCAGGGCGCCTTCAGGGACCGGGGCGTCGACCCGGTCGACCTGCAGGGTCAGTGCGGCCTTGTTGGCGAAGTCGTAGCGGGCGCCAAGCTGCCAGCTGCGCTGCTCGTAGAGCGCGCTGCGGAACACCGACTCCACCGCCTCGGGGAGTTCCAGGCCATGGTCCCGACGGCTGGATTGACTGTCGGCGGTGACATAGCCGATAAACGGGGTGATCGCGCCGAAACGGTAGCCGGCGAGCGCGTACACCGAGTAGCCGTCGGCGAGACTGCGGCTTTCTGCGTGGCGCCGGTTGTAGTGGAGCTCGGTCTGCAGGGGCCCCTGGGTCCAGGCCAGCGAGGTGCTCCAGTTGCGGATCCAGCTATCTTCCAGCGCGAGGTCTTCGGCGAGCCTGTCCGCCGCCGGCGTGTCCAGGCCTGAGAGATCAGCCAGCAGCGGCTCCAGGATGGGCGATTCCCGCTGCAGCCGGATGGCGGACACCCCACTGCGAAGGCGCAGCTCTCCCCACTGTTGCTGCAAGTAGCCTCCAATTACCCTGGAATCATTGAGTGAATAACGCTGCTGCTCGCGGTCGACTATTTTTTCCCCAGCCATTCCCGCATAGGCCTTGGCGGTCAGAATGCCTCCTGCGGCCTCGGTGTTGATGGTGAAGTCGGCGCCCTCGATCCAGGTGAGCTCCAATAGCCCGTAGTGCTCAATGGGTCGTCGCGCCGGCAGGTAGGTGAAGCCGACATTGCGAGTGTCTGAATCCAGGTAACTGTCGACCCCGATGCGGCCGAGCCGCAGGCTGCTGCGGGGGCCGGGCGAGTAACCGAGGTAGGCCCAGCTGATGCTCGGCGTGGCCTCCTCGCGATAGTCGTACTTGCTGATGGCCTGCAGCACCAGTTCCCAGCGCGGGGAGGGCCGGTAATTGACCTGGGCACCGAGTATGGTGTCGGGCAACGCGCTGAAGCCGCCGCGGGCGCCGTCCGGTTGCGACAGATTGCGCACGAACTCGACATCACGATTGTCATTGTAGGCAAGGCCCAGGGTGCCGAAGGCGGCTACGGATACCTGTTGCGGCAGCCAGCCGCCGGGTGTGTCGCCTGCGCCCGCCGCCGGGGCCTGGTACAGTGCCGCTGCCAACAGTCCGAGAACTGCCGAGCGTAAGCGAAATCCCTGGGACCCTGCCATTAAAACCACATTCAGTGCCCTCTTGCCGAGGTTCGTCGACCGCACTTCTACAGACGGTTACCGATGATTGGAGCATTGCATAAAAGACCCCTTGTAGCCAATTGCAACCGGGTTTGTGGCGCGGCTGCCCCGGTCTTGAAATTATCCCGGAATACCCTATATAGAGAGAGGTATTGGGACTAACCGCAATTGCAAAGGAGGTGTCGGATGTCTCTGATTCAACGCAACAATCCGTTTGATCTGGATCGGTTTTTTGATAATTTCCTCGCGCCCGCCAGCAGCAACAACGAAATGGGCTCGTTCTTTGCCCCGCGGGTGGATATCCGCGACAAGGACGACCACTATGAAATCACCGCTGAGCTGCCCGGTGTCAACAAGGAAGACATTCACGTGCACGTCAAGGACGGCGTGCTGACCCTGGAGGCGGAATCGAGCCAGAACCAGCAGGAGGAAAAAGAGGGCAGGGTGATCCGTCAGGAGCGGCGCTACGGCCGTTACCTGAGGAGCTTTGACCTTGGCGGCGATGTCCACGACGACGATATCAATGCCGCCTTCAAGGACGGCGTGTTGACGCTGACAGCACCGAAGGTGAAGCAGGAGGAGCCCCAGCCCCGGCGCATCGAGATCCAGTAGCGGTAATCGGGGGCCGGTCTCGCCCGCAAACATTCGCGAAATGTTACGGTGCGAGACCCGACCCCGGCTGGATGCCGGCGCAGGGGTCGCCCCGGTCGTGGGCGGGGGTGAATATTGTGTAGTCACTCCAGGCGGGCTGCGCAGTGGCGTAGGCCGCGGGCCGCAGCCGGTCGGCGGCGATTTCGGTCATGGCGATGGAGACCACCTTCGCCTCTGGCTTCAGTCTCCACAGAAACAGCGGCACGCCCCAGTCGTGCCGCGCATGGCCATTGCCGGTAATTACCACGGCCCGCCGGCCGGTGCTGGCGAGTCGCCAGGCCATGTAGGCATCGCGGGCAATCTGCACGTCCACCATGGCAGCCAGGTGCTCTGACGGCATGCGGCCACAGTGCGAGTCGGCCATCAATGCCTGCATGTCCAGCCGCTGCTCGCGGCTGAACAGGCTGTCGGTTTGCAATTGTTCGATCACGTCGGCGCCGAGGGCCGCCTCCAGGCCGCCGCCGAACACGGCGCGCACGGTGGCCGCGGGAAACATCAGGTCCAGCGGACGCCAGCCGCGGGCCAGTACTGCGGCGAACACCGGTTGGTACAGTGCCCAGTCCGGCCAGCCCGACTGCTCCCAGTCCAGCGCTGCAGCCAGTCCCGAGGTGTCCTCGGGCGCCGCCTGCAGCCAGGTTTCCAGTGCCGCTGCCTGATCGCTGTTTATCTGTTCGAAGCCCGCCACCGCAGTGCCCTGCCAGGGCAGTGAGGCGATAATCCTTGTCTGCAGTTGATGGTGAGCGGGGTTGTCGTGGTTCTCGCCGAGGAGCACAAAGTCGGCGTCCGCCAGCGCCTGCTGCAACTCGTCGATGCCGATAAAGCGCTGCGCCCCGGTGGACCACACCTGGTTCAGCAAGGGATGTGCGGGGGCTTCCAGTGCGCTCCTCTGTTGCAGGTCCACGCAGCCCGCGACCAGGCAGCCCAGCAGGAGTAGCCAGAGAGTGGCGGGGCGGAGCAATGCAGTCATGTGGCGTCGAGTCCCGAGAGTGGCGTCGGCATTGTAACCAATCCCGGGCGGCTCCCCCACGCGTGCGGCAGTAGCCAGAAGTCACGGCGATGTGCCAGAATGGTCGCAAGCTAACAGGTATTAGTTTATGGCCACAGACACTGCTTACACTCTCGCCCCCGACTGCACGGACCTGGCGCACCTGCCGGGGGAATTCGGCTGGCCCCTGCTGGGAATAACGCCGGAACTGCTGCGCGACCAGCTGGGCCTGGCGCGGCGTTTTTATCGCCAGTACGGCCCCGTGTCGCGTATCCAGATGGCGCGCCAGCGCGGGGTGCTGGCGCTGGGCCCGGATCACGCCCAGACCATCCTGCTCGACAAGGAGCAGAACTTTTCCGCCAAGATGGGCTACCAGTGGTCTCTCACCCCCTATTTCGGCGAGTATTATCTGCTCGGCAACGACTTCGAAGAGCACAAGTTCCAGCGCCGGATCATGCAGACCGGGTTCAAGACCGCCGCCATGCGCGGTTATGTGGACCTCATGAATCCCATCCTGGAGCAGGGGATACAGACCTGGGACCAGCTGCCGGACTTCCGCTTCTTCCCGCGGATCAAGGAACTGCTGCTGGCGATGGCGCTGAAAGTGTTCTACGGCGTCGATGGCGGCAGCGCGGTCGCGGGCGAGCTGTCGCGGGCGTTTATCGACATTACCGAGGGCATGCTGGGCCTGTTCCATGTCGACCTGCCCGGGTTCCGCTTCCGCCGCGGCCAGCGCGGCAAGCGCCTGATCGAGGCCTACCTGTCCAGCCTGTTGCCCGCCGCCCGGCAGGAAGAGCGCAGGGACATGCTCGCCTACATGGCCAAGGAAACCCGGCCCGACGGGGAGCTGTTCTCGGACCGGGAACTGGTGGATCACGCCAACTTCCTGCTGTTTGCCGCCCACGACACGACGACCAGTACCCTGACCCACATGATGTACTACCTGGCACGCTACCCCGAGTGGCAGCAGCGCATCCGCGAGGAGGGCCGGGCCGTCAATCCCAGCGGCCCGCTGGGCTACGACGACCTGCCGGCGCTGCCCCTGCTGGAGGCGGCGTTCTTCGAGTCGCAGCGCCTGCATCCCTCGGTAGGCGTGATGGCCAGGCGCACTATCCGCGACTGCAAGCTGGGTGATGTCGACATCCTGGCCAATACCCTCGTGTTCCAGTTCCCCATGTTTACCAACCGGATGGAGGAGTACTGGCGCGATCCGGACAGCTTCGACCCCGATCGTTTCCTGCCGCCGCGGCAGGAGCAGAAGGGGCATCCCTTCGCCTTCATGCCGTTCGGCGGCGGTGCCCACAAGTGCATCGGGATGCACTTTGGCAACATGCAGGCACGGTTGTTCAGTCACCTGTTCCTGCAGCGTTATGAAATCAGCCTGCCGCCGGGACATCGGGCCAGCTTCCAGTCGGTACCCCTGCCCAAGCTGCGGGACGACCTGCCCCTGCGCCTGCGCCGCTTGTAGAGGCCGGCAGGGCAAGCCGCCGGGCTTGCAAATTGCGCCGCAGCGTATCACCCTAGCGCTCTGTGAATGGCTGCCGCGTACCGCGGCGGTCGCCCTGGGGTCACAGTCAGTGAGGTTTGCCCTGTGCGGTTTCGGGTAGTCTGTTTGCTCCTGTTGGCTCACGCTGTCGTGCCGACCCTGTCCCTGCAGGCGGCAGAGTTGCCCCTGGCGCGCGAGGGCTATAGCAGCGCGATCCGCGCCATCGATCGCGGCCAGTGGACGGAATACCAGCAGCTGCGTCCGGGGCTGGAAGAGTATCCACTGGCCATCTATCTCGACTACTTCGAGCTCAGTCGCAAAACCAGGCAGGTGCGCCCGGGTGACGCCAATCTGTTTTTGCAGCGCAGCCAGGGCTCGCCGCTGCCCAACCGCTTTCTCGCCGGCTACCTGTCGCAGGCAGGCAGGGACGGTCGCTGGCGCGATTTTCTCGCGGTGATGCCCACCGAGCCCAACAGTATTGACCTGAAGTGCTACTACTTCCGCGCCCGCCTGGCCGGGGGCGATCCGCTGGCGGCCTGGGAGGGCGCCGAGCGCCTGTGGGTGCACGGCGAGTCGCGACCCAAGGCCTGTGACCCGCTGTTTGCGGCCTGGCAGAAAGCGGGGCAACTCAGTGACGACATTGTCTGGGCGCGCCTGCTCAAGGCCTTTGAGGCGCGCCAGCGATCGCTGATGAACTACGTTGCCCGCAAGGGTAGCGACAGCCTGCGTCCCTGGTCAGAGCGCTTGCTGGCGGTGTACAGCAGCCCCGACCGAATGCGCAGCCTGGTCCCGGCGACGGATGACCCCCGAGCCGCGGATATCGTCGCCTACGGCAGCGCCTACTTCGCCCGCTACAAGCCGGTCCCGGCCCTGCAGCAGTGGCTGCACTACGCTGGCCAAATGCACTTCAGCGAGCCGCAGCGGGCGCTGGCGGAGAAAGCCCTGGTGCTGCGCAGCCTGTTCGCCAGGTCCGAGGACAACCTGCCCTGGGTGGAGCAGGCACTGGCTCGCCTCGGCGATGACAGCCTGGTGGAAATCCGCCTGCGCTGGGCCCTGCAGGAGCAGGACTGGGCGGCGCTCGCGGCCAATCTGCAGAAGCTTTCGCTGGAGGCCCGTGGGGATCCTGGCTGGCGTTACTGGCAGGCCGTGGTGCACGAGCGCGCCGGCGAACGTGAGTTGGCGCAGGCATTGTTGCGGGATGTGGCCAGGGAACGCGATTACTACGGATTTCTGGCTGCGGAGCGGCTGGGGCAGCCGCCGGCCTTCAACCATCAGGTCACTGTGCTGGCACCGGAGCGGGCGGAGCCGCTGCGGCAGTTGCCGGTAGTGCGGCGGATACAGGAGCTGTACCATCACGACGAGGAGAATCTGGCGCACTCGGAATGGTACCAGGTACTGCAAGTCACTACGCCGGCGGAGCAGCAGGAACTGGCGACGCTGGCCTCCAATCTCGGCTGGCACCGCATGGCCATCGACGCAGCCAACAAGGCCCAGGCCTGGGATGCCCTGGACCTGCGCTTTCCTACGCCCTACCAGGACACCTTCAGTCGTCACGCCAGCCAGCGCCAGGTGCCGGTTACCGAGCTGATGGCCATCGCCCGCCGCGAGAGCGCTTTCTATGCCGGCGCTCGCTCGCCGGTGGGTGCCCGCGGCCTGATGCAGGTCATGCCGGCTACCGGCAAGCAGGTGGCGGCCCAGCTCAAGACCAGCCACAGTGACCAGGCGCTGTACGATGTCGAACACAATGTGCTGCTGGGCAGTGCCTATTACCGGCAGCTGCTGGATCGCTACGGCGGCAACCGGGTGCTGGCGATGGCGGCCTATAACGCCGGGCCGCACCGGGTCGACCGCTGGCGCAACAAACCGGAGCAGACCGTGCCGGTGGATGTCTGGATCGAGACCATCCCGTTTCGCGAGACCCGCAACTACGTCAAGGCCGTGCTCGCCTATAACCTGGTGTTCAAGTACCTGCTCGGGGAGGAGGGCACTCTCCTGACCGAGCAGGAGCGCAGGCTGACCTACTGAGCATGCGATGACCGGCCCCAGCCTGAGCTTTGTCATCCCGGTGCTGAACGAGGTGTTGCGCATCGGCCCCTTGCTGGCGGCGCTGGAACGGGATTTTCCCGCTGCCCAGCGTATTGTGGTCGATGGTGGCAGCAGCGATGACACGGTGGCCGCAGCCATGGCGGGCGCTACCCAGCTGTTGCTGGGGGAGGCGGGCCGGGCGGCGCAGATGAACCTGGGCGCTCGCGTCGCCAGTGGGGATTATCTGCTGTTCCTGCATGCCGACAGCCAGCCGCAGTTTGCCGCCGATGCCCTGGGGCGGGTGCTGCAGCTGGAGCCCCGCTGGGGCTTTTTCCCGCTGCGGCTGGACGGCCGCAGGGCGGTGTTCCGGGTGCTCGAGCGGGCGATCAATCGACGCTCACGCTGCAGTGGTATCGGTACCGGTGACCAGATGCTGTTCCTGCGGCGGGACCTGTTTCTGGCCTGCGGGGGCTTTGCCTCCATCCCCCTGATGGAAGACGTGGAACTCAGCAAGCGCCTGCGCCGTCAGGTGCGGCCGCTGGTGCCGGCGCTGGTGGTGGAGACCTCGGCCCGACGCTGGGAGCAGCGGGGACTGCTGCGCACGGTGCTGCAGATGTGGGGCCTGCGTCTGGCCTACGCCCTCGGCGTGAGCCCGCAACGACTGTGGCGGATCTACTATGGTCCCCGTGGCTGAGCGCGTCGTCCTGCAGCAGTTTGCCAGGGCTCCCGAGCCGGGTCGGGTGAAGACCCGCATGTTGTCGCAGCTCTCCGCCACTGAGGCCTGTGCGCTGCACTCGGAACTGGTGCTCTGGACCTGCGAAACCCTGCTCGAGTCCGCTCTCGGTGCGGTAGAACTGTGGGTTGCGGGCGCTACCGGTCACGCGTTGTTTCGGGACTGCGCGTCCCTGGGGCAGCTTGCGTTGCGGCAGCAAGCCGGGGCTGATCTGGGCGAGCGCATGCGCCACGCCCTTAACGACGGCCTTGCCCGCGCCGATCGGGTGCTGCTGGTCGGCAGCGACTGCCCGGGACTCGGTGGCCGTTATTTACAGCAGGCACTCGCAGCCCTGGACGCGGCAGACCTGGTGCTCGGTCCCGCGCTGGATGGCGGCTATGTGCTGATCGGCGCGAAAAGGCCGGTGGATGCGGTCTTTACCGGTGTGGGCTGGGGTAGCTCAAGGGTGCTGGCGGAAACACTGACGCGGGCACAGGCGGCGCGACTTGCCGTGGCCCGGTTGCAGCCGCTGCAGGATATTGATCGGCCCGGGGACCTGCCACACTGGCAGGCGCTGCGGCAGCGGGGCCGGGTCAGGCGGTAGCGCTGGCGACTGCTTCCTGTGCCGGAGTGTCTGTGTCGACACGTGAGCGTTGATACAGCAGCCAGGCGATCGCGGTGCAATAGCTCAGATTGGTCTGCAGCTCGCTGTCCGGGTCGCTGAGGAAAGCGCGCTGGCTGGCCAGCCCCCGCACCCGGCTGGCCATGTCCGGCCGGAACGCCAGATAGCGGTCCCAGATATCCCGGTGTTGTACGGCGGTGATATGAAACAGGCCGAGGCCGGTATTGCGGGCCGAGAACAGCCCCAGTTCCGGTGCGGAGACCGCCGACTGCAGCAGAAAATCCTCGCTGGCAGGGGTCCAGACACCCAGGTACTTGAGGGTCGGTCGGATGACCTGCTCCCTCAGATGGTCCGCGGTGACATACATAGGCCGTCTCTCCTGATGATCCGCGCGGCGGGGGTTGTTCTTGTCTGCACCCGGATATTGCTCCCGGTACCGGCAGTTTCCTCACTCGCAACGCAGTTTTAGCACAGGAAATCAATAAAGCCAATAAAAATAACAGCTTGCAGCGTACTATTTACAAAAGTTTTGAAAGGTGACTGTAAATGGCGTTTTTGGAGCCGCGTACAGCAACGGGTTCGCTGTTATTTTGTGGCTATTATGTGGGTATCGTGCCGCCAAATGTGGTTAAAATCCGACATAACTAGCCTCCGGCTACTTTTACCCGATAGCCACGGCGTTCCAGTTCAGGCTGGAGAGCCTGGCGCTGATCGCCCTGGATTTCGATGTCGTCGCCCTTTACCGAGCCGCCGACACCGCATTTTTGCTTCAATGCGGTCGCCAGTGCCTTCAATTCGGCGCCCGCCAGCGGCAGGCCCCGGACGATGGTCACCGCCTTGCCGCCGCGACCCTTGGTTTCCCGGTGCAAGCGCACAGTGCCGTCGCCCACGGCGGCCGGTCGGGCCTTGCCGCAGACGCAGGCAGCCTCCGGGCGCTGGCACTGGGGGCAGAGACGACCGCCGTCAGTGGAGTAAACCAGGCGGGAGTTTGTGCGGTCACTTTTGGCCATGAGGGTTCCAGAGGATTGAGCGATCCCGCGGAGTATATTAGCCTCCCGCCTGCTTTTGAATCGCCTGACAGCCCAGGATTCCGGATGAAGAAAAAAGAACTGCAAAAACAGCTGGAATATCTGCAAAGTCAGGCGGCATTCCAGGAAGACGCGCTGCAGGCGCTGCAGTCCGCGCTGGCACTCCAGCAGCAGGACCTGCTGACCCTGCGACGCCAGCTCACTCTGCTCAAGCAGCGCCAGGACGAGCAGGCGCAGCAAGCGGAGGAGGGCGCGCCAGTACCTTCCCACGAAGTACCACCCCATTATTGAGGAACCTACGATGTCAGAGGACACCGCCCGCAAGGACACGCCGGAACAGGCCGAATTTCGCACTTACTGCCGGGAGTGGCTGCAGGCCAACAAGCCGGGCGAGCCGCCGGTGCGCCTGCCACAGTCGCCGCTGGAAATCATGACCACCGAGCAGCTGGGCTATTTGCAGGCCTGGCAAAAATCGGCCTACGACGCCGGACTGGTCGGCTGTGACTACCCGGTCGAGGTCGGCGGCGGCGGGCGCAAGGACTGCCAGAAAATCGCCAATGAAGAGATGCTGGCGGCGCGCACCCCGTTCCTGCCCAATGTGATCGGCCTCGGCATGGCCGCGCCGACCGTGTTTTACCATGCCAGGGAGGAGGTCAAGGCCGAACTGTTGCCGCGCCTGTTTTCCGGTGAGGACATCTGGTGCCAGGGTTTCAGCGAGCCGGGGGCCGGTTCCGATCTCGCCAGCGTGCAGACCTTCGCCGAGCGCAGGGGCGACAAGTGGGTGGTCAATGGTCACAAGGTGTGGACGTCGCTGGCGCACTTCGCCGAGTGGATGATCATCCTGCTGCGCACGGACAAGTCCCACAAGTACGACGGTCTGTCCTACTTCGTTGTTCCCATCCGCGCTGCATTGGGCAAGGGCGTCACCGTGCGGCCGCTGATCAAGATTACCGGTGAAACCGGTTTCAACGAAGTGATCTTCGACAATCTCGAAGTCGACAACCGCTACCGCCTCGATGAGCTGGGCAAGGGCTGGCAGGTCGCCATGACCACGCTGTTGCACGAGCGCGGTGCCGGCGAATTGCAGACCCCCCGGGCCGGTGGCATGAAGAACAAGTCCAGTCATACCATCTCCTCGAGTGCGGTCATCGAACTGGCGAAAAATACCCGCCGCGGCGAAGGCACCGCAGCGGACGACCCGATCCTGCGCGACAAAATGATGCAGCAGTTGATCCGTGAGGAGGGCCTGAAACAGAACCAGCGCCGCTCCCGGGTACAGGCTCTGCTGGATCACCCCATGCGCTTGCTGCTGCAGAACAAGCTGCTGGCCAGCGAGATCGCCCAGTCCCTGGGCTCGCTGGCACTGGAAGTGGAGGGCATGAGCTCTTCGCTGTACCTGGCGGACCCGAACGCGCCCGCCCGTGGCCAGTGGCCCATGGCCTACATGAATTCCTATGGCATGACGATTGCCGCCGGCACCAGCGAAGTGCAGCGCAATATCCTCGGCGAGCGTGTGCTCGGCCTGCCGAAATCCAAATAAGCTGACGCCCGCGCAACAGGAGAAAAATCATGGCACAACCCAACAATTACGGCTTCGGCGAAGAGGCGGCCCTGCTCAAGGAGTCCGCAGCCAAGTTTTTCCGCGAGCATTTCCCGACTGACAAACTGCACGCCCTGGTCGCTGCTGACCATAACCCCGATCGCCCGCCGGTCTGCCAGTGGGATCGCGAACTCTGGCAACAGCTGGTGGACCTTGGCTGGACCATGCTGGCGGTGCCGGAGTCCGCCGGTGGCGTCGGCATGCCGGTCGCCGCCGTGGCGGGCCTGGTGGAAGAGCTGGGCCGCGCGGCCTTTCCCTGCCCGCTGCTGGGAACGTTGAACGCAACCTATGTGCTGGTGGCCTGTGGCACTGAAGGCGCAGCGGCCCTGGCCGATATTGCCGCTGGTGAGGCTGCCACCCTGGCCCTGACCAACCGCCACGGGGACTGGAACCCGGCCGCAACCGAGGTAGCGTATCGCGACGGCGCGCTGCACGGCACTGCCTGGTTTGTGCAGGATGCCGCCAAGTGCGACAAGCTCCTGGTCTGTGCCAGCACCGCGAGTGGCCTGGGCCTGTTCTGGCTGCCCAGCGACGCCCAGGGTGTGACCCTGGAAGGTGATGCCATTGTCGATCTGACCCGGGACCAGGCCCACGTATGCTTTGACGGCGCCGCGGCCACGCAGGTCAGTGGCAACGCCCTGGCGGCACTGAATGCAGCTTTTCCCGCAATCTGGACCCTGCTGGCAGCAGACATGGTGGGCGCGGCCGAGTGGCAGCTGCAAACCACCGTGGAGTACGTCGGCACCCGCAAACAGTTCGATCGGCCGCTGGGATTCTTCCAGGCGATCAAGCATCCGCTGGTAGAGGTCATGGTGCAAATTGATGCCGCCAAGTCCCTGGTCTACAACGCGGCCTGTGCCTGCGATACCGAAGCAGAAAAGGCCGCCCAGTTTGCCCACATGGCAAAGGCGGCAGCCAGCGACATGGCGGCCTATGCCAGCAGCCGGTCGGTGCAGAGCCACGGCGGTATCGGCTTTACCTGGGAGTGCTACGTGCACCTGTACTTCAAGCGCCAGAAGCACTCGCAGATGTTGTGGGGTGACGCCGGCTGGCACCGCGCAAGACTGGCGGATATTGTCATTGGTGCTGCCGCATGAGCTGGAAAACCTGGCTCGCGGTGACGGTGGCGCTGGTTGTCGGCCTGGCCACGCTGTTCTCGATCGCCACGCGGGTGCCGGCCGCGCCGGAGCACCAGGTGTTCGTCAACGGCGAGGTGTTGACGATGGACGCGGACAACCGGGTGGTGCAGGCCCTGTCCGTGCGCTCCGATCGCATCGAGGCGCTGGGCAGCAACGAGGAGATCATGGCGCTGGTCACCGATCGCACCGAGATCATTGATCTCGGCGGACGCACCCTGCTGCCAGGATTCATTGACGCCCACGGCCACTTTCCGGCTTCCGCACTGGACACGGTTGCCGCGGACCTGAACAGCCCGCCACTGGGCGTGATCACCGATATCGACGGCTTGCTGGCGGCACTGCGTGAGCGGGCGGCGGTAGTGCCCGAAGGCGAGTGGGTCACCGGCTTCGGCTACGATGACACCCTGCTGGCGGAGGGACGGCACCCCACCCGGGCGGAGCTGGACACCGTCTCTGCGGAGCATCCGGTGGCAATCCTGCACATCTCCGGGCACATGGTGGTCGCCAACAGCGCCGCGCTGGCGGCAGTGGACATCGGCGCCGACACGCCGGACCCCGAAGGCGGGATCATCGCCCGCCGGGCCGGCTCCAGGGAGCCCAACGGCCTGCTGGAAGAGACCGCGCGCTTGCCGGTAGCGGCGAAGATGCTGGATCTCGGTGCCCTGGATTTTCTCGGCATGATCCGGGCTGCGGTACGGGAATACGCCCGCTATGGCGTCACCACTGCCCAGGGGGGCGGTGTCCCCCCTGACATGGCGCGGGGCCTCTCGCTCGCCAGTCGTTTCGGGGTGATTCCCCTGCGCCTGCAATTGTTCCCCATGGAAGAGGATTTCCGCGACCTGATTGCCGCCGGTGACTACGACCCCACGGCCTATGAGCGGGAGCGGCTGCAGATGGGCGCGGTGAAGATCATTGCCGACGGCAGCATCCAGGGCTTCACCGGTTACCTGACCCGGCCCTACCACACGCCCTACCACGGCGACGCGGACTACCGCGGCTATCCCGCCGTGGTGCGCGAGCGCCTGTTCGCGCAGGTGCTGGAGCTGCATCGCAATGGCTACCAGCTGGCGGTGCATGGCAATGGCGATGCCTCCATCGACGACATCCTCGACGCCTTCGCTGCCGCCCAGGCCGCGCATCCGGTGGCGGATCCGCGCTTTATCCTGATTCACTCGCAGATGGCTCGCAGGGACCAGATCGAACGCATGGCGGAACTGGGGGTTACCCCCAGTTTCTTCTCCGCGCACACCTGGTACTGGGGTGATCGCCACCGGGATATCTTCATTGGCCCGGAGCGGGCGGCACAGATCAGTCCCGCCGCCTGGGCGCAGCAAGCGGGCTTGCGCTTCAGCTCCCACATGGATACACCGGTCACACCCATGCGACCGCTGCAGGCGGCCTGGAGCATGGTCTACCGGGAAACCGTGGGCGGCGATGTGCTGGGCCCGGAGCAGCGGGTGGATGTCATGACGGCCCTACGGGCGGTGACCATCGATGCCGCGTGGCAGATCTTCCAGGAGGACAACCGCGGTTCCCTGGAGCCGGGCAAGTATGCCGACCTGGTGCTGTTGAACGGCAGTCCGCTGCGCGATTCCCACGCCATGCGCGACCTGCAGGTGGATGGCACCTGGGTCAGCGGTGCGCGGATTTACCGGCGGCGCTGAGCAACCCCGGGACCGCGTGGACAGCGCGGTTCCGATCCGCTATAAAGGCGTAGCCAGGGCGTTTTCCCGCTCCGGGCAGCGCACAGGAGGAAAGCCGCGCCGCATGTATCGCTACAGTGTCGACAGCACGATTACCTATACCTCCGAAGATCTGGTTCTGTTCAAGGAGTCCCCGTTTGCCGCCTGGATGGAGCGCCTGACCCTGGAGAATCCGGGCCACGGCATTCTGCCGGACGCCGGCAGCACGCCACCGGGCAACAACATGCTGCGCCAGGACGATGTCGCCGCCATGTTGCGCTCGGAAGGACGCAAGGTGGTGTTGGTGGACTGGGAGGAATCCGAACCCCTGCGCCGCAGCGCGACCCTGGCGGCGATGCGTGAAGGTGCCGATTTCATTGTCAATGGTCAGCTGGCGGTTGGGCCGCTGGCGGGCTCCAGTAATCTGCTGATGAAAACCAGCGGTTATTCGGAACTCGGGGACTTTCTGTACGTGCCCTGTGATACCCAGGGCAAGACCAACCTGCACTCGGCCTTCCGTCTTTGCTTCCTGGCGGACCTGCTGCACAGTCTGCAGGGAGTGCTGCCGCCACGCATGCTGATTATTCGCGGCGGGGCGGATTTGCTGCCACTGCAGACAGAGGACCATATCTACCACTACCGGGCGGTGAAGCAGCGGTTCATGGAAGCGCAGCGCAATTTTCGCAAGCACAAGATGCCCGATCCTTCCCTCTCGGCGCACTTCGGGCGCTGGTCGGACTGTGCCAACGAGGTATTGAAGCAACGCGCCCTGCATCCGGACAGCGCCGCTGAGGCAGTACCGGAAGCGGTGAGCCAGCCGGCTCCGGAGCCGGCAGAGCTGCCGCAAACGCAGCCGCTGCAGGCGCTGGCAACATCGGTGCGCGCCGGCGCCGCCGGTGCTGCGGCCTATGATCTGGACCGGGTACAGACCTCTGCCGGTGTGGCGCTGGAGGACCTGTCCTTCATTGGCAGCGCGTCACACCGTGCTGCCCCGGAGCCGGCGGTGGAGCGCCGCAGGCGCCGGCCACCGCCTCCCGCGCTCGGCGATCCTGAACCCGCGGCAGCGCGGAATTTCCGGCCCGGCGACTCGCACCCGCTGAACCCGCCGGGTTTCAGCTTTGGCTCTCGCGCCCCGGCTGTGGCCGAGCCCCAGGCACCGACGCGGTCTTCTCCGGGTCCGGCCGGCACTGCCGTGGACCGTGACGATGACAGCGCCGAGCGCTTTACCGCGGTGCCGTTTTCCGCCAGCCTCAATACCCGGGATGCCCTGGACGATTGATCGCGCCGACGACTGCGGCAGTGCAGTCAGGTCGCCTGCAACAGGGGCTGTTTCGGGCGTACAAACAGGCACTCACAGCTGGCGGTGAGGACATCGCCCGCGTGCAACTCCCCGCTCACCACGGTTTTGCGGCCAACGCTTTCCTGTACCTGCGCGCTCAGGTCCAGATCCGTGTTCAGTGGTGTGGGGCGGTGATAGCGCACAGTCAGGGTGCCGGTCATGCCTGGGTTCCTGCCTGCCAGCTGCGCCATTCCCAGGAACTGATCAAAGATGGCGGCGATAAAGCCACCGTGAATAAAGCCGGGCGGACCCTCGTAGGCGTAGCCACAGCGCACGGTACCGAAAGCCCGGTTTCCCTGCAGCCACATGTTCAGCTGTGGCGACAGCGGGTTGCTCCAGCCTCCCAGCGCGTTCAGCTCGTGGTTCACTTCGCCGTGACCGCCGTGCTTGCCATCGCGCAGAAAGGCCAGCAGGCCGTGTAGCCTGGGACCCGCCGCGAGTGTCGTCGCCTGTGTCTCGACAAGGTCGGCCAGGGCATCAATTTCAGCCGTGCTGGCGTCGCTGGTGACCAGGGCCTCGATCAGTTCGCGCAGCGCTTGCGCCGCGCGGCGCTTGGCCTCCCAGTGGGGGGAGAACGGCGGCGAGATCTCCTCGGAGGCAAAGGGGCTGAAGACGGAAGCATTGCCGTCGGCGTCTGGAAACATCGGGTTATCCTGTTTCGTGATGGGGTTCAGCGCAGCTTGCGGAAGCAGTCCCGCAACTCGCCAATCATCAATGCTGGTTGCTCCAGCGCGGCAAAATGGCCGCCAGCGGGAAGTTCATTCCAGTGGATGAGCTGAGTGAAACGCTTCTCCGCCCAGCGGCGGCTGCTGCGGAAAATCTCCCTGGGAAAAATGGAACAGCCCACGGGCATGGTGATGGGGTCGAAATTGGGGCTGCCAAAGCTTTCCCAGTATAACCGGGCGGAACTGGCAGCGGCATTGTTGAGCCAATAGATCATGACATTGTCCAGCAACTCATCGCGATCGATCACATGCTCCGGGTGCTTGCTGCCGTCGCGCTCACAGTCGGTCCAGGCGTAAAACTTCTCCATGATCCAGGCCATCTGCCCGACCGGTGAATCGGCGAGTCCATAGCCCAGGGTCTGTGGCCGGGTCGACTGCTGCTTGGAGTACCCCGAGTCCCAGTCGGCATAGTAGCCCATGGACTCGAGCGCCCCCTGCTCCTGGGGAGTGAGCTTGTCCATGGTATCCGGGTCGGGGGCGACAATCGGCATGTTGACGTGGATGCCGGCACAGTGGGTGGTTTCGGTCTGGCCCATGCTCTGGGTGATCATGCTGCCCCAGTCCCCACCCTGGGCAACGTAGCGGTCGTAGCCCAGCCGCGCCATCAATTCGCCCCACATGCGGCCGATGACCTCCACCGACGTTCCGGTGGCGGTGGGCTTGCCCGAAAAGCCGTAGCCGGGCAGGGAGGGGATCACCAGGTGGAAGGCATCGGCCGGGTCACCACCGTGGGCCACAGGGTCCACCAGGGCATCGATGATGTGACGGAATTCGAGAATGGAACCCGGCCAGCCATGGGAGATGATCAGTGGCAACGCATCCGGGTGCGGCGAGCGACAGTGAAGAAAGTGGATATCAAGCCCCTGGATGCGGGTGCTGAACTGGGGGCGGGCGTTCAATTCTGCCTCGCAGCGACGCCAGTCGTAGTCCCGGGCCCAGTACTCCGCCAGTTCCCTGGCGTAGGCCAGGGGCATGCCCTGGCTCCAGTCATCACAGGTCTCCTGGTCTGGCCAGCGGGTCAGTGCCAGGCGTTGGCGCAGGTCGTCGAGGACTGCGTCCGGTATGGCTACGGTATACGGTGAGATGTTATCAGTCATGGCTGGCGTCCCCGGTCTGGACGCTAACCGTAGCCACAGCCGCCTCCCGATGCAAGCGAGTGTGGCGCTATCAGCGGCGGCGGTTCAGCTGCTCAGTCCGGGTGCGGGGGCGTCGTCGCCTTGCTCCGTTCGCTGCCGCGCTTTCCGGGCTGCTGCGCTGGCATCTCGAACCCGCGCAAAAACGGTTGCAGGGCTCGCCGTTCGGCGGGGTCGTCCCGGGTCTTGTCGAGCAGATGGGTGGTTCGAGGCTCGCGATCCAGGAACAGCTTGCCCGAGGCTTTCCCCGCCTCGGTCGCGACCGCCAGCCAGATGATGGTATCAGCGCCTTCCTCAGGGCTGCGCAGGATGCGGCGGGGGATTTTGTGAAAGCCCGGGAGCGCAGTCTCGACCCCGGGTGTGTCAGCCCAGCCCGGATGCATGGCATTGACCACGATACCGTCGCCGGCCCAGTCCTGCGCCCACTGTTCGGTCAGCACCATCAGTGCCCGCTTGCAGCGGGCGTAGGCGGTGCTGCCGGAATAACCTTGCTCGCGCGCGACCAGCTTGCGTACTGCCAGGGGCTGTGAATACATGCCCCCGGACACTACATTGATCACTCGTCCCTGCGGTGCCGCAGCCAGCAGCGGTCGCAGCCCCTCGGTAAGCCGGTAGGGACTCAGCAGCAAGAGAGCAAAGCTTTGTTCCAGGCCCTCCGCGGTCTCGCCGCGGGGGTTGAACAGCGCCCCGGCATTGTTTACCAGAACATCAATCGGCTTGCCCTTGCGCCGCAGGCGTTCGACCAGACGCTGTACTTCCGCCATCAGGCTGAGATCGGCTATCTCGATAAAGATCGAGGTATTGCCGGTTTCACGTTGCAGTTCATTGACCAGCGCCGCGGCCTTGGCTTCGTCGCGAATCACCAGGGTCAGCGAGGCGCCGCGCTCGGCCAGGGTGCGGGCGGTCGCCAGTCCCAGCCCGGAGCTGGCGCCGGTGATGACCACGTGCTTGTCGCCCATCCACGCGGACATCGGGTGCCAGTGTCGCTGCCCCAAACGGTACCCGCGGCGGCTGAAACGGGCCATCCCGGGGAGTACCCAGCGATCGGCGCGAGCGTTGCTGGTGGAAATGGTCGGAGCGGGATAGTTGTCCTCCAGCGCTCGCTTCATGCCCTGCACCGAGGCGTAGCCCATTTTCTCCATGCCCCTGCGCACGGCGCCTGCGGCCGGACCCAGCGGAATCTTGACATCGAAACTGGCACGATAGTCGATATGCGTACCCGTGGCCGTCTCGGACAGGTGAATCACATCGTTGACCTCGAACAGCCGACAGCTTCCATGCAGCTCAATCGCCTTGTCCTGCTCCAGGTGCGTTACCGTGTAGAGCAGGTCGACGGACCCCACGGGCATTTCGCAGGTCACGTTGAACCGGGTGCCGACCGCAATCGGCCCGGTGCTCAATTTCTGTGCCGCGATGGCGGTGGCATCCCACTCGGCAGTGGTGCGGAAATCCCTGATGTAGTCAAAGACCTCTCGCAGCGGGCGCGGGACATCTATTTTTTCATGCAGCACGATCATGTGCTTCTGACCTCATAGTCTGTGTTGGCTCTGTATACGCGAGGGGCTCGGCTACAGATTTCCACACGGGCTGCACCCAGTATAGACGCTGTGTTCGCGGCGTTTGCCTGTGCGGCTTCGCGTCGCTGTCATTCAGGGTATAGAATCGGGGCGGGGGCCAGGTCCCCCGGGAGGCAATAGAGTGGAGTGCGCAATGTTCAGGTATGGTGGGCAATTTCTGCGGCAGGTGCTGCTGGTGGCGCTGCTGGTGGCGCCCGCGACGATGGCCCAGTACGACATTGAGACCCGGCTGCCGACCTGCGACACCCTGAACTGGTCCCAGGCGGTGCACCGCAGCTATCCGGACATCGACGAAATCTGCCAGGGTGTCTACCAGAAGGACGGGGTGCTCTACGCCCGGGCCGAGGTGGAGGTGTTGCGCGTCAGCGGCAATCGGCTGACCCTGCGTACGCTGCACACCGACGGCAGTCGCGGGCACCAGACCACTGTGCGGGTGGGGCCGAACTGGCGGGCGCGGATCGACGGCAGGGATTACCGGGTCGGAGAACTGGTCGGCGGGCAGCGCTTGACCGTTTATATTCCAGAGGATCGGTTTGCCCTGGCCCTGGACGGTGCCCCCGGTCTGGCTGAACACGATGACAGTCAGGGCGAGGCAAGCCCTGCGGATGACTGAGGCTAGTCCTCTACCCACACCCGGCGCAGGGGCTCGCCAAAGTCGTCGTACAGCGTCTTGCGCCGGGGCTGCGGCCGGCGGCTGCGTTTGGGGCCGGCGGTGCGCTTGAGCATGGCCTTGCGGCGCTGCTCGATGGCTGCCACGACTTCCGGTACCAGGGTGCGTTCAGCGCGGGGCTCCAGGAACAGGCGCCGGGTCAGATACAGCGGTGCGGCCAGCGGATCCTTGCCACTGATACCCTGGGGCACGGATTCCACTTCCCCGCCCTTCTGCAGGAAGCGCTGGGTCTCGTTTTCCAGCGCTGCACGCAGTTCTTCCTTGCTCGGTAGTTTCTTCACCGTATCGAGTGCCTGCAGATAGTCCGGCCAACCGCCCAAAATCGTTCAGTATAGCGCCCCCGGCGCAGAATCATAGGGTGGTTGCCGGCGTCGGCATCAAGCCGCCCGCCTGCGTTGTGCAGCGCGGCGGCATTCTGGTTTAATGCAGGCCTCTTTCATCCCGGAGTGTTTCCATGGTCTGGTTTATCCTGGCGGTTCTGGTGTTTGTCGCCTTCAGCCTGTTGTACCTGCGCGGCGAAGACCTGTCCCGCTACGATGCACCGCCACCGCCTGCGCCCCTGGGCAAGCCCAGCCCCGAGCACAGCGCGGTACTCGCACGTCTGGGTGAATTCGCGGCAACCGGACAATCGCATCGGGGCCGGGGTCGGCTGCGGGCAATCCGCGAGTTGATGGACTCGCTCAGCGACGGGGTCGAATTCGGTTGTCGCTTCGAAACGGTCAATGATGGCCAGCTGCGTGGCGAGTGGGTGCTGGCGCCGGGTCATGACCCACGCCGGCGCCTGCTCTACATTCACGTCGGCGCCTGGTTTGCCGGCAGTCCGCGCAGTCACCGTGCCATTACCGATCGTCTGGCGCGGCTCACTGGCGCCGCGGTGTTTGCGCTCGATTACCGGCTGATCCCGGAGCACCGCCGCCGCGACGGCATCGAGGACTGTCGCAATGCCTGGCGCTGGCTGCTGGTAAATGGTCCCGAGGGCCCGGAAGTGCTGGACCACGGCATGGTTGCGGGGGATTCCGCCGGCGGCAGCCTGACCCTGGGACTGCTGGCCTGGATTCGCGACGAGGGCCTGCGGGCGCCGGACGCTGCAATCGCTTTCTCGCCGTCCACCGATGTCACCATGAGTGGTCCCAGCATGCGCAGCAATCTGGCGACGGACCACATGCTGGGTCCGCTGTTCGGCAAGCTGGCGCGTATTCCGACCATCCTGCTGCTGTGGTTGACCTGGTTCAACAACCGCATCGCCCCCTCGCACCCGGATGTGTCGCCCCTCCGCGGTGAGCTTGCCGGTCTGCCGCCGGTCCTGATCCAGGCCAGTGAGCAGGAAATGCTGCTGGATGACGCCCGCCGCTATGTCGCCAGGGCGCAGGCGGCGGGTTCGCCGGTGGAGTTGCAAACCTGGCCGCACATGGTGCATGTCTGGCAGATGTTCACCCCCGACTTGCCCGAGGCCGAAGAGGCCTACGCCAATATCGCCGAGTTCCTGGACAGTGCCGGTGTACCTGTGGCCGAGGGCGGTGACCTGTGAACGCGTTGCGCTCGGCCCTGGTGTTCCTGTGGATGGTGGTGAGTGTCATCCCCATGGGCTTTGGCCTCATCATCTGCTCATTGTTTGTCCGGGACACTCGTCTGTGGTGGCTATTTGCCGTGCCCTGGCTGCGCGGTGTCATTGCTGTTGCCAGGATTGTCGGCGGCGTGCAGTACCGGGTTCACGGCGCGGAAAACCTGCCCAGGGCCGAGGACATGCGCCGGATCGTGCTCTGCCCCAAGCACCAGTCAACCTGGGAGACCTTTTTCTTCCCCAGCATGACACCGCACCCACTGGCCTATGTGTTCAAGCAGGAACTGCTGCATATCCCGATTTTTGGCTGGTGTCTGGCGCGCCTGAAGATGGTCCACATCGACCGCAGCAAGCGCTCTGAAGCCTGGAGCAAGGTGGCGGCCCAGGGCAGGGTGCTGATGGATCGGGGCAAGTGGATCATCATGTTCCCCGAAGGGACCCGCACCGAGCGCGGCACCAGGGGTACCTACAAATCCGGCGCGACCCGGCTGGCGGTTGCCACCGGCGCCAGCGTGATCCCGATAGCTGTGACGTCCGGGCGTTGCTGGCCGCGGCGTTCCTTTGCCCTGCGGCCCGGGGTGATAGATGTTTCCATAGGCACGCCGGTGTCGGCAGTGGACCGGCAACCCGGTGAGCTGATGGACGAAGTGGAACGCTGGATAGAGGCCGAAATGCGCCGCCTGGACCCCGATGCCTATCATGCGTGAACGTCACGCCCGTGTCGCCATTGTCAGCGCGGACGCAGGCTTTGCCGCGGGCCTGGTAGCCGACCTCAATCGCTGTGCTGCGGGCGAGCAGCGCGTGCCCCAGCAGTGTGAGCTGCAGTTTGTCCACGCCCGCGACAGCGCGGAGGCACTGCGACTTGCGAGCGAGGACGGACTGCTGCAGGCACTGGTGTTTGACGCGTCAACCCTGGACGGCGCGGCGCAGGCCATTGCCGCCGTGGCCCAGCTGCGCCCGGAACTGGACCTGTACCTGATGCCGGAAGCGGGGAGCGATTATGGCCAGTTGCAGGTCGAGCTGCTGGACCGGCTCGACAGCAAGCCGGCACATCTCTACCGGCAGGTGCGGACTGCGATCCAGCGCCGTGCGCGGACGCCCTTTGCGGACACGCTGCGCGACTATGTTTACAGCGCCAAGGATGCCTGGCATACGCCCGGGCACTCCGGCGGCGACAGCTTGCGCGACAGTCCCTGGGTCAGCGATTTCTACCAGATGATGGGCGAACACATCTTCAATACCGACCTTTCGGTCTCGGTGCAGTCGCTGGATTCCCTGCTGGAGCCGCACAGCGTGATCCAGGAGGCACAGGAGCTGGCAGCGCAGGCGTTCGGCGCCCGGCATACCTTTTTCGTTACCAATGGCACCTCTACCGCCAACAAGGTGATCATGCAGCAACTGCTGGGGGCTGGCGGCAAGGTCATCCTCGACCAGGCCTGCCACAAGTCGGTACATCACGCGGTGGTGCTGTTTGGCGCCGAACCGGTGTACCTGGCGGCGTCGCTGAATCCGCGCTTCGGCTTCTACGGCCCGGTGCCCCGGCAGCGCGTGCTGGCGGCGATCGATGCCCATCCCGATGCCCGCCTGCTGGTGCTTACCAGCTGCACCTACGACGGTTTCCGCTACGATCTGGCACCCATCATCGCCCGTGCCCACGCCGCCGGCATCAAGGTCCTGGTGGACGAGGCCTGGTACGCCCACGGTCGCTTCCACCCGCAGCTGCGCCCCTGCGCACTGGAGTGCGGCGCGGACTATGTCACCCAGAGTACCCACAAAATGCTGTCGGCGTTTTCCCAGGCCAGCATGATCCACGTCTCCGACCCGGATTTTGACGAACACCGGTTTCGCGAAAACCTCAACATGCACACCTCGACCAGCCCCCAGTACGCGATGATTGCCAGCCTCGATGTGGCGCGCAAGCAGATGAGCATGGAGGGCTTTGCCCGCCTCGAGGCCTGCTTCGATATCGCCGCCCAGCTGCGGGTCGGGATCAACCGCAGCGGCGTGTTTCGGGTGCTGGAGTTGGCGGACATGCTGCCGGAGGAGCTGGTGGACGACGGCATCCGTCTGGACCCCTGCAAGCTCAGCGTGGATGTGTCCGCTTCCGGCTACTCCGCCCGGCAGCTGCAACTGGCGTTGTTCGAGGACCACGGTATCCAGATCGAGAAGGTCACGCACAACACACTCAGTATTCTGGTGACCCTGGGGGCGACCGACAGCAAGGTGTTGCGTCTGCTTAACGCCCTCGACAAGCTGGCCCGGAAGGCCCCCGCCAGCAAGGGGGCCGTCACGGCTCGCCGCACCGTGACTCCGCTGCCGGCCCTGAGCGACTTTGCCTGTTTGCCTCGCGATGCCTATTTCGGTCCCTCCCGGCTGGTGCCGCTGAATGCCAGCGATCGCGGGGTCAATGAAGCCCTGCTGGGGGCGGTCAGCGCCGACCAGATCGTACCTTATCCACCGGGGATACCGGTGCTGGTGCCCGGCCAGGTGATTACCGGCGCCATCGCCCGCTTCCTCTACGATCTGCACCACGGCAACACCGGGATTGAGATTCACGGCCTGCTGGAGGAGGGGGAGGAGCCCTGTCTGCGGATCGTCGAGGGGCTGGCCTGACAACGGCGCATGGTCTAGGCTATGCACTTTTTCGCGCCACCAGAGGACGGTACGGCGCATCCCGACAAGGAACCATGCTATGCCTGAAGCCTATATTGTCGGCGCTGTACGCAGCGCTGGCGGCCGCAAGAACGGTCGCCTGTCGAGAGTGCACCCGATTGATCTTGGTGCGGCCGTGGTGGATGCCCTGGTAGAGCGGGTCGGGGTCGCGGTCGACGAAATCGACGATCTCGTTTTTGGCTGCGTGTCCCAGACCGGAGCCCAGTCCAGCAATCTTGGCCGCAATGTCTGCCTCTCCTCGGTACTCGGTGAAGTGGTGCCCGGGACCACCGTGGATCGCCAGTGCGGCTCCGGCCAGCAGGCGATCCATTTTGCCGCCCAGGGCGTCATGTCCGGTACGCAGGACCTGGTGATTGCGGGCGGCGTGGAGAGCATGAGTCAGGTGCCGATTGGTGCCAGCATCGTCGATGGCGCCAAGGCCGGCCATGGCACCCCCTACGGTGCCCGTATCAGCGAGCGCTATCCGGGCGTGCAGTTCAACCAGTTTGATGGCGCCGAAATGCTGGTGCAGAAATACGGCATCAGCAGCGACGAGCTCAACCGTTTTGCCCTCGCCAGCCACCAGAAGGCCCGGCAGGCGGTGGAGGAGGGACGTTTCCAGCGCGAAATCGTGCCGATTGAGGTGGAGCTGGAAGACGGCAGCCGGGCAATGCACACCCAGGATGAAGGTATTCGCATGGACGCCACCCTGGACGCGATCGCCGGACTGCAGCCCCTGCGCGAAGGTGGCACCCTGACTGCCGCCAACGCCTCCCAGATCTGTGACGGCGCCGCCGCGGTCATGGTCGCCAGCCGTGAGGCCTGCGAGCGCCTGGGTCTCACGCCGCTGGCCCGGATCGTGGCCATGAGCGTCATCGGTTCGGACCCGGTGATCATGCTGGAAGGGCCGATTCCCGCTACCCGCAAGGTGCTGGAACGGGCGGGCATGAGCCTGGTGGACATCGACCTGTTCGAAGTCAACGAGGCCTTCGGTTCGGTGCCCCTGGCCTGGGCCAGGGCTTTGGACGCGGACATGGACAAGCTCAATGTCAACGGCGGTGCCCAGGCCCTGGGGCATCCCCTCGGTGGCACCGGCGCCAAGCTGATGACCACGCTGGTGCACGAACTCCACCGCAGCGGCAAGCGCTACGGCCTGTTGGCTATCTGCGAGGGTGGTGGCACCGCCAACGGCACCATTATCGAGCGCGTGGACGGGCTCGCCTGACACGTTGTTTACCCTTAGCGACAAGGAGATACCATGGCTATTCAGACACGCACGATTGCCTACCAGCACGCCGGGCTGACCTATGAGGGCCTGCTGGCCTGGGATGACGCCGCCAGCGGGCCGCGGCCCGGGGTGGCAGTGGCCCATACCTGGGCCGGGCGCACCGAGTTCGAAGAGGGCAAGGCCATGGAGCTGGCCGAGCATGGCTATGTCGGCTTCGCCCTGGACATGTTTGGCAAAGGCGTGCGCGGCGAAGGTACCGAGCAGTGCCAGGGCCTGATAGCACCGCTGCTGGAGGACCGGGTCCTGCTGCAGGATCTCGTGACGCTGGGCATGGGTGTCATGAGCGAGCAGGCTGAGGTGGACGCTGGACGGGTTGCCGCCATGGGCTACTGCTTTGGCGGCCTGACCGTGCTGGACCTGGCCCGCACCGGCGCTGACGTGCGCGGCGTGGTCAGTTTCCACGGACTGTTCAACGCGCCCGACAATACCGCCGGCACGCAGATCACGGCCCGCGTTCTGTGCCTGCATGGCTATGATGATCCGATGGCTACGCCGGACGACCTGGTGGCACTGGCACAGGAGCTGACCACCGCCGGCGCCGACTGGCAGGTGCACGCCTACGGCAATACCCTGCATGCGTTCACCAATCCCGACGCCAATGACCCGGGCTTTGGTGCGGTTTACAGCGCCGCTGCAGACCGCCGCTCCAGCCAGGCGTTGTACAACTTTCTCGAAGAAGTACTGGCCTGATGGCGTTGCAACTGTACGACTACTTCCGCTCTTCCGCGGCCTATCGGCTGCGGATTGCACTTAACCTCAAGGGGCTGGAGTACGCGTCCTTGCCGGTCAACCTGGTTGCCAACGAGCAGCGCGACGCCGACTATCTGGCGGTGAATCCACTCGGCCTGGTGCCGGCACTGGCCACCGCAGAGGGCGAGTTGCTGACCCAGTCAGTTGCCATTCTCGAGTGGCTGGAGGAGGAGTATCCACAGCCGGCACTGCTGCCCGCGGACGCACTGGGGCGTGCCCGGGTCCGGGCCATGGTGCAGACAGTCGCCTGTGATATTCACCCACTCAACAACCTGCGGGTACAGCGTTACCTGGTGGATATGCTGGGCGTATCCGAGGAGGCCAAGCTTGGCTGGTACCACCACTGGATCGCGCTGGGGTTTGCCGCGCTGGAGCAGCAGGTGGCCGGTGATCGCTACTGTTATGGCGACAGTCCCACCCTGGCCGATATCTGCCTGCTGCCGCAGATGTTCAATGCCCGGCGCTTTGAGCAGGATTTGCAGCCCTTCCCGCGCCTGTGTGCCATTGCTGCCCATCTGGAGCAGCTCCCGGCCTTTGCCGCCGCCAGCCCGGAGGCGGTCGCCCCGGCCTGAACACCGACCCGATTCCCTGCAGCAAGTGAGCCTCAATGATAGACAGCCAGCCCATTTTCATCGCCCATGCCCAGCAAACCTGGCGCGACCGCGACGCCGCCCGCAGTCCCCTGGATGCACTGGAGGCAGTATCGCGAGCTGCTGTGGACAATGCCGGCTGTGCCGGCCTGGCGCAGTGCATCGACACGGTTGCCACTATTCCGTTCCTCGCAACCCAGGTGCCGGATCTCGCCGGTCTGATGCCGCCCCATCCCGGTGCTGCCCTGTGCCAGCGCCTGGGATTGCAGGCGCAGACCTTCAGTACCGATGTCGGCGGCAATACCCCGCAGCTGATGGTGAATTTTTTTGCCGACCGGCTGGTGGCCGGTACTTCGCGCGCGGTGCTGTTAACCGGCGGTGAGCTGTTCGCAACGCTGTTTGCGGCGCTGTCCTCCGGTCACGATATCAGCCACTGGCAGCAGGGCGGCGAAGAGCCCGCCATCCAGCTGGGCTCGCCGAAGGAGCCCTGTAGCGCGCTGGAGCGTGCCCACGGCCTGTTCGAGCCGATCAATACCTACCCGCTGTTTGAAAGTGCCCTGCGCCACGCCCGGGGCTGGGACCGCGCTACACACCTGCAGCGTCTGGGGCGCCTGATAAGCGACATGAGCGCGGTGGCGGCGCAGAATCCCCACGCCTGGCGCGGCGATTTTGTCACCCCGGAACAGGCTCTGGATACGGCGTCCGGCAACCGCATGATCACCTGGCCCTATACCAAAGTCATGAATGCGATTCTGGCAGTGGACATGGCGGCAGCGGTGATCATGACCACCGTCGGCGAGGCGCGGCGGCTGGGTATCGACCCGGCGCGCTGGGTCTATCTGCGCGGTGGTGCGGAAGCCAATGACATCTGGAATGTCAGTGAGCGGCCGGTCCTGCATCAGTCGCCGGCACTGGCGGCCTGTGCCGGGGCGGCCCTGGAGATGGCGGGCCTGTCGCTGGAGGCGCTGGACCGGTTCGATCTCTACAGCTGCTTCCCCTCCGCGGTGCAGGTCGCCTGCGACGCCATCGGGCTGGCCGTCGACGATCCGCGCGGCGTCACGGTCACCGGCGGCCTGACCCTGTTCGGCGGCCCCGGCAACAATTATTCGCTGCACGCCATTGCGGAAATGGTGGCGCAGCTGCAGGCAGACAAGGGGCGTCACGGCATGGTGACCGCCAACGGCAACTACCTGACCAAGCACGCGGTCGGCATTTATTCCCGCGATGCGGGCACCAGCCCCTGGCCGCTCGCGCGCCCGGAACTGCAAACCACGCTGGACGCGGCACCGCGGTTGCAGGTTGATGCCGCTGCCAGCGGCGCGGGCAGCATTGATGCCTGTGCTGTCGCCTTCGACAAGGAAGGGCCCAGCAGGGGGATTGTCCTCGGCCGCATGGGCGACGGTCGCCGCTTCATCGCCAATACCCCCAAGGGCGACGTCGCCACCCTTGAGCGTCTGCTGGCGTCAGACCCTGTTGGCGAACAGGGCCGGGTAACACCAGGTGACAAGGTGAACCGTTTTGAATTCTGAATCAGTGAATAGCAGTGCAGCGCTGGTTGACGCGGCCAGTCTGGCCGCGGCGCTCAGCGCCAATGGTGCCCGCGGTGCCGAGTGTATCACCGGGCTCAAGCGTCTTTCCGGCGGTGCCAACATGGAAACCTGGGCTTTCAATCTCGAGGCTGCCGGTGCCGACAGGCCGCTGATACTGCGGCGCTCGCCGCTGGGGTCCACCGCCGCGGACTCCGACTCCCCCCTGGCGCAGCTGCCCCTGACCGCAGAGGCGGCGCTGCTGCCGCTGGCCTCGGCGCAGGGTGTGCCGGTACCCACGGTGCTGCGGGTGCTGGGGCCGGAGGAGCCGCTGGGGCCGGGGTACATCATGAGCCGTGAGCGGGGCGAGGCCCTGCCGGGGCGTATCCTCGCGGATGATCGCTACAGTAGCGCCCGCCGGCACCTCGCCCGACAGTGTGGGGAAACCCTGGCGCGGATTCACCAGGTCAGCCCGGCCCAGCTGCCGCCGGAGGTTCCCAACCAGACCCTGCAGGAGCGGCTGCGACTGCAGCAGGCCCTGCTGGATCGCCATGGCAACAGCTCGCCGGTACACCAGCTGGCGCTGAACTGGCTCATTGACAATGCGCCGCAGCCCAGCCGCCACTGCCTGCTGCACGGCGACTTTCGCAACGGCAACCTGCTGGTGGACGAGCAGGGCCTGGTGGCGGTGCTGGACTGGGAGCTGGCGCACTGCGGTGATCCGGCGGAGGACCTGGGCTATCTCTGCGGCAATGTCTGGCGCTTCGGCCGTTCCGAGAAGCCGGTGGGCGGTTTTGGCGACTATGAGGATTTGCTGGCAGGCTATCGCTCGGTGGCGGGCTGGGCGCCGGACATGGCAACCCTGCGCTACTGGGAGGTGTTCTGTGCCCTTGGCTGGGGCCTGGTGTGCCTGACCATGATTGATCTGTACCGCAGCGGTGCCGACCCGACCCTGGAGCGCGCCGCGGTTGGCCGCCGGGTTTCGGAGTCGGAAATGGACCTGCTGCTGCTACTGGAGGAATGAACCGTGAGTCAAACCGACCCGACTGAATTGCTGGCGGCGGTGCAGGCCTTCCTGCGCCAGCAGGTACTGCCGCAGCTGCAGGGCTTCGATGCCTACACCACGCGCGTGGCCGCCAACAGCCTGTCCATCGTCAGCCGCGAACTCCGCGGCCGGGCTGCGATCAGCGCGCTGGACGCGGCCGCGGGCGCGCGCTGGCTGCCCGGCAGCGACAGCGATGCACCGGCCCGCGCCATCAGTCTGGCCCTGCGCCAGCGCAGCCTGGCACCGGACCCTGATCTGCTGCAGTACCTGCGCGAGCGCACCCTGCGGCAGATGGCCATCGACAACCCCCGCTATTCCGGTTTTCGCCTCGGCTGCGAGCGCTGGCCCGCGCTGGCTGCTGCGGCGGGCTTGAGCCCTCCGGAGAATAAACAATGAGCACGCTGATCCCGGCACACCTCGGCGAATTTCTCGCCCGTCTCGATACCTTCATCGAAGCCGAGCTGAAACCCCTGGAAGCCGCCGGCGACAACCAGCGTTTCTTTGACCACCGCCGCGAGTATGCGCGCACGGACTGGGACCGGGAAGGCCTGCCCCACGCCGATTGGGAGGCCCTGCTGGCGCAGGCCCGGGTCCTCGCCCGGGAGGCGGGATTCCTCGGCTTCGCGCTGCCGGCAGAGTACGGCGGCGGCGATGCCAGCAACCTCGACATGGCAGTGGTCCGGGAGCACCTGGCGGCCAAGGGTATCGGCCTGCACTGCGACCTGCAGAACGAGCACAGCATCGTCGGCAACTTTCCCACCACCCTGGCGTTTCGCGACTTTGGCAGCCAGCAGCAGCGGGATGCGTTTATTCCCGGCAGTATCGAGGGCACGATTGGTGTCGCTTTCGGCCTGACCGAGCCCGAGCACGGCTCCGACGCCACCTGGCTGGAAACCACTGCGGTGGCGGAAGCCCGCGACGGCGTGGCCGGCTGGTGCCTGAATGGCACCAAGATGTGGACCACCGGCATGCACCATGCGACCCATGTGCTGGTGTTTGCCCGCAGCGACGGCAGGCAGGGCAGTGCCCGCGGCATCACCTGTTTTGTGGTGCCCAATCCCAGTGACGGCCTGCGCATCGAGGAGTGGCTGTGGACCTTCAACATGCCCACCGACCATCCCCGGGTGGCGGTGGACAACGTCTGGGTGCCGGAGTCGGCGATTCTCGGCGAGCCGGGCCTGGGCCTGGCAGTGGCACAGCACTTTGTGCATGAGAATCGTATCCGCCAGGCGGCGTCCAGTCTCGGTACCGCGCGCTACTGTATTGCGGAGTCCGTCGCCTATGCCCGCGAGCGCCATACCTTTGGCAAGCCGCTGGCCGGCAACCAGGCGATACAGTTCCGCCTCGCCGAGCTGCATGCGGACTACGAGCTGGTCAAGGCCCTGACCTTCCAGGTGGCGGGGGAAATGGACCAGATGTCGAAACGGGAAGTGGCAGAGCGGCTGTCGGACAAGGTGGCGATCTGCAACTACAGGGCCAACAAGCTGGCCTGCGAGGCAGCCGACGCCGCCATCCAGGTGCACGGCGCCATGGGTTATTCACGCTACAAGCAGTTCGAGCACCATTACCGCCACCATCGCCGCTACCGCATCACCGAGGGCTCCGACGAAATCCAGCTGCGCAAGATCGCCGGCCACCTGTTCGGGTTTATCGGTCCGCGTTAAGTGCCCGCGCCATGGCCGCGATGACGCGGTCAATGGCAGCGGCGGATACATCCAGGTGCGTGACCAGGCGGATTTTCCGGCCCCCGGGTACAAGAATCCCGGCCGGGTTCAACTGCGCCTGCAAATCCAGTCCCTGTTGCGCCGAGCTCAGTTCGATATAGACCATGTTGGTGTTTACCACACAGCTGGTAACACCCGGCAGTTCACGCAAACCTTCGTACAGTCGCGCCGCGTTGGCATGGTCTTCCGCCAGCCGCTCGACGTGGTGGTCCAGGGCGTGGTCAATGGCCGCGGCGATAATGCCGGCCTGGCGCATGCCGCCACCGACCATCTTGCGCCAGCGCCTGGCATCGCGGATAAAGGTGCCTGACCCCACCAGTACCGAGCCCATGGGCGCGCCCAGGCCCTTGGAGCAGCAAAGGCTGACACTGTCTGCGCTGGCGGCCAGCTCCGCCAGGGTCCTGCCGCTGGCAACGGCGGCATTGAACAGGCGGGCACCGTCGAGATGCACCCGCAGGCCGTGGCGGTCAGCCAGGGCACGGACCTGCCCGGTGTAGCCGTCGGGCATGATGCGGCCGCCGTGCGTGTTCTCCAGCGCTATCAGCCGGGAACGCGCAAAGTGGACATCATCCGCCTTGATCGCAGCCTCGATATCATTGAGCGCGAGGGTGCCATCCGCCTGTACCGGCAGCGGCTGGGGCTGGATGCTGCCGAGTACCGCGGCGCCGCCGGCCTCGTAGAAATAGGTATGGTAGTGCTGGCCGACGATGTACTCGTCGCCGCGCTGGCAGTGGCTCATCAGGGCCACCAGGTTGCTCTGGGTGCCGGAGGGCAGCAGCAGGGCCGCTTCCTTGCCGGTCAGGGCAGCCATCCGCGCCTCCAGGGCATTGACACTGGGGTCATCGCCGAAGACATCGTCGCCCACGGGCGCTGCCGCCATCACCGCGCGCATGGCCGGTGTCGGTCGGGTCACGGTATCGCTGCGCAGGTCTATGCGGTTGTCCATGGGATTTCCCCTTGCTCGGCTGTCACTTTCGGTCAATTTTTTTGCCGGCTGGCATCATTGCCTTCGGCGACGGCAGCTTACACTATGCGGGCTCCTTTTTTAGCACTCTCAGTAACGAGGACCCCTATGACACACAGTGCCTATATTTACGATGCTGTACGCACCCCGCGCAGCAAGGGCAAGGCTGGCGGCAGCCTTTACGAGGTGAAGCCGGTGGACCTGGGCGCCGGCCTGCTGCGCGCACTGCAGGCGCGGCACGACCTGGATACGTCCTATGTCGACGACGTGGTCATGGGCTGCGTCACCCCGGTGGGTGAGCAGGGCTCCGACATCGCCAAGATGATCGTGCAGAACGCCGACTGGGACGAATCCGTGGCCGGCGTGCAGCTGGACCGGTTCTGTGCCTCTGGCCTTGAAGCCGTCAACATTGCCGCACAGAAGGTGGCGTCGGGCTGGGAAGACCTGGTGGTCGCCGGCGGGGTTGAATGCATGTCGCGGGTACCCATGGGCAGCAACGGCGGACCCATGGGTGGGGACCCGGCTTTCAGTCTGAAGAGCGGCTTTGTGCCCCAGGGTATCGGTGCCGATACCATCGCCACCCTCGAAGGCTGGAGCCGCGATGATGTGGACGCCTTTGCCCTGGAATCCCAGCGTCGCGCCGCCCATGCCAGGGATAACGGCTACTTCGACCGCTCGGTCATTCCGGTGCTGGATCGCAACGGCCTGACCATCCTCGAGCGCGATGACTTCATCAAGCCCGATACCACCCTGGAGGGCCTGGCCGGCCTCAAGCCCTCTTTTGTCCTGCCGGGGCAGATGGGCTTCGACGATGTGATCCTGGCCAAGTACACCACTCTGGAGAAGATCAATCACGTGCACACGCCCGGCAACTCCTCCGGGATTGTCGACGGCAGCAGCGCGGTGCTGATCGGTAGCGAGAAGGCCGGCAAGGATCTGGGCCTGACCCCGCGCGGTCGTATTGTTGCCACCGCGGTGTTGTCTACCGACCCCATCATCATGCTGACCGGCCCCGGCCCGGCGGCGAAGAAATGCCTGCAGAAAGCGGGTTTGCAGGCCTCCGACATCGACCTGTGGGAAATCAATGAGGCCTTTGCCTCGGTTGCCCTGCGCTACATGAAAGATCTCGGGATCGAGCACGCGGTAACCAACGTCAATGGCGGCGCTATTGCCATGGGGCATCCGCTGGGCGCCACCGGGGGCATGCTGGTCAGCATCATGCTGGACGAACTCGAGCGCCGCGGCCTCAAGCGCGCCATGCTGTCCCTTTGCGTGGGCGGCGGCATGGGCATCTCCACTATCATCGAGCGCGTTTAAAGGAATCAAGTGACAATGAGTGTATTCAAGTACGAACAAGACGCCGACGGTATCGTGACCGTCACCATGGACATGACCGGACCGGTCAACGCCATGAATGAAGAATATCGATTGGCCATGGATGAGACCCTGGCCCGCCTGGAAGCAGAGCAGGGTCTCACCGGCGTAGTCCTTGCTTCGGCCAAGAAAGTGTTCTTCGCCGGTGGCGACCTGAATGACCTGCTCGCGGCCAAACCCGGTGACGAGGCTGCCTTCATGGCCGCAGGCGAGCGGGTAAAGTCCGGCCTGCGGCGACTGGAGAAACTGCCGGTACCGGTGGTTGCTGCAATCAACGGTGCCGCCCTGGGGGGCGGCTTCGAGATCGCCCTGGCCTGTAATTACCGGGTCGCGTACAACGACCGCAGCGTGCAACTGGGTTTGCCGGAAGTGAGCCTGGGCCTGTTGCCCGGTGGCGGTGGCGTGGTGCGCATGGTCAACCTGCTGGGCCTGGAAAAGGCGCTGCCCTATCTGCTCGAGGGCACCCGGCTGGAGCCCGGGGCCGCTCTGGAGGCGGGCATGGTGCACGAGCTGGTGGAGTCGCAGGAGGCGCTGGTACCTGCCGCGAAGGCCTGGATCAAGGCGCAGCAGGGCAATGCCGATGCGGCAGTCCAGCCCTGGGATCGCAAGGGTTTTCGACTTCCCGGCGGCAATGCCTCCAGCCCGCAGGTGGCGCAGCTCATTACCATTGCGCCGGCCATGCTGCGGAAGAAGACCCGCGGCCTGATGCCGGCGCCGGAAGTCATTCTCGACTGCGCGGTGGAAGCGGCGCGGCTGGACTTCGATACCGCGCTGAAGATTGAGTCCCGCGGCCTGACCTGGCTGGCCATGACGCCGGTCGCCAAGAACATGATCTCCACCTTTTTCTTCGCCATGAACCGCATCAACCGCGGTGGCAGCCGGCCCGAGGGTGTGCCGCCCCAGAACGTGACCAAAGTGGGCATACTCGGTGCCGGCATGATGGGCCAGGGAATTGCCTATGTCTCCGCCATGGCCGGCATCCAGGTGGTGCTCAAGGATATCTCGGTCGAGGCCGCGGAAAAGGGCAAGGCCTACAGCGAGGGCCTGCTGGCGAAGCGGGTGCAGCGCGGCAAGATGAGTGAGGAGAAAAAGCAGCAGGTGCTGGACCTGATCCTGGCGACTGCCAGCAACGACGATCTCGCCGGCTGTGACCTTATCGTCGAGGCCGTGTTCGAAAACATGGAGCTCAAGCACAAGATTACCCGCGAACTGGAAGGGCAGCTGGCCGCGGGGGGCGTGTGGGGCTCCAATACCTCAAGCCTGCCAATCACCGAACTGGCCAACGCCAGCAGCACGCCGGAAAACTTCATCGGCATTCACTTCTTTTCCCCGGTCGACAAGATGCCGCTGGTGGAAATCATCTGCGGCGAGAAGACCAGTGACGAGACCCTGGCCAGGGCCTATGACTACGCGCGCCAGATCAGGAAGACGCCGATCGTGGTCAACGATTCGCTCGGTTTCTTCACCTCCCGCACTTTCGGCACCTATCTGGACGAAGGGGTGCGCATGGTGAAAGAGGGCCTGCACCCGGTGCTGGTGGAAAACATGGGCAAGGCCGTGGGCATGCCCGTGGGTCCGCTGGCAGTCTACGATGAGGTGAGCCTGGAGTTGACCATCAAGGCCCAGGCCACCTGGGAAGAGATGGGCGTGCTGGACAAATTCAGCGACGGCAGCGTTACCCGGGGCGTGATCAATACGCTGGTTGCCGAGCACGGTCGCGGCGGCCGGCACCACGGTGGCGGCTTTTACGAGTACGCCGCCGATGGCGGCAAGTCCATCTGGCCCGGCCTGCTGGACCTCTACTACCAGCCGGAAGTTTCGGCGCCGGAACAGGATCTGCGTGACCGCCTGCTGTTCCGCCAGGTGATCGAATCCCTGCGTTGCCTGGAATCCGGTGTCCTGCGCACGGTTGACGACGGCAACATCGGTTCCATCATGGGTATCGGTGCACCGCCCTGGACCGGTGGTTTCATCCAGTTCGTCAATACCTACGGCGTCGACCGCTTCGTCGCTCGCTGCGAAGAGCTGGCCAGCCGCTACGGCGAGCGTTTCGAGCCTCCGGCAATCGCCAGGCAGAAGCTGGCGGCTGGCGAACTGTTCGAGTAGCTCCGCGCAGGGTCAACTGTTTCCGCGGAACACGTCAGCGGGTATCATGCCCGCTGGATCTCCGAGACTGTTGCCCCCAATGCCCGATTTTCGTCTGTTCACTCTGCGCGGCCCCCTGGCCGCGTTCTGCCTTCTGCTGTGGTCCCTGTCCCTGCAGGCAGAAACCATACCCGCCGAGAGTGCTGCCAGCGGCTTCTACCCGCTGCCGGAGCCAGATGAGCATGTGGTTGGTCGGCCCCGAACCACGGTGGCCTCGGTAGAGGATACCCTGGTCCTGATTGGTCGCCGCTTCCGGACCGGCTACGGCGCGATTCGCGCTGCCAATCCGCTGGTGGATTCATGGATGCCGCGGGAAGGTACGGAAGTTTTGCTGCCCACCTGGCATATCCTGCCGGAAGCGCCCAGGGAAGGGATCGTGATCAACACGGCAGAAATGCGCCTGTACCATTTCGAGGGGGCCAGGGGCGAGCAACCGGCGCGGGTGGGAGTCTATGCCATCAGTATCGGTCGCGATGGCCGCGAAACACCGCTCAGTGCGGCCCGGGTTACCCGCAAGGCTGAAAATCCCACCTGGTATCCCACCGAGAGCATCCGCAGGGAGCGCGCCGAGCGCGGCGAGCCGGTACCGGCGGTGGTGCCTCCCGGCCCCGCCAATCCCCTGGGAACCCGCGCCCTGTACCTCAACCTCCCGGCCTACCTGATCCACGGCACCAATCGCGAGCTCGGTATCGGCATGCCGGTGACCGCGGGCTGTGTGCGCATGTATCCGGAAGACATAGAATATCTCTATGATCGGGTTCCGGTGGGCAGCAAGGTCGAGATTGTCCACCAGCCGGTCAAGGCCGGATGGTCAGGTGATGTGCTCTACGTCGAGTCGCACGATCCGCTTGAAGGGTTGGAGCTGACGCCGGAAGACCGGCTGCAACAGCTGCGCGCGGCCATTGCCCGTACCGTGAGTGATCGGGCGGACTTTACCGTGGACTGGGACAGGGTGCGGGAAGCGGTGCTGGAGTCGACCGGTGTGCCGGTGCCGGTAGGGCCGATCTGGCTGGTGGATGAAGCGCTGGGGCAGGTAGATGATACTGCAACCCCGGCAGGCTGAGAGCCGGTTGGGGAGAGGAAAGCCCGGCGGGGGGCTGGCCACCCGCCGGACAACCCACTGGGCTTACTTCTGCATTGAGGTTTTGAACGCGCGATCGATCTTGCTGTTGGCTTCTTCGGCGCTGCGCTTGGCTTCTTCTGCGGTGCGCTTGGCATCGTTGGCGGTGCGTTCGGCACTGGCCGCGGTCTGCTTGGCTTCGTCGGCAGAGCGCTGCGCTGCTTCGGCGATGCTGCGGACTTCGTCGATTTGTGACGTGCTGGCACAACCGGTTGCCAGGGCGGCGAATGCGGTGATTGCTACAGCCTTGATGAGCGTGGATTTCATGGTATTACTCCTTGAGCAGGGTTGGCCTGTCAGTCTAAGAAGCCACAAAGTGGCGGGTCACGTGCAAACTTCGAACTCCCGACCTCAGGTCCTGTGAGTCGAACCTGCATAAACTACCATTGCCGGAGCATTGCAAACCAGTGACTAGAGCATCGATTTTATGGATTTGTGCATTTTTCCTTAATTTTTCGTTACCAGAGGCGGCCTGGGCCTTCACCCGGGTCGACACGGTGCTAGTCGTGAAGTCCGAGCGGATGCTGTACCTCAAGTCCAACGGCGAGATCTTCCGCCGCTATCCGGTGGCGCTGGGGCCGGTGCCGTGGGGGCACAAGCAGCAGGAGGGGGATGAGCGCACACCGGAGGGCCGTTATATCCTCGACTACAAGAATTCGGAAAGCCGGTTCTACAAGTCCATCCGCGTCTCCTACCCCAACCTTCACGACCGCCTGCGGGCCGAGCAGCTGGGTGTCGATCCCGGGGGCAATATCATGATCCACGGCCAACCCGAGGGCGCGGAGGAGGGTGCCCAGCTGTTCAACTGGACTGATGGCTGCATTGCCGTGAGCAACGAACACATGGATGAAATCTGGCAGCTGGTGACGGTTGGAACACCGATCGAGATTTTGCCCTGAAAGGTCCCACTCAGAGAGTGGGGCAGTTCGCCGGTAGTGCCAAAAGGGGGCGCGGGCGAGCACTGATTGCGGCCGCCAAAGCCTCATCCCTGGCATAGCTGTCGGGGCGCAAGACCAGTGTCCCGCTGCTGTCCAGATCCGCAGTCCAGTAATCCATCAGCAAGGGCACCGGCGCCAGCAGCGGCAGGTCGCTGGTTGCGCCGCTGGCGAGTCGCCCGGCGAACGCGGTCGGGTCAAACTGGTTGTTGCTGCGCAGCAGCTGTTCCACCAGCGTCAGCACATCCTCCACGCGCACGCACCCCGAGCTGTCGGTGCGCTGGGCGCGGGCAAACAGCTCTTTGCTGGGGGTGTCGTGCAGATAAACGCTGAACGGGTTGGGAAAGCGGATTGCGACCTGCCCCAGGGCGTTGCCGGGGCCCGGTTGCTGGCGCAGGATGATGGCGCCGGGACGACGCCAGTCCACCGTCGCCGGGTCCAGCTCTTGCCCCTGCGCGTCCAGCACCTGCAGGTTCTGCTCGGCAAGGTATTCCGGATTGGCCCGGATCGCAGGCAGCTTGTCCTGCCGCAGGATGGTCGGAGGCACTGTCCAGTGCGGGTTCAGGGTGAAGTGACTGACCGCAGAGCGCAGGGACGGGGTCTGGCGCAGGCTTCGGCCCACGGTGCTGCGGGCGCTCCAGCGCAACTCGCCGTCACGGTAGTAGCGGATTTCCGCGGCGGCGATAGCGACGACGATCTGGTGTGGGAGTTGTTCCTGTCCGAGCCAGCGCCAGCGCTCCAGATTGGCGCGCAGCCGGGCGCTGCGCTGCTCGCGGGTCTCGTTGAGTGCCGCCAGCGTGGCCGGTCCGAGCAGTCCGTCCACGGCCAGGGCATGCCGCCGCTGAAATGACTTCAGGGCCTGCTCCAGCAGAGGGTCGTAGTTGAGGGATACCGCAGTGTTTGCGGCATCCGGCAGATAGTCCCCGGCCTGCAGGCGCGCCCTGAGCAGGGGTATCCGCGGGTCGCTCTGGCCCGGCCGGAGCAGCGCCCCTCGGGGCACCTCTGGCCAGGGCTCTGCAGGCGATTCGGCAAGCAGTTCGCGGAGCGCCTCTCTCAGCACACGGTATACCGGCAGATCAGGGCGCGCCGCTGCCAGGGCCGCTGCGGGATTGGCGACAAACCCATTGGCGCTGCCGAGCAGCGTCCTTCGCTGTTCCGCTGTGGTCGCTGGACGCAGACGCCAGAGTGGCTCGATTGTCTCACGGTCCAGGGCGCCAAATCGCAGGTCGAGCTGCGCCTGCAGCCAGGCCGCAGTGCGAGCCAGTTCGCGGCAAGAACTGTCACTTGTCGCAGCAGCCGGCACCTGTCCCAGGTACCAGGCGGGGTCGAGACCGTCCTCCACCAGGTCGGCAAGCGCCGCTTCCCAGGCCCGTTCGGCACTGGCGCTGGACCAGAGGGGGCGGTAGTCCCGGGCGGCATAGAACCCAGCGAGTTCCGCCAGTGTCAGCGGCCCGCTGGCGAGATCATCCTGGCTGGCCGGGTCATCCAGGCTGGCCGGGAGCGCCGGGGTCAGCAGCGCCTGCAGCGTGTCCGCTGCGGGTGACGCGACCGCGAAAGCTGCGCAACTGACGCCTGCGGCAAGCCAGAACAACAGCCCCCAGGCCGCAATGATCTGCTGGCCATTTTTGCGGCGATGGGTTAACCTGTTGTTTTTCATACGGAAAGCATAACATGCGCGCGAGCATGACACGCCTGTTTCTGACTCTTTTCTGCTCCATTGCGGTAATCGCCCTGCCATTGCCTGCGACTGCATCATCCAGCACCAGCCTGGCAAGAGAACTCCTCGAGCTGGCTCCGACGCTTGACCGCAAGGTCCTGCAGCGTGCCGTAGCGGCCATGGAGTGTGCGCTGGACAAGGGTGCGGATGACGCCGGGCGCCTGGCGATCATCGATTTCTCCCTGCCCTCAAGCGAGCAGCGACTGTGGATTTTCGACCTTGAGAGCAGGGCCTTGCTGCTGCATGATCTGGTTGCTCACGGCCAGGGCTCGGGCCAGAACCTGGCATCGGAGTTTTCCAACGTCTCCGGCAGCCACCAGTCCAGCATCGGCCTGTTTCGCACCAGCGAGAGTTACTACGGACGCCACGGCTATTCCCTGCGCATGGACGGACTGGAGCCAGGCGTCAATGATCTCGCCCGCGACCGCGCCATCGTGATCCACGGCGCGGATTACGTTGACCCGGCCTGGATCGACCGCCAGGGCCGCATCGGCCGCAGCCTGGGCTGTCCCGCGGTGCGCCAGGAAGTCGCCGGGCAAGTGGTCGATACGCTCAAGGACGGCCAGTTCCTGTTTTCCTGGTACCCCGATCCCGAGTGGCTCGCCAGTTCCAGTTATCTTAACTGCCAGTCCCGTCCCATCGCCAGCTTGCAGTAGCCGCAGGCCCCAGGACGCTGATCCCAGCCAGTGCCCGGGAGGGCAAGCATGAGTAATCGTTTCGCCTGGGGCTGGACCCAGGTGCTTGTTGCCTTCCTGATCCAGGGCATCGGCTCCGGCAGCCTGATGTACGCATATAGCGTGGTTGTGGTCCCGTTCGCCGAAACCTTCGCGCCCACTCGCATGACCCTGATGCTGGGTATGACCTTCATGATCCTGGGCAGTGGCCTGCTGTCACCCTGGCTGGGGGTGGCGATAGACCGCAAGCCCCTGCGACTGTTGCTCGGAGGCGCCATCCTCGCCGTTGCCAGCGGTTTCATGCTGCTCTCGCTGACTACCGCAATCTGGCAGATGCCGGCAATTTACCTGCTGTGCATGTCCTTCGGCCTGGTGTTGCTGGGGCCACTGGCGGCGTCCACTCTGGTGTCGCGCTGGTTTCTGCGCCGCCGCGGGCTGGCGCTGGGAATAGCGGCCATGGGCACGTCTTTTGGCGGGTTCCTGTTTCCCCCTCTGATCCAGTGGCTGGTCGACGCCATGGAGTGGCGCCTGGCATTCCGCCTGCTGGCCCTGTTCATTGCTGCGCTGGTGCTCCCGGTGTGGCTGCTGACGGTGGACCGCCCCGGCGACAAGGGGCTGTATCCCGATGGTGCGCGGATACCGCCGGTAGCTGCGGGCGAGGCCGGGGATCTCGTGTTCAGTTCCACCCATGCCATTGTTCGCAACCGCAGCTTCTGGGTTGTCGCGGCTATCGTCAGCGTGCTCTTTGGCGCCTTTACGGCCACCCTCGGCAACCTGGTGCCTTTCGCCCTGGATGCCGGTATCAGTGCCGACCGCGGTGCGCTGTTGATTTCCAACATTGCCCTGATGGCAATCCCTGGCACCCTGGTGTTTGGCTGGCTGGCGGACCGCATGGATGTGCGCCTGGCGTTGGCGATGGTGGTTGCCGTCGTCGCCGCAGGCCTCGCCTGCCTGTTCGGTGAGCCGTCCTACACCCGCATGGTGGCGGGCAGCCTGCTGGTCGGCCTGGGTGGTGGCGGCATGATCCCCGTGTGGAGCGCACTGCTGGCCGGCGTGTTTGGCCCCGCCAACTACGGCCGGGTGATGGGGCTGATGAATCCCGTGCTGATGCCCTTCAATCTGCTGGCCCCGCCGCTGGCGGGCTGGGTCCAGGATGTGGCTGGCAGCTATCACTGGGCCTTCGTCCTGTTCGCCGGCCTGATGCTGGCCAGCCTGGCACTGGTGCCCCTGATCGAGAAGCGCCAGGGGCTGGTCAAGACAGCGATTCTGGCCTATAAAAGCGACTGACAAACTGATTCCCTGGTAGCGAGGGCAGCGGCATGGAGTCGATAGCGGGCGTTGACAAGCATCAGTCCGAGTTGCCCTCAGACAGCATAGACCCGGTTATCGCAAGTGTGTTGATGCCCGGGGAGCGCGTCTATTGGCAGGGCCAGTACGTACCGAAGCGCCTGGGCGCGATCGGTTCCCTGCTCATGACCGGCGCCGTAGCCGCCGCGGCCTGGTGGTGGTTCAGCCAGACTGGCCAACTACAGCCGATGCTTGCGCAGCTGCAGGACAATCCCGACACTCGCAATATGGTCCTGGTTCTGGCCGCGGTGCTGGTGATTGGCCCTCTTTTGTTCAATCGTAATCCCCGGGAACACTACGCCATCACCAGCGAACGCTTGCTGTTATTGCGCCGGGGCAAGATTCGTGAACAGCCCCGCCCGGGCGATATTGTCCTGCTTGGGCGTCGGCCTTTCCGCTGGATTCACTGGCGTTATCCGCAGGCACGTAACAGCGGCGAGATCAGGATGAGCCGCGGCAGGAATGTCAGCGGCTTCAAGTGTGGTCCGGGTGATGATCCCAAGGCCGTGCTGGCGCTGCTGCGGGAGTGGCAGGAGCGCCCGACTCGGGAGGCACAGGCCAGCTCAGAGGCCTATCGGCAGCGGGCGGAAGCGAAAACGGAGCAGCCCGAGCCAGCGCGGGGAGTGGCGGCGACCGGGGAGCGTTCGGCTGCTCTGGAGGGAGAGGGGGATCTCAGGCTGGTCAACCGGGAGCTCGGTTTCGCGGTCGATCTGCCGGCGCCGTGGCAGGTGCAGGTCGAGCAGCGTTTCGACGGGCCGCTGCGGATTTTTGGCATCACCCTGCTGCCGCGGATCATTCGCGAGGGCAGGAAGCGCCCCTATCAGGCGGGTGATTCCCAGCCCTGGAATTGCCTGACGTCCCGCGGTGGTCCCGCGGTCGGGGTGGATTTCAATGTCCAGCGCGGTCGGGCCATGCCGACGGCGGAGTCGGTCGCCAATGATCACTGGGCCAAGCTGCTCGGGGTCAAGGTCTTCCACGTGGAGAACGATATTCGCATCGGCAGTTTCAGCGGTTTCGCCGTGGTGCGCCGGATTCCCGCCGGTGCCGACCTGGCAGGTTTTGGCATGTTGCCGGTGGAAGTGTATCTGCGGCAGTGGTGGTTGCAGGGGGCGGGACTGTGCCTTGAAATTCAGGGGGTGGCGCCGACCGATGCTCCGGTCCTGCAGGAAACCATCGACCTGATCGTGAAGTCCCTGCGCAGCGCCTGACGCTTCAAGCCTTCTTCACGAATGCCGATTTCAGTTTCATGGCGCCGATACCGTCGATCTTGCAATCGATGTCGTGATCGCCTTCGACCAGGCGGATATTCTTGACCCGCGTGCCGACCTTGACCACCAGGGACGAACCCTTGACCTTGAGGTCCTTGATGACCGTCACCGTATCGCCGTCCTGCAGCGGGTTGCCGTTGGCGTCACGAAACACGGCACCGGGCTCGGTTGCAGCCGCGTCGGCCCCGGACCATTCGTGCCCACACTCCGGGCATACCAGCGTTGTCCTGTCCTCATAGGTGAAAGCCGAACCGCAGGCCGGGCAGGGTGGCAGTGCTGTCATGACGAATCCTTGTGGTCGGGCAGGCAATCACAATTATCGCATACACCGGCTGTCAGCTGGCCATGGTCATGAGCGAGGCATTGCCGCCGGCGGCGGTGGTGTCGATGCTCACGGACTTCTCCAGCATGGTCTGCTGCAGCAGGGTGGACGGTGTCACGCAGCTGATCAAGGGCAGGATCGGGCCGTCACGGGTCGCCAGTACCTGGGCCACCGCGTGCAGGTGGCGGCTGCGGGCGTGGACCATGGCACCGGCCAGCGCCGTGTCCTGCAGTAGCGCGCGGGCTGCGGCCATTGGCTGCAGGCAGAACAGCGTTTCGGGCAAACCCGCAGCCGTCATTGACTGCACCAGCGCCTGCCATTCCGGCAGCAGCTCCTGCGTTGCCACGCCGATGACGCTGTTGCCTGCAACCAGTGCGGATACCGCTGCCATCAGGTATTCCCCGTTGTAGCGATCATCATCCAGCACCAGCAGCAGGCAGCCACGGGGCTCCAGGTGGAGGCTGTTGGATTCCCCGGTCGGGCCCGGCAGAATCCTCGGTGCCGCCAGCAAATCGACCGCGAAGCGCAGTTGCTCGCGCACGGCGGTGAGGGTGTGCTCGAGTATGAGCGGATTGTCGTCCGGTCGGCGTGCGTAGCTGGCGAGAAACCGGCGCAGGATCGATACACGCTCATTCAGGTCGCGCCGGGCCCATGAGCGGCCAGCCGCTGGCGCGGCGCCCGGAGGATACAGCGCCTGGCCGTGGCCGCTCGCGCCGGGCAGCGGACACTGCCCGGCGGCGTTTTCAGCTTCCTCGCCGGTGGTGACCAGACGAGACAGGTACTGGGGTCCCCCGGCCTTGGGGCCGGTACCCGACAGGCCGCGGCCGCCGAAGGGCTGCACCCCGACAATGGCGCCGATCATGTTGCGATTGACATAGATGTTCCCGGCCTGAACCCGTTCCGCGGCGCGGCTGCAGGCCTCCTCGATACGGCTGTGGATACCGAACGTGAGGCCAAACCCGGTCTGGTTGATCTGCTCCAGCACGTCGTCGAAGGCGGCGGCCTGATAGCGGATGACATGCACGACAGGGCCGAACACCTCCCGTTCCAGCAGCGACAGGTTGCTGATCTCGTAGAGGCGCGGGGCGAAAAAGGTATGCTCGCCTGGCACGGGAATGTCGCAGCAGTGCAACAGGCGGCCAGTGGCTTCCAGGTAGCGCACGTGATCTTCCAGGCCGCCGAGGGCCTTGCGGTCTATGACCGGGCCGATATCGGTGGCAAGCAGCGCAGGGTCTCCCACCTGGAGTTCACGCATGGCGCCGATGAGCATCTCGATTACCTTGTCGGCGATGTCCTCCTGCAGGAACAGCACCCGCAGGGCCGAGCAGCGCTGGCCGGCACTCTGGAAGCCCGAAGTGATGACATCCCGCACTACCTGCTCCGGCAGCGCGGTGGAATCCACCACCATGCAGTTCTGGCCGCCGGTCTCCGCCACCAGTGGCACCGGCGCGTCAGGGCGCGCAGCCAGCTTGCGCGCAAGCCAGTTGCCTGTGGCGGTGGAGCCGGTGAACATCACCGCCTTGATTCGCGGGTCCGGCACCAGTTGCTCGCCGACGGCCTTGCCTTCTGCCACCAGCAAGGCCACTGCGCCGGGCGGAAAGCCGCAGTCCTGCATCAGTTCCAGCGTGCGCACGGCGACGAGGCTGGTCTGTTCGGCAGGCTTTGCCACCACCGTGTTGCCGGCGGCGAGGGCGGCGCTGACCTGGCCCAGGAAAATCGCCAGCGGGAAATTCCAGGGGCTGATGCAGAGCACCACGCCACGCGGTGCAAGTTTGTTCGCGGCGAATTCCGCCTCTTCGGCGCGGGCTGCGTAGTAGCGCAGGAAGTCCACCGCTTCCCGCACCTCGGCGACGCCGTCGGGAATGGTCTTGCCGGCTTCCTTGCAGCACAGCGCAATCAGTTGGTCCCGCTGTTGTTCCAGCGCTGTGGCGAGGCGGCGCAGCAGGTCTGCCCGCTCCGCGACCGGCGTCGCGGCCCAGCCCGGGAACGCGGCCTGGGCCGCGGCTGCGGCAGCTTCAATGGTGTCGGCGTCTGCCAGTGCGATGCTGCCGATCAGTTCGCTGTGGTCGGCGGGATTGCGCACGTCCTGCCGACTGCCGGTCAGGGCAGGGGTCAGGGGCAGGGTCTGCAGCCATTGCCGCATGTTCTCGCGAGCAGGCCCCAGGGTGTTGGGGTCACTGAGGTCCATGCCGGCAGCGTTGGCGCGCTCGGCGCCGTACAGGTCCACGGGGAGGGGTATATTGGGGTTGGTTTTGTGACGCCAGCCGCGGACCGTTTCCACCGGGTCTTCCAGCAGTGCCTCCACCGGGATATTCTCATCGACGATGTTGTTGACGAAGGAGCTGTTGGCGCCGTTCTCCAGCAGTCGCCGCACCAGGTAGGCCAGCAGGTCCGCATGCACGCCCACCGGCGCGTACACCCGGCAGGGTATCTGTTCGTCGCTGACAACCTGATCGTAGAGTGTCTCACCCATGCCGTGCAGGCGCTGGAATTCGTAGCCGCCGCGTTCCTTGTCGAGCTCTAGGATGGTGGCGACGGTGTAGGCGTTGTGGGTCGCGAACTGCGGATACAGGCTGTCGCGGTACGCCAGCAAGCGTGCGGCGCAGGCCTGGTAGGAGACATCGGTGCCAGCCTTGCGGGTGAATACCGGGTAGCCGTCCAGGCCCTCCACCTGGGCCAGCTTGATCTCGGTGTCCCAGTAGGCGCCCTTCACCAGGCGCACCATCATCCGGCGCCCCACCCGCAGGGTCAGCGCCCGCAGCCACTCGATGACGAACAGGCTGCGCTTCTGGTAGGCCTGGACCGCGATGCCGAAACCCTGCCAGTCTCCGAGTTCCGGGTCGGCAAACACCGCCTCGATAATGTCCAGCGACAGCATCAGCCGGTCGGCTTCCTCCGCGTCCACGGTGAAACCGATGTCGTGCCGCCTGGCCGCCAGTGCCAGCGTCTTCAGCCGCGGCACCAACTCCGCCATGACCCGCTCGCGCTGGGCAAACTCATAGCGCGGATGGATCGCTGACAGCTTTACCGAGATACCCGGGCTGGTGTCCGGCCCGCGCCCGGCAGCGGCGGTGCCGATGGCCTCGATGGCGTTCAGGTAGCTGTCGAAATAGCGCTGGGCATCGGCGGCGGTGCAGGCGGCTTCCCCCAGCATGTCGTAGGAATAGCGGTAGCCCCGTTCTTCGGGGCCACGAGCACGCTCCAGGGCCTTGTCGATGCTGGTGCCCATGACAAACTGGGTGCCCATGATCTGCATGGCATAGCGTACCGAGGCACGGATTACCGGCTCCCCGAGGCGGCCCATGGTTTTTTTCAGCAGGCCGAACTGGCGCGGGTTGTCCTCGTCGTTGTAGTTCACCACCTTGCCGGTCAGCAGCAGGCCCCAGGCGGAGGCGTTGACGAACAGCGATTCGCTGTTGCCCAGATGGGAGCTCCAGTCGCCGTCCGCCAGCTTGTCGCGGATCAGCCGGTCCACCGTGAGCCGATCGGGTACCCGCAGCAGGGCTTCGGCCAGGCACATGAGGACGATCCCCTCTTCGGTGGAAAGCGCGTACTCCTGCAGCAGGGCGTCGACCCCGCCCTTGCCGTGCTGGGCCCTGCGGATATTGACCACCAGCGTTCTGGCGCGCTCCCAGGCGCGGCTGCGCGCGGCCTGGCTGATGTCGGCGATGGGCAGCAGGTGCGCCAGTACCTCTGCTTCATCCCGGCGGTAGAAAGCCTCCAGGTCCCGGCGAATGGGGTCTTCAGTTGCGAGTGAACCGTCAAACAACATCAATGCAGCCTCCTGCAGTCAGCATCGTCGCATTGTAAGCAGCCGGGTACAGAATGAGCTGTTTATTTTCGGGGCCACTGTGCATAATATTCTGTCAAAGCATCATTGGGCAGAACATAGTATGGGTAACAGGCTGGCCGCAAAGCAGGTAAGCAATGCATCTTCGATCGACAGAACAGACCTCCTGATTTTGTCCCTGCTGCAGGGAGATGGACGGATGTCCAACGTCGAGTTGGCGCGGCGGGTGAATCTCAGCCCCAGCCCCTGCCTCGAGCGGGTGCGCAGGCTGGAGGCCCAGGGTTTGATCGCGGGCTACAGTGCCAGGCTGGACGCAGCGGCACTGGGGTTTGGTACCAGTGCCTTCATCCAGGTAACTCTGGACCGGACCACCGCGGAGGTATTCGATCGTTTCCGCGACGAGGTTGTGCAGATCCCGGAGGTTTCCGAGTGCCATATGGTGGCAGGCGGATTCGACTACCTGCTGAAATTGCGGTTAACCGGCATGGATGCCTACCGCATGGTACTGGCGCGGATCGTTGACCTGCCGGGCGTGGCGCAAACGCACACCTATGTGGTCATCGAGGCAGTCAAGGAGGATCGCGGCTTGCCGCTCGGCGGTTGATGCGGCTGGCCGCACCTGGCCGGCCGCACCTACCCGGCCGGCACAAAGCAGTTGGCGGCGACGTTCTTGACCACCTTGTCGGCGTCAAACACCTGGCCATTCATGGCGATATACACACCGGGCGGCTTGCTCTGTACGGCGCCAATGGCGCAGCCGATGTTGAAGATGGCGTCGGATTGGGCAAACGCGGCGGGCTGCAGGGCACCAGTCAGGACAATGCACTTGTTGGCAATCCCGGCCAGGGCGCGCGCGGTGGCGACCATGCCATCGGTACCGTGGGTAATGAGTACACACTCTTCCTGACAGCGCTCGGCGGCGGCGCGGATGACGGCGCGGTCGGCATCGGTCATGTCGAGACTGTCCTTGCGCATGGCGGATTCCACCGTCCAGGCGAAGCCCGCACCCATCCGTTGCAGCAACTCCCCGATCACCGGCGCCCCCACCTGATAGTCGCTTTTGGCATCGAAGTAGATTTTGTCGATGGTTCCGCCGGTGGTGATGATATGCAGTTTCATGGATTCGGGGCCGAGGGCTGGAAATGATCGCTCATTATAGCGGCCGGCTCCGGTGCCGGATACTTGCCCCCGAGCGCCTGGTTCAGTCTCTGGCACAGGGTCTGCAGGATTTGCACCCGGGCGTAGCGCTTGTCGTTGCCGGCTACCAGGGTCCAGGGAGCAAATCCGGTACTGGTGTGAACGACCATGTCTTCCACCGCATGCGCGTAGTCGTCCCAGCGCTCACGGTTGCGCCAGTCGTCATCGGTGATCTTGTACTGCTTGTGGGGTTTTTTCTGGCGATCCTCGAACCGCTTCAGCTGTTCCTCCGGCGTAATGTGCAGCCAGAATTTCACTACGATGCAGCCGTGGGCCACCAGTTGGCCCTCGAACTGGTTGATTTCATGGTAGGCCCGACGCCAGGCTTCCGCTGGTGCCAGTCCCTCCACCCGCTCCACCAGCACCCGTCCATACCAGGAGCGGTCGAAAATGGTCGCGCGCCCATCCCGCTCCAGTTTGCGCCAGAAACGCCAGAGGTAGTGGTGGGCGCGCTCTTCATCGGTTGGTGCGGCGTACTGGACTACCTGATACAGGCGCGGGTCGATGGCGGCGGTGACACGGCGAATTGCGGAGCCCTTGCCGCCTGCGTCCCAGCCTTCAAATACCGCCACCAGTGAACGTCGCTGGCGGTGTGCCAGCCAGGCCAGATCCTGCAGCTGGCGCTGATGCAGGTACAGTTTGGCCCGGTAGTCATCCTTGTCCAGGGTCAGGTCGTCAGGCACACCCGCGAGTACGGTGGGCTGGTCCCGTACACCGGGCTTGTCGCGGTATGTCTTCTTCTTTCGCGCCGGTTGTGTATCGCGGCTGGCGCGCTCCCGCAGGGCCCCCAGGATGATCTCGCCGCCGGTAATCTCCCGGTAGAGACGATCCTCGGATTCAATCAGATGCCAGGGCGTATGGCCGGTGTCGCTGCCGAGAATGATTTGCTCCGCGGTTTCCAGGGCGCGCGGGTACTGCTCCCACCAGTGTCCGGCGTAGGCATCCACCCGCGGATTCTGTTGCAGTCGCGGTGCTTCTTCATTGAGCTGGCGACGCTGGGTCTCGCGGGTGACGTGCAGCCACAGCTTGATCACCAGGGCGCCGTCATCATGGAGCATGCGCTCGAAGCCGTTGATCTCCTCCAGCTGCAGCTGCAGGTCGCGCGAATCCAGCTTGCCTTCGGTGGCATCGTGCAGGGGACGGGTGTACCAGGAACCCAGGAAGATGCCCGTTTTCCCTCGCGGCGGCAGTTTCCGCCAGAAACGCCAGAAGAAGGGGCGTTCCTCCTCCTCGTCGGAGTGCATCCAGATGGCGCTGGTCTCGATGCGGCGCGGATCCATCCACTCGTTGAGGCGGTGCACCAGAGTACCCTTGCCCGCGCCAGGCAGGCCCGCGACCAGGATGATCACGGGGTAGTCGCGGCCGGCCTGGTCGAACTGCGCCTCCAGCAATTCCTGTCGCAGTGTCAGCTGCCGGGCCTTGTAATCGTCCGGCGAGAGGAACTTGCCGGTCTCCAGCGCCTCAAACATGTCGGTAGATACTCCTTATATCTGCTGCGGCGATAACGTAGGCTTGCGCGTCACGCCCCTTTATAATCATACGCACATCAGGGAGATAGTCAGCATGGGCTTTTACGAACGGCACATACTGCCGTACTGCATCAATTGTGCCTGCGGCAGCAAACCGATCATGCAGCAAAGGCAGAAAATCGTGCCCAAGGCGCGGGGAACGGTGCTGGAAATCGGTATCGGTACCGGTCTCAACCTGCCGTTCTACGACCCGGCCCGGGTCGATCGTCTGATCGGCCTCGACCCCTCGGAGAAGTCCTGGGAACTCGCCGGCAAGCGGGCTGCACACGTGGATTTCGAAGTGGAATTCATCGGCCTGCCCGGGGAAGAAATCCCGCTGCCCGACAGCAGCGTTGACACGGTGCTGGTCACCTTTGCCCTGTGCACCATCCCCGACCCGGTCGCTGCCCTTGCAGGCATGGCGCGGGTCCTGCGTCCGGATGGCGAACTGTTGTTCTGCGAACACGGCAGGGCCCCCGATCCCGAGGTGGTGCGCTGGCAGGATCGCCTCAATGGCGTCTGGCGGACCCTGGCCGGTGGCTGCAACCTGAACCGGGATATTCCGGCGCTGTTGGCGGCCGGGGGGTTTGCGGCACAGTCCATGGAAACCCTGTACTTGCCCGGAACACCGCGCTTCGCGGGGTTCAACTACTGGGGTCACGCCCATCCAGTCACCGGGCACTGACGGTTGCTGTCCATGCACCGCTTTCGGGGTCGGGTCCTGTCTCTCGCGTTGCTGCTGGTCGCGTCCCGGGGGCACGCGAAGCCGATGCTCGAGTACCAGATCGAAGGTCTGGAGCGTGCCCAGCGTACCAATGTAGAAGCCTGGCTGGGCGCGGCACCGGAGACCAGGGCTGCGAGGGCCAACTTCGTGACCTCCGCGCGGGACCGCGTGGAGAGCAGTCTCCAGGCGTTGGGGTACTACCGCGCCGATGTCGATATCAGCCTTGACCGGGAACGCGACCCCTGGCGCCTGCTGATCGCGGTGACTCCTGGCGACCCCGTCACCGTCAGCTCACTCGACCTGCAGCTGATCGGTGCCGCAGCCACGGACCCCGCATTTACGCGCCTGCTGGCCAACAAACCCCTGAATGAGGGTGATGTCCTGCATCACGGTCACTATGAATCCCTGCGCAACTCGCTGCTGAGTCTGGGCCAGCGTCGAGGCTACTTCGATGGCGAGCTGCTGGCGCGCTCGGTGCAAGTGGAGCCCGGGGCCGGCGCGGCGCGGGTCCGTCTGCACTACGCCAGTGGAGATCGTTATCGCATAGGCGAACTGCGCCTGGACGAGGAGATTCTCGACCGGGAGCTTCTGGAAAAACTGCAGGACTTCGAGCCGGGAGCGCCCTATGAGCTGGGCACCCTGCAGAGCCTGCAGTCGCAGTTGCAGCGCACCGGTTATTTTTCCGCCATTACAGTGCGGCCGGCAGTCGATGAGCGGGCGCACGGCGAGGTTCCCCTGGACCTGGAACTGTTTCCCGCCAAGCGCCATACCATTGACGTCGGTATTGGTTACAGCACGGACACCGAAGAGCGTGTGTCACTTACCTGGCGCACACCTCGGGTCAACCGTCATGGGCACAGCCAGGAGACCCGTCTGGAGTACTCCGCAATCAACCCCAGCGGTCGCGTTATCTACAATATTCCGCTTACCCACCCGTTGAACGATGTGCTCCAGTTGGGGTTGCGGGTGGAACAGAACGAGTTTGGTGACCTGGAGAGCCGCCAACAGGAGGCGCTGGTGCGGCGGGAGCGGCGCCATGGCAACTGGGTCCTGAGCTATCACCTGCGGTTGCTGAACGAACAGTGGGACGCAGGTCCGGTAGATGGCAATGAGGACTATCTGCTCCCCGGCATTTCCATTTCCCACAAGCATCGCGAGGGACCCCTGGTCAATCCGACGCGGGGTTTCAGTCAGTTGTATTCGGTCGAGGCGACATCCAGTCAAATGGGGTCCAGTGTCGACATGACCCGTCTCTACGCCAACTGGATTTACGTCATGCCGCTGGCTGAGCGGCACCGTCTGGTGGCCCGCGCCGAGGCCGGTGCCGCACTGCTGGGGGACGGCCAGCGCGACGACCTGGCGCCGTCCCTGAGTTTCTTTGCCGGTGGTTCCCAGAGCATTCGCGGTTTCGCCTATCAATCCATCGGCAACGAGGTCGATCTGTTGCTGCGCGATGGCCAGGAGCGCGAGTTTGTCCTGGGCGGCAACCGGCTGGCGATCGCCAGTCTCGAGTACCAGTATACGTTCCTCAAGGACTGGCGTGCAGCCGTGTTTGTCGACGCTGGTGATGCTTTTGACGAAGGCGAGTTTGACGCCAGCTACGCCGCCGGTTTGGGTATTCACTACATGACGCCGGTGGGCGCCATCAAGCTCGAGCTGGCGCGCAGCCTCAGCGAAGACAACCCCGGCTGGCGTGTCCACATCAACATAGGAGCCGAGTTTTGAAGCGGTTGGCCCAGGGGATTGTGTTGCTGCTGGTGCTGCTGCTGGGACTGCTGGCGGCGGCACCGTTCACCGCCTCCGGTACGCGACTGCTGCTGGCGCTGTTGCCAGCGTTCGCGCCCCTGCAAGTGGAGTATCACAGCGGCCGCCTCGCGGGACAACTGCGCCTGCAAGAGCTGGTTCTGGCGACGGAGGACTTCGAGCTACGCCTGACTGACCTGCGCACGGAGCTGAAGCCCGCCTGCCTCTGGCAGAGCCGGTTCTGTTTCGGGCAGCTGGATCTGGGCAATCTGTCCTTCGAAGTGTTCGCGGGCGGGGAAGAAGACGCCGTTGCGGAAACGACTGGCAGCGAACCACTGCTGCTGCCAGTCAGTGTATTGGCGCCTGTGGTGCGGATCGAAGCCTTGCAGGTGCGCTGGCCGGGCGGCAGCTGGGAGCAGCAACGGGCCAGTCTCGCAGTGCAGTTGAATGACTCCGGTATTGTTGTGGATGAGGCGCTGATCGCCGGTGGGCTATTGTCGCTGGACGTCGACCCCGGCGACGCCGCGAACACGGATCCTGAACCGCTGCTGTTGCCAGAGGTCGCCCTGCCGCTGTCGCTGGTGGTGGAAAGTCTTGAGCTGCAGGCTCCGCGGCTGCGTGTGGGTGAGTTCGAACAGGGCCTGGAACGGCTCTCACTGGGTCTCCGCTGGCAGGGCGCCGGGCTGGCCCTGGCCAGCCTCGAAGTCGACAGCGTCGAATGGGGTACGCTGAATGCCGCCGGTGACCTGCACCTGGCCGGGGCCTGGCCGATGGCGCTGCAGCTGGAAGCCAGCCCGGCCAACGCTATCGTGCCGGCAGCCTTCCACGGTCGCTCTCTGCAGCTGCGGCTGGAGGGGCAGGCCGACGCCCTCGCCGTGGCCCTGAGCGTCGCCGGAGAGCCGGCCCTGGAGGTCACGGCAAGCGTCGACCTGCTGCAGCCGGAGCTGCCGTTTGCGGCCGAGGTCAGGGTGCAGGGGCCGGAGGCTTTCGCCCTGGCGCAATTGCCCGGGTGGCCAGCGGAGCTCGCCGATGCCAGTCTGGCCCTGCCGCTGGTACTGACTGTTGAAGGCAACCTTGAGGCACAGGTGCTGGCCCTGCAGGCGCAGCTGGACGATATTGGCTACCCGCGGCTGGATCTGCGCCTTGCGGCCACTCACCGTGGCGCCACGGTAGTCCTGCAGGAGCTGCGACTCACCGATTCCGCCGGCGACGGCAGTGTCCACGTGACGGGAACACTGACGTACGGCGATGAAATACGCTGGCAGGCGTTGCTCGAATCACCCGGAATCGCGCTGCCAGAGCTGAGCGACTACCTTTTCGGCACCTTGTCCGGACAGCTGGGAAGCACGGGTACCCTGGCTGCCGGAGGCTGGCAGGCAACCCTGGACGATGTGGCTGTCAGCGGCGAAATCAATGGCCTGCCCGCGACCCTGAGCGGCGATCTGGCGCTGGCTGCGAAGCGCTATATCACCGGGGGCGAGCTGCAGGGCGAGGCCAATGGCGCGCACCTGCGCCTCCATGGCGGCGACGGGGCCGCCGCGGTGATCGAGTTGGCCATTGCCGATCTCGGCCGCTGGCAGTCGGGTGCTCGCGGCAGTGTGCAGCTGCGCGGCGAGTGGCGGGCGCAGGCTGCCACGGCAGGTCTGCAGGGCAGCGCCAGCGGGGTGCGCTGGCAGAACATCCGTATCGACGAGGGCACCCTCTCCGGGGAACTGGCGCTGGCCGCGAACGGGGTGCTTGATGCCAGTCTGAGCTTGCGGCAGGTACTGGTGGGCGAGGTCTTCCTGGGCACGGTTGCGGCGCAGGTCACGGGAACGCGGGAGGAGCCGCAACTGGTGCTGGCGTCCGGCGGCAGGCTGGCGGGTGAATTGCGCTTTGCTGCCCGCCAGGATGGGGACAACTGGACCGTACGGGTGAGCACCGATGGTGTCAACACGCCGCTGGGGCCACTGACGCTGGAAGCCCCGTTTACCGCGCACTATGGGCCGGATGGGAACAGCATTGCGGCGCACTGCTGGCGCTTGCCCGAGAGCACCCTGTGCACCTCGGAGTGGACCCTGGGGCCCAGCGGTGGCGGCACCGCTGCCCTGGACGGCGACCTGACCCTGTTTGCTGCACTGCTGCCACAGCAATTGCAGGTGGCGGGTCCCCTGACGGCTTCCGTGCGTGCCGAGTGGCAGCCGGACGCTGCGCTGCAGGCCACGGCCCAGGTGCTGAGTCCGGAGGGAACCATTACCCAATTTTATCCAGAGGGCGAGTCTGCCACCCTGAGCTGGGATTCCCTGACTGTGAACCTTGAGCAGGGCGCGTCAGGACTGGTGCTCGACGCCGCCATGCAGCGGGAGGGCGCCAGGATCATGACGCTGGCGCTGCGCCTGCCGGGGGATCGCGCCGAGGCCCTGGAAGGGAGCCTGGACCTGGAGCAGCTGCAACTCGCAGCCCTGCGACCGTTTTTGCCACAGCTGTCGCGTCTGGAAGGCGAGTTGAGCGGTGGCCTGCGCTTGCAGGGTACCGTGGCCGAGCCCGAGGTCATGGGCGAGTTGACCTGGACCGGGGGCGCGCTGGAAGCCCACGCCAACCCCACCGAGTTGCGCGCCGTGGAGCTGGCGGTGACCCTGCTCGGTGATCGTGCGGAAATTGCGGGCACGGCCGTGCTCGGGGGCGGGGAACTGGAAATCAGCGGCGATGCCAGCCTGCGGCCCGATTTCGAGTTAAGCCTGGTTCTGCGGGGTGACGACAACCGTCTCCTGTATCCGCCCAGCACCGAGGCAGTGGTAAGCCCGGACCTGCGCTTGCGGGCGACTACCGGGGGCGTCGTGGTCGCGGGTGAGGTGCAGGTGAAGTCAGGTGTTCTCGCCTACGAGCAGCTGCCGGCCGGCAGTGTGTCCCTGTCGCCCGACGTGGTGGAAGTGGACTACGCCGGCAACGTGGTCACCCCGGAAAGCCCCTTCAATCTGGACGCTGAAATCCGGGTGCGGATCCGGGAAAAGTTCCGGGTCCAGGGCGCCGACCTGAATGTCACGGTGGGCGGCGACCTGTCCCTGCAGCAGGTGTCCGGGCAGCCCCTGCAGGTATTCGGCAACCTGAATATTGTCGGCGGCGAATTCCGCGCCTACGGCCAGCGTCTGCTGGTGCGTCAGGGCCGGATCTCCTTCACCGGGGTGCCGGAAAACCCGGATCTCAATCTGCGGGCAGAGCGGCAGATTCCCGCCGAGGATGTGCGCGCGGGGGTTTTGGTCAGTGGCACTCTGGAAGAGCCCCGGATCAACCTGTACTCGGAGCCGGCGCTGTCGCAGACCGAGACCCTGTCCTACCTCGTGCGCGGGCGCGGCATGGATAGCGGCGCCGGTGCGGACGGGACGGCGATGGCGCTGTCGGTCGGCACCGGGCTGGTCAACCAGAGCGGGATCGTGGAGGAACTCAATCGCCTGCCGGGCTTGCGCAACGTCGAATTCGGTGCCGAGGGCTCGGAGGATGAGACGGCGGCCACGGTCAGCGGCTACATCGGCGAACGCATCTACCTGTCCTACGGCGTGGGCCTGTATGAGCCGGTCAACACCCTTACCGCGCGCCTGTACCTGCAGGCGCGCCTGTGGCTGGAAGTGGTGAGCCGGCTCGAGAGTTCGGTCGATCTCTACTACAGTTTCGATATCGACTGAGGTGCCTGGATCTCAGGTTTGCGGCAGGATGTAGAGCTCGACCCGGCGATTCTGGGCGCGGCCCTGTTCGCTGCTGTTGTCAGCGACAGGCTGGTCGAAAGCCATGCCCTGCACCAGCATCCGCGAGCGGCTGACGTCGCGGGTGACCAGGTAATCGGCTACGCTGCCGGCGCGACGCTCCGACAGCTCCTGGTTGAGCTGGCGGCTGCCGGTGTTGTCGGTGTGGCCGGTCACCCGGAGGGTAGTCTCGCCATACTTGGAGAGTACCTCGCCGACGGCGTTGAGCGTCGGGTAGAAGTCGCCGCGCAGGTTGTAGGAATTGCTCTGGAAGGTAATGCTGCCTGGCATCACCAGACGGATGTTGTCGCCTTCGCGGACCACCTGGACGCCGCTGCCCTGCAGTTGCTCGCGCAGCTTGGCTTCCTGCACATCCATGTAGGCGCCGACCCCGGCACCGACAACACCACAGCCCAGGGCCGCATTGCGGGCGTGCTTGCTGGAGTCCATGGAGCCGATGATGCCGCAGACCGCTGCGGCTCCGGCACCATAGGTGACCGCCTTGCCCGCCTGGCGCTCTCCGGTGTAGGGATTGGTGGTACAGGCACCCAGCAGAACAGTGGCGGCGGCAATGGATGCAATCTTCAAGCGCATGTAAAGTCTCCTGGTCCGGATACAGCCCGGCAACGTAGTCAAGTCATGTACGTAGTGTAACCCAGAGCGACCATGAACCTGTTAACATTGGTAAGCAAGGAGTAGCGGTAAAACCATGCGCAAAAATGCCCGTTCGGCCCCCGCGCCGGAACACACCAGCCAGGACCTTGGTCTGTGGATCCTTTAACCCAGGGAGCGCTGGGCGCGGCCCTGCCACAGGCGGTGGCCAATCGCCGCCAGGTGCTGGCGGCCGGCGCACTCGGGTTCCTGTCCGGGATGGCCCCGGATCTCGACGTTCTCATCCGTTCGGCGGAAGATCCCCTGCTGTTTCTGGAATATCACCGCCAGTTCACTCACGCGCTGGTGTTCATTCCGGTCGGCGGCCTGCTTTGCGCGCTGCTGTTGCACCGCCTGATCGGGCGCAGGGCCGGGCTCGGGTTCGGGCCCAGCTATCTGTTCTGTACCCTCGGTTATGCCACCCATGGCCTGCTGGACTCCTGCACCACGTACGGCACCCTGCTGCTGTGGCCGTTCAGTGATCAGCGTTTTGCCTGGAATACCATCTCCATTATCGATCCCCTGTTCACCCTGCCGATCCTGGCGCTGATTGTCTTCGCCGCACTGCGGCGCCGGCCCGCATTGGCCAGGGCTGCAATGGTCTGGGGGCTGGCTTACCTGGCGTTGGGGGCGTGGCAGCGGGACCGGGCCGAGGTCCTGGGCGAGGCCCTGGCGGCCGAGCGTGGCCACGTGCCATTGCGGCTGGAGGCCAAGCCCAGTTTTGCCAATATTCTGGTGTGGAAGGTCGTCTACGAGACTGCGACCGATTTTCATGTCGATGCGGTGCGCACCTGGCCCTCGGCAGTAGTCTACCCGGGCAGCTCCATTCCCCGCCTCGATACCGCCAGGGATCTGCCCTGGCTGGACCCGGCTTCACAGCAGGCGCGGGATGTCGAGCGTTTCGCCTGGTTCAGCAATGATTATGTGGCCCGGGATCCACAGGTTCCAGGGCGGGTGATCGACGTTCGCTATTCGCTGCTGCCCAACGAGATCGACTCCCTGTGGAGTATTCAGCTCACGCCGGGTGCGGGCCCCGCGCAGCATGTGAGCTACACCATGCACCGCAACCGCCGCGATGGGCAGGTGGAAATATTGTGGCAGATGCTGCTGGGCCAGCCCCTGTCAGGCAGCGGCGAGTACCGCATCAGCGGCCTCTAGCGCCGCACCGGCGTCCAGCCGCAGACCCTGCTGGGCCAGGGTAGTGGCCAGCGCCGTGAGGCACAGGGTAACGTTGGTCGCGGTACAGGCGTGGCCCATGAGACCGATGCGCCAGGTCTTGCCTGCCAGGGCACCGAGTCCGGCACCGATTTCCAGGTTGAAATCCGCAAGCAGCGTGGCGCGCAGGGCGGCGTCGTCAACGCCGTCGGGAATGCGAACGGCGTTCAATTGCGGCAGGCGATGTTCCGCTGCCACCGCCATCTCCAGGCCCAGTACCTCCAGGCCGGCCACCAGGGCTTCGTGGTGGCGGCGGTGGCGCGCGTGCGCGGCTTCCAGCCCCTCTTCGCGCAACATCAGCAGGGATTCGTGCAGGGCGTAGAGCAGGTTGATCGGCGCGGTGTGATGATAGGCGCGTTTACTGGTGCCACCCCAGTAGCCCATCACCAGCTGCATGTCGAGGAACCAGCTCTGCACGCGCTGACTGCGGGCCTGGATCCGCTCCACCGCGCGCGGGCTGAATGTCACCGGCGACAGCCCGGGGATGCAGGACAGGCATTTCTGGGTGCCGGAATAGACCGCGTCGGCCCCCCAGGCATCGACCTTGAGCTCAATGCCGCCGAGGGACGTCACCGTGTCGACAATCGACAGGGCACCGTGCTCCCGCGCCAGGGCGCACAGGACCTCGGCATCGCTGCGCACCCCGGTTGAAGTCTCTGCGTGGACAAAGGCGAGCAGGGACGCCTCCGGGTTCGCCTGGAATGCGGCGGCTACCTTGTCGACGTCCACGGGCTGGCCCCAGTCGTCATCTACCATGATCGCGGTACCGCCGCAGCGCTCCACGTTCTCCTGCATGCGCCCGCCGAAGACCCCGTTGCGGCAGACGATGACCGTGTCCCCGGGCGCTACCAGGTTGACGAAGCAGGCTTCCATGCCGGCGGAACCGGGGGCGGAAATCGGCAGGGTGAGCGCGTTTTCCGTCTGGAAGGCATACTGCAGCAGGCCCTTGACCTCGTCCATCAGGGCCACGAACAGCGGGTCCAGGTGGCCGATGGTGGGCCGCCCCAGCGCGCCGAGGACGCGGGCGGAAACGTCGGAGGGCCCGGGCCCCATGAGGATGCGGCGCGGCGGGAAAAAGCTCTGGTTCATGTCTGTGTCCTTGTGTCAGGAGCGACGGGTCTCGGTTTCCCGTCGCACTTTGGCCTGGGCCGCGGCGATACGCGCCACCGGCACCCGGAACGGGCTGCAGGACACGTAGTCCAGGCCCAGGTCGTGGAAAAACTGGATCGAGCGCGGGTCGCCGCCGTGCTCGCCGCAGATGCCGTACTTGATCCCGGGCTTGCGCGCCCGGCTCTCGGTCACCGCGATCTCCAGCAGGCGGCCCACGGCGCGCTGGTCGAGAGTCACGAAGGGGTCGCTCTCGACCAGTTTTTTCTCCAGGTACATGGGCAGGAACTTGCCGACATCGTCGCGGGAGAAGCCGTAGGTCATCTGGGTCAGATCGTTGGTGCCAAAGCTCATGAACTCCACTTCCGCTGCCAGCCGATCCGCGCCCAGCGCGGCGCGGGGGGTTTCCATCATGGTGCCGATCTTGTAGGGAACGGAAACCTGCCTTTCCTTCAGAACCGCCTGGATACCGCGGTCGATGATCTCGCTGATCAGGCGGATCTCGCGCACGTTCACCACCAGCGGAATCATGATTTCCGGCAGCGGCTTCAGGCCCTCTTCAGTCGCTCGCACCGCGGCGCTGATAATGGCCTTCACCTGCATCTCGGTGACTTCCGGGTGTACGATCGACAGGCGGCAGCCGCGGAAACCCAGCATCGGGTTCACCTCCTTCAGGCTCTCCGTCATCGCCCGGATCTTCTCCAGCGGCTTGTCGATACGGCGCGAGAGGGCGACCATGTCCTCTTCGGTGTGGGGCAGGAATTCGTGCAGTGGCGGGTCCAGCAGGCGCACTGTCACCGGCAGCCCGTCCATCACCCGGAACAGTGCCAGCATGTCCTCTTCCTGGAACTGCAGCAGCTTGTCCAGGTAACCCTGGCGTTCTTCACGGTTGTCCGAGAGGATCATGCCGCGCATCTGGTCGATGCGCTCGGCATCGAAGAACATGTGTTCGGTGCGGCACAGGCCGATACCTTCGGCACCCAGCTCGCGCGCCTTGGCGGCATCTTCCGGGGTTTCCGCATTGGCCCGAACCTTCAGGCGCCGATGCTCGTCGGCCCAGGACAGCAGGATCTGGAAGTCCTCGCTACCGCTGGCCTCGGTCTTGGGGACGTCGCCCAGCATCACCTCGCCGGCGGTACCGTCCAGGGTAATCACATCGCCGCGTCGAATGACCACGCCGGTGACCGTGGTGGCAGTGCCCGCGGCATAGTTGATGCTCAGACCGCCGCAACCGGTAATCGCACAGACGCCCATGCCGCGTGCCACCACTGCTGCATGCGAAGTCATGCCGCCGAGTTCCGTAAGAATGCCGGCGGCGACCTTCATGCCGTGGATATCCTCGGGCGTGGTCTCCCGGCGCACGAGAATCACGCTCTGGCCAGTGGCCGCAACCTGCACCGCTTCCTCAGCCGAGAATACAACACTGCCGGTGGCGCCGCCGGGGCTTGCGGGCAGGCCGGTGGCGACAATCTCGGTCTTCTGGTCCGGGTCCACCATGGGGTGCAGGAAAGCTTCCACGTGTTCCGGCGATACCCGCATCAGGGCTTCGCTTTCAGTAATCAGGCCCTCGCGCACCATGTCCACGGCGATCTTTACCGAGGCCCGGCCGGTGCGCTTGCCGCTGCGGGTCTGCAGCATGTAAAGCTTGCCTTCCTGTACCGTGAACTCCAGATCCTGCATATCCCGGTAGTGCTTCTCCAGCTGTTCCTGGGTGCGAAACAGCTCCGCGTACACCTCGGGCAAACGCTCCTGCAGGGCGCTCACCGGCAGCGGCGTGCGGGTGCCGGCCACCACGTCCTCGCCGGCGGCATTGAACAGGAATTCGCCGAAGAAACTGTGCTCGCCGTTGGAGGGATTGCGGGTGAACGCCACGCCGGAGCCCGAGGTATCGCCAAAATTGCCGAATACCATTGCCTGCACATTCACCGCCGTGCCCAGGGTCTCGGGAATGTTGTTCATTTCCCGGTACACATAGGCCCGCGGCGTGTGCCAGGACAGGAATACCGCTTCCACCGCCAGCTTGAGCTGGACGAACGGGTCCTCGGGGAAGTCCACCAGGGTCTTGTAGATGCGGACGATTTCCTGCCAGTCCTCGGCACTCATCTCCACATCGTCGCGCTTGCCGTGCGCGGCCTTGTATTTCTCGATCTCGTGCTCGAACTGCTCGCCGTCGGCTTCCAGTACCACGTTCGCGAACATCTGGATAAAGCGGCGATAGCAATCGTAGGCGAAACGCGGATTGTCGGTCTTGCGCGCCAGTCCGGCGGCAATCTCGTCGTTCAGGCCCAGGTTGAGAATGGTATTCATCATGCCGGGCATGGACACCGCCGCCCCCGAGCGCACCGAGAACAGCAGCGGATTCTCCGGGTCGCCAAAGCGCGCGCCCATCTTTTTTTCCACCAGGTCCAGGGCGACCCGGTACTCCTGCTCGAGCAGGGGCGGAAGCTTGTTGCCGAATTCGAAGAACTCGCGGCAGGTGGGGGTGGTGATGATAAAGCCGAAGGGTACAGGCAGTCCCAGCGAGGTCATTTCACAGAGATTGGCGCCCTTGCCACCGAGCAGGTCGCGGTCGTCCTTGCTGCCCTCGTTGAACAGATATACACGCTTGGCCATGGGCCCCCCGGTCTGGTTGTTAGTTGCTGGCTTGCGAAGCGCGCGAGTATAGCGGAAAAGGGGGCGGGTCGGGAGGCACTCAGCACTGTTCCGGGGTCGCTTCGTTCTCGTGGCAGCCTGACGGCTGCAGCGTCGCTCCGGCACGGGAAGATCCTTTTTCTCCATTCCGGGCGCATGCGGC
>CAXBCH010000005.1:0-178197 GCA_963974125.1 uncultured Haliea sp. | reverse complement strand
CTGTATCCGGCTGGAATCCGTCAATGATTACCCACCATGATTGGGGAAGACCCTAATTTTAAAGTACAATTTGGCTCAGGTGGCCCCAAAGAATATTACTTTAGGCTCTGCCAGATGATCAAAGTGGAGTATTCGGATTTTTCTCCTGAGGGGATGGAGGATTGGAACAAGGAGCAGTCTGAGGAGAGAGTAACTGAAGCTGACAGAAAACTTAAAGAGCTAAATATCTATGTCCAAAAATCAATTTTTGATGTATTCAAGATGAGGTATGGGCATGAGAATAATTCCTACTGGAATAAGGGCGTAACTGACAAAAAAATTAAGACTCGTGCTTATGAGAAGTCCTTGGACGACGAAGATGAAGTAAGGCTTCCCCTTGAAAACTATCTAGACTTCATCGAATATAAGAAAATAGTTGAGAACAAATTACACTGGCCGTTATTCAAAGGTTTGTACGATATACCAGAACCGGGGGAGAAAGGTTACTCCAAAAACCTACGGTGGATGGAGCGTGTCAACGAATTGCGTCGAATACCAGCTCACGCCACTGAAAAAAGAAGCTATAAAGTTGCAGACTTCGAGTACATCGATTTTATATATGAAGAATTTTTTCAGCGACTGGAGAGCTTTGACATGAGTTTGGTGAGTGCCAACAATGAATGAGGTGAATATGCTCCCATTTTTGAAATGGGCGGGAGGGAAGAGATGGCTGGCGGGATCACCCAATAAAATTGCACCTGATCAGTACAAGGTCTACCTTGAGCCATTCCTTGGCAGTGGAGCCGTCTTCTTCTCGCTAAACCCCGAACGAAGTATACTTTCCGACCTCAATGAGGACTTGATAACTACTTATGAGGCAATCAGATCAAGCCCATCTAAGGTGCGAGACCTCCTTAAGCTCCATGCTAAAGCCCATAGTAATGAGTATTACTATGAGATTCGCAGTGCTAGGCCACGTTCAATTTGTGCCAAGGCAGCGAGGTTTATCTATCTAAATAGAACATGCTGGAATGGTTTATATCGTGTTAACTTGAAAGGCGAATTTAACGTTCCGAGAGGAACGAAGAATTCAGTAACTTTAGAGTCCGATGACTTTGACTTAACTTCGAACCGGCTGAAGAAGGCTAAAATACTTCACCAAGATTTTGAGAAGACGATAGATATGGCAGGTGAGGGCGATTTTGTTTACATAGATCCCCCTTATACGGTGAGGCACAACTTAAACGGCTTCGTTAAATACAACGAAAAAATATTCTCGTTTAATGACCAAATTCGGCTAAGGGACGCTGTTTCGCGAGCTGCTTCCAGAGGGGTCAAGATCACCATTTCAAATGCGAACCACGAATCGATACACGAGTTATATTCCGGCCTTTGCGACATCAATGCTGTGAATAGGAAGAGCGTCTTAGCAGCAAGTAGCACGCACAGAAAAAGTACAAGCGAAATATTGCTCCGAATCGGATGGAGTGAGAAGGAAGACGGTTAGCGTCTACTTCCATTGAAATTCTACCATCCTTGGCGCGAGACCCCTATTCAGTGCTATGTATTAGGATCGATGGAGCATTAATCTGTTCAGTATGGTTGATTCGCTTCTATTCTGCTCATCTAAAGGGCGTATTTTATCAAAGGATGCGGAGCTGACAGTAAACACCAACTACTCCAACACCTCGACGGTTAGCCCGACAGATCATTGTCCACCATAAGTCTTCTATACAAGGCGCTTTCTCCGGCTGAGCCAGGCAGAAACTGCTCCGGATTAAAGTCCTCATCATTCAGGTCGACGTTATTAAACCATTGGAGGAATTGTTGAGATGTAGGGACTTTAGCTTCAATTTCAGGATAAATTTTCGTAAGGAATCTTATTAAGGCCCGATAGCCATTGGTGCGATTTAGCATTCGTCCCGATTCGCGGGCTGCCCAAGCATCTGGCCATCGCTCCTTCACGGCGGCGAAGTAGTTCCAGATAATATCGGTTATTTCATAGTCTTCCTCATCAACCATCAGGTGCTGTAATGGGTGACGCTTGAGTCGAATTTCAGAGAGCCTCTCTGGTTTCCCTCCTGATAAATAAGTGATCCTGTCTCCTAGTGCATCCGCAGAAACCAATTTGAGTATTGGCTGAATGAATGCAGCTTGCGTAAGAGTCTCCTCCCCCCTTTCACGCCGTGGGGTCGCCACGCCCAACCGTTTTATCATTCTGAAAAATGGACTTTCACTTTCCTTGTCCAAAGTTACCGCTATGTTGTGGCAAAGTTTCTGTGGACTTCTAGCCGCCATTAACTCGTATAAATCATAAGCCAAGCTCTTATTCACTTTAGTTTGAGCGAGGTTTACAGTAGAAAATATATTTGCTTGATCGGATATATCGGCACCCACGAATATAGAGACATTGACATTAAAGTCCGTACCATCGTAGTTGGAAAGTCCCGCCAATCTATGCTGACCATCTAGAACGCGAGCAATATTTTTGTAGAATATGGATTCTTCAGGATAGTCGTGATCGATGTAGTTCTGCAAGGTAAGGTTTTCATCCTGTTCGTCGATCTCTGCACAGCGTGGATCTACTGCAATTATCACGCTAGTAGGAAAGCATGCATCAGGTGAATTAGTGTATTTGCCGATATCCACTACGCGCTTGTTATCTAACGGTCTCTGGATGCCAAGATATCTTTCAACATCTCGATCTTCCATAAGTACACGCCGTACATCGAAGAATGTGATATCGATAAGGTCTGAATGAGGGATAGAAGAAATATAAAAGTCCCCGATAGGCTGCTCAACCTTTAGTACCTTAAGCTGCAAAGAACGGTGTCCTTCCGTAGGCATACTTATCCCCTGTGTCTCCTGTACCCGTCCGAAAAATTCTGTGTGTCTTTTTCAGATTTTTTAACCGAAGACATACCAAACTGGTAGGTGTACACAGTGTATGGATACAATAGAACCAAGCTGAAAAAATATAAGGCAGCACTGGCGTACACTATCGGAGGGTACCCAACTAGGTCTTCCTCTGTTTTTAGGTAGAAAAAGGTTACAGCCGCAACTAGGCCTAGTAGCACTGAAGTTACCGCATAGCCTTGGCGACCCGGAAACTCAGACTCCATACTCTTTCTTGTGCTTAATAAAAGAAATAAAGTTGGCCCTGTTATTGCCAAAATATACACGAGCAACTCGCCCCGGGATATGCTTTGAAAAAGCTGATCAAAAAATACTTCGAGCAAGCGACAATCAGAATCATTAGATATGGAGGCGCACGTAGAAAACGCCTTTAGAACTGACCCCAACCAAATTGGTAGTGTAGAAAAGAGAACAGTTACAATTAGCTCAGCAAACCCCTCCCCTCTCGCTTGACCAGGCGCCTTTACAAGATAGCCCCAGATTGGGACCTTCCCTAAATATTTAGTTAAGTGATTTTTATTCAACATATTATGGAGTAATTTTCTGTAAGTAGATCTGCCTAATTTATTTCCGCTCCTGGAGAACTCTAATTTAATAATCCTCGCAATCTAACTCGGTGCGCATTGCAATTTATTGTCATTAGATGTTCTGTGGCCCTTTCAGATTTTAGCCCAACGGGTTGCACTTTCGATAGCCCTTACATTTCTGACTTCAACGCAGCCCAATCTCGCTTAGTCGCAAATTCTCGGACAACGGTCATAGAGTAGAGTCAGAAGCGATTGTCGAATGCTCTTAGAGTGTCGCCAGGTAGAGAGCAATCATATGTGACATTAGGCATTGTCGTCGACCTACATCAAATCCTCAGGGCACTACCGCACCATAATGGGACTTTGTGGAAACCCATCCGATACAGGTCCAAGCCAACATTAACTGATAAACCTCAATCAGTGTAATCCCCGCAATATTGAGTTGGCTGGTTTTCCGCTATCGATTGCAGCACCTCATCGCTAGATGGCTCGCGAAACTGCAGACTGGCCAGGCGCGTATACAGCGGGCAGTCCTGCAGCAGGCTCTGGTGCGTGCCCGTCGCCACCAGCTCCCCCTTGTCCAGTACCGCAATCAGGTCCGCATGGAGGATGGTCGACAGCCGGTGGGCTATGATCACCGTGGTGCGGTCGCGCATCAGTTCCTGCAATGCCAGCTGCACCTGGTGCTCGCTCTCGCTGTCCAGGGCGCTGGTGGCCTCATCCAGCAACAGCACCCGCGGATTGTTGAGGATCGCCCGCGCCAGGGCGATACGCTGGCGCTGGCCCCCGGACAGGCGCACACCCTGCTCACCCAGATGGCTGTCGTAGCCCTGCGGCAGGCGCTCTATGAAATCGTCTGCATGGGCCGCTTTGGCCGCCGCTGCGACCTCGGCGTCGCTGGCATCGGGCCTGCCGTAGGCGATGTTGTAGCGCACGCTGGCGGTGAACAGCGCCGGCTGCTGCGGTACCAGGGCCAGTTGCCGGCGCAGCTGGTGCAGGCCGATCTCGCGGATATCCACCCCGGCGAACAGGATGCTGCCTGACTGCGGATCGTAGAAGCGCTGCAGCAGCTGGAACAGGGTGGACTTGCCGCCCCCTGAGGGCCCGACCAGCGCCAGGCTCTTGCCCGCGGCAATCTCCAGGGTCAGGTTCTTCAGGGCGGCCTCCCCGGGTCGGGCCGGATAGCTGAAGGTCACGTTGCGAAAGGCCAGTTCCGCCACCGGCAGCTCTCGCTCGGCGCCGCTGTCTGCCAGGTCGCTGCGGGTGTGCAGCAGCTCCAGCAGTCGTTCGGACGCCCCGGCGGCCCGCTGTACCTCACCCCAGACCTCGGAAATGGTGGCGAAGCCCGAGCCCACCATGATCGCGTAGAACACGAAGGCGCCCAGTTCGCCGCCGCTCATGCGCCCGCTGATCACATCCTGGCCACCGCTCCAGAGCATGGCGCCCATGCCGGCGAACAGCAGCAGGATGGCGACACAGACCAGCAGTGCCCGCTGCCGGATACGGCGGCGGGCGATGGCGAAGGCGCGCTCAACCTCGCCGGCAAAGGCCGCGCTCTCGCGATCTTCACTGGTGTAGCTCTGGACCGTGCGAATGTGCTGGATGATTTCGCCGGCGTAGCTGCCCACGCTGGCGATACTGTCCTGGCTCTGGGTGGACAGTCGCCGCACCCGACGCCCGAAAATCAGGATCGGCAACAGCACCAGCGGCACCCCCGCGGTGATGATCAGGCTCAGTTTGATGTTGGTGATGAACATCAGCACCAGGCCGCCGACCAGGGTCAGGCTGCTGCGCAGGGCCATGCTCAGGGAGGAGCCGATGATGGTCTGCAGCAGGGTGGTATCGGTGGTCAGGCGCGACATGATCTCGCCGCTGCGGTTGGTTTCGAAGTAGCCGGGATTGAGGCGGATGATGTTGTCGAACACGGCCTTGCGGAGGTCGGCACTGACCCGCTCCCCGAGCCAGGACACCAGGTAGAAGCGGACGAAGGTGCCGACGGCCATGGCCCCCGCGATCATCATGATCACGCCGATGGCGTTGCGCAGATCGGCGCTGGTGCCGCCGCCAAAGCCCTCGTCTATCAACACCTGTATGCCCCGGCCCAGGAACAGGGTCGCACCGGCGGTAAACACCAGCGCAGCGCCGGCACCCAACAGGCGCGCGCGGTAGGGCAGGAGGAACCGGAATATGGCCAGCAGCGGCGACAGGGAGCGACTTCCGGTCGGCGCCATTACTCCGTGTCTGCCGCGCTGTGGTCCCGGCGCTGGATAAAGCGCCCGAAGAAGACCCCGAATTCGAACAGAATCCACATGGGTACTGCCAGCAGGGCCTGGGAGATGACGTCAGGGGGGGTCAGCAGCATGCCGAAGACGAAGCAGCCGACGATGATGTAGGGGCGTTTCTTCACCAGGTCTTCCGGTGTGGTGATGCCGGCCCAGATCAAAATTACCGCGGCAATCGGGATCTCGAAGGCGATGCCGAAGGCGAAGAACAGCTTGAGCACGAAATTCAGGTAGCTGTTGATATCCGTCATGATGGCGATATCGTCCGGCCCCACGCTGGTAAAAAAGCCGAAGATCAGCGGGAACACCACGTAGTAGGCAAAGGCGGCGCCGGCATAGAAAAGCAGCACACTGGATGCCAGCAACGGTATCGCCAGGCGCTTTTCATGGCGATACATGCCCGGGGCGATAAAGCTCCAGATCTGGTAGAGCACATAGGGTATGGCAATGAAAATGGCCGCCACCAGGGTCAGCTTGAAAGGTGTCAGGAAGGGAGAGGCCACCTCGGTGGCGATCATGGTGGCGCCTTCCGGCAGCAGGGCCCGCAGCGGCTCGGAGACAAAGCTGTAGATCTCGTTGGCGAAGGGGAACAGGCAGATAAATACCACCAGCACCGCCAGCAGCGCCCGCAGCAGCCGGTCCCGCAGCTCGGTCAAATGTGCCACCAGCGGCAGCGGCTGGTCGGCGGGGTCTTCGCTCATTGCGGGGGGGATTCCTGGCCTGGAGCAGGCTCGGCACCGGTCTTTTTGTCACCGCTGGCCTCGTCGGCCGATCCGGTCACAGTGGCAACGTCATCCTCAAGCTCCCGCTGGGCCTTGGCCACGCCGGTCTTGATCTCGTCCCGGGTCTTGCGCAGCTCCTGCAGCACGGCGTCGTTGTGCAACTCCTGCTCCACTTCATGGCGGATGTCGTTGAAGCCGCGCTTGATGCGGTGCAGCCAGGCGCTGGCCGTGCGGATGGTGCCCGGCAGCTTTTCCGGGCCTATCACCAACAGGCTCACCACGGCAATGATGACCAGCTCGGTAAAACCGATGTCAAACATGGGCGCGGATCAGGGCTTGCCGTTGCTGTCCCCGGAGCTCCGGGTGGCGTCCTCTGCCTCTGCCTCTGTATCTGCGCTGTCTGTCGTGCTGTCGTCGTCCTTGATGCTCTTGCGAAAGCCCTTGACTGCGCTGCCCAGGTCGCTGCCCAGGGTGCGCAGGCGCTTGGTGCCGAACAACATGATGACAATTGCCAGAATGATCAGCAATTGCCAGATACTAATACCACCGATACCCATGCCTGTCTCCGTATTCCCTGATCGTGCCGTTGTCGGCGCTCCCCGCTCAAGTGCGGGATGCCTTTTCTTCCAGTCCTGATACCCCGACCCTCTGCTGCAGGCACTCCAGTACCGCAGCCGAGTCCAGGTTGAGGTGCGACAGCAGTACCAGGGTGTGAAACCACAGGTCCGCGACTTCCCCAACCAGGGACCCGGGGTCATCGCCCGTGTCCTTTGCCGCCAGGATCACTTCCGTCGCTTCTTCACCCACCTTCTCAAGGATCTTGTTGAGACCCTTGTGATGCAGGCTGGCGACATAGGACCCGGTGGGGTCCGCGAGCTTCCGTTGGGCCAGTATGCGATCCAATTGTTGCAGTATGTCGCTCATTGCGGCGGTCCGTAGAGTTCATCCGGCGATTTCAGGATCTCGTCCGTCACCTGCCAGTTGTCATCCTGCCAGCACTGGTAGAAACAGCGTCGGCGACCGGTATGACAGGCGATGTCGCCAACCTGTTCCACCCGCAACAGCAGGGTGTCGCCATCACAGTCCAGGCGCAGCTCTTTCAGCAACTGCACGTTGCCCGAGCTTTCACCCTTGCGCCAGAGTGCCTGCCGGGAGCGCGACCAGTAGATCGCCCGGCCCTCGGCTACGGTCAGTGCCAGTGACTCGGGATTCATCCACGCCATCATCAGCACTTCGCCAGTCTGCCAGTCCTGGGCGATGGCGGGCACCAGGCCCTGATCGTTCCAGTGCACAGCGGCGCTCAGTGGATTGGCTGTCATTGTCTTAACGGTCTCCATGGGCCGGCATTATGGCACAGGGACAATACGGACACATCAGCCGTCACTGCCGCGGGGCCACAGCAATGCCAGCGCCACGCCGGCCAGCAGCCAGCTCGCCCAGGGAAGCTCGGCGAGTTGGGCAATGCCGTCCGGGAGTGCCAGTACCACGGCCAGGACAAGGGCTACCGCGGCCAACAGCTGGCGCCGGCGCCGGCCCTGCTGCAGGCTCCGGCGAGTTTGCAGGTCGCCGCCAGGCTGCGATGGCCGTGCCTGCATGGGGGGGCCAGGGGTTCGCTGCAGGCTGTCCAGTACCGCATCGGGTACCTGGGGCAGTTGTTCCAGCCAGGAGGGCACATGGCGCTGCAGGCGCTTGAGCATCGCCTGCGGCGAATAGCGCTCCTGTACCCAGCGCTCCAGATAGGGCTGGGCAGTATCCCACAGGTTCAGCTGTGGATAGAGCTGGCGGCCCAGGCCCTCGATATTGAGCAGGGTTTTCTGCAGCAGTACCAGCGACGGCTGCACCTCCATGTCGAAGCGGCGGGCGGTGCTGAACAGGTAGATCAACAGCTGGCCGAAGGAGATCTCGCTGATCGGGCGCTCGAACACCGGTTCGCAGACCGCGCGCATGGCGGACTCGAAGTCCTGCACCCGGGTGGACGCCGGCACCCAGCCGCACTCCACGTGCAGTTCGGCCACCTCCCGGTAGTCGCGCCGGAACACCGCCAGCAGGTTGCGCGCCAGGTAATACTGGTCGGCATCGCTGAGGCTGCCGACGATGGCGCAGTCGACGGCGATGTAGCGGGGATCGGCCGGGTCGCTGGCATCGACGAAGATGTTGCCGGGGTGCATGTCGGCGTGGAAGAAATTGTCCCGGAAGACCTGGGTAAAGAAGATCTCCACGCCCCGCTCCGCCAGCAGCTTGAGATCGGTGCCCCTGGCCTCGAGGGTTGCAACGTCGGTGACCGGAATACCCTTGATGCGTTCGGAGACCATGACATTGCTGCGGGTATAGTCCCAGTACACCTGCGGCACATATACCAGCGTGCTGCCTTCGAAATTGCGCCGCAGCTGGGAGGCGTTGGCGGCCTCCCGGCGCAGGTCCAGCTCGTCGAAAATGGTCAGTTCATAGTCCGCAACCACTTCCACCGGGCGCAGCCGCTTGCCGTCGGGCAGGTAGCGCTGCACCAGCCGCGCCAGGGTATACAGCAACGCCAGGTCCTGGCGGATGACCGGCTTGATATCCGGCCGCAGCACTTTCACCACCACATCCTCGCCCCCGTGCAGGGTGGCGCCGTGCACCTGGGCCACGGATGCAGAGGCCATCGGCAGTTCCTCAAAGCGCGCGAACAGGGTGGTCAGCGGCTGTCCCAGGACCGTCTCGATGATCGCGGCGGCCTCGGCCTCATCGAAGGGCGGTACCTTGTCCTGCAGTTTCGCCAGTTCGTCGGCGATATCCGGCGGCAGCAGGTCGCGCCGGGTCGACAGCAGCTGGCCGAACTTGATGAACACCGGGCCCAGTTCCTCCAGGGCCAGACGCAGGCGTTCGCCGCGGCCGCGATCCGGCCCGCGCCCGGCACGCCAGGGGGACAGGCGCAGCAACGTACGCGGCAGCAAGGGCAGCTTGTCGGTATCGATGAATTCCTGCAGGCGATAGCGGCCGGCGATGTGCAGAATGCGCAGCAGACGGCGGCTGCGGCTGAATGCGCCGGCGCTCACGATGCGGCCTGCGCGATGCGCTTGCGCAGCCTGGCCAGGCGCGATTGCAGGCGCTCCACCCGTTGCTCGAGGGCCTGCACATCGGCATAAAAATCCTCGACCTCCAGCCGTGGTGGACTCAGGCGGGCCTCCTCATGAATGAACTCTTCCAGCTGTCGCAGCAGGCTTTTGCTGACAGCACGGCCGCCGCTGGCACCCGCACGCAGCAATTCCGCCAGTTGGTGGCCGGCGACATCGCCGAGGGCGTCCACCAGTGGCGCTTCCCAATCCAGGTCCAGGTTGCCGAGGATCTGCTGCAGTTCGATCAGCGGCGCGCTGTCACCCCGCAGGGCCAGCTTGCCATTGATCAGGGTTGCGGCGGGGTCGCTGGAGCTGGCGAGCTCGGCAAAGTCTGCCGCGGTGCCGGTCACCCGGGTGGTTACGGGGCCGTCGTGGTAACCCAGTAGCCGGACCTGCTCCGCGCCCGGTTGCAGATAGACGGCAAATACCGGCGCGCTGCACTCGATGGCAAACGTGTGGCCGCCGAGACCTGCCAGCTTCCGCTGCGCGGCCGGGTCCAGGGTCAGGGCCCGGTTGACCGCCGCCTCCAGCGCCGCCAGTGCCGCCGTGGTGACGGTTGGGTCCAGGCTGGCGGCCATGTCAGGCCTTGAAGCCCCGGTGCAGGGCGACGATGCCCCCGGTCAGGTTGTGGTACTCGCAATTGACGAAACCGGCGTCCTCCATCATGCCCAGCAGTGTTTCCTGGTCGGGATGCACGCGGATGGACTCGGCGAGGTACTGGTAGCTGTCGCTGTCGCCGGCCACCAGCTTGCCCATCAGCGGCAGGACGCGGAACGAGTAACCGTCATAGGCCTTGCCCAGCAATTCGTTGCGGGGTTTGGAGAACTCCAGCACCAGAAGGCGTCCGCCGGGCTTCAGCACCCGCAGCATGGAACGCAGGGCCAGGTCCTTGTCGGTGACGTTGCGCAGGCCGAAGGCGATGCTGACACAGTCGAAGCTGTCGTCGGGAAAGGGCAGGTACTGGGCATCGGCCTGCACGTACTCCAGGTTGCCCTGGTAGCCGTGATCGATCAGCTTGTCCCGACCCACCTGGAGCATGGATTCATTGATGTCCGCCAGCACCACACGGCCGTCGGCGCCGACGATGTCGGCGAACTTTGCCGCCAGGTCGCCGGTGCCGCCGGCGATGTCGAGCACGGACTGGCCTGCACGCACGGCGCTGAGTTCGATGGTGAAGCGCTTCCAGATACGGTGCACACCGCCGGACATGAGGTCGTTCATCAGGTCGTAGCGGGCGGCAACCGAGTGGAACACGTTGGCGACCAGGCCCGCCTTGGCGTCCTCGTCAACTTCCCTGTAGCCGAAATGGGTGGTGCGTTTCTTGCTCATGCGGCCTCCGCCGGCGAACAGCTGACCGCGTATTGTAGCGCGTTGTCGGTGCCCGGTCAGGGCTGGAAGTTGATCACCTGTACCTGGGGGTCGCGACTGGCGCCGGCGGCGGTCATCCGCTCCAGGTACTGCTGCCACAGGGTTTCCTGCTGTGAGCAGAGCTGATGCAGGTAATCCCAGGAATACAGGCCGGTGTCGTGGCCGTCATCGAACACCAGCTGCAGTGCGTAGTGGCCCACGGGCTTGATCGCGGTGATGTTGACCCCGATCTTGCCGGTCTGCAGCACCTCCTGGCCGGGGCCGTGGCCCTTCACCTCGGCGGAGGGCGAATGCACCCGCAGGAACTCGCAGCTGAGGCGATAGCGTTCATCCCCCGGGTACACCAGCTCCAGTTCCCGCGACTTGCGGTGCAGGTGGATGTCCAGCGGGCGTTGGGCACTAGCGGTCATGGTGGGCTACCGTGGTCAGAGGATAAAGCGCGACAGATCTTCGTCTTCGCTCAGGGCCTGCAGTTGCTGGTTGACATAGTCCGCGTCGATTTTCAGCCCCTGCTGTTGCAGGCCGGAGTCGGCCGCGGCGAAGGAGGCCTCCTCCAGCAGTCGCTCCATGATGGTGTGCAGGCGCCGGGCGCCGATGTTCTCGGTTTTCTCGTTGACTTGCCAGGCGGTCTCGGCAATGCGTCGCAGACCGTCGCGGGTGAACTCTACCTGCAGGCCTTCAGTGCCCAGCAGGGCCTGGTACTGCTCGGTGAGCGAGGCGTCCGGTTCGGTGAGGATGCGCTCGAAGTCATCGGCGTTCAGCGAGTCCAGCTCCACCCGGATTGGCAACCTGCCCTGCAGTTCCGGAATCAGGTCCGAAGGCTTGGCCAGGTGAAAGGCACCTGAGGCGATAAACAGGATATGGTCGGTCTTGATCGCCCCGTGCTTGGTGGTCACGGTGGAGCCCTCGATCAGCGGCAGCAGGTCCCGCTGCACTCCCTCGCGGGAGACATCGGCGCCGCCGGTGTCGCCGCGCTTGGCAACCTTGTCCAGTTCGTCGATAAACACGATGCCGTTTTGCTCCGCCTCGTGGATGGCCTTCTGCTTGAGCTCATCTTCATTGACCAGCTTCGCGGCCTCCTCGTCGCGCAGGGCCTTGAAGGCGGCCTGCACCGGCATGCGCCGGGTCTTGCGCTGCTGCCGCGACATGTTGGAGAACATGCTCTGCAGCTGGCTGGTCATTTCCTCCATCCCCGGGGGCGCCATGATCTCCACCCCGGCGCTGCTGGCGGCCAGTTCCACATCCACTTCCTTGCTGTCCAGCTCGCCCTCGCGCAGCTTCTTGCGCAGCAACTGGCGGGTGCCGGCGCCGGCGCCACTGTTGTCGCTGTCCCTGGCGGGGGGCAGCAGGATATCCAGCAGTCGCTCCTCCGCGGCCTCTTCGGCGCGGAAGCGCACCCGCTCCATTTCCTGCTCCCGGTACAGCTTGACCGCCACGTCCGCCAGGTCGCGGACGATGGATTCCACGTCCCTGCCGACATAGCCGACCTCGGTGAACTTGGTAGCCTCGACCTTGACGAAGGGCGCGTTGGCGAGCTTTGCGAGGCGCCGGGCGATCTCGGTCTTGCCGACGCCGGTGGGGCCGATCATGAGGATGTTCTTGGGGGTGATTTCCGCCCGCAGGTCTTCTGGCAGCTGCATGCGACGCCAGCGGTTGCGCAGGGCTATGGCGACCGCACGCTTGGCATCCTGCTGGCCGATGATGTGCTTGTCCAGCTCGTGGACAATCTCGCGTGGAGTCATGTTGGACATGATACGGGCTACCTAGTAGTCGAGTTGCTCGATGGTCTGGTTGTGGTTGGTGTAGATACAGATGTCGCCGGCGATATTCAGGCCCTTCTCGACGATGCTGCGGGCGTCCAGGTCGGTATTGTCCAGCAGCGCGCGGGCCGCGGACTGGGCATAGGGCCCACCGGAGCCAATGGCGATCATGTTGTCTTCCGGTTCGATCACATCGCCGTTGCCGGTGATGACCAGGGAGGTTTCCTTGTCGGCCACCGCCAGCAGCGCCTCCAGCCGGCGCAGGGAGCGCTCGGTGCGCCAGGCCTTGGCCAGCTCCACCGCGGAGCGCACCAGATTGCCCTGGTGCTTGTCCAGCTTGGCCTCGAACAGCTCAAACAGGGTAAATGCATCCGCGGTGCCGCCGGCAAAGCCTGCCAGGACCTGGTTCTTGTGCAGCCGGCGTACCTTGCGGGCATTGCCCTTCATTACCGTGTTGCCCAGCGATACCTGGCCGTCGCCGCCAATCACGACACTGTTGCCGCGTCGCACCGAGAGAATGGTCGTGCCTCTGTACTGTTCCACAATCTGTCTCCTGTTCCGCAGGATATGGGGGGTGGTGGCGGGAATTCAAGCGCTGGAGCGGGGCTGACTCCGAAGCGTGGGCCTCAGGGGCGCCCGGCTCAGGGACTGTCCCGTTTCATCAGCAGGGTGTCGATGTTCTGTGCCGTGGTCAGTCCGCGCGCCCGGCTCATCTGGGCGTGGGTCTGGAATGGGCCCAGATAGACCCGGAAGAAGCGCCCGTGCTCGCCGCTGGCCTCCTCTACCCGGGGTTCCAGGCCCAGCAACAGCAGTTCCGCCCGGCGCCGGTCCGCGTCCTCGCGCTGGCGGAAGGAGCCCGCCTGCAGCAGGAAGGTCTCGCCCTGTGCGGTGGCATCGGTGCGCGGAGTCGCCACCTGGGCGGGTTCCACGTCCACCGCAATACGCTGCTCCGGCAGCATGGTGTAGAAGTCGAAGCGGGGTTTCGGTGGCGCCTTTTCGGCGCCGGCCGTTGCCGCGCCGGCCGTTGCCGCGGCAGTCCCTTCCGCGCCCGTACCGGCGCCGGGAGGCAGGGTGCCCAGGTAGAGCAAAAGGCTGAGGAAGACCCCGGTGCCGACCCCGGCACCGTACCAGCGCCAGGGACTGGCGGGCGCCTGGGCGGAGTTGCGGCTGGCGGCCTGGGGTTTCCTGCGGGCACCGCTGCGGCTTCCTCTGGCGTACTCCCGTGCCATGACTACATGGTCTCCGGGGCACTCACGCCCAACAGGTGCAGGCCATTGGCAATGACCTGGCGCACCGCTTCGCCCAGGGCCAGGCGGGCATCGCGCAGGTCCCGCTCTTCCACCAGGACCTTGTGGGCGTTGTACCAGGAGTGAAACTCGCCGGCGAGTTCGCGCAGGTAGTTGGCAATGGTGTGGGGCTCGCTGGCCAGCGCAGCGTTCGCAACCACTTCGGGATACTGGTCGAGGCGCTTCAGCAGGGCCTTCTCGTGCTCCTCCTGCAGCCGCTCCAGCGCTGCCAGGCTGCGGGCGGGGGCCCAGTCCCAGCCGTGTTCCGCCAGTTTGCGTCGCATTGAGCAGGCCCGGGCGTGGGCATACTGTATATAGTAGACCGGGTTGTCGTTGCTCTGGGACAGGGCCAGGTCGATATCGAAGGTAAGCTGGGAGCTGGGCGCCCGCGCCACCAGGAAATAGCGGGTGGCGTCGCAGCCCACCTCGTCGATCAGGTCGCGCAGGGTGACATAACTGCCGGCGCGCTTGGACAGCTTGACCTCGCTGCCGTCGCGCATGACCGTCACCATCTGGTGCAGGACATAGTCGGGCCAGCCCTCGGGGATGCCCGATTCCAGCGCCTGCAGGCCGGCCCGGACCCGGGTCACGGTGCTATGGTGGTCGGCACCCTGTTCGTTGATCACCCGCTCGAAGCCGCGCTGCCACTTGTTGAAATGATAGGCCACATCGGGCAGGAAATAGGTATAGCCGCCCTCGCGCTTGCGCATCACCCGGTCCTTGTCATCGCCGAAGGTGGTGGTGCGGAGCCAGAGGGCGCCGTCCTGCTCATAGGTGTGACCATTGGCGATCAGCCGGGCAACGGTCGTCTCGACCTCGCCGGACTCGTACAGGGATGACTCCAGGAAGTAGTGGTCGAAGTGCACCGCGAAAGCCTTGAGGTCGAGATCCTGTTCCCGCCGCAGGTAGGCCACCGCGAACTCGCGGATGGCGTCGAGGTCCCCGGGGTCGCCCCGGCCCGCAACGTGCCGGTCCTCGGCATCAATCTGTTCCCCGGCGAGATAGGCGTTCGCCACATCGCGGATGTAGTCGCCGCGGTAGCCGTCCTCGGGCCAGCCCGGATCGTCGGGCCCCAAGCCCTGGCAGCGCGCCTGCACCGACAGCGCCAGATTGCTGATCTGGGCGCCGGCGTCGTTGTAGTAGAACTCGCTGGCGACGGACCAGCCGGTGGCGGTCAGCAGCCTGCAGATACTGTCGCCGACCGCCGCGCCGCGGCCATGGCCGACATGCAGGGGCCCGGTGGGGTTGGCGGAGACAAATTCCACCTGCACCCGGCGGCCGGCGCCGACGTCGGAGCAGCCATAGCGGCTGCCCTGCTCCAGCACCCGCTCTACCACGGCCTGGCTGCTGCTCGCGGAGAGGAAAAAGTTGATGAAGCCGGGGCCGGCGATCTCGGTCTTGCTGATGAACGGGGCGGCCGGCAGGGCCGCGCAGATCATGGCGGCCAGGTCGCGGGGCTTCCTGCCGGCGCTTTTGGCCAGGATCAGGGCAATATTGCTGGCGAGGTCGCCGTGGCTCGGGTCGCGGGTGCGGTCGATAGTGATGTCCGGCCGGGTATCCGCCGGCAACTCACCCGCGGCGACCAGTGCATCCAGTGCCTGTTGGATCAGCTGTGACAGTTGTTCCTTCATCTATGGGGAGTGTACCTGCTGTGTGGGTTCGGGGACCGCTGTGGGCAGCCCGGCAGGCGCGCATTATCGCCGTAAACGGCTATCCATGGCCAGACCACCGCCGCCATCAGCCCAGATCCAGCGGGTCGACGTCGATGGACCAGTTCAAGCCATTGCGCGCCGGCAGCTGTGTCGCCGCCGCCACCAGCAGCCTCGCGGCCTGCTGCGCCTGGCGCACATCGGTCGCGGTAACCAGCAGTTGGCTGCGAAACTTGCCGGCGCGGCGCTGCAATGGTGACGGCAGGGGGCCGATCACCTGGCAGCCTGCGGGCAGCTGCGCCTGGGCGTTGCGTCGTAACGTCCCCAGGAATACCTCTCCGGTAGCGGCATCCGTGCTGTCGGTACGCAGCAGCAGCAGGCGGCCGCAGGGGGGCATGCCACTCTGACGGCGCTGGTCCAGCATCCTCCGCGCCTGGTCGGCGTAGCTGTCCTGGAGCATGGCTGTCATTACCGGATGATCCGGATAGTGAGTCTGCAGCAGTACCCGGCCGGCGTCACCCTCGCGCCCTGCCCTGCCCGCCACCTGGGTCAGCAGTTGCGCCATGCGCTCCTCGCCGCGGAAATCCGCGCTGAACAGCAGGGCGTCGGCATCGATCACCGCAACCAGGTTGACGCCGGGGAAGTGGTGGCCCTTGGTCAGCATCTGGGTGCCCAGCAGGATACAGGGCTCGCCGGCATTGACTTCATCCACCAGCGCCTGCATGGCCCCGCGACCCTGCATGGAATCGCTGTCGACCCGGTGCACCGGCCAGGCGCTGAATTGCAGTCGCAGGACGTCTTCGGTCTGTTCCGTGCCGAGGCCATTGGTCAGCAGGCGGTTGCCGTGGCATTGGGGGCACCGCTGGGGCAGGCCCTCACCCGCGCTGCAGTGATGGCAGCGCAGGCGGCGCTGGCGCCGGTGCACGGTCATGCGGGCATCGCAGGCCCGACACTGGGCGATCCAGCCACAGTCGTGACATTGCAGGGTCGGCGCGTAGCCGCGGCGATTGAGAAACAACAGGACCTGGTGGCCGGCCTCCAGGGAGCTGCGCACGGCGTCGCGCAGGGCGCCCGACATGCCCCCCTGCAGCTCCTGCCTGCGCACGTCGATGGCGGCGATCGCCGGCAGTTCGCCGCTGCCCGCGCGCAGGGTCAGCTGATGGTGTCCGTAGCGCCCCTGCAGTGCATTGTGCAGCGTCTCCAGTGCCGGAGTGGCGCTGCCGAGGACCACCGTGCAGTCCTCGATCTGGGCGCGTTTCACGGCCAGGTCGCGGGCGGAATAGCGGAACCCGTCCTGCTGTTTGAACGAGCTGTCGTGTTCCTCATCGACGATGATCAGTCCCGGGCGTTGCAGACTGGTAAAAATGGCCGACCGGGTGCCGATGACGATACCCGCTGCGCCGGTGCGGGCCGCCTCCCAGGCCGCATAGCGCTCGCCGGCATTGAGGCCGGAGTGCAGCACGACAACGCCCTGACCGAAGCGGCTCCGGAACCGCTCCAGGGTCTGCGGCGTCAGGCCGATTTCCGGAATCAGCACCAGCGCCTGCTGGCCCTGCTGCAGACAGTGGGAAATCAGCTGCAGGTACACTTCGGTTTTGCCGCTGCCGGTGACGCCCTCCAGCAGATGGCTGGCGAAGCTGCCGTAGCCGGCGAGGATCCCGCTTACCGCGGCTGCCTGGTCCGGGTTGAGCGCGAGGCCAGGGCCCGGTTGCGGTGTCTGCGTTGCGGGTGGCAGGATGCAGCGCTCGGCCAGGCCCTTTTGCTCCAGCTGGCGCAGGATGCTCGTGCTGATGCCGAGCTCCTTGAACACGGTGGCGGCGATGGCGCCGCCCTGCTGCAGCAGCTGCAGGGCCTCGGCCTGGCGTGGCGAGCGCCCCAGCGCCCCCGTGGGCAGGCCCTTGCCGCGCTGACTGAGGGTCCAGGCTGCGGCTCCGGGGGGCTGGTGCGGCTTGCCGTCGCGCAGTCCCGGGGGGAATGCGAGTTCCAGCACCTCGCCTGGAGGGTGCTGGTAGTAGTCCGCCGCCCACAGGCACAGCTGCAACAGGGACGCTGACGGCAGCGCCTCGGTGTCGAGCACTTCCCGGGCTTCCTTCAGGGCGCTGGCCGGCAGCTCGGAATCGGTGGCTACCTCGACCAGATAACCCTGGAGCTGCCGGCGGCCGAAATTGACCCGCAGGCGGCACCCCGGTTGCAGGGCTGCGATTGCCTCCGGGCCCAGCTCCGCCGGGGGCAGATAATCGAACAGGGAGCGCAGCGGAGTCGGTATGGCGAGGCGGAGTATCGGCATTGCGCCTCTCATGGGCGTGGCTGGTGGTCGCAGGGCAGGCAATAATACAGCAGCCACGGCACTTGCGTCCGGCGCTGTGTCTGGTACTATGCGCGCCTATTTTTTCACGCTATCTCCACAATCCGGCGCGGTGCCCGACGAGATCGGGTGGCGGCGCCAATACACAGGAGCAACACCATGAAAGCAGAAATACATCCCAAATACGAGGCAGTCACGGCAACGTGCAGCTGCGGCAACGTTATAACCACCCGGTCCACCCGTTGCGAGGACTTCCACGTTGATGTGTGCTCCGAATGCCACCCCTTCTTCACCGGCAAGCAGAAAGTCATGGATACCGGTGGCCGTGTAGACCGCTTCAAAAAGCGCTTTGGCGCTCGCGGTGCTTCGCGCCAGGGCTGATTTGCCGCGGCTGCGCCAGTCGCAGCCGACCAGGAGAGCCGGGCAGCCGCGAGGTGCCCGGCTTTTTTTTGTGCAGTCACCACGGGCCCTCGTCTTTTGAGTCTGCCCGGTCAGGCCCGTTGTCCGCAGGGGCCGCGCGAATGCGGCTTGTGAGCCCGGGATGTTTTCTATATTCTCGTCCGTCTTTCCCGCAGGTGCCTCGAAAAGCGCGATCACGATTATGAGCAATGATTTCAGACAGGCTGCCCTGGATTATCACTCCGGGCCGGTGCCGGGGAAAATCAGTATCGAACTGACCAAGCCCGCCGAAACCCAGGCCGACCTGGCCCTGGCCTACAGCCCGGGCGTCGCCGAGCCCTGTCGGGAAATTGCCGCGGATCCGGAAGCCGCCTATCGCTATACCGGCAAAGGCAATCTCGTCGCCGTTATCAGTAACGGCACTGCCGTCCTGGGCCTTGGCAATCTGGGTTCACTGGCGAGCAAGCCGGTCATGGAAGGCAAGGCGCTGCTGTTCAAGCGGTTTGCCGGGATCAACTCGGTGGATATCGAGGTCAACACCGAAGACGCGGCCAGCTTCATCGACACGGTTGCCAATATTGCGGACACTTTTGGCGGCATCAACCTCGAGGATATCAAGGCACCCGAGTGCTTCGAAATCGAGGCGGAACTGGGGCGACGCTGCAGCATCCCCATTTTTCACGACGACCAGCACGGCACTGCGATAGTCACCGCCGCGGGGATGATCAACGCGCTGGAAATTCAGGGCAAGCGACTGCAGGATGCGGTGATTACCTGCCTGGGGGCCGGTGCTGCTGCTATTGCGTGCATGCGCCTGCTGCTGAGCATGGGCGCGCGGCAGGAAAACATCTACATGCTCGACCGCCGCGGCGTGATTTATGCCGGCCGCGAAGGTGTCAACGCCTACAAGCAGGAGTTCGTCAATCAGACCGACAAGCGCAGCCTGAGCGACGCGGTCAAGGGTGCCGACGTGTTCGTTGGCCTCTCGGGCGCGGATCTGCTGAGTGCGGAGATGCTGCTGTCGATGGCTGACAGGCCGGTGGTTTTCGCCTGCTCCAACCCCGACCCCGAGATCCGGCCCGAACTGGCGCACAGCGTCCGCGATGACCTGATCCTGGCGACCGGCCGCTCGGACTATCCCAACCAGGTCAACAACGTGCTGGGGTTCCCGTTCATTTTCCGCGGCGCCCTGGATGTGCGCGCGAGTGCCATCAATGAAGCCATGAAGGTGGCGGCGGTGAAGGCGCTCAGCGAGCTGGCCCGGGAGCCGGTCCCGCCCTCGGTGCTCGCCGCCTGCGGTGAAACCGAGCTGTCCTTCGGCCCCCGCTACATCATTCCCAAGCCCATGGACAATCGACTGCTGGAGCGTATCGCGCCGGCGGTGGCCAGGGCGGCGGTGGACAGCGGAGTGGCCCGGATCCCCTACCCGGCGAATTACGCGCCCAGCATGGCCACTCTGCCCTAGTGGGCTGCGCGGCTAATTCGGTAACATTCAGCCGTCGCACAAGCGTTGTGGGCAAGGCGCGCGAGCGCAGGACTGGCCGTCGCCAATTCAAGTGAGCGCAACGCAGCCCACAACGCTTGTGCGGCGGCCCTGCGGGAGCGCCTGTGCCGGCGCGACTCAGCGTTGTGCCTCTTGGTAAGGGAGCCACCCTTGCCGGCGAGCCACGCCTTGATTCGCGCCGGCACAGGCGCTCTGAACGTTACCGAATTAGCCGCGCAGCCCACTAGCAGACCGGGGCGGTGGCGCGACTGTAGCGCCAGTCAGAAGATATCCTTTATCAGCTCATCGTTGGTTCTGCCACCGGCGCCCTGTTGTTCGCTGTCACCGCCCGGAGCGGGAACCCGCTCTTCCCGGAAGTACTCGAAGATGGCATTGTCCTGGCCAGGACGGGCCAGCAGTCCGGTGTCGGGGTCGATCCGGACATGGACGATTCCCGGTGGCAGCGGGCGCTCTGTGTCCGGGCTGTCGCGCAACGCAAACCGCATGTAGTCTATCCAGATCGGCAGTGCCGCGGTGCCGCCGAACTCGCGCCGACCCAGCGGGGTGTAGTTGTCGAAGCCCACCCAGGCAGTGGTCACGACATCCCGGTTGTACCCGGAGAACCAGGCGTCCATGGGTCCGTTGGTGGTACCGGTCTTGCCGGCGAGGTCATTGCGGCCCAGGGCCAGCGCCCGGCGCCCGGTGCCGCGTTTGATGACGTCCTGCAGTATGCTGTTGAGAATAAAGTTGATCCGCTCCTCCATGACCCGTTCGGCCCGCGGCGGCTGGTCGCTTTCAGACGTGCCCGACAGGATCTCTTCCATCCGCAGCTCCCTGTCCTCCAGCGCGGGACCGGCAACATCCTCGCAGTCCCTGCAAACGGTGGCCGGCATGGCCTGGTAAATCGTGTTGCCATCGACATCCTCCACCCGCTCAATGAGCCAGGGTGTTACCGCGTAGCCGCCGTTGGCCAGCACCGAGTAGGCGGCTGCAAGCTCCAGCGGTGTCATTACATGGGTGCCCAGGGCGAGAGAGAGGTCCTGTGGAAATTCACTGGTGTCGATACCGAATCGCTGCACATGCCGGAGCAGCTGGGGTACGCCGATCTGCTGCAACAGGCGGATTGATACCAGGTTGCGGGACTGGGTCAGGGCCCAGCGCAGGCGGGTGGGGCCGTAGAAGCGGCCGCCGTCGTTCTCCGGGCGCCAGATATCTTCCAGCGAAGTATCCTGCAATACCACCGGGGCATCGTTGATGATACTGGCGGCGGTGAAGCCGGCTTCCAGGGCGGCGCTGTAGACGAAAGGCTTGAAGCTGGAGCCGGGCTGGCGCCTGGCCTGGGTGGCGCGATTGAACTTGCTGTTCTCAAAGCCCATGCCACCGACAATGCTGACAATCGCGCCATTGTCCGGGTTCAGGGACACCAGCGCCGCCTGGGCGGCCGGAACCTGGGCCAGTTGCCAGCTGCCGTCCTGCCGTTGCTCAACCCGGATAAGGTCGCCCACACTGACCACGTCCGCCACGCTTTGCGGCGCCCTTCCCACTGAGTTTTCCGAGAGGTAGGGGCTGGCCTGGCGCAGGCCGTGATCCCACAGCAGGGTATCGCTGCTGCCATCGCGGAACAGGATACTGACCTGCCGGTCTCCCAGTTCAGTGACAATGGCCGGTGTCAGGCCTGCCTCCACCGGTGTCTCGGCCAGGGCGGCCTGCCACAGGGCCAGGGCATCCTGGCCAGAGCCCTCCGCCGGTGGCGGTAGCTGACGCTCCGGGCCGCGGTAGCCATGGCGCTTGTCGTAGGTGATCAGGCCCTGAACCACGGTTTCCTGCGCCAACTGCTGGAGTTCGCTGCCGATGGTGGTGTAGACCCTGTAGCCGTCGGTATAGGCCGCCATGCCGAAGCGGTCCAGCATCTCCTGGCGCGCCATTTCCGCGGCATAGTGAGCCGCGAAACTCAGCTGTGCTCCGTGATGGCTGGCGCTGACGGGTTCTGCCACGGCACTGGCCCAGGCGTCGCGATCGATGTAGCCCAGGCCGAGCATGCGGCCCAGGATCCAGTTGCGCCTCTCCAGGCTGCCCTCGGGGCCGCTGATCGGGTTGTTGCGTGACGGGGCTTTGGGTATGCCGGCGAGCATCGCATGCTGGGCCAGGCTCAGCTCGCTGATGCTGCTGCCATAGTAAACCTGTGCCGCGGCCTCGAAGCCGTAGGAGCGGTGGCCCAGAAAAACCCGGTTGAAATACAGCTCAAAGATTTCTTCCTTCTCCAGTTCGCGCTCGATCTTGATAGCCAGCAGGATTTCGTTGAACTTGCGCATGAACGTGCGCTCGAGACTCAGGAAGTAGTTGCGTGCCACCTGCATGGTGAGGGTGCTGCCACCGGAACCTTTTTCGCCGGTGAGTGCCAGCTCGGACACCGCCCGCATGAGGCCGGCGAAGTCCACGCCCCGGTGGCGGAAAAAACGGTCGTCTTCCGCGGCCAGCAGGGCCTGGATAAATTGGGCCGGGATCTGATCGAACTGCATGGGGTTGCGTTTCTGCTCTCCAAACTGGCCGATCAGGTCGCCCTCGCGGGTAAAGACCTGCATCGGGGTCTGCAGTTTGACGTCTCGCAGAGTTGCGACGTCAGGCAGGCCCGGGTTCAGATACAGATAGACTCCTGCCAGAAGCCAGCTGGCGCCGAGAATGCCGAGCAGGATGCAGCGCAGTAAAAAACGGAGGAACTTCATTTATCCCTTTACAAAGCAGTGGCTTGTATTACTGTAGGGTGGAAGGGTAGCGAGATCGTTTGGTAATTATAAGCTTATTTTGCTTTTTGATTGCAGGAATGATTATGCTATACCTATAATTAATGTAATGGTGTATAAAAACAAGCTAAGTGAGTGATACTCATAGGAAAATGCTTTGTTGGGGATTCTAGGGAAGAAAAGGTCGGCGCCGGTGCTGGGGTTGGATATCAGCTCCACCACCGTCAAGCTGCTTGAGCTGAGCCAGTCCGGGGGTCGCTACCGGGTGGAGAGCTACGCGGTAACATCGCTGCCAGTGGACGCGGTCATTGAGAAAAATGTCAATGACATTGAGGGTGTGACCAACGCCATTCGTACGGTTGTGGCACAGTCACGGACCAAGCTGAAGACCGCGGCCGCCGCTGTTGCCGGGTCGTCCGTGATCACCAAGGTCATCGACATGCCCGCCGGGCTCAGTGACGATGACATGGAAACCCAGCTCACCCTGGAAGCGGATCAGTACATTCCCTACCCGCTGGATGAAGTGGCGATTGATTTCGAGATCCAGGGTCCCTCGCCGGAACGCGCCAACCAGGTAGAGGTGCTTATCGCCGCCTGTCGCCGCGAAACCATAGACTCGCGGGTGGATGCCATCGAGAGCGCCGAACTCACTGCGCGTATCATGGATGTCGAGGCCTACGCCATGGAGCGTGCCTACGGCCTTATCCGGAGCCAGCTCGACCTGGAAATGGAGAGCATGGTGGCCGTTGTGGATATCGGCGCCACCATGACCACTCTCAGCGTGCTCAACAACGGCCAGACCATCTATACCCGCGAACAGCTTTTTGGTGGCAAGCAGCTTACCGATGAAATAATGCGCCGCTATGGCCTGCCCCTGGAGGAAGCCGGGCTGGCCAAGAAGCAGGGCGGGCTGCCCGATGACTACGAACCCGAGGTGCTGGTCCCCTTCAAGGAGGCCGTGGTGCAGCAGGTGGCGCGGTCGCTGCAGTTCTTTTTCTCCTCCAGCCAGTTCAACGACGTGGACTACATTATTCTTGCGGGTGGCGTGTCCTCCATGGAGGGTCTCGTTGATCTGGTGCAGGACAAGCTGGGAACGCCGACGGCGGTTGCCAATCCCTTTGCCGAGATGACCATTTCATCGCGGGTCAACGCCGTGGCCCTGAGCAGCGATGCGCCGGCCATGATGATTGCCTGCGGCCTCGCACTGCGGAGCTTTGACTGATGGCGCAAATCAACCTCCTGCCCTGGCGCGAAGAGCGCCGCGCCGAACGCAAGAAAGAGTTTCTGATGCTGTTGGCCGCGGTGGTCGCCGTCGGTATTGGCCTGGTAATGCTCGGTGACCGCCTGGTTAACGGCCAGATTGACTACCAGAAGGCGCGCAACCAGTATCTGACCCAGGAAATCCGTGTTCTGGACAAGCAGGTCGAGGAAATCAAGGACCTGCAGCGGCGCCGCAACCAGTTGATTGAACGCATGCGCGTGATCCAGGAATTGCAGGGCAACCGCCCGATCATTGTCCGGGTACTGGACCAGCTGGTTCGAACTGTTCCCGATGGTGTTTTCTACACCAGTCTGACCAGTCAGAACAACCTGATCAGCCTCACCGGCATCGCCGAGTCCAACAACCGGGTTTCCAGCCTGATGCGGCGTCTGGATGGTTCGGACTGGCTGCAGCAGCCGAACCTGGACTCGGTACGCGCGGCTACCCAATACGGGGATCAGGCGGCAACGTTCAACCTGAAGGTCAAGGTGCAGTTGCCGGCATCTGACAATGGCGCGGGAGAATAGTTGTGGCACTTGAAGATAGTCTCCGGGCGCTAAAGGAATTCGATGTCAACGACATCGATTTCGACAACATCGGGTCCTGGCCAGCGGGCGTCAAGGCTGTGCTGTGCGCGCTGCTGCTCATCGTCGTGCTGGTGGCCGGTTATTACTTCCACATCAAGGATCTGCAGCTGCAGTTCGACCGGGTGCAGGCGGAAGAGAGCCGGTTGAAGCAGGACTTTGAGAAGAAGGCCTTTGAGGCCGCCAATCTGGAGGCCTACAAGGAGCAGATGGTGGAAATGGAGGAATCCTTTGGCGCCCTGGTCAGCCAGTTGCCCAGCGATACCGAGGTCCCGGGCCTGCTGGAGGACATTACCAACAAGGGCCTGATGCACGGCCTGGAGATCAACAGCATCAACCTGCAGGCAGAGCAGGCGCGCGAGTTTTACGTCGAGCTGCCGATAGCCATAACGGCTACCGGCTCCTACCACGATCTTGGCGCCTTCATCAGCGGGATGGCCGGCCTGCCACGCATCGTGACCTTGCACGACTTTTCTATCACTGCGCGGTCCGGCAACAGTAATGCGCTCAACCTGAGCATTACTGCCAAGACCTACCGCTACAAGGATGGAGAGGGCTGATATGAGCAAGGTGTGGCGTCTGGCCGCAACGGCGGTGTCTGCGGCCCTGCTGAGCGCCTGCGGAGGGAATGATTTCGACGATCTCGACGCGTTCATGGCCGAGAAGCGCTCGCGTCCCGGCGGTATTATCGCGCCGATCCCGACCTTCCCCGCCTACGAGGCGTTTTCCTATAGCGCCACAGCGCTGCGCAGCCCTTTTGATCGCCCGGTGGAAGTGCGGGATATCACGCAAATGCAGGCCATCAGCGCGATCAAGCCCGACGAGAACCGGGCCAAGGAGTTTCTTGAGCAGTTCACTTTCGACTCGCTCTCGATGGTGGGGTCGCTGGAACGCGGCGGCACCCAGTGGACCCTGATCAGGGATCCCGAGGGTGGCGTGCACCGGGTACGCCTGGGGAATTTCCTGGGGCGCAATCACGGCAAGATCGTCGAGATGACAGATACCTATGTCGCCGTGGTGGAAATCGTCAGTGACGGTAGCGCGGACGGGTGGGTGGAGCGCCCGCGGACAATCGAATTGAGCGGCATCTGACGCAAGGGCCATTGGTGACAGCCATGTTGAACATAACAGCGAAATTGGGGAAGAATGCCGTGAGAGAAGGACCTTGCAGACGCGGGTGGGGACTGCAAAATCTGGCAGCAATGCTGGTTTTCAGTCTCTTCGCACAAGCCGTATATGCGGCTCCAACGGTAACTGACATCGAGTTTGCTTCCCGCCCTGGCAGCAAGTTCGAGGTGCGCCTGGATTTTGACGAAACCCCGCCGGACATGCAGGCTTACACTATCGAAAAGCCGGCCCGGATCGCGATCGATTTTCCCGGCGCCCGCAGCGCCCTGCCGCGCAAGAGCTACTCCCTGCCCTACGGCAACGCCACCGGCGTGGTGGTGCTGGAATCCGGTGACCGCACCCGCATGGTGCTGAACCTGGTCAAGCTGGTGCCCTACGAGACCCGGGTGGAAGGCAACAGCCTCTATCTCGTCGTCGGTCAGGACGACACCGGCGACTACGTCAAGCCAGCCAGTGACCCCAACCGCCTGATCTCCCGCGTGGAGCAGGTAGGCCGTGAACAGTCCAGCATCACCGACCTGCAGTTCCAGCGCACCGGGGACGGTGAGGGTCGGTTGACCCTGGAGCTGAGCAACCCCTCGGTTGATGTCAACGTCTTCAGCGAGCGCGGCGATATCCGTGTGCAGTTTCTGGACACCAGCGTCCCGGAGCGCCTGATGCGGCGCTACGATGTGACTGACTTCGCCACGCCTGTTACCAGCGTTGACGTCAACAGCGCCGAACGCGGCGCAACCCTGACCCTGAAGACGACCGGTGAGTTTGACTATCTGGCCTACCAGACCGACAACCAGTACGTACTCGCAGTCAAGCCGCTGACCAAGAAGGAGCTGGAGGACCGCCGTGACGAGTTCAACTACGTCGGCGAGCGTATCTCCCTGAATTTCCAGGATATTGAGGTGCGTGCGGTACTGCAGCTGCTCGCCGATTTCACCGAGCTGAACCTGGTGGCCAGCGACACGGTTTCCGGCCGCATCACCCTGCGCCTGCAGAATGTACCCTGGGACCAGGCCCTGGAACTGGTGCTGCGCACCAAGGGCCTGGACAAGCGCCAGATCGGCAATGTGTTGATGGTCGCGCCGGCCGCGGAGATCGCCGAGCGCGAGCGGCAGCAGATCGAGGCCAACAAGCAGATAGCCGAGCTTGCCCCCCTGCAGAGCGAATTCATTCGCATCCGCTACGCCAGCGCTGCCAGCGTGGTCAATCTGTTCAAGGCGGGCTCCGAGGACGGTGGCACCCTGATTTCCTCACGCGGGTCGGTGATCGTTGAGCCGCGCACCAATTCCCTGATCGTGACCGAGACCTCCTCCAAGCTGGCGGAGATTCGCGACCTGATCGACCTGGTCGACATCCCCATCCGCCAGGTCATGATCGAGGCTCGCATCGTGATTGCCCAGTCTGACCTGGAGAAGGAGCTGGGTATCGAGTGGGGCGGCGGCTTCGTGGAGAATGACTTCAACGGCAATGCCCTGTCGGTGTCCGGCGACACCGCCAACGTTGCCGCCCTCAACCAGTCGGTCATTGATGGCACGGCTTCCAGCGTCAATTTCCCGGGCGCCCTGCTGGTGGATCTCGGGGTTGCCTCCAAGGCCGGCGGCTTCGCCGTGGGCTTTACCAGCGAGGACCTGTTCCTGACCTCCGAGCTGTCGGCGCTGGAGGCCGCGGGCACCGGCGAAGTGGTGTCCCAGCCCAAGGTGATAACCGGGGACAAGCAGAAGGCGGTGATCCAGTCCGGTACCGAGGTGCCGTACCAGGAAGGGTCGCTCAGTGGCCAGAATACCACCGCCTTCAAGGAAGCGGTGCTGAAGCTGGATGTGACCCCCAACATCACCCCGGACGACCGCATTCTGCTGGACCTGGTGATTACCCAGGATTCAGTGGGCGATCTCGTGCCCAGTGGCCAGGGGGGCTTCATCCCGTCGATCGACACCACCGAGCTCACCACGCAGGTGTTGGTGGGCAACGGCGAGACAGTGGTCCTGGGCGGTGTTTTCCGCACCGAGAACATCCAGTCTGTCAGCAAGGTGCCATTCTTTGGTGACATACCCTATGTCGGCGCCCTGTTCCGCAACGAGTCGAATTCCAAGACCAAGACGGAGACGCTGATTTTCATCACGCCGCGAATCCTCGCCGACAGCCTGCTCGACTAGGGGGCCGCCCGCTTCCCCAATGCCGGATCTCCAGCGCGTCTTTCTTGTCGGCCCCATGGGGGCTGGCAAGAGCACTATAGGCAAGTATCTTGCGCGCCATCTCGGGCTGGCGTTCGCCGACACCGACACCGAGATTGAAAACCGCACCGGCGCCGACATTCCCTGGATCTTCGATGTCGAGGGCGAAGCCGGGTTCCGCGACCGCGAACAGCAGGTAGTGGAAGAAATGACCTGCATGGATCATATTGTCCTCGCCACTGGCGGCGGTGTGATCATGCGCCCGCAAAACCGTCAGGCCCTGGCGTCGCGGGGCTTTGTGATCTATCTCCATGCTACCGTCGAGGAGCAGGTGCGCCGCACCCGCAATGACCGCAAGCGGCCACTGCTGCAGACCGGCAATCCCGAGCAGGTCCTGCGCGACCTGATGCTGGTGCGGGACCCCCTCTACCGCGAAATCGCCGATCTCGTCATCGACACTGACGGCAGCAGCCCGCGGGCCGTGGCGCAGCGCCTGCTGCAGGCCCTCGTGGCCCTTGGCTAAAGACAAAGCCGGGAACTCGGCGCTAGAATAGCCTCCCTTTCCAGCGCGGAGTCGCCAGTGTCTGTGATCATGCACACCCTTCATGTCGAACTGGGCGAGCGCAGCTACCCGGTCTATATCGGCCGCGACCTGTTCGCGGACGGCAGTGTCCTCGGGCGCCATGTCGGGGGCAGCGAGGTGGCGATAGTCAGTAATGAAACTGTCGCCCCACTGTATGTGCCGAGGATACACCGCGCCCTGGGTGAAAGCCGGCGGATAACCGAAATCGTGCTGCCGGATGGCGAGCAGTACAAAACCCTGAAGTCCCTGGAGCACATTCTGGAGCGCCTGCTGCAGGAGCGTCACAGTCGCAGTACCACGATTGTGGCGGTCGGTGGCGGCGTGGTCGGCGACATCGCGGGCTTTGCCGCGGCCTGCTACCAGCGCGGAGTCGGCTTTATCCAGGTGCCCACCACCCTGCTCTCACAGGTGGACTCCTCGGTCGGTGGCAAGACCGCCGTCAACCATCCCCTGGGCAAGAACATGATCGGCGCCTTCTACCAGCCCCGGGCGGTGTTGATAGATACCGATAGCCTGCACACGTTGCCCGCCCGCGAGCTGTCAGCCGGCCTGGCCGAGGTCATCAAATACGGACTGATCTGCGACCCGGGGTTTTATGCCTGGTTGCAGGAGTCCATGCCCAGGCTGCTGGCACGCGAGGAGAGCGCCCTGGCAGAAGCGATCGAACGTTCCTGCAGCAACAAGGCACGGGTGGTCGCCGCCGACGAGCGCGAGGAGGGGCTGCGGGCCATCCTCAATCTGGGGCATACCTTCGGCCATGCCATTGAAACCGCCCAGGGTTATGGCAACTGGCTGCACGGCGAGGCGGTGGCGGTCGGCATGCTGCTGGCAATGCGGCTCTCGGTTGCACGGGGGTGGGTAGACGCGGACGAAGTGGCAGTGCTGGAGGCGCTGCTGAGGCAGGCGCAGCTGCCGCTGCTGATTCCCGCGGGCATGACTCCGGAGGTTTTTCTGGATCTCATGGGGCGTGACAAGAAGGTCGTCGACGGCCGCCTGCGGCTGGTGTTGCTGCGCGCGATCGGCGAAGCCTGTGTTGTGGATGACGTCACCAGGGCAGAGCTGGAAGCGCTGCTTGGCGACGCGGTGGAGCGGGCCAAAGGCAGCTGCTGAGGCAGTTTGTTCCCAACAGTCCAACTGTGTAAAATGTCTCCCCCCTTTTGCCCGAGTGCTGCCGAGGCGCGGGGCTGTTCGGTGTAACCATTTGTTTTCATTAATTATTCTGGACCCAGTATGAGTGCAGGACTGTATAGCCCTGAAGAATTCCGTGACAACTGCGGCTTTGGCCTGATCGTCCACAGCGCCGGGGACGTCAGTCACCGTCTGCTGCAGACGGCGATTGAGTCCCTGACCTGCATGACCCACCGCGGTGGGATTGCCGCCGATGGCAAGACCGGTGACGGCTGTGGCCTGCTGATGCAGATGCCCGGCCCGTTCATGCGCACCCTGGCGCGTGAATGTTTCGCGACCGAGCTCGGTGACAACTTCGCCGTGGGACAGATTTTCCTCAGCCCCGACGAGGAGCGCGCGGCCGCGGCCCGCGCCGCGATGGAGCAGGCGCTCACTGCCCAGGGCCTCGATGTGGTTGGCTGGCGGCTGGTGCCCACCGACAGCAGCGTCTGTGGCGAGATTGCCCTCGCCGCCCTGCCGCGTATCGAACAGATCTTTGTGAATGCACCGGGCCTCACCCAGGACGAGCTGTCGACCAGGTTGTTTGTCAGCCGGCGCAAGGCCGAGAACGCGAACCAGGCCGATCCCGAGTTCTACATCTGCAGCCTTTCCGGCCGGGTCATCTCCTACAAGGGCCTGGTCATGCCGGTGGACCTGCCGCGCTTCTACGCCGACCTGGGAGACGAGCGCCTGGAGACGGCGATCTGTGTGTTTCACCAGCGTTTCTCCACCAATACCATGCCCAAGTGGCCGCTGGCCCAGCCGTTTCGCCTGCTGGCCCACAATGGTGAAATCAATACCATCGACGGCAACCGCAACTGGGCCGAGGCGCGCACGGCGCTGTTCGAGACCGACAAGCTGCCCAACATCCGCGATATCGCACCGCTGGTAAACCGCACCGGATCCGACTCCTCGAGCCTCGACAACATGCTGGACGTGCTGCTGACCGGTGGCGTCGACATGCCGCGCGCCCTGCGCATGCTGATTCCGCCAGCCTGGCAGAACATGGAGGACATGGATCCCGACCTGCGCGCCTTCTATGAATACCATTCAATGCACATGGAGCCCTGGGATGGTCCCGCGGGCATCGTCCTGACCGACGGTCGCTATGCCGTCTGCCTGCTGGACCGCAACGGCCTGCGTCCGGCGCGCTGGGTCAAGACCAAGGACGGGTTTATTACCCTGGCTTCGGAGGTCGGCACCCACGGCTATCGCAGCGAGGACGTGATCGCCAAGGGCCGGGTAGGTCCGGGCCAGATCCTGATGGTCGATACCCACACCGGCGAGCTGTTGCACACCCGGGATATCGACAACCGGCTCAAGAGCCGCCATCCCTACAAGCGCTGGCTGAAGGAAAACGCCAGGCGGATCGAGGGAACCTTTGGCGGCGAGCAGGCGCCGGGCATCGAGCGCGACATGATCATGCCGTTCCAGAAGATGTTCCAGGTCACCTTCGAGGAGCGCGACCAGGTGCTGCGGCCCCTCGCCGAATCCGGCAATGAAGCGGTGGGCTCGATGGGGGACGACACACCCATGGCGGTCCTCTCGCGACAGGAACGGCCCCTGTACGATTATTTCCGGCAGAAGTTTGCCCAGGTCACCAACCCCGCGATCGATCCGCTGCGGGAGGCCATTGTGATGTCCCTGGAGACCGACCTCGGCTGCGAGAAGAACATCTTCTACGAGGGCCCGGAGCATGCCGACCGGGTGATCCTGAGCTCCCCGGTGCTGTCCCAGGGCAAGTTCAACACCCTGCTGGCACTGGAGCGACCCGGATTCAAGGTCTGTGATATCGACGGCAGCTATGATCCCGCGGCAACAAATCTGCAGGAGGCCGTGGCTGCGCTGGTTCAAACCGCCGAGCAGGCGGTGCGTGACGGCGCCACCATCCTGATCCTGTCCGACCGCAGCATCGCCCCGGGGCGCCTGCCCATTCACAGCCTGATCGCCACCGGCGCGGTGCACCATCATCTGATCAAACAGGGCCTCCGCTGTGACGCCAACCTGGTGATCGAAACCGCCAGCGCCCGCGATTCCCACCAGGTCGCCTGTCTGCTGGGGTTTGGTGCCACCGCGATCTATCCCTATCTCGCCTATAGCGTGCTGGAGGACCTGATCCGTGACGGCGAGCTGTTGGGCGAGCCCAGCAGCTGCTACAAGAACTATCGCAAGGGCATCAACAAGGGCCTGCTGAAGATCATGTCCAAGATGGGCATTTCCGCGGTCAGTTCCTACCGCGGTGCGCAGCTGTTCGAGGCCGTGGGTCTGGCCCGGGAAGTGGTGGACACGGCCTTTTGCGGCGTTGCCTCGCGCATCGAGGGTGCCGGCTTTGCCGAGCTGGAAGATGACCAGAAGCGTCTGTCCAGGTTGGCCTGGAATCAGCGCAAGCCACTGCCGCCGGGCGGCCTGCTCAAGTATGTTCACGGCCAGGAGTACCACGCGTTCAACCCGGATGTGGTCACCACCCTGCAGCAGGCGGTTGCGACCGGCGACTATGCCACCTACCAGCGCTACGCCGACCTGGTCAACAAGCGTCCCGTCGCCACCCTCCGCGACCTGCTGGCGCCGGTACTGGCGGAGCAGCCGCTGGACCTGGACCAGGTGGAGCCCATAACCAGTATCCTGCCCCGCTTTGACTCCGCAGGCATGTCCCTGGGCGCCCTGAGTCCGGAAGCCCACGAGGCGCTGGCGGCGGCCATGAACCGCCTCGGCGCCCGCTCCAATTCCGGCGAGGGCGGCGAGGATCCCGCCCGCTTTGGCACCGAGCGCAGCTCCAAGATCAAGCAGATTGCGTCCGGTCGCTTCGGGGTTACACCGCATTACCTGGTCAATGCCGAGGTGCTGCAGATCAAGGTTGCCCAGGGTGCCAAGCCCGGCGAGGGCGGCCAGCTGCCCGGGGGCAAGGTCAACGAACTGATCGCCCGCCTGCGCTACTCGGTGCCCGGGGTGACCCTGATTTCTCCGCCGCCACATCACGATATCTACTCGATCGAGGATCTCGCGCAGCTCATTTTTGACCTCAAGCAGGTCAATCCGCAGGCGCTGGTGTCGGTGAAGCTGGTGTCGGAACCGGGGGTGGGCACCATCGCCGCCGGGGTGGCCAAGGCCTACGCCGACCTGATCACCATCAGCGGTTACGACGGCGGGACGGCGGCCAGCCCGCTGACCTCCATCCGCTACGCCGGCTCACCCTGGGAGCTGGGGCTGGCGGAAGTGCAGCAGACCCTGCGCGGCAACGGCCTGCGCGGCGTCATCCGGCTGCAGACCGACGGCGGCCTCAAGACCGGCCTGGACGTGATCAAGGCGGCCATTCTCGGTGCCGAGAGTTTCGGCTTTGGAACCGGTCCCATGGTGGCGCTGGGCTGCAAGTACCTGCGCATTTGCCACCTCAACAACTGCGCCACCGGTGTCGCGACCCAGAACGAGAAGCTGCGGGAAGACCATTTCAACGGCACCATCGAGATGGTCACCAATTTTTTCACCTTCATTGCCACCGAAACCCGCGAGTGGCTGGCCAGGCTGGGCGTGCCCTCGCTGGAAGCCCTGATCGGGCGCACCGACCTGCTGGCGCGGCTGCCGGGAGAAACCGTCAAGCAGGAGCGGCTGGATCTGTCGCCGCTGCTGTTCAAGCACCCCGATGCGGAGGGGCAGCCGGAGTTCTGCCAGGTGGTGGCAAACGAGCCCTTTGACCAGGGCGAGAAGGCAGAGGCCATGGTGGCGGCGACGTTGCCGGCGATCGAGGCCCGCAGCGGCGGGGAGTTCAGTTTCACTGTCACCAACTGCGATCGCTCCATCGGTGCCCGGATCTCCGGTGAAATTGCGCGCCGCTACGGCAACACCGACATGGAAACCACCCCTGTCACCCTGCGCCTCAATGGTACCGCGGGGCAGAGCTTCGGGGTCTGGAATGCCGGCGGCCTGCACATGTACCTGGAAGGGGACTCCAACGACTACGTCGGCAAGGGCATGGCCGGCGGCAAGCTGGTGATCTATCCCGCCCGGGATGCGGAGTTTCGTTCCCAGGACACCGTGATCATCGGCAACACCTGTCTCTACGGGGCAACGGGTGGTCGCCTGTTCGCTGCCGGTATTGCCGGGGAGCGCTTCGCGGTGCGCAACAGCGGTGCCCACGCTGTGGTCGAGGGTGCCGGCGATCACTGCTGTGAATACATGACTGGCGGCACTGTCACCGTGCTGGGGCCGACCGGGGTCAACTTCGGCGCCGGCATGACCGGCGGTTTTGCCTATGTGCTGGATCAGGATCGCTCGTTCATCGACAAGTACAACAGCGAGCTGGTGGATATCCACCGGGTGAACTCCGAGTACATGGAGCCGTACCGCTATTACCTGCGCAGCATGATCAGCGAGTTTGCCGGGGAAACGGGTTCAGCCTGGGGGGCGGAACTGCTGGATAACTTCGAGGATTACGTGGGCAAGTTCTGGCTGGTCAAGCCCAAGGCGGCGGACTTCAACCAGCTGTTGTCGCGCCTGCGCAACACCGACTAGGCGCCGGGAGGCGTAGCGTTTATGAGTAATCGTTTGTCGAACAACTTCCAGTTTATTGATGTCGGTCGCAACGACCCGGACAAGAAGACGATCGCGGCGCGCAAGACCGAATACGTCGAGATCTACGAATCCTTCACCGCCGAGCAGGCGGCGGAACAGTCGCACCGCTGCATTGAATGCGGCAATCCCTACTGTGAATGGAAGTGTCCGGTACACAATTTCATTCCCAACTGGCTCAAGCTGGTCAGCGAGGGCAATTTGTTCGAGGCGGCGGAACTCAGCCACCAGACCAATACCCTGCCCGAGGTCTGCGGCCGGGTATGCCCCCAGGACCGGCTCTGCGAGGGCGCCTGCACCCTGAACGACGGCTTTGGCGCGGTTACCATCGGCTCCTCGGAGAAGTACATTACCGATACCGCGCTGGCCATGGGCTGGCGCCCTGACATGTCCAAAGTCGTGTCCACCGGCAAGAAAGTCGCCATTATCGGCGCCGGTCCCGCCGGACTTGGCTGCGCCGATGTGCTGGTGCGCGCCGGGGTCAAGCCGGTCGTCTTCGACCGCTATCCCGAGATCGGCGGCCTGTTGACCTTCGGGATACCCGAATTCAAGCTGGAGAAAGAGGTGATGGTCCGGCGTCGGGAAGTCTTCGAGGGCATGGGTATCGAGTTCCGTCTCAACACCAATGTCGGCGAGGATGTCACCGTCGCCGAGCTGATGGAAGAGTACGATGCCCTGTTTCTGGGCATGGGGACCTACAAGGCCATGCGCGGCGGTTTTCCCGGCGAGAACCTGCCGGGTGTGCACAAGGCACTGCCCTACCTGATCGGCAACGTCAATCACAATCTGGGCTTCGAGCAGGAGCCCAAGGCCTACATCAACCTGAAAGGCAAGCGGGTGGTAGTGCTCGGCGGTGGTGATACCGCCATGGACTGCGTGCGCACGGCCGTGCGCCAGCAGGCGCAGCATGTGATCTGTGCCTACCGGCGCGACGAGGAGAACATGCCCGGCTCCCGCAAGGAAGTGGCCAACGCCCGCGAAGAGGGGGTGGAGTTCCTGTTCAACCGCCAGCCGGTCGAGATCGTGGAATATTTCGGCCGCGCCTGTGGGGTGAAGATGGTGGAGACCGAGCTCGGAGCCCCCGATGCCGGCGGTCGCCGCCGGCCCCAGCCCATTCCCGGCAGTGAAAAAATCCTCGAGGCCGACGCGGTGATTATCGCTTTTGGCTTCCAGCCCGATCCGCCGCAATGGCTGCAGGAGCTGGCTGTGGCCACCAACGACTGGGACGGAGTGGTCGCGCCCGAAGAGCAGGCCTTCCGCTTCCAGACCTCCAACCCCAAAGTGTTCGCCGGCGGTGATATGGTGCGTGGCTCCGATCTGGTGGTAACCGCCATCTGGGAGGGCCGCCAGGCCGCCGAGGGCATACTGGATTTTCTCGAGATCTGAGCAGCGAGGGCTGGATCGCCAATCACAAGACTGGAGTCGCCGTGACTGAACTGAAGAACGACCGCTTCCTGCGGGCCCTGCAGCGCCAGAGCGTTGATCGTACCCCCATCTGGATGATGCGCCAGGCGGGACGCTACCTGCCCGAATACCGCGCCACTCGTGAGCAGGCGGGCTCCTTCCTCGACCTGTGCAAGAACGCCGAGCTGGCCTGTGAAGTCACCCTGCAGCCGCTGCGGCGCTATCCCATGGACGCGGCGATCCTGTTCAGCGACATCCTCACCGTGCCCGATGCCCTGGGTCTGGGACTGTATTTCGAGGAGGGCGAGGGGCCGCGCTTTCGCAAGACCGTGCGCAGCGAGGCCGATCTCGCCGGCCTGCATGCCATCAAGGCGGCAGACGATCTCTCCTATGTCATGAACGCGGTGCGCACCATTCGCCGCGAGCTGAACGGCCAGGTGCCCCTGATCGGTTTTTCCGGCAGCCCCTGGACCCTGGCCACCTACATGGTGGAAGGCGGTTCCTCCAAGGACTTCAGTCGGGTCAAGGGCATGGCCTACGACCGCCCGGAGCTGATGCACCAGTTGCTAGCGCTGCTGGCCGATGCGGTGGCGGACTACCTCACCGAACAGGTCAATGCGGGAGCCCAGGCACTGCAGATATTCGATACCTGGGGTGGCTCCCTGAGTGCCGCGGGTTACAAGGAATTCTCCCTCAAGTACATGCAGCGCATCATCAGCCGTCTGCCCACGGAAGCGGACGGCCGCAAGGTGCCGGTGATCGTCTTCACCAAGGGTGGCGGCCAGTGGCTGCCGGCGATTGCCGAGTGCGGTGCCCAGGCGGTGGGCATCGACTGGACCACGGATATCGCTGTCGCCCGCGAACTGGTGGGCGACCGGGTGGCGCTGCAGGGCAACATGGATCCGTCCATGCTGTACGCCTCACCGGCCCGGATCAGGGAGGAAGTGGCGAGCATCCTGGCGGCTTATGGGCACGGCACCGGGCACATCTTCAATCTCGGTCACGGCATCACACCGGGCGTCAATCCCGACCACGTTACCGCGTTTGTAGAAGCCGTGCAGGAACTGTCACCGCAGTATCACAGCGACTGATCTGCCGGCCGCACCTCGCCGGCCGCACCTCGCCGGCCGCACCTCGCCGGCCGCACCTACCCGATCTTTTGCTGCGGAGGAGCTTTTTCGGTTTCCTCTTCGTCGCAGCAAAAGTGGTGGTCCATTTCCAGGGCGGGCGATTTGGATGAGGGCCTGCCCACTACTTTAGCCGGAACTCCGGCGACGGTGGTATGCGGCGGCACCTCGTCCAGCACCACGCTGCCGGCGCCGACCTTGGCACCATCGCCCACCCGGATATTGCCCAGGATCTTGGCGCCGGCACTGATCAGTACGCCGTTACCGATCTTCGGATGCCGGTCTCCGTCCTCCTTGCCGGTGCCCCCCAGGGTGACTGACTGGAGGATGGACACGTTGTTGCCAACCACCGCGGTTTCACCGATCACCACCCCGGTAGCGTGGTCCAGCAAGATGCCGTGGCCCAGCTTTGCGGCGGGGTGAATATCGACCGCGAATTCGGCGGAGACCCGGTTCTGGAAGAACAGGGCCAGTGAGCGCCGGCCGCGCTGCCACAGCCAGTGCGCCACGCGGTGGGTCTGCAGGGCATGGAAGCCCTTGAAGTAGAGAAAGGGTATGTACAGCTCGTGGCAGGCGGAATCCCTGTCCTCCACTGCGAGCAGATCCGCGCGAATGGACTTGCGCAGGCAGGCATCGTCCCGGAATGCTTCCAGGATCACCTCCCGCAGCAGCAGGGAGGAGGCCGTCGGGCTGTCCAGCTGGCTGGCGAGATGGAAGCTGAGCGCGCATTCCAGATTGTTGTGGTTGAGAATGGTGGCGTGCAGGAAACTGGCGAGGATCGGCTCCTCCGCCGCATGCTGGGTGGTTTCCCGTACTATCCGGTCCCAGACCGGATCAGGTTTTTTCGGTGACATGTCAGCTCCTCGTGTCCGGGCGCTCACTGTAGCCTATCCGCCCCCGGTACTGCCACAGCAGCTGTCCGCTGCGGCGATACTTGTCCTCGAAGCGCGTCAGGGCTGGCGCCTCCGGCAGTTGCCGCACCAGGCCCCGGACTCCCGCCAGGTGCATGGCGACCCCGAACTCCTCCACATACAGCTGCCAGTTCGAGCGCAGTTCAACCTTGCCGCCGAGGGCGAGCAGGTCGCGGAATCCCGGGTGGCCGTGAACCCGGCGCTGCAGGTGGCGGGACTTGGGCCAGGGGTTGGGATAGAGCAGGTAGTGGTAGTCCACGCGCAGGCCTGCGCCGGCCAGTTGTTGCCACAGCGGTTCGCATTCGGCCTGCAGCAGCAGGTAGTTGGTCCCGGGGGCGGCGATGTGCTTGTGCAGGCGGTGCGCGGAGCGGTCGATACCGATCACCAGGTGCCCTGGATGCCGCTGCGCCAGCAGGGCGGTGCTCATGCCGGTGCCGCAGAAGGAATCCAGCACCAGCGGTCGCCGGTCTGCCTGCAGCCGGGGCCGCAGTTCCTCCCATACGGTCTGGTTGTGCGCCGCGAGTGGGCTGCGGTGCGGGTGGTGCAGGTGTCGCAGCACGGTACGCGCCAGCCTCGGGTGCAGCCCCGGCTGGTTGCTGGTCACTGCCCGCGATGAGGCTTGCACGCTGCGCCCGCTCCTGTAACAGTGGTGTGCGGCGCTTGAGTGGTGCCGCCGGGGTTGCCATGATAAAGCCCCTTGCCCACCACAACCAGACTCCGGGAACCGCCATGCTCAAGGACCTGCGCCCCTACTGGCTGAAGAAAGCCTATCTGCGCTATCGCCGCTGGTACACCGACTACTTCTTGCGTCCCCGCTGTACCTATCTCGGCCCCTGGCATATGGTGATGAAGCCCTGGTACGTGCATATCTCGGGAGCCAACATCCATATTGGCCGCTGCTTTACTGCCATCGGCGAGCCCATGCACCGGGTGGAAATCGGCGTCTGGGGCCGGGAGGAGGGGCAGGGCCGTATCCGCATCGGCGATTGTGTGCTGATGAGCCCCGGTTCCCGCATCAGCGCCAGTGACGAGATCGTGCTGGGGGACGGCGTGATGCTGGCCAATGGCGCCTATATCACCGATTCCGACTGGCATACGCTCTACGATCGCACCGCCCGCGCCGCGGAGCCAACCCCGGTGCATATCGGCGACAACGTCTGGCTGGGGGACCACGCCACCGTGCTCAAGGGCGTGACCATCGGCGCCAACAGCGTAGTGGCGGCCCGGGCGGTGGTCACCAAAGATGTCCCGGCCAACGTTGTAGTCGCCGGCAATCCGGCCCGTGTGGTCAAGGAGCTGGACCCGGAGCAAGGCTTTGCCACCCGCATGGACCTGTTCGCCGACCCCGCGGGCGCGAATGCCTTCTACGATGCCATCGACCGGGAGGTCCTGCAGAAAAACAGCTTGCTGCGCTGGCTGTGGTCCGTGCTGTACCCGGCCTCTGCCGCCAGCCGGGGCTCACAGTAGCCGCAGCGGCTCCTCCTGCAGCGCGGACAACTGTTCCCGCAGCTTGAGGATGTGGTTGGCCCAGTAGCGTTCGCTGTTGAACCAGGTGAAGCTGCGGGGAAAGGCCGGGTCGTTCCAGCGTTTCGCCAGCCAGCCTGCGTAGTTGATCACCCGCAGGGTGCGCAGCGACTCGATCCAGCGCAGCTGCCGCGGCTCGAAGTCGAAGAACTCGTTGTAGCCTTCCACCAGCTCCGCCAGCTGCAGCTCGCGCTCGTGGCGCTCCCCGCTCAGGCACATCCACAGGTCCTGAACGGCGGGTGCCATGCAACAGTCGTCGAGGTCGACAAAGTGGGCACAATCGTCGCGCCAGAGGATATTGCCCACGTGGCAGTCACCGTGGACGCGGATCAGGTCCGCTTCGCGCACCTTGCCGTAGATGGCGGTGACCTCGGTCAGCAGGTCGCGGGTCAGGGTGCTGTAGGCGGGCTGCAGATGCCGGGGGATAAAATTCTCCAGCAGGTAGTCCCGGTTTCGGGTCAGCATGTCCTCGATATTGAGGGTGGGCCGGTGGCTGAAGCGGGCGCTGGCGCCGACCGCGTGGATCCGGCCCAGGGTGCGCCCCAGCACCAGCAGGCTGTCCATGTTGTCCAGTTCCGGCGGGTAACCGCCCCGGCGCGGGAACAGGGCGAAGCGGAAGCCTTCGAAAGTGTGCAGGCTGTTGCCGCTGGCATCCACCAGCGGGGCCACCACGGAAATCTCGGCATCCTGCAGTTCCAGGCTGAAGGCGTGCTCTTCCGCAATCTGCTCATCGCGCCAGCGGCCCGGACGGTAGAATTTGGCGATAAGGGGCTCGCCGTCATCGATGCCCACCTGGTAGACACGGTTCTCGTAGCTGTTGAGCGCCAGCAGACGGGCATCGCAGGGATACCCGGCAGACTCGACCGCATCGATAACCCGGTCCGGGGTCAGGCGGTCATAGGGGTGTTCCGCGTGATTCATTGCCGTGCTCCGGTGCTGGGGTCGCATTGCCCTGTGCCGCGAATCCCGGCGCGCAGTGTATCAGCTCCCCGGAGCCGGCGTCCGGGCCAGGCACCAGAACTGGACGTCGGCGGCGCCCGCGGCTTTCAGGCTGCGTGCAATGGCATCGGCGGTGGCGCCGGTGGTCATCACGTCATCGATCACTGCAACGCGCAGCCCGCGCACGTCCGCGCCGACCCGAAAGGCGGTCTGCAGATTGGCGCCCCGCTGCCGGGCGTTGAGGCTGGCCTGGGCGGGTGTTGCCCGCCGCCGTTGCAGGATTCGGTTGCGCAGCGGCACTGATGCCAGCTGCGGCTCCCGGTTGCGAATCGCCAGCCCCAGCAGCGCGGCCTGGTTGAAGCCGCGCCAGAGCAGGCGTCGCCAGTGCAGGGGCACCGGCAGCAGCAGGTCGCGGTCCGTCGGCGGGATCACCCAGGTCAGCCACAGCAGCGCCAGCAGCCGGGTCAGGCGGCGTTCCCGCTGGAACTTCCAGCGCGAGATCAGCAGGGCGATATGCGGTTCGTAGACCAGCGGTGCGATAACACTGTCGAAGGCGGGCGGCTGGGCGCTGCACTGGCTGCACAATCCTGCCGCTGTCGCAGCCAGCGGCAGGGCGCAGCGCCCACAGGCATGGTCGTTGCCCTGCAGGTGGGCAAAGCAATCCGCGCACAGGGGCAGGGGGCTGAAGCTGCGCAACTGGCACAGCAGGCAGTACTGGGGGAATACCGCCTCGAGTAGTGAAGCTGCTGTATTGTTAACCTTCACGTCGCCCACGGGTTGACAGTGGGCGGCCCGGACTTATCATGTGAGCTCTTTTCACTGACCGAGACCTCGCCATGACAGCCCCCGCCGCCGCGCCCGCCGATATCCGCCACGACTGGTCCCGCGGGGAAATCGAAGCCCTGTTCGCCCTGCCTTTCAACGATTTGCTGTTTCGCGCGCACAGTATTCACAGGGCCTATTTTGACCCCAATGAGGTCCAGGTCAGCACATTACTTTCCATCAAAACCGGCGCCTGTCCCGAGGACTGCGCCTACTGTCCCCAGAGCAACCGCTACGACACGGGCCTGGAAGCGGAAAAGCTGATGGCGGTGGAAAAGGTTCTGGAGCAGGCCCGCGCCGCCCGCGAGAGTGGCGCCACCCGCTTCTGCATGGGTGCCGCCTGGCGTTCGCCCAAGCAGCGCGACATGCCCTACGTGGTGGCCATGGTGAAGGGGGTGCGCGAGCTGGGGCTGGAGAGCTGCATGACCCTGGGCATGCTGACCGGGGACCAGGCCAAAGAGCTGGCGGAGGCCGGGCTGGACTATTACAACCACAACCTGGATACCTCGCCGGAGTACTACGGCGAGATCATTACTACCCGGACCTACGGGGACCGGCTCGACACCCTGTCTCACGTGCGCGATGCCGGCATGAAGATCTGCAGCGGCGGCATCGTCGGCATGGGTGAGACCCAGGGCGACCGGGCCGGCCTGCTGCAGCAGCTGGCCAACCTGCCCGAACACCCCGAAAGCGTCCCGATCAACATGCTGGTGCGGGTTGAAGGTACACCACTGGCCGACGAGGCCGACCTGGATCCCTTCGACTTTATCCGCACCATCGCCGTGGCCCGTATCCTGATGCCGGCGTCCCACGTGCGCTTGTCCGCCGGGCGCGAGGAGATGAACGAACAGATGCACGCACTGGCCTACTTTGCCGGCGCCAACTCCATCTTCTACGGCGAGAAACTGCTGACCACCCCGAACCCGCAGGCGAACAAGGACATGACCCTGTTCAGCCGGCTGGGCATCCACCCCGAGCAGCGCCAGGTCGCCGAGCCACCCGCGGTCCCCACGCCGCAGTTCTACGACGCCGCCGCGGCACAGGTAGCGGAGGCGCAGCCGCCGCGGCAGGCGGCGCACTAGCCTCGCGCGGGCAATCATGGAGGCCTTCCCGCAGCGTCTCCGGGCGGTGCTGGATGAGCGCCGCGCGGCCGGTCTGTACCGCCAGTGCCTGACCCTGGAAAGCGGTCAGGGGCCGCTGGTGCGCCTGGATGGGCGCGAGTATCTGAACTTCTGCAGCAACGATTACCTCGGCCTGGCCTCCCACCCCAAAGTCATCGAGAGCCTGCGCGCGGCGGCCAGCACCTGGGGCGTCGGCAGCGGCGCCTCGCATCTGGTCTGCGGCCACAGCGGACCCCACCGGGCGCTGGAGGAGGCGCTGGCGGAATTTACCGGGCGCCCCCGGGCGCTGCTGTTCTCCAGCGGCTATGCCGCCAATACCGGTATCCTGCAGGCGCTGCTGCAAACCGGCGACACTGTCCTGCAGGACCGCCTCAACCATGCATCCCTGCTGGACGGCGGCCTGCACAGCGGGGCGCGCCTGCGCCGCTTCGCCCACAATGACTGCGCCGACCTGGAGCGCAAGCTGGCGCAGGCGACGGGCCCGACGCTGGTGGCGGTGGATGGCGTTTTCAGCATGGACGGCGACAGCGCGCCACTGGCGGCAATCGCGGGGCTATGCCAGCAGCATCAGGCCTGGCTGATGGTCGACGATGCCCACGGCTTTGGCGTTACTGGCGCGAACGGTGCCGGCAGCGTCGAGGCCGCGGGCCTGGACACGGTGGCAGTGCCGGTGCTGATGGCCACCTTGGGCAAGGCCCTGGGTACCTCGGGCGCCTTCGTCGCCGGCAGCGAACTGCTGATCGAGGCCCTGATCCAGAGTACCCGCAACTATATCTATACCACCGCCATGCCGCCGGCGCTGGCCGCCGCCAGCCTGACCGCCCTGGGCCTGCTGCGGGAAGAGGCCTGGCGCCGGGAGCAGCTGGCGGCCCTGGTGACCGCGTTTCGCCAGGGTGCCGGTGAGCTGGGCCTGCCGCTGATGGCGGCGAACAGTGCGATCCAGCCGCTGCTGGTGGGTGACGCCGCGCGTGCCATTGAGCTGAGCCGGCAACTGCGTGACCGCGGTATCCTGATCAGTGCCATTCGCCCCCCCACGGTACCGGCCGGTACATCCCGTTTGCGCATTACCCTGAGCGCGGCCCACAGCGGCGCACAGGTGGAGCGGTTGCTGGCGACCCTGGCGGAAGTCTGGCCCCGTGCCTGAGTACTTGGTGCGCCATGAGTACCTGCCCGCGACCGCTGCCGCGCGTTGCGACCTGGTGCTGCTGCACGGCTGGGCTGGCGGGCGCGATTGCTGGCGACCGCTATTGCCGGCGCTGCGTCCCTGGGCCAACCTGACCCTGGTCGACTGGCAGGCAGCCGCGGCGGATGGCTTGGACTCGCTGGTGGCGGACATTCTCGCCGTGGCACCGGAGCGGGCTGTGCATGTGGGCTGGTCGCTGGGCGGGCAGGTGGCGACCGCGGTGGCCGCTGCCGCGCCCGAGCGGGTCTCCGCGCTGGTGACCGTGGCCAGCAACCCCTGTTTTACCGCCCGGCCGGGGTGGCCGGGCCTGCCGGCCGCCACATTGCAGTCCTTTGCCAGCGAGCTGGACGGGAACCCCGCCAAAACCCTGCGCCGTTTTGCCAGCCTGCAGGCAAAGGGCAGCTCCGACCCGCGCGCTCTGGTCCGGCAATGGTTGCGCGGCGGCGAACACTGGTCTGCGGATGCCCTCGCGGCGGGTCTGCAGTGGCTCGCCAGCCTCGATACCCGAACCATGCTGCAGGGCCTGGAGTGTCCCCAACTGCATTTGCTGGCGGACACCGATGCCCTGGTGCCGGTGCGGGCGGCGAATGCCCTGGCTGCGGCGCTGGCCGCCACGCCGAACGCCGCGGTCCGGGTCCTCGACGCTGATTGCCACGCCCTGCCCCTGGCGGCACCGGTGCCGCTGGCGGCAGCGCTGCGGGAGTTTGTGTTGCCGGCGGCCAGGGGCACCGGTGCGTCCGCGGGCGAGCCCGCCGCAGCGACGGCTGCCGCAGCATCGGCTGCCGCAGCGACGGCTGCCGCAGCACTGCCGGTCACAAAGAGTGATATTGCCGCCTCCTTCAGCCGCGCGGCAGAGCGCTATGACAGCGTGGCTGCCCTGCAGCAGGATGTCGGCCAGCGTCTGCTGGCTCGCACTGGTGCGGTGCGGGAGCCCGCCACCCTGCTGGACCTGGGTTGTGGCACCGGCTTCATCCAGGCGCAGCTGCAGGCCCGGTTTCCGCAGAGCCGCTACCTCGGCATGGACATCGCCGTGGGCATGCTGGCGTACGCCCGCGAGCGGCACCCGGGTACCGGCGACTGGCTGGCAGGCGACGCCGAAGCACTGCCGCTGGCCTCCGAATCCGTGGGCCTGGTCTACAGCAGTCTGGCCTTTCAGTGGTGTTACCGGCCGGACCTGCTGTTTGCCGAGCTGGGCCGGGTGCTTGAGCCTGGCGGCAGCTGCTTTTTCAGCTCCCTGGGGCCTGCCACCTTGCAGGAGTTGCGCCAGTCCTGGGCTGCGGCCGACAGCAGCCAGCACGTCAACAGCTTCCTGTCGGCGGATGCCCTGCAGGCAGCCGCAGGTGCGGTCAGGGGGGTGCGCCTGCAGCTCCATAGCGAGCGCATCGTGATGCGCTATGAACAGGTCCGCGAGTTGCTGGCAGAACTCAAGACCCTGGGGGCCCACAACATGAACCGGGGGCGCTCCGGCGGGCTGACGGGCCGGCGGCGACTGGCGGCCATGATCCAGGCCTATGAGGACTGGCGCGAGCCGGCGGGACTGCCAGCCACCTACGACGTGCTCTACGGGCACCTGGAGAAATCATGAGCACTACGTTCTTTGTCACCGGCACCGACACCGAGGTGGGCAAGACCGCGGTCAGCTGCGCCCTGCTGCATGCCGCCGCGGCGGCCGGGCTGAGCACGGCCGCGGTCAAGCCGGTGGCCGCGGGCTGTGATGCCGAGGGCCACAACGATGACGCGCTGGCGTTGCAGGCAGCCATGAGCCTGGCCCTGCCCTATGCCCAGGTGAACCCGGTGGCGCTGCAGCCGGCGATTGCACCGCATATTGCTGCCGCACAGGCCGGGCGCAGCCTGAGTGCGGACCGGCTGGCGGGCCTGTGCCGGGGTGTCATGCACAGCGGTGCGGACCTGGTCCTGGTGGAGGGCGCCGGCGGCTGGCGGGTGCCGCTGGGGCCGCGGGAGACCCTCGCGGATGTGGCCATCGCCCTCGGTGTCGATGTCATCATGGTGGTGGCGATGCGCCTGGGTTGTATCAATCACGCCCTGCTGACAGCGGAGGCGATACGCGCCGATGGCCTGCGCCTGGCGGGCTGGGTTGCCAACCAGCCGGGGCCGGCCATGACCTGCCACGCGGAAAATCTGGACACATTGCAGCGCCTGCTGCCTGCGCCACTGCTGGGTGAAGTGCCCTTGATTTCTCCCTTCAGTGCCAAAGAAGCCTCACAACATATTGATATTTCAAAGCTTTCCATAAAGTAAGCGTTCACTTCTCCCCTCTTTTCCGGATCGCAATATAACCAGAACTCGCTGCCGTGGTGTTGTCTGTCACCTGAAAAGATATTTGACTTCGGTTGCGAAACCCGCAGAATGTGATCACCGAAAACATGAGTTCACCGCATTGCGAGGTATCAGCATGCTGCAGTACAAAGCTCCGCTCCGGGACATCCGGTTTGTCATGAATGAACTGCTGGAGTCCGAAGCGCTTTATCAGCGACTGCCCGGCTATGAAGAAGCGAGCCAGGACCTGATGGACGCCATCGTTGAAGAGGGCGCGCGATTCGCGGAAAACGTGCTGTCCCCCCTCAACCAGTCGGGGGACGAAGAGGGCTGCACCTGGAAAGATGGTGTGGTCACCACCCCCAAGGGCTTTCCCGAGGCCTACCAGCAGTTTGTCGACAATGGCTGGCCGGCACTGTCGGCGGATACCGAGTACGGCGGCCAGGGTCTGCCCAACCTGCTCGGTATCATCATCAACGAACTGGCCGGCACCGCCAACTGGTCCTGGCTGATGTACCCGGGCCTGAGCCACGGCGCCATCAAGACCATCGAGGAACACGGTGACGAGGAGCAGAAGCAGAAGTACCTGACCCGGCTGGTCGAAGGCAGCTGGACCGGTACCATGTGCCTGACCGAATCCCACTGCGGCAGTGACCTGGGTCTGCTGCGCACCAAGGCCGAACCGCAGGCGGACGGCAGCTATGCCATCACCGGAACAAAGATCTTCATCAGTGCCGGTGAGCACGACATGGCGGAAAATATCGTGCATATCGTCCTCGCCCGGCTCCCCGATGCGCCTCCGGGCACCAAGGGTATCTCCCTGTTTATCGTCCCCAAGTTCACGGTCAAGAACGATGGCACAGTGGGCGAGCGCAACAGCGTCCACTGCGCCTCGATCGAAAAGAAGATGGGCATCAAGGCGTCCGCGACCTGTGTATTGAACTTCGATGGTGCCACCGGCTACCTGATTGGCCCGCCCAACCGCGGCCTCAACGCCATGTTCACCTTCATGAACACCGCGCGCATCGGCACCGCCATCCAGGGTCTTGCCCACGGCGAGCTGTCCTATCAGGGGTCCCTTGCCTATGCGCGCGATCGCCTGGCCATGCGCAGCCTGACCGGACCCAAGAACCCCGACGGCCCCGCTGACCCCATTATCGTGCACCCGGATGTGCGCCGCATGCTGTTGACCCAGAAGGCGCTGGTGGAAGGCAGCCGCGCGTTCTTGTATTACCTGTCCCAGCAGGGTGACATCCTCGATGCGGGCACCGAGGAAGAGGCGAAGGCGGCGGATGACCTGCTCGCGTTCCTCACCCCCATTGCCAAGGCGTTCGTCACCGAGACCGGCTATGAGGCGGCGAACCTGGGCCTGCAGGTCTACGGCGGCCATGGCTTCATCAAGGAGTGGGGGATGGAGCAGATCGTGCGCGATGCGCGCATTGCGATGCTCTACGAAGGGACCACCGGGATCCAGGCCCTGGACCTGATCGGGCGCAAGGTGCTCGGCTCCGGCGGCAAGCTGCTGATGGGCTTTACCGACCTGGTGGGGGCATTCTGTGACGAACACGCAGATGAGGCTGACGCCGAGTTCATCAACGTACTCAAGTGCTACAAGGACGACTGGTTGGAGCTGTCGCTGAAAATTGGCGAGAAAGCCACCCAGAACCCGGACGAAGCCGGTGCTGCGGCGGTCGACTACCTGATGTACAGCGGCTATGTCACTCTGGCGTACTTCTGGGCGCGGATGGCAGTACTGGCACGGCAGAAGATCGCCGCCGCCGAAGGCGATACCTCATTCTATGAAGCCAAGCTGATGACCGCGAAGTTCTACTATGAACGCCTGCTGCCGCGGACCCTGTCTCACAAACAGGCGCTGCTGTCGGGCTCTGACAACCTCATGACCATGCCCGAAGCCCTGTTCGATGTCGCCGGCTGAGCCAGTGCGCGGACAGTGACTTTTGCACCGGGAGCGGGGAGAATACCGGTCTCGCTTCCGGGAGGATGTTATGTCGGAACCCAAAGTTCAGCACGAGCAGGCGGATAACGAGCCCCGCCTCTACCCCGAGGACCAGGCCAAGGTAGACGCGTTTGTGTCCAGCGGCGTCAATGCGGTCGAGCGCAAGCCCTTCAAACCCCTGCGTCTGGTTTTTCTATTGGTGGCGGTCGTCACCGGCTTCAGCCTGCTGAGCCAGGTGATCGCCAGATGGGCGGGAATCTACTAGGCTGAAATAACCCCTGCCCCGCTCCCCTGCAGGGGAGGGCAGTTTTTTTGGTGGCCAGCAGCCTCTTGGTTCGCGGACGCCGCTCTGGTATATTTGCCCGCCTCAAACTACGGTGTGTAGCGCAGCCTGGTAGCGCACTTCCTTCGGGAGGAAGGGGTCGGAGGTTCGAATCCTCTCACACCGACCATTTACCCCTCGGTCAATTCCGGTCGCATCGGGAACGTCATCCCCGACGGCCAGTCACCGTTAAACCCTGGTCAACCGGATTGCGGGGCATAGGCGTTGCACCAGCCAGTTCCCTTCACCCGCTTGCCCGCAAACAACGGGCATCCCGCCCACTCGTCGTTCGCCGTTCCCTGATAGAGCTGGCAATTGCTGCACGCCTGGCCCTGCTCGTAACGCGGCTGTTCGCTCGCTATTACATCGTCCGCGTTGTGAACATAGGCCAGATTTTTGGCCTGGGGATCGTCTTCACTGAGCTTGGGCATGGACCCGTTATCACCCGCTCCCTGCGAGCTGGCCTGCGCGTCATCGGCGTTGGCGGGGGATTTTTCCGCGGTGGTCTTCGCGGCCGCCGTCCGTTCTGAAGCCTTGTCGGTGGTGGGCGGGGTGCTGCTGCCGTCACCGGTCGTGGCCGGTGTGCGTGGCTCATCGCTACCGCCGCAGCCAGCCAGGCCGACGAAGGGTGCCAGCAACGCGCTGCCGCCCACAAGCGTTATAAAGCGCCGACGAGCCTCAACTGTTGCATCACGATTGTGCATATTCTTGCCTCCTGTTCGATCACCACTCTCTCGAGAGTGTAGTCGCTCATGCGCAATTATCCACACGATCCCCGGGACTGCCGCGAGAGGTGCCCGATTCACGCCGCCTGTTGCCGTCATAGACAAACTCGCTGCCGTCGAGGTCAATGGCCGGAACCTCCTCCCTCTCTGCCCAGTAATCCTGGTTGTGGCGCCACTAGCAGGTTGCTGAAAAAGTCCCTCGAATGAGGGAAAATAGCGCAATCGCAGGTTGGAGACCAAACAATGCGCGGTGATTACCAGGAAGGCGGTGACTTGTTCAGTTATGTGTCGCTGGAACAGCGCATTTCCAAGCGCCACCCGATCCGCAAAATGCGCAAGCTGGTCGATGAGGCGTTGACCAATCTGGACTCGGTTTTTGACGAGATCTACGCAGACTGCGGCCGGCCATCCATTCCGCCTGAGCGTCTTATCCGCGCTTCCTTGCTGCAGGTGTTCTATTCGATTCGCAGCGAGCGGCAGCTGATGGAGCAGCTGGACTACAACCTGATGTTCCGCTGGTTCGTTGGCTTGAGTGTTGACGAGCCCGTGTGGAACCCCTCGACCTTTTCCAAGAATCGGGACCGGCTGGCGCAGGCCGACATCGGGCGCCGCCTGTTCGAGGAAATCGTCGAGATGGCCCGCCGGCGTAGCCTCACGTCCAACGACCATTTCAGCGTTGATGGCACTTTGATCGCTGCCTGGGCGTCCCACAAAAGTGTTCGCCGCAAGGACGGCTCGGACGATGACAATCCTGATGGTGTCGGTCGCAACGCGGGCCGCAACTTCCACGGCGAGAAGCGAAGCAACAAGACCCATGCCTCGCGCACGGATCCCGAGGCCCTGCTCGCTTCCAAGGGCCAGGGTATGGGGGCGCGCCCCAGCTACACCGGACATACCCTGATGGAGAACCGCAATGGCCTGCTGGTCAATGCCGATCTCACCTTGGCCACCGGCACTGCCGAGCGCGATGCAGCAATCGACATGGCGGCGGTACTGAAAAGCGGGGCGACACTGGGAGCTGACAAGGGGTACGACACACGGGAGTTTGTCGACGTGTTGAGGTTCCTGGATGTTACCCCGCACGTTGCCCAAAACCTGAAGCGTGCAGGCGGGTCTGCGGTTGACGGTAGAACGACCCGTCATGCGGGCTACGAAATCAGCCAGCGGGTGCGCAAACGAGTGGAGGAACCTTTTGGCTGGGCCAAACAGATCGGCGGGCTCAGGCAGACAAAGTTCAGAGGTCTGACTCGGGTAAGACAGGACTTCCTGAGGGTGATGGCTGCCTACAATCTCATACGTATCAGAAATCTGCTGCCCGAGGCGGCGTGGTGAGGGGATACGGGGAATCGATAGCGCCCATGAGCGGCTTATGGAGACGATAGAGGCTGTGAATGACCCTGCCGCAACGGAAATCGGCCCCGGATCCCCAATCCGGCGAGGTTGCCACGAATCCGACTCGCCGTTGACCAAACTTGAGACATGGAACGACGAGGAAGTTGAGTGCGTCAAAATCATGCCTTTTTCAGCAACCTGCTAGGCGATCGGCCAGTTCATTCCTGTTCTCGCCGCAGAAGAAGTAGGTCGGCGAGCGCTGCAGCATGGTCACGTGCGCGGCCTTTTCGGCCAGGGCCGGGATGACGGTGGCCGCGGTGGCGCCGGAGCCGATCACCAGTACCCGCTTGCCAGTGTAATCAGTGGCAGGCCCACAGGAAATTGCAGGTGAATCAGGCCGTTGTACTGTCGGCCAGGCGGGTGGCCTCGACGCAGAGGTTTTGAACGATTCCGACTGCATCGCCCTGATACGGGAATTCATTGAGTTGCCCCTGGAGCTTTGGAGCGAGGACATCCGCAGCTGCTGAAATTACCCCTGCGACTGGATTTACACTGCAACCAACAGGCGAGCCAGGCATAGATGGATGAATTTGATGGATGTCTCCGGACTCCGTAGTCGCTATTCTGTTGCCTGAGTCAGCGCTGGCGGTGAGAGGCTATGTCAGAGCAGCAGATAAGGATTTTTACTTCAAGTGATGGCGAGGCCCGGCTGGAAGTCGCGCTGGATCGGGAGACTGTCTGGTTAAATCAGGCGCAGATGTGCGAGCTTTTCGGACGTGAGCGTTCGGTGGTAACAAAACATGTCCGCAATGTATTCAGGGAGGGTGAACTCGATCGCGAGACAGTATGTGCAAAATTTGCACATACTGCCGAGGATGGGAAAAGTTATCAGGTTGAGCACTACAACCTTGATGTCGTTATATCCATTGGCTATCGCGTCAAGTCCCCACGTGGAATCCAATTTCGCCAATGGGCCACCCGTACCCTGAGGGACCATCTGGTACATGGCTATACCCTCAACCAGCGCCGCCTGGAAGAGCGCGGTATTGAGTTCGAGCAGGCACTGGACCTCCTCAGTCGTACCCTCGCAAACCAGGGTCTGGTGTCCTCCGAAGGCGAGGCCGTGGCCCGGGTGATCAGCGATTATGCCCGTTCCTGGAGCCTGCTCCAGGGCTATGACGAGCAGGTTCTGGCGGAAGTCGACATCAAGCAGCTGGATATGCACCCTCTGGCGCTGGATGAAGCCCTGGCTGCGATTGGTGACTTGAAGCAAATCCTCATTGGCAAGAGCGAGGCCACGGAGCTGTTCGGTCAAGTTCGCGGTGAGGGGCTGTCATCGGCCTTGGCCACGATTGAGCAGGGCTTCGGTGATGAGCTGTTCTACCCCAACATTGCCAGTCGTGCCGCACACCTTCTCTACTTCGTGATCAAAAATCATCCACTGGCCGATGGCAACAAGCGTTGTGGCTCATTTCTCTTCCTGTGGTACCTGCGCAGGAACCAGATGTTGTTGGCGCGGCCGGTGGAGCAGTTGATAAACGACAACACCCTGGTGGCCCTGGCGCTGCTGGTCGCGGAGAGCTTGCCGAATCAGAAAACATTGATGATCCGGCTGATTGAGCATTTTATCCTTTTGAGAGAGCCAGACGCGAGCAAGGACTGAGGCATGACCAAAGTCCTTGCCTCGGACAAGCGCGTGGCTCGACCCCACCTCACTCCCCGTCCAGCACCCGCCCCAGGGTCACCTCGCCCATGATGGTGGTGCGGTTGATGACCCGGCGTACGCCCGGGGGGGTGCCGGTGGCGCAGTGCATGATGCGCCAGTTGTCCCAGAGGATCATGTCGCCTTCCTGCCACTGGTGGAAATAGTGGAACTCGGGCTTGCGGGTGTGGGCCACCAGGCGCTCCAGCAATTCGATGGACTCGTCGTTGGAAAGGCCGAATTTCTGTGGGGTAATGACCCGGTCGAGGAACTGCTCGACAATCTCCAGTACCTTGCGCCCGCTGACCGGGTGGGTGACCACGGCGGGATACACGGCGTCGGCGAAGTCGGGAAAGCCGATATCCGAGGGCTTGCGGGGCAGGTTTTCCCCCGGTTGGTAGCCTTCAAGATTCACATAGCGCATGTGCTTGCGCTGCATGCTGAAGCTGTAGGCGACTTCCAGTTTTTCCAGCAGGGCCCGGGTTTCCTCGTCCAGGGCATCCCAGGCCATGGCCAGGTCGCCGAAGCCGGTGAGGCCCTCGCTGGAGGGCACTTGCACCGCCGTCAGCACCGCGCCGTGGTTGGGGCGGGCGGTGTAGTGCAGGTCCATGTGCCAGTCCAGCCGGCCGACGATGGGCTCGCCGTTGTAACGGGCCAGCATGTAGTTGTCCTTGTCGGTGCCGTTTTCCAGCACAAAGAGTTCCGGGTATTCATCGGAGGTCTTTACCTTCAGCGGGTGCAGTTCCAGCGGCCCGAAGATGCGGCTGAACTCGATCTGGTTCTCCGGGGTGATGGTCTGGCCGCGGAACAGCAGTATTCCATATTCATACCAGAGGTCGCGCAGTTCCTGTTCCACAGCTTCGCTGAGGGGCTGGGTGATATCGAAGCCGCTCACCTCGGCGCCGATGTTCTTCAGGGGGGTGACGGTCAATGTCATGGGGTTTCCTCAATCCGTAATCGTGAACACAAAAAGCAGGGTCGGGTGCCTATTCCAGCACTCGCGGATCGCGGCGGATTTCCCGCCGGGCCATGGCTTCCCAGAGGAAGGGAAAGCCATTGCTGTCGGTCATGTGGCCGGTAGCCGCGGCGGTTTTCTGATCCAGAGGCTGGCCGTTGCCCAGTGCCTCCACCCGCCAGGCGAGGCGGCAGCGCCACTCCAGGGTGATGGCGCGCAGGTGTGCCTGGCGCACATCCTTGCCGACCAGGAACACGCCGTGGTTGGCCAGCAGGGCCCATTTGTGCTCGCCCAGTGCCTCGACGGCGGCGCGGCCCTCCTTTTCGTCGTTCACGGTACCGTGGTATTCGTCGAAGATGACAGGGTCGCTGTCCACCAGTGCCGAGGTCTGGTCGTAGATGGGCGGCACCCGCTTGCAGGCGGCCCAGACAGAGCCCCATTCCGGATGATTGTGGATCACCACCTTGACGTCCTCCCGCAGGCTGTGCATGTCGCGGTGGACGTTGATCGCCGGAGTCACGTTCCAGCGACCGTCGAGGATATCGCCCTGTTCATTGATGGTGAGGATGTCGGAGGCGCAGACCTCGTCCCAGGCCAGCTCCCAGGGGTTGACCAGAAGGGTGCCGTCATCCTGGCGCAGGGTGATGTGGCCGGCTATGTGGTCGTTGTAGCCTTCCCGGAACAGCACCCGGCACAGCAGGGCCAGCTCCTGATGCGTCGTCAGCGCCGGCAGGGTCGGGTAGCGGCCCGGGTTCGGCACCAGCGGTGCGAGTACTTTCCAGTTCAGGCTGGGGTCATTCTGGTAGTTCATTGTCTGGGTTCTCTTGTGGTGGGTGAACGGGTTCAGTGGCTGCAGCTGTGGGTTGCAGGGCGTGGGCCAGCAAAAGCTGCTGCAGTTCAGCGCGAAAGGCGCTGTTGCCCAGCCAGTCCGGGTGCTCATCCACGGCCCTGGCGGTCGTCTCGGTCAGGGTGGTGGCAATCAGGAAAGCGCGCATTGAGGCAGTCGCCGCCGGCATCTCCGGCCGGTGATGCAGCAGCAGTTCCTGTAGCCATTCCTCCAGTGAGCTGGTTGCAACGTAGCGGCGGACGCTGGCATGGATCAGGGTGTCGAAGCCGATTTCCCGGTGATAACGGCGATAGACCCGACCGTGACTCTGCAGCAGACGCTGGTGGCGTTGGCAGGTGACCACCACCAGTTCCCTCAGGGTGTGTTCCAGGGATTGCCAGCGCAGCGCGCCGAGGTAGCGGGTTTCGCTGGCGAGCTGCTCGGCTTCCTCGGGGGCATCCTCCAGCAGGACATCCAGCAGCACCGCCTCCTTGTTGGGGTAATACTGGTAGAAGGAGCCAATGGTGACACCAGCCACATCGGCGATACGCTGGGCGGTAAGGGCGTCCACGCTGCCGTGCTGCAGAATGCGTCTGCAGGCCTCGCGGATGGACGCCACGAGCAGCCGCGAACGGGCCTGTTTGGGCTCGCGTCGGGTGGCCTGCAACCTGTTGTCCGGGTTCGTCATCGGATCTACCCTAACCCAGTGGCGCGCTGGCACAACTCGCGTTCAGGAATCGCTCGGCCTTTGATAGTGCACTGTTTTTAAAAGAAAATCCCGAAAAACCCGACGGTACTCGGATTTTCCCTAGAATACCCCCCGCAAGCCGAAAGTGATCAGGTTGGCGCTGGTGCGCGACAGCCCCGCGGTACTGTTGTACTGCACGAAGGCAAACAGGTTGTTGGCGAACTGCGCCGACAGCCCGAGGGTCAGTTCAAAGAAGTCCTCGTCCGGGTCATCGGTGGGCGAGCGGAACTGCACCCCGCTGCCGGGCAGGGCGAAGGCATAGCTGTAGTCCAGGGTCTGGGCTTCATTGTCAAACTCGTGCCGCCATTCGACCCCGGCGTAGGGTAGCAGGACGCCAAACCCGGTGCTGCTCGCATGCCGGACCATGACGCCGACAATGGATTGCACTGACTGGGTGTCCTGGTCGCCATAGCGCAGGGCGAGGCCGCCATCGGTATCAACCTCACGTTCCCGATAGCCGTCGATATCAATGTCGAGGTAATCGAAGCCGGCATACACATCCGCCGTGGTCGCGCCACTGCCGAAGACGTAGCCAGCGGTGGCCTGGGCGCCAAGCTGGTTACTGTCGGTACTGGCATCGAAGCGGCGGTCCAGTACCAGGCCCTGCGCCGTGCCTGTCGCGCCCGGCGCGGCGGTCAACTGGACCTTGCGCGCCATGTCGAAATCGTTTCGCCCGTAGCTGAGAATGCCGTTGACGTAGCTGTTCTCCATCCCGTAGACAAAGAATCCCGACAGGCTGTAGCCCTCGCTCTCAATCTTGCCGCCCGCTGAGCTGCTGATAAAGCTGCTGCCCGTGGTGCGGTCCAGGTCGACATCATAGCTGCTGTAGCCCAGCGCCAGGCCGACGGCGAGGCCGCTGTCGAAGGCATAGTCGGCGCCCAGGGTGATGCCCCAGGAGTCGAAGTCGTAGCCGCCCTCGTTGTCGGTTTCGTCGCGGTCGCCCCAGCCGACGGCGCCGTTGCTGAACCAGGCCCAGCCGGTGTCGGCATCCCGCTCGTCACCCGCGCCGGTGCCTCCGGCCAGCGGCGGTAGATCACCGGCCAGCGCCTCGCCGAGGTCCACACCGTGGAAATTGAACGCTACCGGTGAAATGGTCGTGCGGGCGCCACGCCGGATGGCATCCATGCGTGCGCCCAGGTTCGCGAACTGGCGATTGCTGCTCTCGGTTGCCAGGCGCGACTGGCTGGAGGTCTCTTCGCCGGAAAACTGGCGAATGGCGTTCCAGGAATCGTCGAGGCTGGTGTAGCCATAGCCGTGGGGGACCGTGATCCCCGTGGTCCCAATAACGGTTAGCGACATCTCCCTGCAGCGGCTAAACAGATCTGCGCGCTGTCCCGTTTGCGGGCCATCGGCACCCAGTTCCAGGCAGGTGGCGCGGATCGCATCGCCGGCATCGACGATGAACTGCGGTGCCCCCTGATCCGCCAGTACCTGGCCCACATCGGTCGCAGGGCCTTGCTGGGCATGGCTGGTGGCGGCGCAGACAGCACTGCCAAACACAAATCCATAGGTGGTTATTCTTTTCATTTTTCGCCCTTCCCCTTGAACGTAAAAGTTGCGTAGACAAATGGCGTTGCCGGCAATGTCAAACTGCAATGAAGCCAGCCACCGACGAGCAGTATTCGCTTTTAATTGATATAGTTCAAAAGAGTTTACTCCTGTTTGGGAGCAGCGCAAGTCGGCGGCAGATAATCCCGGTCCAACGAAGCGACCTTTCGCTACCGGTGACTCTGAGCTAGTATTAAAGACTGCCTGTGTTGTCGGGCGCTACAGGCGGGCCCATGGTGCGAGACAGATGCCCGTGAATGAAACGTACGAGGTGACAGTCCGGGGCGATTTGGCCGGGGACGTCACTGAGCTGGATCCATTGCAGTCGCAGGCACCTGCCCCGGGGACGGTGTTGCGGGATCGTTTTGTGCTCCAGCGCATGCTCGGCGCCGGTGGCATGAGCAAGGTCTTCCTGGCGATTGACCGGGAGCTGGAGGACTCCAATCCCTACGTTGCGATCAAGGTGCTCGGTGACAGCTTCAAGGATCACCCCCAGGCGTTGACCTCACTGCGCCGCGAAGTCAACAACTCCCGCCAGCTCAACCACCCGAATATCGTCGGTGTCTACCACTTCGATCGCGATGGCGACATCGTCTTCATGGTCATGGAATACATGCGCGGAGAACCGCTGGACGAGTTCCTGCGCAAACATCGTGAGGGCCTGCCCTGGGACCAGGCGTGGCATATCATTCAGGGTTGCGGTGAGGCGCTGGCCTACATGCACGATCACGGCGTGGTGCACTCGGACTTCAAGCCCGGTAATGTCTTTCTCACGGATGACAACGAGGTCAAAGTCCTGGATCTTGGTATCGCACGCACGCTGGACGAGGCGCTGGCGACCCAGAACACTACGCGTTTCGACGGCGATGCGCTGCTGGCTCTCACGCCGCAATACGCCAGTTGTGAGATGTTCGAGGGCCAGTCTCCTGACCGACGTGATGACATTTACGCCCTGGGCTGCGTGGCCTACCTGCTGCTCACCGGGCGCCACCCGTTCGATGGTGCCCGCGCAATTGATGCCCGCAGCAACGAGCTGCCAGTAGAGCGCCCCCAGGGCCTGCGCCAGGCGCAATGGCAGGCGCTGCTGAAATGCCTCGCCCATCGGCGCCGTGAACGCACGCCCCATGCCCAGGAGTTTCTCGCCAGCTTTGGCCCCGTGACCCGCTCTCGCAGTGCTGCTCCCTGGATTGCGTTGACCGCCCTGCTGCTGGTTTCGGGAGTCGCCGTCGGCAGCTGGCAGGCGTATCGTGCTTCGCCGGAGCAACGTTTTATCGATGAGATGCTGGTGCAATACCGGGACACGGGTGACTCATCTGTCGACGCGGAACAGGTGACGCTGTGGCTTGAGCAGGGTGCGCAGAACATCGCAATGGCCGACTCGGCGTACGCGAAGGATGAATTCGATCGCGGTAGCTACTTCCTGCACGGCAGCACCAGCTCGGCGAAATGGGTGTATGACCTGGTGTTGCGCCAGGCCCCCGACGAAGCCAGCAAGCGTGCCGCCGCCAGCGGCATGTTGCAGCTGGCGGCCGCCTATGAAGAGCCGGTACAGAGGCTGGCTGAGATGGAGCGCCCGCGCGAGGCACTGGATCTTGCCTGTCGCGGTGTCGCGATCAATGCCCATAACCCGGTCCTGGCGGGGCTGTTGCCCGCCCTGGCCGAGAAGGTGTCCAACCCGGGCGTGGTCGCCGGATGCAAGGATTTGCCCGAGGGTATGCTGCCCTGACTCCACGGCCCCGGGCCCGATGTACCCGCTTCAGTACCAGGAGGGAACGAGCTTTATGAAAACCATCCAGAGTTGTTTATTGGCAGGCCTGATTGCGGTGGCAGCCAGTGGTAATGCCCAGGCACCTGAAGGCGATGTCGCCAGTCGCGCCGCAGAGCTGAAGGAATTCGATATTGTTCCCTGCCTGTTGCCACCCCGGGTGCGACGCCTCGGTGGCATCGTCTACCCCGAGCGACGCCAATTGACCCATGTGACCGCGAAAGTGTGTGAACTTCGGGGCGGCGAGTACACGGCCTATGACCGGGCGACACCGGACGCCTCGGTGGCATTTTTCCTGCCTCTCGCGGAGGAGGGGGACCCCGCCGCGCAAACGCGTCTTGGCGAGGTCTACCAGTACCTCTTCGCGGAGCCCCGCTACCGCGATGCGATGACCTGGTACCAGCGGGCAGCCGAACAGGGGGATGTCACCGCCCTGCGCCGGCTCGCCCACCTGCATGAAAACGGGCTCGGGGTGGAGCGCGACCCGCTGCTGGCAACCAACCTGTGGCGACAGGCCACCGGGCTGGGCGAGGATCTGGTGCTGGCCTCGGACGCCGAGGCCGCAAGAACCGCCGCGGAACAGCGCGTGGCGCAGTTGACCAGCCAGTTGCGGACCCGCAATGCGGAGGCCGATGCCCTGCGCCTGGAACTGGCGGAAGCCCGGACCGGGCTCGTCGAGAGGCGCGATGCCCTGCTCGGCGCTTCCGCGGAGGTGGCTGCCCTGCAGCAGCAGCTCGCGGATGCTCGCGATCGGCAGGCACCGGCAGACACTGACCGGGTGGCGGCACTGGAGCGTGAGCTGCGGGAAAAGCAGCAGCGTCTGGAGGATCAGCAGTTCCAACTCGACAGCCTGGAAGCCACGCTTGATGCCAGGCAGGCAACCCTGGTCGCAAGTGTGCGTCAGGTAGAGCTGGAAAACCGGCGCTTGCAGGGCGAACTGGAGCGGGTCTCCGCCATGTCGGAGCTGGAGCTGGCGGAGGCCCGCAATGCGCTGTCCGCGAGGGACCAGGAGCTTGCCGCCCTGCAACGCCAGCGCGCGGGGCTGGCAACCGAGGCAGAGGCCGCCCGGCAGGCTGTTGCCGAAATGGACGCCCAGCTCGCGGCGTTGCGGGACGCCGCGGACAGCAGTGCCCGGGCCCGGGAAGAAGCCCGCCAACTGGCCGCGGAGCGGGCGCGGCAGGCAGAGGCACTGGCCGCCAGCCGCGAGCAGATTGCAGCCCTCCAGGGCGCCCTGGACAGCAAGCAGGCGGAGGCCCGCACCCTGCGTGATGAGCTGGCGACAGCGCTTGATGAGCGCCAGAAAGCGGAAGCCAGGCTGGCCCAGACCGAATCGGCCCTGGTCAAATTGCGCCAGCAGGAGACCGCGGCCGCCGGCGAACGGGAAACCCTGCAGACCGCCGTGGCGCTGGCCCGCAGTGAGCGCGATCGGCTGGCCGCGGCCCTGGCTGCGGCTGATCGCGGGGAATCAGGCCGCAGTGCGGAGCTGGAGCAACTGCGCCGACAACTGGACGAGCGCGATGCGACGCTCGCACGGCAGGAAGCCCGGCTGGCGGAAGTGGACGCGGAAGCGAGGCGTTACCAGCGCGAAGTCGCCCAGCTGCGCGAGCAGTGGAACCTGCAGGTCGCGACCCGCAGTGTGCTGGAGCCGCTGCCGGATACCTCCCGCATCCGGATTCCCGGGGATATCAAGCTCGGCAAGTTCCACGCCCTGGTGATCGGCAACAACAACTACCAGCATTTGCGCCAACTCAGTTTCGCCCACAACGATGCCCGCGCCGTGCACGAGGTACTCACCCAGCGTTACCGGTTCCAGTCAGAGCTGCTGCTGGACGCCACCCGCGGGGATATCTTCCGCCGGGTGGAAGCGCTCAAGGAAACCCTCATGCCGGAGGATTCTCTGCTGATTTATTACGCAGGTCACGGCTCGGAAGATGGCACTGACAGTTACTGGATGGGCGTTGACGCGACCTCGGCGTCGCCGGGTGCCCAGGAGATGTACGGCGTCTCCAGCAGCGCCCTGGCCCGGTGGCTGGCGATGTTGCCGGCCAACCATGTGCTGGTGATCGCCGATTCCTGTTACTCGGGGCGCGGCATCGTCACTTCCGGGGGCATCAAGCTGCGGCAGGATGAAATCGAACAGAACCTGAAATTCTACCTGCAGAACCGGGCCCGGACGGTGCTGACCTCCGGTGGCGTAGTGCCGGTGCCGGATGGCGGTGCGGGCAACCACTCGGTATTCACCAAGGCCCTGGTGGGTTTGCTCAACCAGAACACGGGTGTCCTGTTTGACAACGACCTGTATGCGCATATCAAGGAGCGTGTACGGCATGGCACGGAGTCAAATATGGCCGTTCCGGAGCCAATATTTGGCCGCATCGAGATCAACAACGGCCACGGCTCCGGCCAGTTCGCGTTCCTGCACCCCAACCTCATGGCGCGGCGCTGACGGCGACCCGGCCCCCGGGCTGCACCCGGTTGTCCTGCCGACACGGCTTGGTATGATTCCCGTCAGGTTGTCGCTCGTTCGAGAGTAAAAGTATTGAAGCCATAAAGCGGGGAAAGTAATGCCCACTTCTGGAGCCGCCTTGCTCAGTCGGTCCCAGCTCGACGAGATCATTCGGGTGCAAACCGGGATGATCAAGCTCGGAATCGACTTCGACGCCGTGATTGCGTTTGTCGCCCGTGAAACCCAGCTCCTCACCGATGCGGAAGGCGCCGCGGTAGAACTGGCCGAAGGCGATGAAATGGTCTATCGGGCGGTCAGCGGCTCGGTGCTGCAGTTCCAGGGCATGCGCATCGACCGCGCGACCAGCATCTCGGGGACGTGTGTCGAACTGGGGCGTTTGCTCTATTGCGAGGATTCGGAAACAGACGCCAGGGTTGACCGTGACGCCTGCAGAAAAGTGGGCTTGCGGTCGATGCTGGTGGCGCCGCTGTTTCATGAAGGTGAAACAGTCGGAGTACTGAAAGTACTGTCCGCAAGCCCCTCCGCCTTCGGCCCTGCTGCCGGCCGCATCCTGTCCTACATGACCGAGTTGATTGCGGCGGCAATGTTCAATGCCGCTCGTTATTCGCAGCAGGAACTGTTCGTGCGCGCAACCCGGGATTCGCTGACCGGCCTGTGCAATCGAGCGCTGTTCGAGGACCGCCTGCAGCACGCTGCCGATCAGAGCAAGCGACTGCGGCAGCGTTTCGCCGTGATTGCCGTCGATGTCGATGGCCTGAAAGCGCTGAACGACCAGCACGGCCATGCCATCGGGGATTTTGCCCTGCGCACCCAGGCAATCCGGCTGGCTGTCATGGTGAGGCAATCGGACACGGTGGCGAGGGTGGGCGGTGACGAGTTTGCCCTGGTCATTTCTCCCGTGGTCGACCGCGCCGCCGCCGCCGCCGCCGGCGTTGTGCGCAAGCTCCGCGCAGCCCTGCGCGAGCCCTTTACCCACGCGGGGGCCACCTATTCGGTCGGAGCCAGTGTCGGCCTTGCACTGTTCCCTGACGACAGTGAAAGTACCGGCACGTTGCGTGAGATTGCCGACAAGGCCATGTACGAAGAGAAGCGGGCAAACAAGGCCAGGTCCGGGTAGCGGGCGCAGGCCTGCCAGCGTAGCCTCTCAGGCGGGCATGGTATTGCCGGCCCAGACCACTTTTTCGCAATCTCCGGAGAAATCCTTGATCAGCGCCGAGCGCACCAGGAACCGGCTGGCAGTAATCAGCCACTGGTCGTCGCGACGCCGGTACTCGTCGAAATAGTGACCGCCCAGTTGCACGCTGGTCCGGTCGCGGGTATTGATACTGTGGAAGCGCAGCCCGACTCGCGCAGTGGCTGAATCGGAACCGGTAAGGTCGACGATCATGTTTTCCGCGTGATGCATGTCGACGATGTGGTCGTGGCAGCCCAGCTCGACGAACACCGCGACAAAGGCTTCGCGATCGTCGAATTTCCCGATATGGCCAAAATTGATATCGACCCGGCCGGGCGCGAAGCAGTCCCGCACCAGGTCTGGCTGCTTGTCGTCGCAGGCGTTGAGGTAGCGGAACTTCAGGGTCCTGATGGCCTCTATGTCACGCAGAGCGGATACCTGTGCCGCAAGGTCTTGAATGTCTGGTTGCATGCGTGGTCTCCGCGAAGCCGGGGGTTGGAGGCGCTAGTGTAGTGCCCCGGAGCAAGGTGGCAAACCCGATCGGTGCGATCGGTTCAACAGTTTTTGCCAGCCCGGCAATTAGTGGCCATACTCTGGGCATCCAGGGAGAGAAACATGCAGTCGGCCGCCATACCAGACAACGATTCCGCTCGCTTGGAGACGCTGAGGTCACTCAATATTCTCGATAGCAAGCCCGAGGAGCGTTTTGACCGGCTTACCCGCCTGGCGAAGCATGTCTTCGACGTACCGATTGCGCTGGTAAGCCTGGTAGACACTGACCGCCAGTGGTTCAAATCGCGCCAGGGGCTGGACGCGACGGAAACCCCGCGGGATATTTCTTTCTGCGGCCACGCTATCAACGGCGATGGTGCTCTGGTAGTCGAAGATACTCTGCTCGATCCCCGCTTTGCCGATAATCCACTGGTCATCGGCGGGCCAGGCATACGCTTTTATGCGGGCTACCCAATCCGATATCTGGACGGGAGTGTGCTGGGTACAGTCTGCATCATTGATCACAAGGCGCGCCAATTTGGCTCCCGCGAGCTGCTGATTCTGCGGGACCTCGCTACTCTCGTGGAGCATGAAATGCAGGCCATGGAAATGGCCACCCTGGACGAGTTAACCGCCATCAACAATCGTCGCGGCTTCTTTCTCATCGCCGGCCAGGCCCTGCGCATGTCACGGCGCAAGGACTTTCCGCTGACCCTGGTATTCATTGACCTGAACCGGTTCAAGCCCATTAACGACCGCTTTGGTCATGCCGAGGGGGATCGGGTGCTGAAGTTCTTCGCTACTGCACTGTTGAAGGTGAGCCGGGATTCCGACATCGTTGCCCGGCTGGGTGGTGATGAGTTCGTGGTGTTGCTGAATGATGCCAGCGACGAGGAGGTCGGCAGCGTAATGAAGCGGTTTCGGGAAGTGGTTGCCGAGCATAACCAGGCCCTGAAACTCGACTACGCGGTTGCCTTCTCTTATGGGGTAGTTCGCTACGATGCGAACAAGCACGAAGATCTCGATGCGCTGCTGGCCGAGGGTGATGCCCTGATGTACCAGCGTAAACGGGGTGACACACAGCGGTGATGGCGAGCTGGCGAGGTTGGGTGCTGGTGCTGGCCTGCCTGCTGACGGGCGTCGCCGAGGCGCAAACCGTCAAGCAACTGCGGGTGGGGGTGTACCAGAATCCGCCGAAGCTGCTGATGCTGGAAGGCCGCGCATCCGGAATCTTTGGTGATCTGCTGCAGCAGATTGCCGAGCGCGAGGATTGGGTGCTGGAGCCGGTGTCCTGTGGCTGGAACAGCTGTCTCGAATTGTTGCGCGCGGGCCAGATTGACCTGATGCCGGATGTCGCCATCAACGATGTCCGCGATCTTGATTTCGGCTTTCACCAGACACCGGTATTGCGCAGCTGGTCCCAGTTGTACAGCTCGGCGGCGATCAATGTCGCCAGCCTGCTGGACCTGGATGGCCTGCGCATCGCGGTGCTGGAAGGATCCGTACAGCAGGCTTACCTGGCCAACCTGGTGCAGAGCTTCGAGCTGCGGGTGAGCTGGGTTGCGGTGCAGTCGTTCGAACAGGGGTTCCAGGCGGTACGAGACGGCCGCGCCGACGTGGTGGCCGCCAACCATCTGTTCGGTGATCAGCGGGCCCGTGACCTGGGGTTTTACGTGACCCCGGTGCTGTTCCAGCCATCGCGCCTGTACTTTGCCGGGCGCCAGGGGCTGGAAGGCGGCGTACTGGAGACTCTGGACCAGTATCTTGGCGCCTGGCAGGCGCAGCCGGACTCTGTGTATTACCAGATACTGGCGCGCTGGGGAGTGCGTGACGACGAGCCCACCCTGCCAGGCTGGTTCTACCCCCTGGCAGGTGTCGGCCTGCTGCTGTTGGCCTCGGCCCTGTGTCTGGTCTGGCTGCTGCGGCGCAGGGTGGCAGTCAAGTCTTCAGAACTGAGGTTGGCGGAGACCCGGCTGGAAACCATTCTCGATAATATTGATGCCTGCATTTATACCAAGGGGCTTGATCACCGCTATCGCTACGTCAATCGGAAACAGTGTGAGCTGTTCGGCCTGGATACGGACGCAGTGCTCGGTACAACTGACCGGGACCTCTACGACACGGCGACAGCGCAGCACCAGCGCGAAGTGGATACGCGGGTATTGTCCCGGGGAGAACGCTACGCCGAAGAAGAGGTATTGACGCTCAAGGGGGGTGACTCCCGCACTTTCCTCACGATCAAACTGCCGCTGCGCGACCCCGTGGGCCGTATCTATGCGCTCTGCGGTGTGGCGACGGATATCAGCAGCTACCTGCAATTGCGGGAAGAGCTCAACCACGCCCAGTATTTTGATATGATCACCGGCCTCGCCAACCGTGTCCTGCTGCTGGAGCGCCTGTCCCAGGGCCTGGCCAGCGCCCAGCGCACCGGGCTGGAGGGAGCGGTGGTCACCCTCGACCTGACCGCGTTCGGGCTGGTAAACGAGACTTTCGGCTTTGCAGCCGGCGATGAGTTGCTGCGCCAGGTCGCGGCGCGTATCTCCGCGCTGGTGACGAAAGCAGACGTTGCAGCGCGTATCGGTCCCGACGACTTCACCATCGTCCTGACCGACCTGAGCGGCGATCGCGACACCGCGGTGCTGGATGCACGGCGCTGGGTCAGCGCACTCACCGCCTCCCTGAGCGAACCCTTCCGGTTGACGGACACGAACCAGACCATGTCGTTTTCGGTCGGGATCAGCATGTTCAGCGATTCAAGCGCCGATGCCAGTACCTTGCTGCGCAACTCCGAGCTGGCACTGTCAGGTGCCCGTCAGGAGGGCGCCATGAGCGTGCGCTTCTTCGACCCGGCCATGCAGATTGGCGTCGACCGTCGGGTAAAAATAGAAGCGGCGTTGCGGCAGGCGCTGGAGCAGGGCCAGTTTGAGCTGTATTTCCAGCCGCAGGTGGATCGCGACCACCGGGTCATTGGCGGCGAAATTCTGCTGCGTTGGCAGCACCCGGAGCTGGGTGAGATCGCGCCCGGCGAGTTCATCCCGGTGGCCGAGTCCAGTGGCCTGATTATCCCGCTGGGGAAGTGGGTTTTGCAGCAGGCCTGCGGCATTTTGCGGGATTGGCAAGCGGAGCCGCTGCTCGCGGATCTGACCATGGCAATCAACATCAGCCCCCGCCAGTTTCGTCACGAAGATTTTGTCGATGAGGTCGAGCGCACTATTCGTCAGTACAAGCTTCCCGCCAGCCTGATCGAGCTGGAAGTGACCGAGGGCATGCTGATAACTGATGTCGCCGATACGGTGTTGCGCATGGAGCGCCTGGCTGCATTGGGGGTACGCTTCTCGCTGGATGACTTCGGCACTGGCTACGCCTCCCTCGCCTATTTGAAGCGCCTGCCCCTGTACCAACTCAAGATTGACTACTCGTTCGTGCGCGACCTGCTCACCGACAGCAATGACCGGGCGATCATCGCCGCTACCCTGCAGCTGGGGCGCAGTCTGGGCCTTGAGGTGATCGCCGAGGGCGTTGAAAGCGTCGGTCAGCTGGAGCAGTTGCAAGCCATGGGCTGTGAGAAGTTCCAGGGTTTCTACCTCGGTCTGCCGGAGCCGGTCGACCTTTGGACAATTCGCCTGCGGCAATCGCGACAGCTCGGTTCAGCGAGGTAACGTCACCTTGGCCGGGGCGCCGGCAATCTCCTGTACCAGCTTCGGTACCAGGTAGCCCGGAAGTATCGAGCTGATCTCGCGGTGCAATGCCCGTGCCCGCTCGGCGCTGACCTCAAAGTGGGCAGCACCGGCCACCCGGTCAAGGAGATGCAGGTAATAGGGCAGGGCGCCGGCCTCGAACAGGCGTTCGCTGAGCTGGGCAATTGCTGCTGTGCTGTCGTTGACCTCCGCCAGCAACACCGCCTGGTTCAGCAGCGTCATCCCGTGTTGACGAATCTGGGCGAACGCGGCAGCGACGGCCGCGTCGATTTCGTTGCCGTGATTGCAGTGCACGACGATCACCGTCTGCAGGCGCGGATGGGACAGAGCCTGCAGCAGCGCCGGGGTGATCCTGGCGGGTACCACCACCGGTAGCCGGGTGTGTACCCGCAGGCGCCGGACATGGGGAATATCCGCCAGCTGCGACACCAGCTCCGCGAGCTGCTTGTCACTGGCTACCAGCGGGTCGCCGCCACTGAGGATGACCTCACTGATGCTGTCGTCGTCGGCAATATAAGCCAGGGCGGATGGCCATTCCGCCCGGCTGTTCTGATTGTCCGCATAGGGGAAATGCCGCCGGAAGCAGTAGCGGCAGTGAATGGCGCAGCTGCCGGTGACCAGCAACAGTACCCGGCCCTGATACTTGTGGATGATGCCCGGGTGCGGATTGGTCACGCCGGTTTCCCCGGTTGGGTCCGGGCCATACCCGGGTGCCGCCTGCAGTTCGCGGGTCCCGGCCAGCACCTGCAACAGCAGGGGATCATGCGGGTCCCCGGGAGTCATGCGGGCGAGAAAGGCGCGGGGCACCCGCAGGGGAAACTCCCTGGCTGCGTCGTCGCTCCAGCCCAGTTGCTCCGGCCGCAACCCCAGGGCGTCACAGAGGGCAGCCGGCGAGGTCACCAGGTCGCGCAGTTGCGCGCGCCAGTCGGCGTCCGCGCTGCTGACTTCCACGAGTCCAATGGGCTTCATCGCTGGCGGTAGAGGCCCAGGGCCTTTTTCAGGTCGCGCTTGAGCAGAGTGCCGCCGGTCTGCAGCCGGTTCTTCAGGCTCAGCCAGCGCCAGCGTGTCACCGGCAGCAGCTGCCCCCAGACCTTCTGCGCCTCGGGCGCGAGGGTGAAGCGGGCGCTGACCTCGTCCCCGCTGACCGCGCCGAAGCCGCGGAATTCGTTGGTCTTGTTTTCCCGGTGGATTATGGTCAGCCAGATGCGCTGGTCGCGGATACGGTGCAAGCGCGGTTCACGCTTCCACTGGGCGTGGTCCTTGTGCCAGATGCCAAGCGGCTCGTGGTTGCGCTCGATCAGGCTGACAAAAGGGTTGTATGCGTTCACGGTGCGCCCGAGCCTGCGCACCGGGGCGATCTCCAGCATGTAGCCATCAATGAAATCCAGGGCGAGGAAGTCGGTGGCTACAAACTGTGCCTGTACGCTGGCGATAAAGTCGTTGCTGATACAGTCGTCATTGTCCAGGCGACTGCTGATCAGGTAGGGACTGGCCGCGGCCCCAATGCGTGCCTGTACATCCGCCAGGAAAGCCGCCATGCCGTCCACAAATACGGCTTGAAACTGAGGACAATCGCCCCGGTATGCCTCGATCCGCGGGCGCCACTGCTCCGGGGTCTGGGTGTCAAAGTAGACCAGCCAGGTGAAACCGGGCTCGGTTTGCGCCGCTACGCTGGGCAGGCAGTACTGTTCGAACAGGTTGAATCGATCTCGCAGCCAGGCCTCGCTCAGGGCCGGGTGCTGCGACCGGCTGCTGGTCCAGCGCGGGTTGCGCAGGTTGAAGCGGGTAATGAGAAAGTGTTTGAACATCGGTGGCTGGTTCCGGTCCCTGCGGCAGCCATGGTCAGCCCAGGCGGTCGCGAAGACTATAGAATAACATGCCCGCGACCAGTCCGGGCCAGCGTAGCAGGGTGCCACCGGGAAACTGGCGCGAGGGAACCCGGGCCATCACGTCGAAGCGCTCGGCGCTGCCGCTGATGGCCTCCGCCAGCAGCTTGCCCGCGAGGGTGGCAATCGGAACGCCGTGGCCGGAATAGCCATGGGCATAGAACACCTGTGAGGACAGGCGGCCGAAGTCCGGCATCCGGTTCATGGTGATGGCCAGGGTGCCGCCCCAGCCATAGTCAATACGGGTTCCCGCCAGTTCAGGATAGACCCGCAGCATGTACTTGCGCACGAAGCCCTTGATGTCGGCGGGGAAGCGGCGCGTATAGGACTCGCCGCCGCCAAACAGCAGGCGGTTGTCCGCCGACAGCTTCCAGTAGTTGATGACGAACAGGGTGTCCGACATGGAGGTGTCGTCACGGATCAGTTGCCGTGCCAGTGACTCCGGCAGTGGCTCCGTGGCCAGCATGTAGTTGTTGATTGGCATGATGCGGCCTGCGGTACGCGGCTCGAGTTTTTCCAGATAACCGTTGCAGGCCATCACCAGGTAGTCGCAGGTCACAGTGCCATTGCCGGTCCTGACGGTGACCTTGCTGCCTTCGCTGTAGTCGGTCACCCGGCTGCCCTCATGCAGCTGTGCGCCGAGGTCGCGCGCGGCCCGCGCCAGGCCCAGGGCGTAGTTGAGGGGGTGCAGGTGGCGGGCCCCGAGATCGAGGGAGGCACCGTAGAAACCCTGGCCGGAGGTCATCTCCGCCAGCTCCGCCCGGTCGACAAAACGGATCTGGTCGTAGCCATAGACGCTGTTCAGGTGCTCGACTTCTTCCCGGGTCTCCCGGGCGTCGCCAGGCTTTGACGCCACGTGCAGGTTGCCGCGCTTCAGTTCACAGTCGATGTCGTGGCCTGCGATCAGATCGCAGACCGTGTCCACGGCCTCCAGGCCCAGTTGCCACAGTGCCTTCGCATGCTCCAGCCCCACCCACTTTTCCAGCTGGTCCTGGCCCGCGCGCTGACCGGTGCCGACGTGTCCGCCGTTGCGCCCGGAGGCGCCCCAGCCCATCTTGTTGGCTTCCAGCAGGACCACGCTGTAGCCGCGCTGGCGCAGGTGGATGGCGGTGGACAGGCCGGTATAGCCGCCGCCGACAATACAGACATCAGCCGTGCTGGTGCCCGCCAGTGCCGGGAATTCCAGCTGCTGGTTGGCGGTCGCGGCGTACCAGGATGCAACGTGCGCTTCATTTTCCATGCGGTCATTATACGGACAGACTTGCGCTCTGCTGCATAACACGTTAGGGGTAGCCCCCTTGCAGCATTATTTACAGTGCTGCGATACTGCTTACTCGCCACCCTGCGGATCCTTTATGAAAACCGATACCCAAGCCATTCACGAATGGCTCAAGCAGCACAAGATCTCCGAAGTGGAGTGCCTGGTGCCCGACATGACCGGCAATGCCCGGGGCAAGTTCATCCCGGCACAACAGTTCCTCAGCATGGGGGATCCGAAGCTGCCGGAAAGCATCATGATCCAGACCGTCACCGGGGAATACTCTGATGACCACTGGGACTTCGTTGAACCAACCGATGCCGACATGGTCCTCAAGCCCGACCTGGCAACACTGCGGGTCGTGCCCTGGGCTCGTGAGCCCACCGCCCAGATCATTCACGACTGCTACAAGATGAATGGCGAGCGCCATCCACTCTCCACCCGCAACGTCCTGCGGCATATTCTGGATCTTTACGCGGCCGAGGGATGGCAGCCGGTGGTGGCACCGGAGGTGGAGTTCTACCTGGTGGCAAAGAACACGGACCCGGATTATGAGCTGATGCCGCCAAAGGGTCGTTCCGGACGCCGGGAATCGGCGCGGCTTTCCTACAGTATCGATGCGGTTGCGGAGTTCGAGGACTTCGTCGAGGACATGTATGACTACGCTGATGAACAGAAGCTGCAGGTTGATACCCTGATCCACGAAAACGGCGCCGCGCAGATGGAGATCAACTTTCTTCACGGCGATGCCATGAGTCTTGCCGACCAGGTGTTCGTGTTCAAGCGCACGGTGCGGGAAACCGCCCACAAGCACGGCATGTACGCGACCTTTATGGCCAAGCCGATGCAGCGCGAGCCCGGCAGCGCCATGCACATTCACCAGAGCGTGATTCGCGCCGATACCGGCGAAAACATTTTCGCCGACAAGGACGGCAAGCACACGCCGGCCTTCCTGTCCTATATCGCCGGCCTGCAGCGCTACACTCCCGAGCTGATCAGCCTGTACGCGCCCAATGTGAATTCCTACCGCCGGCTGGCGCCGGAAATCTCTGCCCCCATCAACCTCAACTGGGGGCTGGACAACCGCACCACCGCGTTCCGCGTACCCTGGGGGCCGCCGGAGGCAACCCGGGTGGAAAACCGCTTTCCCGGCGCTGACGCCAATCCCTACCTCGCCATTGCGGCAACGCTCGCCAGCGGCTATCTGGGCATGAAGAAGGGCCTTACGCCTACCCCGCCCCACCAGGGCACGGCGAATGAGGACGACGTCGAGGTTGCGCGTACCCTGGAAGAGGGTCTGCGCAACCTGCACAACACGCCGGAGCTGCAGGACATGATCGGCGACCTGTTCCTGCGCGCCTACGCCGCGGTCAAGCTGGACGAGTTCGAGGAGTTCAATCGCGTCATCAGTTCCTGGGAGCGCGAGCACCTGCTGTTGCAGGTTTGAGAGAGGGTGACGAAGATGGTGGCGAATGGCAATATCTTTGGCAGTGACAGGCGTTATCAGCTGTTCACTGCGGTCAAGTACATCACCTATCTGCTCCTGGGTATCAACGTCTGGTTGTTCCTGCAGGAAGAGTTGCTGACACTAGCCGCCATGGGTACGGAGTCAATCCCCCGGGGCCAGTTGGTGCAGGCGTTCTCCGCCACCATCGATACCGGTGCCTGGGTCATCCTGTTGCTGCTGTTCGAGCTGGAAACCTCGGTGCTCGATGATCGCCGGATACACGGCCCGGTGCGTTGGGCGTTACACGGGATCCGTGGCCTGTGTGGTATCGCCATTGTCTATGCCTTCACTGGCTACTATGGCGAGGTGACCCCGCTGTACGACATTGCTCCCTTCCTCGGTAACGCCTGTGCGCTCGTCGACCAGTCCTGGTCCGTGCTGGTCAACCTGGATGAATTTGTCCCGCTGGACACGGCAAGCTGTGCAGCCCTGGGTGGGGAGGTCTACCAGTTGCAGGGTTTCAATGTCCTCACCAGTGCCGACAGCCTGCAAGCTGCCCAGCGCCTGGCCTGGGTCGACGTGGTCAACGCCGGCGTCTGGATCCTGGTAGTGGTGGTGCTGGAAATCGAGGTGCGTCTGCAGCTGCGGGGCAAACTCTCGGCGCACATTCTGCGGCTCAACCAGTATCTCAAGACGGTGCTCTACGGTGTGCTGTTCCTGGCCGCAGCCTATTGGGGTGTGGCCGGCGATTTTCTCGATTTCTGGGATGCGTGCCTGTGGCTGTTTGCCTTCATATTCATTGAACTGAATGTGTTCGAGTGGCAGTACGAGTCGCGCCGGGATGCTGCGGTTGCTTGACTCTGCAAGCTAGAGTTTCTCGTCCAGTCCGAGGTGTTCAATACGCGGGTAGGGACGCCAATTGAAGACTTGCTGGTGATTGCAGATCAGGCAGCGGTGGTCTATGGCTCCGGTCTTGGGATCCATGTCACCGCAGGCCGACATCATGCCCTTGCCGCAGGCATCGCAGACATAATTGACTTCGATGGGCCTGACTTCGCGCTGTATTTCCGGCATTGCCTGCTACTCCTGCTTCTCTGGGGCGCCTATGCTAGCGCGACTGCCGGCACAGAAGAAGAGCACTCTTTCGCTACCTCCGCGATCACTCCGCGCAGCCAGCTGCCCCCATCCGCGTCCCGCAGAATGTCGCCGACGCCCCCCGGATGATGGATCCTCAGGGTACAGCCGGCCGCAGCGAGGTCAGCCGGTGCCGGCAAATCCATGGCGGACAGGGCTGAACAGACCCTGTCGGCACGGTAGGTGAAGCTGGCAACCAGATCCTGCTCGCCGCCGCTGCGGGGACAGAGCGCGGCATCCAGTGCCAGCACCTGCAGTGCCGTTGCGGCATCGCCATGGTGGCGCTGGCAGTGATCTTCCAGCACCTGCGCCAGTACCCGGTACAATTGTTCCCTGTCCGCCAGTGCGGCCAGGTAGATGGCATTGCGATTTTCATACAGCGTCATGCGGTCGTCGGGGTCCAGGTCAGCCAGCGTTGGCCGCAGGGATTCCACCAGCGCCCGCAGGCACTCCCGCAGCAGGGGCGACACTGGCACCTCCCCCTGCAGCGCCAGCAGGCGTGTGGTCAGGGGCATGATGTGACCGTGGATCAGCAGGATGTGGGCGCTGATCAGGAAGTAGCCCTCCTCGCCCTCGCCGCGGGAAAAGCTGTGGCAGCCCACCACATATTCCCCCTTGGCCTTGCCGTAGCCCGCCACCGGAATGGCCTCGATCCGGTACTCCTCCCGGCGCCGGTAGAACTCGGTACCGGGCAGCAGGGTGTAGCCAAAGATGTTGATATTGGGAAAGGTGGCGATCAGAGTGTCCAGGTTGCGCTCGAAGTCCGCGAGATTGTCCCCGGGCAGGCCCCAGATCAGCTCCGCGGCGATGGGTACACCCTGCTCGGACATCTGCCTGGCTATGGGCTGGTACTCGTTGGCGCTCATGTTCTGGCGGTTGCTCAGGCGCAGCGCCTCCGGGGTCAGGGTCTGCAGCGCCAGCTGGTAGTGCGGCAACAGCTGGGCGCGGTGCAGCAGCAGGGCGATTTCCTGCACCTGGCGGCTGTGTTTCTTGGACCAGGATGTGGCGAAGCTGCGCGGCAGGCCACTGCGCTGCTTCAGCTCCACGATCATCTGCGCCTTGGCCAGATCCTGCTTGAGTGCGCCGAAATTGGAGTCCGCGAGCCAGATGTTGGCAATGCCGGCGGCGGTGATCTTCTCCCAGTCATAGCGGATCCGCGCCAGCGACCACTGGTACATCTTGCTGCCAATGGCGCCGGTACCCCATTCACAGAAGGCGCATTTGAAGGGGCAGCCGCGGCTGGTTTCGTAGGCGATGGCGTCATAGCGGGGAGACCCGTCCGCGTGTGTCAGCTGCAGCACATCCAGCGGCGAGGGAAAGCGGTCCAGTTCCTGGCAGCGCTCCCGGGCGCGCGTGCGCAGCAGCTGCTCGCCGTCGAGAAATGCCAGGCCGTCGATGCCGTGCCAGGTGCTCCTGCTGTCACTGTCGAGGAACTCCTGGAAAGTGACCTCGGCCTCGCCCAGGAAAATCACATCCAGGGCCTCGACACCGAGGTAGTCCTCGGCCTGTTGCACATGGGGCCCGCCGGCGATGAGAGTCAACCCCGGCGCCAGTGCCCGCAGTTGCCGGGCAAGGGCGAGGAACTCGGCGGCATTCCAGGTGTAGACGCTGAATCCCAGGACCGGCTCCAGGCCTGCGGCGAGCGCTTCCCGCACCCGCCCCGGGCCGGTCGTTGCCCATGCGGCCAGCCACGGGGCGATGTCCTCTGTCCGCTGGAAATGGACCAGGTCGATAGCGGTCTCAGGCGCCCGGGCTCCGTAGTGGCGGTAGTAGGAAGCCAGTCCGGCGGTGGTAGTCGGGGGGGCGTTGAATTGCTCCGAGTCCATGCTCAGAAGCCAGACGGGACGCTGCAAGTGGGCTGCTCCATGCCATTTTGGTTGTGGCGCAATGTAGCGAATCGGAGCATGTTTGCCTACCGGTCATTAGCAGATAAGCTGTGCGCAACTGTTCGCGGAGACCTGAGTTTGGATACGGAATTGCTGCGTACCTTTCTGGAGGTGCGCAATACCCGCCATTTTGGCCGCGCCGCGGAGAACCTGTTCATTACCCAGGCCGCGGTCAGCGCACGTATCAAGCAGCTGGAAGAGGCGCTGGGCGCAGCCCTGTTCATCCGTCACCGCAACAATATCCAGCTCAGCAGCGAGGGAGAGCGGCTGGTGCCGCATGCGGAGACCGTGCTGCTGGCGCTGGCGCGCGCCCGCCAGGACGTCAGCCTGGGGGATGCCCGCAGCAGCCAGGTCTATCTGGGTGTGCGTATCGGTATCTGGGGCAGCGCCCTGCAGCAGCGCCTGCATACCCTGCAGCGGCAGGACCCGGATCTGGCATTGCGGGTTGAAAGCCGTGAGTCAGGCGAGCTCACGCGCAAGCTGCTGGACCGCACCCTGGATCTCGCCATCGCCTACGAGCCGCCGGGGGTGCCGGAACTGGAAAGCGTGGCAATCGGGCGTTTGACCCTGCGCCTGTACAGCTCCCGGCCAGAGGATACGCTGGAACAGGCCATGGCTGGCAACTATGTGTTTCTGGACTGGGGCGGTGGCTTTGCCCGCTTTCACTACAAGCGTTTTGGCGAACAGCGGCCGCCCCGCCTGCACACCAACCTCAACGATCTGGCCAGCGATTTCCTGGCGGAATTCGGCGGTGCCTGTTTCCTGCCGGCGAGCCTGCTGGATTCTCTCGCAGGCATGGGCCTGGCGCCGGTTGCCGCCGCCCCCAGTTTCAGCCGGCCCCTGAATCTCGTGTACCACAGCAGCTCACCCAAGCGCGTGCAGATCGACCGTGTGGCGCAGTATTTTCAGGGAGTTGAGGTTTAGCGGCGAAAGAAAAGACCACGTCGCCCGGTGGGACAACCCGGGCGGGTGTCTGGTGATCGGGGCGGGCGCGAGCAGGCACCCGCCATCGCGGACTAGAAGTCCTCGAGCTCCAGGTCGTAGTAGCCCAGCTCCTCCCGCAAGCGGCGCTGTTCCAGGCGCTGCTCGGCACGGCGGCGTTTTGCGGCCAGACGCTGCTTTTCAGTGGAGACAGAGACAACCTCGTCAAAGTCATCGTCTGCCATGTCCATCAGCGCCGGCTCGAAAATGTCGTCGAGGCCGTCACTGGCGGCGGGTTCCTGGGTGCGTTCAGTCATAAATCACCTCCTGATGATTTACAGCCTTGAATTTCGGCGCAATATCACTCAGTGATTTCGGCGAGTAAATCAAAATTTTATTGGATTTATGACAAAACTATTTTGTTGAGGATGCTGCTGTGCAATAGCTGCTTATGGATAGGCGGCCCGCTCCCGGCCCTGGGTTCCCTGCACTCGCGGCTACGTCCCTGTAGTCTGTCATCCTTGACGGTGTTGCCAGCGGGCCGCCTGGGTTAGGTTCAGCAAAGGTCGTGCCAATGCTGCGGGCCCCGTATACCGGGGGCAGTCGGTGGCCGCGGGCGGGCCAGGGTGTCCGGTTTCATGTCGGCGGACGTGTCCGGCCGCGTCCATGCTGGCTCAGCCGCTGCCGCGCAGCCGGGTCAGAATCTCCATGGCAACGTCCTGGGGGTCGCGCCCTGCAGTGGCGACGGTGATATCCGCGTAGCGCCGATAGAGCGGGGTGCGTTCATGGAAGATATCGGCATAGCTGTAGCCGGCCTCACTGGCGATGCCGCGCGGTGGCGCCGCGGCGACGCGGGCTTCCAGGGTCGACATGGGTACATCGAGATAGACCACCGGCCCCGCCTGTTGCAGGCGCTGCATGATCCTGTCGCTGTAAACCACGCTGCCGCCAGTGGCGATGACACTGTGGTCCAGTGGGATCGTCAGCAGGATCTCCTCCTCCAGGGCGCGCAGGGCGATATGGCCGCGACTGTCTATTATTTCCTGCAGGGTAGCCTCCGCCTGCACCTGGATCTCCAGGTCGGTGTCATTGAAGGCCAGTCCCGAGAGTTTCGCCAGCAAAACACCGACGGTACTTTTGCCGGCGCCGGGCATGCCGATCAGGCTGATGGTACGCGCTGTGGGGGAGTCTGTGGACACGGCATGATCCTGCTGCAGGAGCGCACATTATCCATGCCGCCGCCACAGAGGCAAATGCCCCGCCTTGCGCGGGGCCCGGCCTCTGGGTAGAGTGCCGGATTGCTCGCAGCCAGACACAGCCGAGGCGTTAACGATGACCCTGTTACACACTCCTCTCGACGCGCTGCATCGGGAACTCGGTGCCCGCATGGTGCCTTTCGCAGGTTACGAGATGCCGGTGCAATACCCGGCGGGTATTATCAGGGAGCATTTGCATACCCGACAGGCCGCGGGGCTGTTCGATGTGTCCCATATGGGCCAGCTGGTGCTGTCGGGCCCTGGCTCGGCGGAGCTGCTTGAGTCCCTGGTGCCCGCGGACGTCCTTGGTCTCGGGGAAAATCGCCAGACCTACGCCCTGCTGACCAACAACACCGGCGGCGTGCTGGATGACCTGATCATTACCCGCTGGGGTCCGGAAACGTTCTTCCTGGTGGTCAATGCCGCCTGCAAGGAACAGGATATCGCGCATCTGCGCACGCACCTGCAGGGCCAGAGTCTCGAGGTGCTCACGGATCAGGCCCTGCTGGCCCTGCAAGGACCTGCGGCCCGCGAGGTCATGGGCCGTCTGTGTGCGGAGACAGTGGCGCTCACTTTCATGAGTGGCGCCCGCGTCAGCATCAATGGGGTGGAACTGTACATCACCTGCTCCGGCTACACTGGTGAGGACGGCTTCGAGCTGTCCTTGCCCGCAGCGAGTGCCGACAGGATCGCTCGCCTGTTGCTGGCGCAGCCGGAAGTTGAAGCCATTGGCCTGGGTGCCCGCGATTCCCTGCGCCTGGAAGCGGGCCTGTGCCTCTACGGGCACGAGTTGAGCGCCACCATTGATCCAGTGCAGGCCGGGCTGGTCTGGTCCATCGGCAAGGCGCGGCGTTCCGGTGGCGAGCGCGCCGGCGGGTTTCCCGGTGCCGAAAGGATCTTTCACCTGATCGAGCACAAGCCACGGCTGCGGCGAGTGGGCCTGGCGGTGGATGGCAAGCGCCCGGTGCGGGAGGGGCAGTCGGTGCTCGATGAGCGCGGTGAACACGTGGGAGAAATTTGCTCGGCCTGCTTTGGCGCCAGCGTGGGCGCGCCCATCGCCATTGCCTATGTGCGGCGGGATTTTGCCGACCCGGGTACGCGGCTGGTCGTGGATGTACGCGGCAAGCCGGTCGCGGTCACTGTGGCGAAGATGCCCTTCGTGGCCCAGCGCTATTTCCGCGGCTGAGTTCGCTCCGGGTCAGTGCGCCCAGGCGCGCAGACCCCGGAACTGTTGTGACAGGTAGTCCATCTGGTCCGCCAGTACCCGCTCCTTGGCCAGAAAATGCCACTCCCAGGTATTGGGTCGGAACGGTACCGCGAGCAGCGGCATGCCGGCCTCTTCCGGGGTGCGATTGTCCTTCGCCCAGTTGCAGCGGCGGCAGGCTGCAACCACATTCTCCCAACGGTCGCGACCGCCGCGGGAGGTGGGAAGGACATGGTCGCGGGTCAGTTCGGCGCGGTGAAATTGCTGGCCGCAGTAGAGACAGCGGTGATCATCCCGGCGGAACAGGGTGCGGTTGCACAATGGCAGGCTGAAGTTGCTGCGAACCCGGCCCTGCAGGGCGATGATGGGCTGCAGATCGATGCGGGAGCGCAGGCCGGTGAGACGCTGGATTCCGCCCATGATCGGTGGCAAGGGGTCGCCGACGCCGTAGAGGACGTCACCGCGGGCGTAGGCGGATACGGCTTCGTGGGCTGTGATCCAGCCCCGTGGTTGACCCGCTACGTCCAGTTTCAGGATGTGTTGCATGGGCGGCCACTCCGTGGTTTGCCTTAAACTACTGGAAAAGTGTGGCTTTCACAATCCTGCACAGTGTGTAAGCTGCAAGGGAGTCATGGTGCGCGCGTACGCCGCTCTGGTCTGGAATTCGTGTGCGCAGTTTGAAAAACACAGCAGAGGGTCGGCGGTGACGGTGCAGTGGATATGGCTTGGCGCGATTGTTGTACTGGTGCTGGCTACCCTGCTGCCGCTGTCACGCATTACCGCCTGGTGGATTCGTGGCCTGGACTTTCCCCGCCTACAGCTGTCGACGCTCGCCGCAGCGTTGCTTTGCACCGGCGGGGTGATCGTTCAGCTGCACGGCTTTACCGCCCTGACGCTCACCGGTCTGGTCCTGTGTGCTGGTTGCATCATTTTCCATGCCTGGTGGATTATTCCCTACACCCGCCTGTGGCCGCGGGAAGTTCTGGACGCCGACGGCGCGACTCCCTGCCTGCGTCTGCTGACCGCCAATGTTCTGACCTCGAACCGGCAGACGGAACGGTTCCTCGAGCTGGTACGCGAGAACGATCCGGATATCTTTATCACACTGGAATCCGATTCCCGCTGGCAGGATTGTCTGGACACGCTTGAGGGCGACTATCCGTTCAGCGTCAAGGTGCCGCTGGACAACCTCTACGGCATGCACCTGTACTCCCGGCTGTCGCTCAGTGACACCGAGATTGCCTACCTCGTGCAGGAGGACATACCGTCAATCCACGCCAAAGTACAGCTGTCGGACACGGTTACCCTGCGCCTGCATGTACTGCATCCGGCGCCGCCCAGCCCCACCGAGAACGAGGAATCCACGGAGCGCGATGCAGAGTTGGTGGTGGTGGCGCAATCGGTCGCGGAGGAGAGCGGTCCGATCGTGGTGACCGGCGATCTCAACGACGTCGCCTGGTCCACGACCACGCGCCTGTTTCGCAAGATCAGCGGCCTGCTCGATCCGCGGGTCGGTCGCGGCATGTTCAACACCTTTCACGCCGAGCATAAATTGCTGCGCTGGCCGCTTGACCATCTGTACCACAGCGATCACTTCACGGTCAGCGAACTGCGCCGCCTGCCGGCCTTCGGTTCGGATCACTTCCCCCTGCTGGTTGAGCTGTGCCACCAGCCCGTGCGGGGCGATACCCAAGAGGGACTGGATGACGACGCGGAGGACCGGGAGTTGGCGCAGGAAAAAGCTGCGGCTGAGCCCGTCACCGTCGGGGATGTGCCCGACCCGGGTCGCTAGCCTCCCGCTCAACACGCTGTCCAGCTGGCTTCCACCAGGGCGACGCCATTGCCCAGTACGCGCCCCTGAAAACGCTGGCCGGCGAGGATTTCGCCCACACCCGCCGGGGTCCCGGTCATGACAATGTCGCCGTCCTCCAGGGTCATGAAGCCGGCCAGGTTGTCGAGAATACTCTGCGGCGAATACAGCATCAGCGGCACGCCCCCCTGCTGTCGCAGTTCGCCGTCCACGCGCAGTTCCAGTGACAGTTGCTCGACCGGCAGCGTCAGCGGCACGAACTCGCTGCACAGGGCGGCGCCGTCGAAGGCCTTGGCGCGCTCCCAGGGCAGGCCTTTCTCTTTCAGGCGCGACTGCAGGCTGCGCTTGGTCAGGTCGAGGCCAAAGCCCACGGCGGCCAGCTGTCCACCCTCGACCAGAAACGCGATTTCACCCTCGTAGTGCAATGGCTCACCGCGGGCGGCGTACAGAGTGTCGCCGAGGGCCGAGTTGGGCTTGAGGAATACGACCATGTCCTCGGGCAGCTCGTTGCCCAGCTCTTCGATATGGGCCACGTAGTTGCGGCCGATGCAGACGATCTTGGAGGGTGCGATGGCGCGGTCCCGGCAGTGAATTGTGTGCACAAAAAGGGTCCCCGATACGGCCTGGCATGAATGCTGTGGCATCATAGCGCGGTCGCCGGCGCCGGCAACAGTGCGCGTCGGCCTGAAGTGTAAGCAAGGAGTAACGATGGAGCTTGTAACCGAATGGGGGCCGCTGGTGCTGGCAATGCTGGCCACCGGTATTGTCGCCGGCCTCATGGCGGGCCTGCTGGGTGTGGGTGGCGGCATTGTCATCGTGCCGGTGCTGGACACGGCCCTGGGAACCCTGGGGGTTGATCCCGCCATCCGCATGCACATCGCGGTGGCGACCTCGCTGGCGACCATCATCCTCACCTCGATGTCATCGGCCCGCGCCCACCACCAGCGCGGGTCCGTGGACTTTGGCCTGGCGCGCAGTTGGGGCGGCTACATCCTGCTGGGCGCTGTCTTCGGTGCCTGGCTGGCTTCGCGCCTGCACAGCAACGTGCTGGCGCTGATCTTCGGCTCGGTGGCGGTGCTGCTGGGTCTGCGCATGCTGCTGTTCGGGGGGCGCAATCCGCATTCCGCGCGGGAGATACCCGCGGGCGCGGCGATCCGCCTGGTACCCTTCGGGATCGGTGGCCTGTCCAGCATGATGGGCATCGGTGGCGGTACTTTCAGCGTGCCGGTGCTGACGCTGCTCGGGCACACCATTCACCGGGCGGTGGGCACCTCGGCGCTGTTTGGCCTGCTGATCAGCGTCCCCGGAGCTGTGGCCTTCGTGGTGACGGGTTGGGGCGACCCGCGCCTGCCACCGGCCAGCCTGGGCTTTGTCAATCTGCTGGGACTGGTCTGCATCGCGCCGGCGACCATCCTGGCCGCGCCCCAGGGCGCGCGCATTGCCCACCGCATGAACGCACGCCAGCTGAACCTGGCGTTCGGTGTTTTCCTGCTGCTGGTGTCCGGGAGGATGTTGTACCGGGCGCTGTGATCGGGCCCGCGGGGGCAGTGGTCAGCGCAACAGCAGCAGGGTGATGTCGCTGTGGCTGAGCATGCGGGTGGTGTTGCTGCCAACGAAGAACTGGCGGATACGGGAATGGCCCCAGGCGCCCATGACCATCAGGTCAATATCGTTGTCGCGGTGATACTGGCCCAGGGCGGCCTGGACCTCGCCCTCCACGGTGGCGGTGGTGACCTCGAAGCCGGCGCCCGCGAGGATGTCGCGCGCCTGCCCGATCTGCCGTGTCTGTTCGGCCGACAGCGGACCCACGGTGACCAGATGGCACGGCAGGCCTACCAGCAGCGGGCTGTTGGCGACCAGGTCCAGGGCCTTGGACGCGGTGGCACTGCCATCGAAGGCAATCATGAATTGCCGCGGGGCGACAAACTCCCGCATCACCACCATGATCGGCCGGTGCACGCTGCGCACCACGCTTTCCAGGTGTGAGCCAATCGTGTGCGCGGCAATGTCATGGTCCTCACCCAGCCGGCCCATGACCAGCAGGCGGGTGTCCTCCTCCAGGTCGCGCAGGGCATCGACCAGGTCACCGTGGCGCTGTTTGCGTATCACATCCCGGGCGCCCGCCTTCAGGGCTATCATTTCCGCATCCTGCAGCAGGTGCTTGCCGTGCTCCAGCGCCAGTTTCTCCCGGCGCTCGTCCAGCATGGTCAGCTCCTCCAACAGCTGTTCGCGGCTGCCGAGACCAATCGCACCGGACAAGTCCTGCACCGGCGGTGCCGAGGGTCTTTCCAGTACGTGCAACAGCATCAGGGGGGTGTCCAGCCGGTCGCTGGCCCAGGCACTGGCGACAGTGACACAGCGGGCGCTGGCGGAGCCGTCGATACAGGCGACAATGTTATTCATGTTATCACTCACTAGTGGCCGGACATCAGTTGCTCGATGGCGTCCGGCTTGTCGTGCACACCGAAGCGGTCGACGATGGTGGCGCTGGCCGCATTCATCCCGACCAGATTGACCTCGGCGCCCTCGCGGCGGAACTTGATCATCACCTTGTCCAGGGCCGATACCGCGGTGATGTCCCAGAAATGCGCGCTGGATACGTCGATAGTGACACGCTCCAGCGCCTCTTTGAAGTCGAAGGCGCCAATGAAGCCGTCCGCGGTGGCAAAGAACACCTGGCCGACGACGGTATAGACCCGGTGGCCGTCACTGCCATCCACCGATTTCACCAGCATGAAGCGGCTGATCTTGTTGGCGAAGAACAGCGCCGCCAGCAACACGCCCACCATCACGCCCAGCGCCAGGTTGTGAGTGCCCACCACGACCACCACCGTTGCCAGCATGACGATGCTCGAGGATAACGGGTGGTGCTTCAGGTTGCGGATGGAGTCCCAGGAGAAGGTACCGATGGCGACCATGATCATCACCGCCACCAGGGCCGCCATGGGGATTTGCTTGAGCCACTCCCCCATGAACACCACCATCAGCAGCAAGAAGACGCCGGCGGCGAAGCAGGACAGGCGGCCGCGGCCACCGGATTTAATATTGATAACCGACTGGCCGATCATGGCGCAACCCGCCATGCCACCGAGCAGACCGGAGCCAATATTGGCGATACCCTGGCCCTTGCACTCCCGGTTCTTGTCGCTCGGTGTGTCGGTGAGGTCATCGACGATGGTGGCGGTCATCATCGACTCCAGCAGGCCGACGATGGCAAGCGCGACGGCGTAGGGGAAGATGATGGCGAGGGTTTCCAGATTCAGCGGCACGTCCGGCCACAGGAATACCGGCAGCGTATCCGGCAGATCGCCCATGTCGCCCACGGTGCGGATATCCAGCTGCAGTACGATCGCCACCGCGGTCAGTGCGAGAATACAGATCAGCGGTGACGGTACCAGCTTGCCCACCGCCGGCAGCAGCGGGAACAGGTAGATGATGCCGAGGCCGGCTGCGGTCATGGCGTAGACATGCCAGGTGACGCCGGTCAGCTCCGGCAGCTGGGCCAGGAAGATCAGTATCGCCAGCGCGTTGACGAACCCGGTCACTACCGACCGGGAGACGAAGCGCATCAGCGACCCGAGGCGAAAGAATCCCGCCAGGATCTGCAGCATCCCGGTGAGCACCGTGGCCGCCAGCAGATACTCAAGGCCGTGTTCCCGCACCAGGGTGATCATCAACAGCGCCATCGCACCCGTGGCGGCGGAGATCATCCCCGGCCGACCGCCGGTGAAGGCGATGACCACGGCGATGCAGAACGAGGCATAGAGGCCGACCTTGGGGTCGACGCCGGCGATAATGGAAAAAGCGATGGCCTCGGGGATCAGGGCGAGGGCAACGACGAGGCCGGCGAGCAGGTCGCCCCGGATATTGCCGAACCAGTCCTGTTTGAGGGTATCAAGCATGAGGGGAAGTCTTCACAAAGGTAATCTGGAGCCACGCAACAGACTGGCGCCGGGCAGGAGCGTCCCGGCGGTGATTGTTGGTGGTCGTGGAAGGGGCGGGATTATCCGTGAATCGGGGGTGGAAGGCCAGTGCGGCATGAATTTGTACCGGGATCCTCCCTGGCTCCATGGGTCTGTGCCGTTATCCCCGCCGGTCAGGAGGCGGCTGCTGCTGTACCGCCAGGGTCAACTCCCGCAGCTGCTGTTGTACTTCGTCGAGCTGCTGGACAATGCGGTCGCGCTCGTCGTGGGCCTGTTGGACCTCGCTGGCGTTCTGCTCCGAGGTCATCACCTCCAGAATCGCGCCCACCATCATGTTGAGGAAGATGAAGGCGGTCAGGAAGATGAAGGTCAGGTAGTAGATCCAGCTCAGCGGGTACGACACCATGGTGGCGTACATGACGTCGGTCCAGTCCTCGAAGGTTGCTACCCGGAACAGGGTCAGCATGGCGGCCGCGACGTCGCCCCACAGGTACTCGTCGACATCGGCAAAGAACATGGAGCCGATGGCGGCGTAGATATAGAAGATGATGAACATCAGCAGGGCGATATAGCCCATGCGTGGTATCGCCTTGAGCAGCGAGTTGATCAGGAAGCGCAGCTCCGGCACCACCGATACCAGACGCAGAACCCGGAACACTCGCAGCAGGCGCCCGAGTAATACGGCTTCCGAGTTGTCCAGCGGAATCAGGCTGCCGATCACCACAATGGTGTCGAAAATGTTCCAGCCGTCGAGGAAAAAACGCCGCTTGTGTGGGCAGGCGATAAAGCGGAACAGAATTTCCAGCAAAAAGAAGACGGTTATCGCGGTATCGAGGGTGCCGAGAGTGCGCTCTACCCAGGGGCTCAGCTCGTAGGTCTTGGCGCCGATGGTCAGTGCCGAGAGTATGATGATGGCGATAACCGCACCCTGGAACAGGCGGCTGGATTCTATCCGGCGCAGGATATTGGAGCCGGAGGACGATAGTGTTGCGGGAGGCATGGGGGTTGTGTGCTCGTGCCGTAGTTCGGGAGCGGGTGAGTTTAGTGGCACGCCTCTTTTTTTGCGAGCTATTGCCAATTGCAGTCGCTCAAGCCGTGCGCTGGACGGGATTTGGCGTATGCTTCCGGGGGAAACCGATACCTCGGGCACAGCAGCTGCTCTGAAGCGCCGGTTGCCCGAGCGCAGTGTGGCTTTGAATCCCCGAGGCAAAGAGTGAGTACAGTTCCCCCCAGCAGAAGTCGGACGATCTGGCTGCGCGACACCCTGGCGCGCTCGCGCAAGGACGCGGTGTCCAGCTCGGTCATGACCGGGATCTGCGACAACTATCTCGGGGCGTTCGCGGTGTCGCTGCGCGCCAGCCTGTCGCAAATGGGCTGGCTGCTGGCCGCGCCGCAGCTCGCCGGTGCCGTGTTCCAGCTGCTGTCGGTGTGGCTGTGCCCGCGTTTCTCCCGCCGCCGGGCCATTGTCACCGGGGTGGTGCTGCAGGCACTGTCGGTGTTGGGGATGGCGGTGATAGCGCTGCTGCGCCCGCCGGATGCGGTCACCTGGCTGATCCTGCTGGCCATTGTCTACCAGGCCAGCGCCAATTTCGTGCAGCCGCAGTGGCGCGGCTGGATGGGCAGTGTCGTCCCGCCGCGCCGCCGCGGGGCGTTTTTTGCCGGCCGCACCCGCCTCACCATGATAACCAGCTTCACCGTCTTTGCCGGCGGCGGTTTGCTGCTGGGTATCTTCCAGCGCTACGAGCTGGCCTGGGCCTGCTTTGGCGGCCTGTTCCTGCTGGCGGCAGTGGGTCGGGCGTTATCGGCCCGGCAGCTGCGCCAGATGCACGATCCCGATCACAGCGACAGCGCCGGTGCGATCTCGTTTGCCGCCACCCTGGGTCGAATCCGGGAAGCTTTCCACGACAAGACTTTCTACCAGTACAGCCTTTTCATTGCCGGGATGCAGTCCGCAGTGGCTATTTCTGCGCCCTTCTTCAGTGTCTACATGCTGCGGGATCTGCACTACAGCTACTGGCAGTTTGCGGCCAATACCGGCATCGCGATCCTCACCCAGTTCTTCACCCTGTCTACCTGGGGCCGGATCTGTGATCGCTGGGGCAACCGCTGGGTGATGGTGGCCAGCAGCCTGATGATCCCGGTAGTGCCGGCGCTGTGGCTGTTGTCCAGTGACTTCTACTACCTGCTTGTTGTGCAGGTACTCTCGGGCCTGGCCTGGGGCGGGTTTACCCTGAGTACCGCCAACTACCTGTACGACCTGCGCCCGCCCCGGGCAAACTTTGCCAGCTATGCCGCGGTGCAGGCTGCGCTGGGAGCAGGGGGGATTTTCGGCGGCGCCTTGTTCGGGGGCTACCTGGCCACAGCCCTGCCGGGCCTGCTGCACTGGCTGCCCGCGGGCTGGCAACCGCTGCACTCGGTGGTGTTGATCTTCCTGGTCTCCGCCCTGCTGCGGCTGGCGATTGTCGCCTGGTTCATCCCGCGCTCAGTGGAGCTGCGGGTACGCCAGCGTCCGGATCTGCTGCGGGTGGTATACCGGATATCCCGGTTTACGCCCGGGGCGGGCATCGTCCTGGACTGGCTGACGGTAACCCGCAAACGCCGGGACTGATCTCGGCTATACTGCGGAAAGGGTGCCAACCGGCGCCCGGGAAATGTCGGGAGGCGTGGTCACATGCATCAACTGAGTGGGCTGGATGCCACTTTTCTCTACGCAGAAATGAACAATTCGCCGATGCACATCGCGCCGCTGCTGATTTACGACCCCTCCACCACCGGCACCGAAGTCGTGCGGTTCAAGGATATCCTCAACACCTTTGCCAGCCGCCTGCACCGTTCCCCGGTGTTCAAGCGCAAGCTGGCCATGGTCCCGCTCAACCTGGACCAGCCCTACTGGGTGGAGGACGAGAATTTCGACCTGGAATTCCATGTCCGCCACATCGCCCTGCCCAAGCCCGGCGACTGGCGCCAGCTGTCGATCCTGGTGGCGCGCCTGCATGCACGGCCGCTGGACCGTTCCCGCCCGCTCTGGGAGGCCTACATCATCGAGGGCCTGGACAATGTCGAGGGCTTGCCCAAGGGCTGCTTCGCCATGTTTCTCAAGATCCACCACGCGGCGATTGACGGCGCCTCCGGGGTAGAGATCATCTCGGCGCTGCACGACCTCATTCCCAAGCCGCCGCCGCCACGGCAGGAGGCGGCTCCGGTACTGGATCCAGGCCCCAGCACGGTGGAAATGCTCTGGCGCGCCTACAAGGTCAACATGTGGGCGCCATTCCGGCTCGCCCGCCTGGTGACCGAGGGTATTCCGGCCTGGCGTCGTGTACACCAGGGGGTCAAGGCGAAGAAATTCCGTACCCTGGGGGACAAGGAGCGCACGCGCTTCAATGCGGCTGTCTCCCCGCACCGGGTCCTGGGTTCTGCCGACTTCGATCTCGGGGTGATCCGGAAAATGAAAGGCGCCGTTCCCGGCGCTACCGTCAATGATGTCATCCTCAGCATTGTCGGTGGCTCCCTGCGCAACTACCTGCTGGACAAGGGGGAGCTGCCCGAGGGCAGCCTCGTGGCCGGCGCACCGGTCAACGTCCGGAAATCAGAAGACACGGCTGCCGCTGGCAACCAGGTGTCGATGATGGTCATTGCCCTGGGCACGGATATCGCCAGTCCCCGCGAACGCCTGCAGGCGGTGCACGAGGGGGCGGTCGGCTCCAAGGCGTATCACGAGGCCGTGGGCGCGCGGCTGATGACGGACATGACCCAAAGCCTGCCGGCGGAACTGGCGGCGCTGGGCGTGCGCGCCGCCCTGGGGTCCGGACTGATGGCGGGCATGAAACCGATCTTCAACACCATCGTGACCAACGTGCCCGGCCCGCAGGTGCCGCTGTACATGGGTGGTGCGCAAGTGGTGCGCAGCTATGGCCTCGGGCCTTGCATCGACAATATGGGCCTGTTTCATGCAGTGACGAGTTACAACGGGCAGATTGCGGTGTCATTTCAGGCTTGCCGGGAAATGATGCCGGATCCAGGCTTCTACGAGCAGTGCCTGTACGCGGCCTACGCCGCCCTGCAAGCGGAGGTGCTGGGCAAGCCGAAGGCCAGGAAGCCGGCACAGCGCAAGGCGCGAACCAAATCCGCGACCAGTGCCGCGGCGAAAGCTCCGGGTAAAGCCCGGGTGGCGGCGAAGACCAGGCCCAAGGCTAAGACCGCGACCAAGGCGAAGACCACGACCAAGGCGAAGACCACGACCAAGGCCAAGGCGTCAGTACCCAGGCCCAAGACGGGGACCCGCAACAAAGCGGCCGTCAGGCCGAAGCTGGCCGCGCGCAGGTAACTCTGCAGTTGCATGAATTCATCGGCATACAGTGATGTACCGCCTTTTTTCAAGGTTCAGTGTCCTGCTCATCCCCGATGGGCGGCCCTCGCCGCAGGCGATCCGGAATCAGGAGAAAGCGGCAAAGCAGGTAGAACAGGCCACTCCTGGGCGCCTGGCCGTTGTCTGACGTTAGTAAAATTGAGGAAATAAGTGGGGAGAGTTGCGGCCGGGTGAGAGTTCGCCCCCTGGGTTTGGCCTCCCGCGTGCGGCGTGGTCGAATTTGATGAAACGTGGTCCTTGGGGTTTTGCTGCGGCGTGGCTAGGATACTGGTTATCCATCCAGTATTGAGGGCTTGATCATGGGCATGCCAGCGATTGTGGAAGATCGGCCCCGGCGGCTGACCGGGACACAGCTGGGGCAGGCGATTACCCTGCTCTCGGCGCAGCTGAATGCAGGCAATCACCGCCTGCTGCGGATGATTGCCGAGTTCGATCGCTCTGGTCATTGGCGCGAGCAGGGAACGATGCGTTCCTGCGCCCACTGGCTGGTGGCCCACTGCGGCATCACTCTGGGGGCCGCCCGGGAGAAGGTGCGGGTGGCGCGGCAGCTGGAAGCGCTGCCGGAGGTGAATGAAGCCTTTTCGGAGGGCGGCCTCTCCTATTCCAAGGTGCGCGCCATTACCCGCGTCGCCACGCCGGAGAACGAGGGTTTCATGGTCCATCTGGCGCAGCAGAACAGCGCCGGGCATCTGGAGAGACTGGTGAGCCGGTATGAACCTGTGCCGGAGCCGGGGCTGACCGGATTGCTGGAGTGCGGGCCGGAGGAGGTTTTGGCCGCCGATGGTTCGGGTGAGGCGGCAGCTGATAGTCCGGGCGCAGCGGCTGCCGCCGGTACTGCGGAGGATGCAGCCGAGGGCGACACCGCGCCGGCGCCGGATGTCGAGGCCATGCGCGAACTGGCCCGGGAGCTCTACTGGTTTCAGAACGAGGACGGCATGTGGGTTCTGCATGCCATGCTGCCGCCGGAGCAGGGGCAGCTGGTGATAAAGGCCGTGCAGGCCGTGGCCCGACCGCTGGCGGAGGCGCGCCAGGAGGCGTGGCAGGCCAGGCAGAAGGCGCGCATGCAGGCGGTGGCACGGAAGCTTCTGAAACGCAGGGGCGAAAAGCCAGACGTGGTTGCGGCAGGCGAGCCGGGGCAGGCTGATTCTTGTGTGGGCGCAGCGGGTGGGGCACCACAGGCTGATACTGCTGGGGGCGCTGAGGACAGTGCAGGCCGCGGCCTGCAAACTGAAGCCCTGTCCGGCAATGCAAACCCGGAAGCGGCGTCAGGAAGCAGCACCAGCGAAGCCCTGCCCGACCATCTGGCCTACGCCCGGGCGGAGGAAAAAATCTCCGCGGCATGAAATCGTTGACTGAATACCTCAGGGAATGAAACGTTTTCGCAGCACATGAACCAGGTGCGGGCCGATGCGCTGGTGGCGATGGTGGAACATTTCCTGGCCTCGGGGCCGGATTATCGGGGCCTGCAGGGCCTGAAGGGAACGGAACGCTGCCAGGTGGTGATGCATGTGGACGTCAATACCCTGCGCGAACAGCGCTCGGGGTTGTGTTGCACGCATGGACGGGCGCACTTCGAGGATAAACCGTGGCTGGCGCCGTCTACCGCGCGGCGGTTGAGTTGCGATGCATCCCTGGTCACGGTGCTGGAGGATGACGCCGGCAAGGTGCTGAATGTAGGCAGGAAATCGCGGATTGTGCCGGAACGTATTCGACGAGCGCTACGCGAGCGGGACGGGGTCTGCCAGTATCCTGGCTGCCAGGAATCCGAGTACGTGGATGCCCATCATATCCGGCACTGGGCCGAGGGCGGGGAAACGCGGCTGGACAACCTGGTGACGCTGTGTCGATTCCATCACCGGCAGTTGCACCGCGGCTGCTTTGATATTCGCCTCAATGGCGGTTCCGCGGAGATTCTGGCGCCAGACGCTGGTTAGGGGCAGTGGCTTCCAGCGGAAACGAGGCTCCCTTGGAATAGCTAAGGTTTTTCTGGAGCCCGAGCTGGAATTGATAGCCCGCCATCGCGTCCGGTATCGCGGCCGGCAAGATGACGACCGATACGATCGTAATGATTGTGATAACTGTTGGCAAAGGTCCCGGTTCTAGCCCTGCCTTGGGACCTCGCCAGAGACGGCTGCAGGCTGCAGTTGCCCCTGGTCCATCCGCCAGAGCGCGCCCTCGCAGATGTCGTAGTGCGGGCAGTCGCGGGTACAGCCGCGGCAGGGCAAGCGGGGGTGGTTGGGTGCTGCCTGTGGCGGGGAAGTGTTCTCTGGCATGATCCGGTCTCCTGCTCGGCTGGCGAGTCCGAGTATACGGCATTCGCCGTAATCCCGATCAGTCCCTGGCTGGACAGGTCGCTCCGGGCAGGCCAGTATTCACTTTTGTCGTCACCTGCCACAAGGAACCACCATGTCCTCAACAACAGCACCTCCCTGGGTAATTGCCGAAATGTCAGGATCGGTACTCTGGCTCACACTGAACCGGCCCGGGCAGCGCAGTCCGCTCTCCAGCCAGATGATCAATGCACTGCAGGAGTCCCTGAGCGCTGCAGAAGCGGATGCCGGGGTGCGCTGTATTGTTATCGCTGGCGCCGGTCCGGCTTTCTCCGCGGGTCACGACCTGCGTGAAATGACCCCGCAAGTGGGCGAATCGGACGCTGATTGCCGGGCCCGGATGCAGGCCATCCTGCAGGCCTGCTCCCGCCTCATGCTGGGGATCACCGAATCCCCGAAGGCGGTAATCGCCTGTGTCCAGGGCGTTGCCACTGCGGCAGGGTGCCAGTTGGTGGCGGCCTGCGATCTTGCCATTGCCAGTGAAGAGGCGCGTTTCTGCCTGCCCGGGGTCAACATCGGGGCCTTCTGTACTACGCCGTTGGTAGCGGTTGGCCGCAATATTCATCGCAAACATGCCATGGAGCTGGCCTTGACGGGCGACCTGTTTGACGCCGAGGATGCGGTGCGGATGGGTTTGGTCAATCGTGTGGCGCCGGCTGACAGGCTGCGGGCAGATACTGAAGCGCTGGCGCAGAAAATCGCCAGCAAGTCTGCCGAGGGCATAGCCAGGGGCAAGCAGGCGTTTTACCAGCAGCTCAACAAGCCCCTGGCGGAGGCCTACAGCACGACCTGTGAACCCATGATCGATACCATGACTACCGCGGATGCCCGCGAGGGTACCCAGGCCTTTTTCGACAAGCGCCAGCCGGTGTGGCCGCAAGGGTAGCGCCGGCGTCTCGTGATAGCCGAGGCCCCGGATCAGAGCTGGCTCCGTATCAGGTGTGGCGCTGAATCAGGTGACAGGCCGCACGCTGGCCGGCGCCGACCTCGACCAGCTCGGGCGCCTGTTCCGCGCAGCGTGGCTCTGCCACCGGGCAGCGGGGGTGGAAGCTGCAGCCGGAGGGCGGATTGATCGGCGAGGGCACATCCCCGCGCAGGACCTGGCGCTGCACACTGCGGTGCGGGTCCGGCACGGGAATGGCGGCGATCAGGCTCTGGGTGTAAGGGTGGCGCGCCCGATGGTAGATGGTCTCGCTGGCGGCTGTCTCCACGATCTTGCCCAGGTACATGATCGCAACCCGGTCGGAGACGTGTTTTACCACCGCCAGGTCATGGGCGATGAATAGATAGGACAGCTTGAACTCGCGCTGCAGGTCCACCAGCAGGTTGAGAATCTGGCTCTGGATGGAGACATCCAGGGCCGATACCGGTTCATCGCAAATCACCAGCTTGGGGTTGAGCGCTATGGCCCGGGCAATGCCTATCCGCTGCCGCTGGCCACCAGAGAACTCGAACGGATAGCGGCTCGCCGAGCGCGCTGGCAGACCGACGGTATTCAGCAGCTCAGTCACCCGCTTCTGGCGCCAGAGCCGGTCGCCGATATTCTGCACGATAAAGGGCTCTTCCAGGATGTCCCCCACCGTATGCCGTGAATTCAGGGACTCCATCGGGTCCTGGAAGATCATCTGGATGTCCTGGCGCAGGGGGCGCAGGGTACGGGCCGGCATCCTGGTGATGTCCTGGCCGTCAAAGCAGATACTGCCGCTGGTGGGTTGGTACAGGCGGGCCACGCAGCGCCCCAGGGTGGACTTGCCACAACCGGACTCGCCCACCAGGCCCAGTGTTTCCCCGGGGCCGATGCTGAAGGAGACGCCATCAACCGCCCTGTTGAAGGCCCTGGCGCGCAGCAGCAGACCCTCCCGCACCGGGAAATGCATGGCCAGGTTGTTGACTTCCAGCAGCGGCGCGCTCACAGGTCCCGCCAGCGAATGCAGCTTACATCGTGGCCAGCCGCGACCTGTTCCAGCACTGGCACAACTTCCCGGCACTGATCCATGGCGTGGGGGCAGCGATTCTCGAACCGGCAGCCCAGCGGCAGGTCGCGCAGTCCCGGCACCATGCCCTCGATAACACCCAGCCGTGATTTTGGCTCCGTATCCAGGCGCGGGATGGAATTCAGCAGGCCGCGGCTGTAGGGATGGGCCGGGCGGTCGAAGATATCAAACACCGTGCCGCGCTCGGCGACCTTGCCCGCGTACATTACGACTACCTGGTCGCAGGTCTCCGCGATCACGCCGAGATCGTGGGTAATCATGATGACCGCCATGCCCATCTCCGCCTGCAGATCCTTGATCAGCTCCAGGATCTGGGCCTGGATGGTCACGTCCAGCGCCGTGGTGGGCTCATCGGCAATCAGCAGGGCCGGCCGGCAGGCCAGGGCCATGGCAATGACTACCCGCTGGCGCATGCCCCCCGACAGCTGGTGCGGGTACTCGCCGAGGCGCACCTCCGGCGAGGGAATGCCCACCCGCTCCAGCAGTTCCGCCGCCGCCCGCAGGGCATCGGCGGGTTCGCAGATCCTGTGCAGCAACATGCCCTCGGTCAGCTGGCGACCGATGGTGTGCACCGGATTAAGGGCGGTCATCGGTTCCTGGAATACCATGCCGATGCGGCAGCCGCGGATCTTCTCCATCTCGGGAATGGGTAGCTGCGCCAGATCGCGGTTCTGGAAGCGAATCGCGCCGCCGGCGATACGGCCCATGGGTTGTGGCAGCAGGCGCATGATCGACAGCGCGGTGACGCTCTTGCCGCAGCCGGATTCGCCGACAATGCCCACCGTGGCACCGGGCTCGACGCTGAAGCTGACGCCATCGACCGCCCGCACCAGGCCCTCGTCGGTGGCGAATTCGGTGACCAGGTTGTCGACTTCCAGCAGGGCCATCGGCGCTACTCGGCCCACTGGTCGTAGACTTCGATCACCGGCTCGAAGGCCTTGCCGGTGCGTTGGGCGGCCTGGGTTTCCTCCTTCATTTCGGTATCGATCCAGTGCACAAACAGCTCGCCGGGGCCGTCCGAGTGTCTGTAGGAGAAGCCCTCGGGATAGCGTACCCAGCGCCACTTCCCGAGCCGGAAAAAGCCCTGGTAGAAGCCAGGCACAAAGGACGCGTGCTCGTGGTGCAACTCGATCATCTGGTGCGACAGGGCAATCATCTCATCCCTGTCGGTGGATGCTCGGTAACGCTCGATCAGCTGGTCCATCTCCAGCAGCGCAAAGGCCTCCAGATTGTTGGTCTGGGTCTTGGGCTGCCGCTCGGGGTTGACGCTGCCATCCTCCAGGAAAGCGCGGTCCCAGGCGTTGTCGGAGTGGTAGTGCTCCCAGAAGCGGGGATACTCCTCCAGAAAGCGACCGAAAGCGGAGAAGGATATGTCGTGCTGCTTTTCCTGCACTTTTTTCCAGCCGACGGTGCCATCGAGGATTTCCAGGCGCAGGTCCAGCCCCGCCTTGGCAGCTTCCTGGCGCAGAATGGTCAGCACATCGCGCATGGTTTCGTAGCCGGTGGACAGGGTAAAAGACAGTTTTTGGCCGGCCTCGTTGACCAGGATGCCGTCCGCACCGCGGCGGCTGAAGCCCGCCCTGGCGAAGTGCTCCTGTGCCCTGTCGATATTGAATTCACGGGCCTTCAGGGTCGGGTGGGAATACTCACCGAAGCCGTCGTTGGCGGTATTGAGCCGCTCATTGTCGCCGCGGAAAAACTTCTCGATCACCATGTCCCAGTTGGTGGCGTGGGCGATGCCGACGCGGATATCCCGGTTGTCCAGCAGCGGCTGCGCGGTGTTGATCCAGAGGCCGAAAGGCGGTCGCGGCCGCTGGTTGTAGAAGGTCACCTTGTGAATATAGCCGGCCTGCACATCCGGGTCCGAGTCAGGAAGCTTCTCATACCAGTACTCCGCCAGATTCAGGCCGAACTGGTCGATGTCGCCGCGCTTGAAGGCCTCGAACATCTTCGGGGTGTCGCGGATCACGCCGAGCTGGATGCGGTCGGGGTTGAAACGGTAGCGCCAGTGCTTCTTGTCCCGGGCCCACCAGTTCTCCTGCCGGGTCAGGGCGATGGAGCGGCCCTTGCGGATGTCCTGGTCGCGGACGACATACGGCCCCGGTGTGGGTTCGAAAGCCCACTGGTAGCGCTCGCTGAAATCGTCGCCCATCTCGCTGTAGAAATGGCGGGGAATGGGGCGCAACAACAGGCCGCGTTCGTCCATGTCGGGCTTGCGCTCGGCCATGGTAATGGAGATGGTGTGGTCGTCGTAGCGGCTGATGTTGGTGTAGGTGGTGCTGTAGAAGTTGTTGTACCAGGGCGCCATGATGTACGGCGAGCGGTAGAACCAGAACATGAACAGGTAGTCGTCTGCCGTTATTGGTTCGCCGTCGGACCAGGTCGCCGCCGGGTCCAGCTTCGCGTAGACAGTCTGATTGTCCCAGTCCACCGCCCAGGACTCGGCCAGGCCGGGGTACAGCTCCAGCGTTTCGGGGTGCAGGTGGGTGAGCGTCATGCCCACGTTATCCAGCAGGAACGGACGGAAGCTGCCATTGGAATCGGGGCCGACGGTACGCAGCGTCCGGGGGAAATCCTGCAGCGCCCCGTACTGGGTGCCGCCCTTTTTTGCCTCCGGTGAACCGATTTCCGCCAGGTGATCGTTGCTGGTCCATTCCAGGTCGGACGGCAGGTCCGCGGGAGTCTTGAAGCCGAAGAAGTCCGGATTGGCGGCATAGAACGCCTCTACCTCCGCATTGAGTTCGGCCGCGGTTGCCGTCGCAGCCGCCTCTGCGGCGGCATCCGCGGCGCCGTCACTGTCCGATGTCCCGCAACCTCCCAGCAGAAGGACAAGGCTGGCCAGTAACAGCATGGACAGTGTTTTCTTCATCTCGGTAACCTCTGCTAACGGTTCGCTAACGGTAAACGGAAAAGGTTTTGGGATCGAATGATTCGCGGATGGCCTCGCCGATGAAGGTCACCAGGGTGAGCAGGGCCACCAGGGTGCCGAAGGCGGAAATCACGATCCAGGGCGCGGTGCGCAGGTTGGCGGTGCCCTGTTTCAGCAACTCGCCCAGGCTGGGTGTGGGTGCCGGCAGGCCGAAACCGAGGAAATCCAGCGCGGTGATGGCAGAAATCGCCGCGACAATGGTGAAGGGCATGAAGGTCACCAGGGTCGACAGTACATTGGGCATGACATGCCGGAAGATGATCCGCGAATTGGAGGCGCCGATAATTCGCGCCGAGGCAATGTAGTCGCGGGACTTCTCCTTGTAGGTCTCGGTGCGCATGTAGTAGGTCATGCCGGTCCAGGAGAACAGCACCATGACCAGCAGCAGGATGCCGATCCGCGTGGTCACGGCAACGCTGGATGGAATCACCGAGAAGATGATGATCACCATGTACAGGAAGGGCACGTTGGACCAGATCTCGATGATCCGCTGGAACACGAGGTCAAAAAGCCCGCCGAAGTAGCCCATGGCGCAGCCGATACTGATGCCGATGACATAGACGCAGGCGGTAAAGATCAGGGCAAAGACCAGGGCGATGCGGGTGCCGTAGAACAGGCGCGCGAGAATATCGCGGCTGGTGGTGTCGGTGCCCAGGTAGTGCTGCTCTGCCGCGTCGGGCGGCAGCGGCCGGAATATCCCGCCCGGGGCGTGGTTCTCATAGGGGTTGTAGGGCACCAGCGGCAGCAGCACCCAGTTGTCCCCGCCCTGCTGCCGGAAGTGGGCCTTCAGCTCGCGATAGTTGGTCTCATAGTCATAGTCCAGGCCGAAATCGGTGCCGGGACGGAAGTCGGTATAGGTCGGGAAATAGAGCTTTCCTTCGTAGCTGACGACCAGGGCCCGACTGTTGACCAGCAGCTCGCCGAAAACCAGCAGCACACCCAGCCCGGCAAGCAGCAGGAAACTGTAGTAGCCGCGCTTGATCTTGCGGAAGCGCTGCAGCTTCTTGCGGGTCTGGGGGTTAAGGGCGAACACCGGCTACTGGAACCTGATCCTGGGGTCGACCAGGGCGACCAGGATGTCGGAGAGAATGTTGCCGATCAGCAGCAGCAGGCTGGCGAGCAGGACTACCCCCATGACTACCGGATAGTCGCGATCGAGAATGGCGGTGAGACCGAGCAGGCCAAAGCCGTCGATATCGAAGATGGTTTCGATCAGGAACGAGCCCGATACCAGCAGCGTGATGTTCTGGCCAAAGGTGGTGGCTATCGGGATAAGGGAATTTCGCACCGCGTGGCGAGTGACGGACTGGCGGAATGATACCCCCTTGGCGACCGCGGTGCGGATGTAGTCGGCTGCGAGGTTATCCATCAGGTGGTTTTTCAGCAGCAGGGTGACCAGGGCGAAACTGCCCACCAGATAGCAGGTCAGCGGCAGTACCGAGTGGCTCAGCAGGTCCAGCGCCTGTTCCCCCGGCCCCAGGTCCTGGAAGTTGTAGCTGACGAAGCCGCCCATGGGAAACCATTCCAGGCGCACGGCAAAAAACAGGATCAGCAGGGAGCCCAGGGCGTAGCCGGGAATGGCGTAGCCGATGAAAATCAGGATGGAACTGATGTTGTCGACGAAGGTGCGATGGCGTATGGCCTTGATAATCCCCAGCGGAATGCATACCGCATAGGTGATCACCAGGGTCATCAGCCCGTAGTACAGGGATACCGGAAAGCGCTGCTGTATCACCTCCCACACGGGCTCGTTATAGCGATAGGAGGAGCCGAGGTCGCCGCGAACCACCTTGCCCAGCCAGTGGAAGTAGCTTTGCAGCAGCGGCTTGTCGAAGCCGTAGTATTCGCGCAGTCGGTCCAGCTGGGCCTCGGAGATGGCCATGCCCTGCCCGGCCATCTGCGAGCCGCCACCGCCGGACATGCTCATCTGCTGGGTTTCCATGATCGCCCGCTCCAGCGGCCCACCGGGCACCAGGCGGGTGATGGCGAAGACGATGATAGTGACACCGATCAGCGTTGGGGGGACCAGCAGAAGGCGTCTGAGGAAATAATCGCGCATGTATGCCGTCAGGACCCCTGTGGTCGTGTTCGCTGCGGTTCAGTAGACCGGCTCAGCAGCGGATGGTGCCACAAAGCCCCCCCTGGGCAAAGCCGGAGCGGTTCAGCAATCCGGTCGTCAGTTGCCCAGGCGCTGCTGGCGGCGCCAGTCCCAGGGTGGAATCGGGTCGTGGCCAGCCCACAGGCCCCGCCGGGCGCTGCGCGCTTCTTTTTCCGCCGCCTCCAGCGGACGCTCGTGGCGGGCGAAGTACTGATACCACCAGGCGTGGCCCTGCTGTACCAGGGCCAGGTTGATATTGCGACCGTCAGCATAGAGGGTGCCCACCAGCCGACCGTAGTCGTCGGTCTCCACGACCACCACGCCCAGCTGCCTGCCCGCAACCATTCCCGCAAGCGCCTCGCGGGCCCTGTCGCCGTGGGGTTGGCCATGCTCCGGTGCATCAATGCCGTACAGGCGAATCCGGTGCTGCTCGTTGTTGCTATCCAGCAGGGAGACCGTGTCACCGTCCGCCACCCGCACAACGCGGCCGCTGATGTCGAAGTCCGGCAGCGGGGTGCCCTCCCTGGCTGCTCCCGCCTGTTCCAGCTTGTCGGCGGCGTGGCGCCAGCCCGGCTCGGGGCCATCGCCGCCAGTTACGGTCGCCAGCAGCTGCCGGTGCCAGGTGATTTCGCCCCCGGAGAAGTATTGGAACAGGGTCAGCCCCAGCAGAATTAACGCGACGCGGGTCAGGTTCTTGCGCGAGCGAGCAGCCATGCGTTTCACCGCCGGGGCCGGCGACGCAGCAAGTAACTCATCAGGGTGATGGCAACGCCGTTCTTGGTAGAGGCTGCCAGCACTTCCCAGCCCAGGGCTTGATAGAAAGTCGCGTGCTCGGGCGTATACAGGTAGAGTCGCTCCAGGTCGCGCAGGCGTCCCTGTTCGCAGGCATGGAGCACCAGCCGCTTGCCCAGCCCGCGGCCGCGCCATTCCCGGTCTACCCAGAGATTGGCCAGCCAGGGTGTGAGTTCGGGCCTGCTGTCCAGGTCCTGTTCAATCAAGGACACTGAGCCGATAGCCACGCCTGCGGCCACCAGCACCCAGGTGGACGGTACCGGATCCTCGCCCAGCGAGCGCGCCAGGTCTGCGGCAAAACTGTCGACCGTGTCCTCGGGATACAGCTCCCGCCACTCTTCCAGATGTGCCCTGGCGAGCGTGTCTATGGCCTGCGGGCAGGCACTCAGCGGCAGTATGTCGACGACAATTGTGTCACGGGCCTTTAACATCGGGGCATTAACCTTGCTGATTCTCCTCTGCTCAGGATACCTTGCCCGATGATTTCCCGCCGCCATTTTCTCCGCTTGTCCACCGTCCTCGCAGGCTCTGTGGCGATTTCCACCGCCCTGGGCGGCTGTCAGTCAGCCCGGCCGCGGGGCTCGCTCTCGGCTGCCCGGTTTGAGCACGGCCTCGCCTCGGGTGACCCTGGAGTGGATAGCGTGCTGCTCTGGACCCGGGCCACGCCTGCCGCGGGCGAGCCCGCCCTCGACCTGTCCTGGGAACTGGCGGCAGATTCCGCCTTCGAACGGGTGCTCAGGCGCGGCGAGGTTCGAGCCGATGCCGGGCGTGACTACACCGTCAAGGTCGATGTGCGTGACCTCGAGCCGGGTACCGAGTATTTCTATCGCTTCGCTGCCCGCGACAGCGTCACTGCGGTGGGGCGCAGCAAGACCCTGCCCGCCGCCGGAGTACAGCAGGTCCGGCTGGCCGTGTTCTCCTGTTCCAATTATCCCGCGGGCCATTTCCACGTCTATCGTGAGGGCAGCCGGGTGGCGGACCTGGATGCGTTTCTGCATCTGGGCGACTACCTCTATGAATACGGTGCCGGCGGCTATGCCACCGAGAACGCGGGGCAGCTGGGTCGCAGCCTGCCGGCAGATAATGCCGGCGAGCTGTACAGCCTGGCGGACTATCGCAAGCGCTATGCCCTCTACCGCACGGATCCGGATCTGCAGGCCATGCACGCGGCCGCGCCCTGCATCGCCGTGTGGGATGATCACGAAGTCGCCAATGACGCCTGGCGCGACGGCGCCGAAAACCATTCTTCCGGGGAAGGGGATTTTGGCGAACGCAAGCTGGCGGCCCTGCGGGCCTGGTATGAGTGGCTGCCGGTGCGTCCCCCCATTGCCGAGGGCAACGAACAGATCTACCGCAGCTTCGACTTCGGCGACCTGCTGTCCCTGCACATGCTGGATACGCGCATCATCGGCCGCGACCGACAGCTGGAATACCGGGATTACGTGGATTCCGCAACCGGCGCCATGGACCAGGACCGGTTTCGGGCCGACCTCGGCAACCCGGAGCGGAGCCTGCTGGGCCCCGCGCAGCTGGCGTGGCTGGGCGAGCGCCTGGCCGCATCGCCCGCCCGCTGGCAGGTGCTGGGCCAGCAGGTGCTGATGGCGAAGATGCACCTGCCAGCTGATCTGCTGGGCGTGGAAGATCGGGCCGAGTTGCCACCCCTGCTCGCGGAGTTGGCTGAATTGAAAGCCGCGCTGTTGCGAGGCTGGGATATCGGCCCGGAGCAACAGGCCCGCCTGCAGCGGGTGACGCCCTATAACCTGGACGCCTGGGACGGCTATCCGGTGGAGCGGGAAAAGCTCTACGGCCTCGCGCAGCAGCTGGGCAAGCGGCTGGTGGTACTGGCGGGCGATACCCACAATGCCTGGTACAGTCGGCTCCACGACCGGCAGGGCGCAGAGGTCGGGGTCGAGCTGGCCACGGCCAGCGTGTCATCACCGGGCATGGAGAAATATCTGGGCGTCGGTGACGAGGAGGCGCTGCAACTGGCGGAGACGATGACCCTGCTGATCGATGAGCTGCACTATTGCAATCTGCATCAGCGCGGCTTCATGCTGTTGAGCGTGACGCCCAGTGCCCTGGAGGCAGACTGGCTGTTCGTGGATGGCATCAGCGCACCGGATTACCAGCTCGCCCGCGGTCACCGTGTACTGCTGGAGTCCTGAGCGCCCTCTTTCAGCGCCAGCGGGCGCACCGTTACCGACTCGCCGGCGCCGTTGAGCCAGGCTTCGCCGCCCGAGAGGGTGCACTGCAGTTCCAGCCCGCTGCGCGCCATGGCGGCCAGTGCGCGGGCGCCCGTGTCGGGGATCTGCCAGACTTGCAGGTGCTTGAAGCGCTCCAGGCCGGGGCCGTGCTTCTGCCACCACACGGGCACTGCCCGGTCGCCGTAGGCATAGAGGATGACGCGGCGCGAGCGGGAGCAGGCCTTGCGCAGGCGGTCCGGGTCGGGGGTGCCCAGTTCTATCCAGGTTTCAATGCTGCCGGTCAGGTCCTTTTGCCACAGGTCCGGCTCGTCATCGGTGCTGATGCCGCGGCCGAACTCCAGGCTGTCGCTCGCGTTCAGGGCAAATGCGAGCACCCGCAGCATCATCCGTTCGTCGGTCTCCGAGGGGTGGCGCGCCAGGGTGAGCGGAAAATCGGCATAGTACTGGCGGTCCAGGTCGGCGATATTGAGGTCGAGCTTGAAAATGGTGGACTTGAGCGCCATGGCATCGGCTTATCTGCAAACAGGGTGGGGCACTATAGCTTATGCGCGTTTGCAGGGCACGAACCCTGCCCGGTCAGCGCCAGGGGCGTGGCACCAGTACCGGTGTGCGGGCCCGGTAGGCCTGCCATTCGGGGTCGTTGCCCCAGCGGCGATCCGCCTTGCGTTCCAGCAGTGGCACGCCGCTGACCCGGGTCAGCAGCAGGAATACGAACAGGGGTGACAGCAGCGTCAGCCACTGCCAGCCAGCCAGCGCCGGTGCCGCAATCAGCGCAATACCACACCACAGCAGGATTTCGCCGAAGTAGTTGGGGTGCCGGGAGCGGGACCAGAGGCCCGAGTCGATAAACCGCTCACTGCCGTGGGTGCGCCGGAAAGCGCGCTTCTGGCGATCCGCAATCACTTCGATCGCAAAACCGCCGAGCCAGAGCAGCAGGCCCGCGAGTTCCAGCAAACCCACCTGCCCTCCGCGACCGCCGCTGATCGCCGCCAGTGCGCAGCCGGCCGTGATCAGGACCCACAAACCCTGCAGGCTCCAGGTGAACAGGAACCTGCCGGCATGGGGCTTGATCCGGTCGAAACGTGAGTCGCTGCCATCCTTGAGAACGCGCAGGAACAGGAAACTGCCCAGCCGCAACGCCCACAGGCTGATGCAGCCGGCCAGCAGCAGGCTGCGGCTATCGCTGGCACCGCTCAGGCCGACCGCCAGCCAGATCACCGCCAGGTAGGTGCAGGAGCCGGTCAGGTCATAGAACTTCTCGGTTTGCAGCAACCACGCCGGCACAAAGGCCAGCCATTGCAGCGTCAGCGCCAGCAGCGCACACAGGGCAAATACCGGCCAGCCGTGCCAGCTGGTGCCGGTATGGCTGCCGGCCAGGGCAACCGTCAGCGCCAGCGCGAGGACGCTGCTCATGCGCAGCACAAACTGCAGCGCGGCGGCTCCGCGGGTGGCGGGTCTTCGCGCCGCTTCCGCGTTCACTGCTTGCTCGCCGTCACCAGCCACACCGCCCCGGGCATGCGTATCTTGCCGTCGCTGAACCAGGGCGCCATGGCCTCGATGGCGGAGCTGTGGACGGCTTCCCGGAGTACCGGGTCGCAGTCCTGCAGCAGACGGCTCACCGGGCCCATGTTCAACATGTCCCGGGCTGTGGTGGCGAGATCGTCCTCGCGCCCCCAGGCCATGGTGATCGCGTGTGCCGTGATCGCGATGTCGCTGAACCCGGCGCCCGCCAGTACCGAGCGGGTGTAGTCGGCATCGGCAAAGGCGAAGGGTCCCGGGGCATGGGGTGGTGGTGGCTCCGGCGCCGGCAGATGCTGGAACGCGGCCTTGAGGGGGATCATCGCCCACAGGTTCTCCTGCAACGGCTGCCAGCAGGAGAACGCCAGCTTTGCCCCGGGCTGGAGAGCCAGGTACAGGTTGGCAAAGGCCGCTGTCGGGTCGTCGAAGAACATGACTCCGAAGCGGGAAAACAGCAGGTCGAAGCTGGCGGGGGGGAAGGCGTGGCTCGAGGCGTCCGCCTCAAGGAACTCGACCTGCCTGCCGCGGGCGCCCGCTGCCCGGGCGCGCTCCCGCGCAACGGCCAGCAGGGGGGCGGAAATGTCCACACCGAGCACGCTGGCCTGGGGGCCGAGGTGCTCTGCCAGCAGCAGGGTTTCGCTGCCGCCGCCGCAGCCCACATCCAGTACCCGCCGGGCGCCCCCGATATTGGCGTGCTGGATAAGATCCCGGGCGATGGGGGCCAGCATGTGCGCCATCATCGCGTCATTGTCCGCCCACTTGTGGCCCGCCTCGCCGTTCCAGTAGGCCAGCTGATCTGCATTACTCATGAATTGATTCCTGTTGTCTTTTCAGCCTCCGGAAGGATACAGCAATGGATACTGCCATTGCCCCCGCGGCGAGCACTTTGACAAATATATAAGAAAATACTAATGTATGTGCAGTTGCAGCGGGTTTATCCCAGGGAGAATGTCATGACACTTGATCGCGCAGTGATGGCCTTTGCCGGCATCATGGTTCTGTTCAGCCTCGTGCTGGCCCAGCTCCATAGCGGCTACTGGCTCTGGTTTACCGCCTTTGTGGGCGCCAATCTCCTGCAGGCTGCCTTCACCGGCTTCTGCCCGGCCGCCATCCTGTTCAAAAAGCTCGGCGTAAGAACTGGAACCGCCTTTTCCTGAAGACAGTCAGCGCCCGTGGGCGGGTGTGCGCCGTTGGCGGCGGTCAGCCCCCAACAGGGATGCCTTGCTGACCGCCTGCACCCGGTTCTGGACGTTCAGCTTGGCAAAGATGTTCTTGAGGTGAAAGCGCACGGTGTTCTCGGACAGGTCCAGGTCTCTGGCGATCACCTTGTTGGCAGCACCCAGGGCCAGCAGGGCCATGACCTCCTGTTCGCGCTTGCTGAGCAGGGGTTGGGTGACTGCGCCGGTGGCGGGTCCCCGCAGCCGCTCCCTGAACCTGACGGCGTGGTTCACCAGTCTGGCGTCGAGGCCCTCGCTGCGAGCCAGGTACAGGTCGATGAGGTCCTCGAGCGGGCCCGCATCGTCCACCAGAGCGCGGATAAAACCAGTGCGCAGGGACAGCGCCAGAACCTCACCGGTGTGCTCCCGTGCCCGATCCCTGTCGCCCAGGGCGTGGGCTGCCTGGGCCATCAGCAGGGCGTAGCGGATCGATGAGCGAAGGCGCCCCTGCTCGCGCGCCTGGGCCGAAAAGTGCGCCAGCTCGGCGAGCGCTTCCTGGCTGCGCCCCTCCGCGAGCAGCAGGCGGCTGATGGCGAGGGCGGCAACATCCCGCTCGCGCCAGGCCGCTTCATTGCCGTCACCGCTGCGATAGGCCTCCAGGCTGATGCCTGAATCCGCGACCAGCGCACGGGCGGCGCGGTGCTTGCCCGCCCTCACCAGCAGCTCGACACGCTGGCACTGCAGCAAGTCCTCCAGGCGTGCCAGGCGCTGCTGGTCAGCGTACTTCATGGCCCGCTCCAGCAGCCGCAGTGCGGGCTTCAGGCCCGAGCGTCGATACTCGATATTGCTGGCGGTACAGTAGCCTGCCAGGTAGATGTCGAACCAGGCCTCGCGAGCCTCCAGTTCGCGCGGAAGCTGCCGCAATACCGTCAGCGACATATCGTCGCGGTCCAGCTCGTCCAGCAACTCCAGCAGCAGGACATGGCCGATCAGCCTGAGGCCCTTGTCTTCGCTGAACTTGCGCCGTGCCATATCGAGCCCGTTTCGATAGAGCTCTTCGGCTTTGGCGGTTTCGCCCTCGGCAAAACTGGCATCGCCGAGGTGGAAGTACAGATAGCTTTCGCCATACAGGGAGCCCATCTCCCGAAAGGAGCGGATGGCCTCCCGGGCAAAGTGGCGGGCACTGCGAAAATCGCCCTGCTGGGTATGCACCACGCACATCAGGTTGTAGTGGAAGGCGCGCCGCTCCGGATCCTGGCGGTCGATCCGGGCGGTTGACTCCAGCAGGGCCTGGTAGCTGGTTTCCCGGATCCTGCGCCCCGCATAGATGGCCAGGTAGGCGTCGATCTGCCGGAGTTCGTTCAGCAGCGTCTCGGGTACTCCCGCCGCCTGGGCAGCCCCGTCATCCAGGACCAGCCGCTCGGCCTCGCGGAATGTCTGCAGGGCCCTGAATACCAGGCCATCCTTCACCTCGATGATGCTCTGTAACAACAACAGCAGCGGTGACGCGCCGATGACCATGGTGTCGAGCAGGCCCAGTGCGGTGCGGATCCGGGTAATGCCCTCGCGCAACCAGAGGGAAATGGCGCCCATGGATTCGATAATCCCGATGGCGCGAGCGGGGTCGCCGGCAAGCACGCAGTGGCGCACAGCATTCACCAGGTCGGACTCGCGGGCATACCAGTCCGCGATGCGGCTGTGCAGGTGTCGCAGCCGGGCCGGATCCTCGATCTGCAGCCGACGGTAGAGATGATCCCGCAACAGGGGGTGCAGCTGGAAGATGTCACCGGGCCCCGATAGCGGTCGTATCAGGCTGTGCAGGTGCTGCAGCCGGTGAATGCGTTGCAGGCTGTCCCCTGCCTCGCGAACATGGTCGGCCAACGGGCAATCCACTCTTTCCAGCGGTGCAACCGACATCAGGAATTGCCGGTCCGGGTCCTCCAGCCCTTCCAGGATCTGGTGGGCAAGGTAGGCAGACAGGGTGCCGGCATCACGGCCCAGCTCCTGCAGTACCCGCTCGTGGTCGCGCTCGGTGGCGAGGGCGCTGCGCAACATCTGGACCGCGACCGGCCAGCCCCGGGTGCGACGGTAGATCTCTTCGGCTACCGCGGCAGGCAGCTGGCCCGAGAATATCTCCCGGATCTCGGGCAGGGTGAACTGTAGTGCCGTGGCATCAAGACGCTGTACCTCCCCGTTGACCTCCAGCCGGCTGAGGTCCAGGGCGCTGTCATCACGGGTGGCGATGCAAAGATGCAGGTTCTCGGGCGCGTAGCGCAACAGTGGCTGCATGATTGCTTCAATGCTCGCCGGCAAAAGCTTCTCGAAGTCATCGATAACCAGCAGGACGCGCCCGGTGCAGGCCTCGATGCTGCGCTGGATCAGGTTGAGTATCTGGCGGGGCGTGAGCTCGCCGTGGAATGCATTGCTGTCCTGATAGGTGGGCTGGAGGACGCCGGCGCGGGACAGGCTGAAGGCGAGATAGGTCAACAACTGCAGATCGTCGTTGTCGTCTTCGTCCAGCGCCAGCCAGCAGCAGGTTGCCGTGCTATCCGGCAACTGGCGCAGCCAGTTTGCGAGCAGCGTGCTTTTGCCGTACCCGGCGGGGGCGCTGACAATGGTCGCCCGCTTCGACAGCCCCTCGTTCAGGCGCAGTTCGAGACCCCGGCGGGCGAGCACATCCACCCGCTGGCTGGGCGGATACACCTTGGCGAGCGCGAGCCACGGCGGGAAGGCCGTGGTCGGGCGGGGCGTGTCTTCTGGGGCATGTTCCTGCATAGCACTGACTGTATAAGACTGGCGCCGGGAAATCGACGCCCATGCGCCCGGCCCGCCCCGCCCGTTCGGGTGGGCTGCAGACGACAGTGCTGAAACCGGCCCCACCCGCGGACACCGGTTTCCCACACCAGAAGCGGATTGTGAGTGGGCGCGGCGCTGGCTAGGGTAAGCCTGAAGCAGTCAGGGATACATTACACCATGAGAATCGGAGTCGATGTCGGCGGGACGAATACGGATGCGGTGCTGGTTGACGGCCTGCGGGTGGTGGCCAGTTGCAAGCAGCCGACGACGGAGGACGTGAGCTCCGGCATCGAGGCTGCGCTGCGTCGGGTACTGATGTCGGCGGGAGTCGAGCCACGGGCCGTGACCGCGGTGATGATCGGCACCACCCATTTCACCAACGCCTTCGTGGCTCGCCAATCCCTGCTGCCGGTGGGTATCCTGCGGGTTGCCCTGCCGGCGGCTCGCGGCATCCCGCCGCTGGTGGACTGGCCCCGGGACATTCGCCAGGCGATTGGTGGACCCTGCTTTCAGGTTCGCGGCGGCGTGCAATACGATGGCCGCGTCAACGCGGAGCTCGACGAAAAGGCGGTGCGCGAGGCCGCGCAACATTTCCGCGAAGCGGGCATCCAGAGCGTCGCCATCTCTTCCCTGTTTTCGCCCATCAGCGCCGACATGGAGTTGCGTGCGGCGGACATCGTACGCGCGGAAATGGGGGCGGAGGTGGCGATCACCCTGTCCCATACAATCGGCCGGATAGGACTGCTGGAGCGGGAAAACGCCACCATCATGAACGCTTCGCTGGCCCGGCTGTCGCGCGAGGTTGTTCGTTCCTTCGGGGCGGCGATGCGCGCACTGTCGCTGCAGGCCCCCTTCTATATCAGCCAGAACGACGGCACCCTGATGAGCGCGGATTTTGTCGAGCGCTACCCGGTGCTGACCTTTGCCTCCGGCCCGACCAACAGCATGCGCGGCGCCGCGCGCCTGGGGGGGCATGAAACCGCGATGGTGGCGGACATCGGCGGCACGACCACGGATTTCGGCTGGCTGGCCGGCGGCTTCCCGCGCGAATCCTCGGTGTCGGTGGATGTCGGGGGGGTGCGCACCAATTTCCGCATGCCCGATATCTACGCGCTGGGACTGGGCGGCGGTTCCCGCGTTGTCGAGCAGGATGGCGACGTCGCCATCGGCCCGGGCTCGGTAGGCTACCGCCTGCTGGAGGAAGCCCTGGTGTTCGGCGGCAGTACCCTCACCGCCACGGATATCGCGGTGGCGGCGGGCTACGCCGAGATCGGCGACCGCGACCGCGTGGCCCACCTGGATCCGGCCCTGGTTGAGCGCTGCGTCACCCGGATACACGACATGGTAGCCGGCGGGGTGGACCGGATGAAAACCAGTGCCGAGCCGGTGCCCCTGATCCTGGTGGGCGGCGGCGCGGTGCTGATCAGCCGGGACATCCCCGGGACCACCGAGGTCATCGTGCCCGGGCACGCCGGCGTTGCCAATGCCATTGGCGCCTCGATCGCCCAGATCGGTGGCGAGACCGACCGGGTGTTCTCCTACGAGCAGAGCGGTCGCGAAGCGGCCCTGGCCGCGGCCCGGGCCGAAGCCTGCGAGCGCGCCGTGGCCGCCGGTGCGCGACCGGACAGCATCGTGGTCATTGACCTCGAGGAGTTGCCGCTGGCGTATGTGCCGGGCAATGCCGTCCGGGTGAAAGTCAAGGTGGCCGGTGACCTGGCCGCCGGTATCTGAAGCCTCCAGGGCTCTACGGGAGTATGCAAGCGAACATGAAGATAAGTCTGGAAGACCTGCCCTACATTGCCACCGGCGCCGCGTTCCTGGGAACGGGAGGCGGCGGGGACCCCTATATCGGTCGGATGCTTGCCACCAGCGCGATCGAGGAGTTCGGGTCACCTGAGCTGGTCAGCGTGGAAAGCCTTGCGGACGATGCCAACGTCTACACCATCGCAATGCTGGGCGCGCCCACGGTGCTGGTGGAGAAGGGCGCCTGTGGCGATGACATCGATCTCGCCCTGGCACAGCTGCAGGAATACACGGGCCGGCGTGCAGACGCGGTGATCCCGATCGAAATTGGCGGGGTCAACTCGCTGGTGCCGGTCATGGCCGCGGCCCGCACCGGGCTGCCACTGGTGGATGCCGACGGCATGGGACGCGCCTTTCCCGAGATCCAGATGGTCACCTACAACGTCCACGGCGTGTCCTGTACCCCGCTGGTGGTGACTGACGAGCACTTGAATTCCCTGGTCGTGAATACCGGCAGTGCCAAGCGCGCGGAGGACCTGGTGCGGGTGTGCGCTGTGGAGATGGGCTGCAGCGTCATGCTTTCCAGCTATCTCATGACCGGACGCCAGGTCAAGGACAGCGCGGTCACCGGCACCATGACCCTGGCGCTGGAGATCGGCCGCGCCATCGCGGCGGGCCGCAGGGCCGGTGATCCCGTGGGAGCCCTGCTGTCGGCGCTGCGTGCCACCCCCTACTACAGCCACTGCAAGGTGATCTTCGACGGCAAGGTCAGCGACCTCCAGCGCGACACCCGCGGCGGGTTCTCGGTGGGGCTGTGTGACCTGGTGGCGCTGGACGGCAGCGGTGCCGCGATGCAGCTTGTGTTCCAGAACGAACATCTGGTGGCGCGCCAGGACGGTGCGGTGCGGGCCATAGTGCCCGACCTGATCTGTGTGGTGGACCGGGAGACCGCCGAACCGATCCCGGTGGAGGGACTCAAGTACGGACAGCGGGTGAAGGTGCTCGGGGTCAGTGCGCCACCCATTCTCAGAACGCCGGCGGCGCTGCAGGTCTTCGGTCCTGCGGCCTTCGGGCTGGACGATCCTTTCCGGCCGATCGAATCACTTTAACAGCCAAAACAACATCAATGTGTGGGGAGAAAGAGATGAAGCGCAACAACAGGATGATCGGGGCGATACTCGCCGCCACTACCGCCGGATTCCAGTATCAGCTCGCGGCCCAGCCGGCGGCCGGCCTGCAGCTGGAGGAAGTCATTGTCACGGCGCAGAAGCGGGAACAGAGTTTCAATGAGGTGGGCATCGCCGTCACTGCCCTCAGTGGCGATGACATCAACGCGCTGCGCCTCAACCAGCCGGTGGATATCGCCGCACAGACCCCCAACCTGCGCATCAATAACGTGGTCGCCAATTCCATTCCCAATGTGACGATCCGCGGTATCGGGCTCAATGACTATGCGACCAACAACAACCCGGCAGCGGGTATCTATATTGACGAGGTGTACCTGGTATCACCGGCCATGCTCAGCTTCCAGATGCATGACCTGGCGCGGGTGGAGGTGCTGAAGGGGCCACAGGGGACCCTGTTCGGGCGCAATACCACCGCCGGCGCGGTCAACTTCATTGCCAACCGTCCGACCGACGAGTTTGCCGCGGGAGCAACGCTCGAATACGGCCGCTACGGTCATGCCTCCGGTCGCGGTTTTGTCAGCGGTCCGCTGGCGCCGGGACTCGAGGGGCGCCTGTCTGTGCAGCGTATCCGCCAGAGCGACGGCCACCAGACCAATCGCGTCACTGGCGAGGAGGTGGGCAGGATCGCCAGCACCGCCTGGCGCGCGCTGCTGCAGTGGCAGCCGACCGACAACCTGGATGTCCTCCTGAACGCCCACGGGGGCAGGGATGACTCCGACGTGCACCTGGTGAAGATCGACAATCCGTTTTCACCCGAGGACGACGGTGATCGCGATGTCTTCCGCTCGGGTGCCTCGGTGGATACCCGGCAGGACATAGACAGCCAGGGCTTCTCTTTGACCGCCAACTGGGCTTTCACCGAGCAGCTGAGCCTGACCTCCATCAGCGCCTGGGAAGAGCTCGACCGCTTCCACGTGGAAGACCGGGATGCAACCAGCCTGGTCCAGCTGGATGGCTATTTCGACAATGCCGTGGAGCAGTTCTCCCAGGAGCTGCGCCTGTCCTATCTCAGTGACGAGCTGGTATGGATCGCGGGTGCCTTCTACGGCAGCGACGAAGTGGAGACCCGTGACCGCTTTGACAGCGCCGACCTGCTGCCCCTGCTGGGCCTGGATGGCTTCGAGTCGCTGGGCAATGAATATCGCCAGGAATCCGATTCGGTTGCCTTGTTCCTGCATACCGAGTGGCAGCTCACACCCGCCTGGCGGCTGACAGCCGGTCTGCGCTACACCGATGAAGACAAGACTTTCTCCGATGCCTTTACCTACCTGATCGGCGGCGGCTTCGAGGCGCCCCTGTTCCCGGGCGTTCGCAACGACTACAGCACCGACGATGTATCCGGCAAATTCGGGATCGATTACACCGGCTTCGAGGATGCACTGCTGTATGCCAGCGTATCCCGGGGCTTCAAGTCCGGCGGTTTCCAGGGCCAGCTGACCTTTGACCCGTCGGACCTACAGCCCTTCGAGGAGGAAAACCTGCTGGCCTACGAGGCCGGCGCCAAGCTGACCCTGCTGGATGGCTCCATGCAACTGAATGCCTCCATTTTCTTCTACGATTACGAGGACATGCAGTTCTACGGCGGGATCTTCGATTCGCCGGTAGGTACCCTGTTCGGGATTGCCAATGTCGGTGATTCGGAGGTGACCGGTGGCGAGATCGAGCTGGCCTGGCGCCCGGCCGAGGGGCTGGATGTGCGCCTCGGGATGGGCTTGCTGGATACCGAGATCACCCGCTCCATCGTCGGTGGTGTCGCCGAGGGCAGTGAGTTGCCGAATTCCCCGGAGTTGAACGTCAACGGTGTCGTCCGCTACCAGTGGCCGCTGTCGGCGGGCCTGTACGCCGATGTCATGGTGGACTTCAATTACCAGGATGAGATGACCTTCGATATCGTGCGCCAGCCGCAGGAGGCCCGCGAGGACAGCTACTGGCTGTGGAACGCACGCGCGGGCGTCGGTGCCGCATCGGGAGCCTGGACGCTGTCGCTGTGGGGCAAGAACCTGTCCGACGAGCGCTATCGCACCCAGGTGCTGTTCTCGAGCGTCGGTTTCGGCGAGTCCTGGGGCATGCCCCGTACCTATGGTGTCAGCCTGGACCTGAGCATCTGATGCCTTCGGGCCAATCGACAGGAGGTGTCGGCATGAAGTCAGTCATCCACATCATTACCCCGATCATCACGGAAGGTGTACGCAGCCTCGACGATGTGCAGCCGTTCCTGCGCCCGGACATGGAGGTCCGCCACAGCCTTATCAGCACCGGTCCCGCATCGATAGAGTGTTCGGCGGACGAGGCCCTCAGTATTCCGGGGATCCTGGAGCAGGCGGTGGCCGCCGAGCAGGCCGGGGCCTCGGCACTGATCATAGACTGCATGGGTGACCCGGGGCTGGAAGCCTGTCGGGAACTGGTCTCGATCCCCGTACTGGGTCCGGCACAAACCTGCATGCACTACGCCAGCATGCTGGGGCATCACTTCGCCTTCATTACCGTGCTGGACCGCCTCAAGCCGATGATAGACGGCCTGGTGGCGCGCTACGGGCTGCAGGCGAACTACGCCGGGTTTGGCGCCGTTGATATTCCGGTGCTGGAGATCGAGCAGCGCCTGGACGAACTTGTGGATCAGTTGGTGACGGCTTCCCTGCACAGTATTGAAACGACGCGGGCCGGCGCTATCATCCTCGGCTGCACCGGTTTTTTCGGCTGTGCCGAGGCCATTGCAGGGCGCCTTGCCGCGGCGGGGTATGCGGTGCCGGTGCTGGACCCGATCCCGCTGACCCTGCATGCGGCAGATGCGCTGGTAAAGACCGGCCTGAGCCACAGCAAGTACATCTATCCTGCCCCGCGGCGCAAGCCCCTGGCCGGCTACGCGCTGCCAGGGGCATACACGACCGCATGATCCGCGTTGTCCCTGGTGGTATTGCCGGAGGCGGGAACTGCCCGGGGTCTCCGGGCCCCTTTTTTGTCCTGCCATGCTGACCGATAATGCCGGGTCACTACAGCATGGGAGGAGGAACAATGGACGACGCCGGCAAGGTGCAGGACAACAGGTTGCGAGGACAAGTGGTCTGGATCACCGGGGCTTCCGGGGGGATTGGTGCCGCCCTGGCCCGGCAGCTCGCCGCCCGCGGTGCCCGGCTGGTACTGTCGGCCCGCCGGGCTGATGCGCTGGAGGCCGTGAAGGCCGACTGCGTCAACGCCGGGCTGGAGCCGGATGCCGTGCTGGTGCTGCCGCTGGATGTGCTTGCAACCAGTGCCATGCCGACGGCAGTGGAGGCGGTGCTGGCGCGCTTCGGCCGGGTCGACCTGCTGATCAACAATGCCGGCATCTCCCAGCGTTCCCTGTGCCTGGAAACCGAACTGGATGTCTACCGCAGGCTGTTCGAGGTCGATGTCATCGGCCAGATCGCCCTCACCAAGCAGGTACTGCCACACATGGTCAGCCGCGGCAGCGGTCACGTGGCCGTAACCGCGAGCGTCGCGGGCAAGGTGGGAGTGCCGCTACGCACTGGCTACTGTGCTGCCAAGCACGCGGTGATGGGGTTCTTTGATGCCCTGCGCACGGAAGTGGCGCACCTGGGTATTGCTGTCACGACGATCGTCCCAGGCTTTATCCGCACGGATATCGCCCGCAACGCCCTGACCGGGACTGGGGCGCCGACAGGTGCGGTGGATGAGGATATCGACGGCGGCATGGATGTCGATGAGTGCGCTGCTGCGATTCTTGAAGGTTTCGCCAGTGGTACCGAGGAGATCGCTGTCGGCAAGGGCGCGGAGATGGACCTGCTGGCGCTCAAGCGCAATGATCCCACCGGCACCTTCCGGCTGCTGGAGGCCATGGCGGCCGATGTGGTGGCCAGGCGCCCGTCCTGAGCAGATTGTTCAACTGGCGGCGGGATCTGCGGTCAGTATCTGCTGCACGAACTGCAGGTGTTCCGCTGCTTCGTGCCCCAGAGGCGTGAGAAAGCCGCCGTCCTCATGGTCCACAAGCCCCTTGGCGTGGAGCCGACCGGCGGCGGCAATCATTTCCGGTGCCGCGTTGCTGTGAATTTTCAGTCCCACCTGGGCGCTGCTCAGGTCGAACTTCAGCAGCAGCTCAATCTCGTCTATCAGATCCGGGGTCAAGGTCATTGCGGTATCCTGGCTGTGTCATGTCGCAAGCATACCGCATTACGGGGCCACGGGCTGTAATCTGGCGCGACAGTCAGTCATTCTCCGGCAGCGGCGCGCGCACCACTGGTTCCAGGCGCACAATGGCGGATGGCCTGGCGCCGCGGTCGTCGATGGCAAGGTAGACAAAGCCATCCGGTCCCTGGCGCACATCGCGGATGCGGCCGATGCCTTTTGCCAGGCTCTCTTCCCGCACGACCCGCTGTCCGTCCAGTTCCAGTAAAGTGACTTCCTGTCCCGCCAGCCCGCCGGCCAGCAGGTGGCCGCGCCAGTGTGGAAACGCGTCGCCGGTGTACAGGGCGAGGCCGGACGTGGCGATGGACGGCACCCAGACCTTGCGCGGCTGGGTCATGCCCTCGGCGTGGGTGCCGGCATGGATCGCGGAACCGGAGCTGTAATTGACCCCGTAGCCGACCACTGGCCAGCCGTAGTTGGCGCCCGCCTCGACCAGGTTCAGCTCGTCACCGCCCTGGGGGCCGTGTTCCGTCAGCCACAGGTCCCCGGTTGCCGGATTCATGGTCATGCCCTGGGCATTGCGGTGGCCGTAGCTCCAGATCTCATCGAGCGCCCCATCCTCGTCGACAAAGGGGTTGCCGGCGGGGATGCTGCCGTCCTCTGCGAGGCGCACAACCACCCCGTGGTGGTCGGACAGCAACTGTGCCGGGTGTGTCTCCAACTCGCCGGAGGGGGGCACCTGGCGATCGCCGATGGTGACGAAGATATGGCCCTTGCCATCGAAGACGATGCGCGAGCCGTAGTGGCCGCGGCCCCGGGATTTGGCTGCGAAGATTTCCTCGACCTCCTGCAGCGCGTCGTCCTGGAAGCGGCCGCGGATCACCGCCGTGGTGGACTCGTCGCCGGGCAGCGGTTTGGAGTAGGTCAGGTACAGCAGCCGATTGGTGGCGAAATCCGGGTGCGCAACCACATCCAGCAGTCCGCCTTGTCCTTTGTAGTACACCTCCGGTAGCCCAGCCACTGGCTCGGCCAGGAGTTTGCCGTCGCGCACCACGCGCAGCCGCCCGGGCTGCTCGGTGACCAGCAGCTCGCCATCGGGCAGGAATGTCATGGACCAGGGCCGGATGAGGCCGTCGGCCACGGTGACCACCCGGTAATCGTGGAAGGCGGAGTAGCGGGTCTCTCCGGCAGCAGCCTGCTGGGCGCTTGCAGGGCCGACGATGGACAACAGCAGGGTAAAGGTAACCGCCAAGATCTTCATGACTTGAGCTCCGCGTCGTGAATATGGCCATCCAGTATAGCGGTTTGGCGTAAATCAGGCGAAGTGGCGCCCCCAGGGCGGCGGGCAAGACTGCCTGCCTGTCACGAAACCGACATGTAAAAGTCACTCCAGTGTCACAGGCCGGTCCTAATATCACGCCGCTTGCAAACAGTTGCCGCCGCGGCTGAATACACGCGGCAATCACTCTGGAGGGGACATGTCACAACACACTGGATGGAAAACCACACGCAAGGCCATGGCCGCCGCGGTCGCCATGACCCTGGCGGGTGCTGCAGTCGCGCAACCGGCCGCACAAACACCACCCGACGGCCTGGAAGAAGTGATCGTCTACGGCACCCGCGCCGCGTTGATCAATGCGCTGGAGCGGCAGCGCGCCTCGGACAAGGTGTCCAGCGTGGTGGACTCCGATGCCATCGGCAACTTCGCCGACATCAACGTGGCCGAGTCCCTGCGCCGGGTGCCCGGCATCATGGTGGAGAATGACCAGGGTGAGGGCCGCTATATCTCTGTGCGCGGCATGAACGCCGACCTCAACGCCATGACCATCAACGGCGTCAGCACCGCCTCCCCGGAAAACCGCCGCGGCATCATGCTCGATGGCGTTGCCTCGGACATGCTGGATTCGATGACGGTCTACAAGACACTCACTCCCAACCTGGATGCGGACACCATCGGCGGCGCCATCGACCTGGAGACCATCAGCGCCTTCAAGTACGACGGCTTCCATGCCAAGCTGAAGGCCGAGACCTCCTGGAATGAGCTGACCCGGGACAGCAACAACCCCAAGCTGGCGCTGGTCGCCACCAACCGCTTCCCGCTGGCGGACGGTGAGCTGGGGGTGGCACTGACCCTGAGCGACCAGAGCCGTCGCATCGTCTCGGAGAACAACGAGACCGGCGGCTGGTCTGATGTTGCGATCAATGAAGATTACGAAATGCGCTTCTACGACCTTGAGCGCGAGCGTCAGGGTATCGTGTTGAATTTTGACTACCACGCCGCCGGCGGCAACAAGTACTACGCCCGCTTCTTCCACAACGAGTACACCGACACCGAGGACCGTACCAAGTGGGAAGTGCGTCGCGCGTTCGAAGAAGACCCGGTCATTGAGGGCGACATCTTCACCTACCCCTTCCAGCGGGTGGACACTGAATCCCGCCCGCGGGTAGAGACCCGCACCATCAGTTCGGCGCAGTTCGGCGGCGAATTCCGGCTCTCCGAGCGCAGCACCCTGAAGGCCGAGATTTTCGGCTCCGAGGCCGAGCAGGACGACACCGACAAGTGGAACGTGATTTTCCGCAGCGCCGAACTCGACATCCCGATGACCTATGACAACAGTAATCCGAAGAAGCCGGTGATCAACTTTGCCCCGGAATTCTACGACCCGGCCACCTTCAAGCTGAATGCCTTTGAATACGAAGAAGCGCTGACCACGGACCGGGATGTCGGCTCCAAGCTGGACCTGACCTACGCCATGAACGACCGCACCGAGCTGCAGTACGGTCTCAAGTATCGGCAACGGGAAAAGGACAATGATTTCGACTTCTGTGGCTACGAGCCGGTAAATGACTCCACTCTTGCCGATTACCCGAACCAGGAAATCGGCAACTACTTTGGCAATCGTCACGGCCCGGCGCCGACGGTGGCCGGCACCCGCGCCCTGATCTCCACCCTGGGTGACGGGGTGTTTACCCTGTCCGACGGTACCACCTGCCGAGCGCCCGGTAGTGTATGGGAAATGAGCGGAGACGAGGACGAGGAGTCCATCGCCGCGGACTGGTACACCGACGAAGATGTCCTGGCCGGCTACCTGATGGCGACCACTGAGACCGATTCCGTGACCTGGATCTACGGCCTGCGCTACGAAGATACCAAGGCCACCTATACTGGCAAGCAGTTCGACGGCGACGCCTTCGCCGGCCTTGTGTCCTTCGACAACGACTACGACTTCCTGGCGCCCTCGTTGAACGTCAAGATCGACCTCAACGAGGACCAGGTGCTGCGCCTGGGCGTGTTCCGCTCCCTGGTCCGGCCCGGCTTTGGCGAGTCTGCCGCGGGCGCCGAAATTGACCTGGAAGACAACGAGATTGCCGGCGGCAACCCGTTCCTCGACCCCACCACCGCCTGGAACTTCGACGCCAGCTTCGAATGGTACATGGGTGACGCCAGCTTCTTCGGCGCCGGCCTGTTCTACAAGGATATCGAGGACGCCATCGTCGAGGTGGATGCGGCCAACATCTTACTTCGCGGGCGGACCTGGGACCGGGGTGAAACCTTCATCAATGCTGGCGACAGCAGCATCTGGGGCGCCGAATTCTCCTACCAGACGGCACTGGACAACGGCTTCGTGCTGGTCGTGAACTACACCTACGCGGATGGCGAGACTGACCTGCCGGCGGATTCGGCATACGGTGAGCGCACCATCCCCTACTTCAAGCAGGCCAGGCATACCGCCAACGTCGCCTTCGGCTACGACAAGGGGCCATGGGATGTGCGACTGGCGGCGAACTACCGCGACAAGTACCTCGATGCGATCGGCGGTGATCCCTTGAACGATCGCTACACCAGCGACTTTGTCCAGGTAGACCTGACCGGCAAGTACGCCATCAACGACAACCTGACCCTGACCGCGGCGGCGATCAATCTCAACGACCGGCCCGAGTTCTACTACTTTGGCAATGAGCGTCGCCTGTCACAGTACGACGAGTTCGGTACCACCTACGAACTCGGGCTGAACTACACGTTTTAGGGGGGCGCCTAGCTGGGGGGCGCCCAGCCGGGGGCGCCTAGCCGGGGCGCCTAGCCGGGGCGCCTAGCTGGGGGGCGCCTAGCCGGGGCACCTGGTCGGGGGCACCTGGCCGGCCGCGCCCAGCCCCAGCGGTTTGCGTAGCTTGCCCTCGCAGTGCGGGGGCTTTTTTTTTGAGGAATTGATTATGTTGAAGCCCCTTGCGATGTTCATGCTTGTGCTCGCCTTTCCCGCGTTGGCGGAGGTCGCGGTCCCGGCACCGGGGCACAGAGTGTTGCAGAACGTGCTGTATTTTCCGCAGCCAGAGAGTGCCCCGGCCGAGGTCTATGCCCTGGTGGAAATTCCCGCCGGCAGTACTACCAAGTACGAGCTGGATGCCGCTACCGGCCATCTGCTGGTGGACCGCTTCCAGTCCATGCCCGTGGTGTATCCGGCGAACTACGGCACCCTGCCATCGACCCTGGCGGGCGACAACGACCCGCTGGACGTACTGGTGTACACCAGAGAGCCGGTGGTTCCCGGCGCGCTGATTCTTGTCCGCCCGATAGGCATCCTGAAAATGCTGGATGGTGGCGAGCAGGATGACAAGCTGGTGGCGGTGCCCGCGGATGCGGTGGATCCGACCTATGCCGGCGTGCGCGATATCGGTGACCTGGCGGCGATCGAACTGCAGCGCCTGCAGGCCTTCTTCACCGTCTACAAGCAGCTGCCCGCGGGCCGCAAGCAGATCGAGCTGCAGGGGGTTGGCGACCGCGCCGCCGCGCTGGAGGTGACCCGGGCCGCGCTGCTGCGATTTGCTGCCGGGGAAGGGCGCCAGTAGCCCACTGGAAACCCTGGGGTCCGCCGCTACTCAGGCCGGTGCCAGCTCCACCCAGTGTTTCGGAATATTCTCCTCCACCAGCTCGTGAATGCTGACGTTGATGATACGGTGCTCGCTGCCGACTTCCTCGGCGAACCGTGACTGCTTGCTGCTGCGGGCTATGATCATGGCATTGGGGTAGTTGCGCCGCAGCCACAGGGCGGTGCGCAGGTTGTCTTCCTCCTGGCCGGTGCCGAGCACGAAGATCAGGTTGTAGGCGTCGGCTTCGATGTGCACTTCCTGCCGCAGCTGTTGCCAGACCACCGGGTGCGAGATGTCCCCTTCGTATACGCAGCGGCGATAGTCGCTGGAGAAAATCATCTGTTCCTCGGCAACCAGCACCCGGCGCATGGCATCGCGCTCAATGATGGCGACCGTGTCCAGTTCGCCCTGGGCGTGCTGCTGTAATTCCTCCAGTACCGTCTGCCCGAAACGCCCGAACCCCGCGAGCACCACGATGTCCTTGCCGCGCGACTTCTGGAACCGGTGCAGCATGTGTCCGTGCACCAGGCCGTAGGCGGCCAGGCTGTAGGAGTTGAAGGTCTCGCAGCTCTGCGCCACCCGGGTACTCTGCATTGAGCGCATGAAGCGCAGGTTGGCACAGTGCATCACCACCCGGGAGCCGATGCCGGGCACCAGGTTCAGCAGCACGCTGACCGCTTCGTAGCTGCGCAGGCTGTTGTCCGACAGCAGCACGACCCGGAGCGCGCGCTTGACCCGGAGCTGGCGCAGGAAGAACTCGTGGGTGACATCCCCCACCGCCAGCAGGGCGTCATACTCTTCCCGCAGCTCATCCACGACCGGGGCAGCGGGCAGGGCCCGCGACACCACCACCACCGGCACGGTCGGGTTGTGATTGCGCAGGACTCGCAGGTAGCTGAGGGTGAGGTCGCCGGCGCCGATAACCACCACGTGATTGCGCAGTTTGCGCAGCTGGAAGTGCTGCGGCGAGAGTGATTTCAGCAGCGCCTCGATCAGGGTCCAGGCGGCCAGCACCGGGGAGCCGAAGTAGGCCAGCCACAGCAGCACCACGCCGGGCCAGGGTCCGCTCACCGGTGCCCCCAGCTCCACCCCGCCAACCACGAACAGGCTCAGGCTGTAGTAGGCCTGGGCAACGAGGCCGGCCGTGGCGACATCCGGGCGCTCGCTGACGATGACCCCGGAGGCAAACCCCACAAGCCCGCAGAGAAAGAACAGGATCGCCCCCAACAGGCGCCAGGAAATCCGGGGTTTGCGGCTGGAAGGACTCGACATGAAGCAGGGGCTCGTTCGCGGTTGTCAGGGCATGATACGCAAGCCGGATAGTCCTGGCCATGTGCGGCCGGCAAGGTGCGGCCGGCAAGGTGCGGCCGGCGAGGTGCGGCCGGCGAGGTGCGGCCGTGGAACAGCCCGGTCATTCACGTCAAGTCTTGCGTCGGGGGCGCGGTGGTGCAAGTATCCGCCAACATGTGTTGTGGATATTGCCTGTCATGAACCTGCGGACGTTTTCTGGCCTTCTGTTGTTGGCCGCCTGCACTCCGGCGCTGGCCGATGACGGTTTCCCCGCCTGCCTTGCAGGGCTGCAGGACCAGGCCCGGCAGGCACGTGTTGCCGACTGGATCGTGGACGATATCGTGCCCGGTCTGCAGCAGCAGGCCAGGGTGCTGGAGCTCGACGGCAAGCAGCCGGAGTTCGTCCAGACCTTTGCCCAGTACCTGAATGCCCGTGTCACCCAGGCGCGGATAGAGCAGGGTCGCATCCTCTATCGCAAGCATCAGGAGTTCCTCGGACGGCTGCAGCAGAAGTACGGCATACCTGGACATTACCTGGTCGCCTTCTGGGGGCTGGAAACCAATTTTGGCAGCTATCTCGGTGGCATGCCGACCCTGGATTCCCTGGCGACCCTGGCTTGCGATACCCGCCGCGCCGACTTTTTCGGCGGCGAATTCATCGCCGCGCTGCAGCTGCTGGAACGGGAGCGCCTGCAGCCGGAGCAGATGCGCGGCTCCTGGGCGGGTGCCGTGGGGCACACCCAGTTCATGCCCAGCAACTACCTGCGCTACGCCGTGGACGGTGACGGCGATGGCCGCATTGACCTCTGGGGCAGCGAGCAGGATGCCCTGGCCTCCGGTGCCAACTTCCTGAGCCAGCTGGGATGGGTGCCGGAATTGCGCTGGGGACGCGAAGTGCGGCTGCAGCCCGGGTTCCGTTTCGAGCTGGCCGGTGGCGGCAAGTGGCGCCCGCTGCGGGAGTGGTCACAGCTTGGGGTTCGCCGCAGCGATGGCGGGCCGTTGCCGGAGTTGGAGCTACAGGCAGCGATCCTGGTACCCGCGGGGGCCGCCGGTCCCGCTTTCATGGTCTACGAGAATTTTGATGTGATCATGCGCTGGAACCGCTCTGAGTCCTATGCCATCTCCGTAGGCTACCTGGCGGACCGCATAGCCGGCGCCGGACCCCTGCGGCGGCCGCCGCCAATGACCCAGCGGCCCCTGTCGCGGGGTGATGTGGAAGCGGTGCAGCAGCAGCTCAACCAGCTCGGATTCGAGGCCGGTGTCGAAGACGGCATTTTCGGCTCCGGCACTCGCGCCGCGCTGAGTGATTTCCAGCGCAGCCGGGGCCTGGTGGCCGATGGCTATCCGGATGCGGACAGCATTGAAGGCCTGCAGGATGCCGCGGCCAGGGATGCCGCGGAAGCGCCTGGAGACGATTAGCGCGGCAGCTGCCGCGGCACCATGACCGGTCTTTGCAACCAGCGCTGGAAGCGGATGTTGATACGGTCCATATTGTCCGACCACCACTGCGCGTCCAGCTCAATGGCCGTGGCCAGGTGCGCCTCGGTGGTGGGGAGGGCTTCCCGCATATCCTCGTTGACCAGGGGCATGGAGGACCGGCGCACCGGGCCGTAGGGAATGTGGTTGGCTTGCGCGGCCAGGCTTTCGGTGGAGGTGGCAAAACGAATGAAATCCATGGCCTGCGCGGTATTGCGACCATTCCTGGGTACACTCCAGACATCGTAGAACCAGACCTGGTTGTCCCAGAGGATTTCCAGCGCCTCTCCCCGAGCCACTGCGTCGTGGATTCGGCCGCTGTAGACCGAGCTCATGGCAACCTGGCCCGTCTCCAGCATGCGAATGGCCTCCTCGCCGCTGCGCCACCAGTCGATGGCGGGCTTTATGCTCGACAGCATCGCGAATGCCCGGTCCAGTCCCTCCTCGGTAGACAGTACCCGGTACACATCCTCTCGCTGCACCCCGTCGGCGATCAGCGCCCACTCCAGGTTGCCCTGGGGGCTGTGCCGCAGGCCGCGGCGGCCGGGGAAGTCACTGAGGTTGAAAAAATCCGCCAGCGTTTCCGGGGCGCGGTCGATCCTGTCGCGATGATAGCTGACCACGGTCGAGCCGACCACGTTGCCGACCCCGCAGGGCATCAGGCTGACGCTGATGAAGTCCCTGCGCGCCGGCGTGCCGTCCGGTGCCGGGGGCAGCCTGTCCGGGTCAATGGTTTCCAGCAGGCCCTCGTCGCAGGCGCGGATGGCATCAAACAGTTCCAGGTCCACCACATCCCAGCTCACATTCCATGAGCGTACCTGGCGCCTGATCTCCTCAATGCCGCCATTGTATTCCAGCACGTTCACCCGGATCCCCGTGGCCTCTTCATACGGACGGATAAAGCCCAGGATCTGGCTTTTGACATAGGCGCCATCCCAGGAAACCACGTTCAGCGAGTTTTGCGCCAGGGCCGGAATGGCGAGGCTGCAGGCGCAGAGAATGCCGAGTCGGGACAGGGCGCGGGTCAGCATGAAGTCACCAGTAGAATCCGATATTGACGTTGAAGCGGCGGCGCCATTCGTCGCTGCCGCCGGCGGCCATGGAACCGTCGCCGAAGAAGGCCATGTTGTTGGCCAGGATATAGTCGATGTAGGTGAACAGGGGGCCGCTGCCGATGGCGCAGCCGATGGTGTTGATCTGCGAGTCGATGGCGCCGGGTTCGTCCTTGAACAGCCGGGAGTAGTCGTTGTAGCAGGTTATCTGGTCTATCCAGGACAGGGGCGACTGGAAGTTGTAGGCCAGGTTGACGACTGCCACGTCCGCCTCGCTGGCGATATCGTAGCTGCCGCCGAAGGCGCCCACCCGCACCGCGGTGGTGTCTGCTGCGGCGGGGTTGACGGGGTCGTAGGCATAGCGGATGCCCTGCAGTTGCAGGTTCCAGCGCCCGCAGCGGCTATCGACATGTGCGGCGGCAGCCCAGTGGTCGCCACGGCGGTCGCTGGCGGCGTTGTAGACCTCGGACCACTGGCCGGAGCCGCCGACCTCGGTCTCGCAGCTGCTGCCGAGGCCAAAGGTATGGGCGAGGCGGGCATTGAACTGGTTGATTTCCTCGTTCTGCTGCTCGCCAACCTGCACCAGATCGAAGGAGTAGCGGTCGAGGTCGGAGGGACTGTTCAGTTCCTCGTTCTTGTAGAAGGCGAGGTGGCTGGTCCAGGGGCCGTCCTGGCGCTGGTAGCGAACGCCCATGTCGTAGTCGTCCGCCAGTCCCAGATAGTAGGGCACACCAAACCAGGCATTGTGCGCAGCAAAGGGCAGGATACCGAAGGGAACCTGGTGAATACCCACCTGCAGCTGGCTGGCATCCTCGAACTCGTAGCCCAGCCAGCCGTGGTGAATCGTGTTCATGTAGGAATAGAACCGGTATTCCGCAGAGACCAGGATGTTGTCGATCTTGCCGTCGACGTTGAGCCGGAACACGTCCAGCCCGCTCTCGCCGCGCTTGGCCCCAGAGCTGTCGACAAAATCCCGGTGTACCAGGTTGAAGCGCAGGGCGCCACCGACATGGATGTCAGGTGCGCTGGCGACGGGTTCCACGGTAGCGAGCCGTTCAGAGCCGGATACTGCATCCGTCAGCTCAGTACTTGCTGCGGGTAACGTTTGTGCGACGGGTTCCTCGCGCAGTGATGGGGCTGGTTGCCGGTTTCCGGTTTCCAGTTCACGCAGCCGGGCTTCGAGGGCCTCGATGCGCTGCAGCAAAGCCTCCACCGTAGCCTGTTCCGCGGCCTGCGCGGTGCCTCCGGCGAGACCGTCACACAGCGCCACGGCTGCCAACAGGGCCGCGCGGTTCACTCAGGACCCCGGCGACGGCTCGGGGCTGGGGTGCAGCATTGCATCGTGTTCCGCCATGTTCCAGGGCAGGCTTGCAGGGGAAATGTGCAGGAAGTGCAGGTGCTTTTCCAGCTGGTCGAGGATGTCGGTAATGATGTCCTGCTGGTCGAAACCGTAGAGGTCGTAGGACTGGCCGCCCCGGCGCAGGAATACTTCCGCCCGGTAGTAGGTGTTCGGGGTTTCCTGATTGTGGACCATCTCGGGGAAGGCATAATCGGGCAGGGCGTGCTCCAGCATGCGGATTTCATAGACGAAGTCCACCTGCTCATCCTTGATGATTTCCAGCCAGATACGGAAGGGGGCCTCGTTCTCGTGCACTTCGGCCATCCAGCCCTGCTTGTCCATTTCCCGCTGTACCCGGAACATGGCCTTGCGCACGGTAGTGGTGATGAATTCCTCCACCTGCGCCTGGTCCGGGTGAGTCACCAGGCCGGCCAGGCGCCGCCGCCACAGCCCCCTGCCGGAGGTGCCGGAAAAGCGGCTCTGGATATCGGTTTGCAGGCTGGTATGGTGGTGGCCTTCTATGATCAGCGCGCGCCACATGCCGAAGGCGGCCACAATCATGATCAGGGAAAAGGGCAGCGCACTGGCAATGGTCATGGTTTGCAGGGCGCTGAGTCCGCCCGCCAGCAGCAGCGCAGCCGCTACTGCCCCTTCCGCGGAAGCCCAGAATATCCGCTGCCAGGCCGGGGTAATCGCGGCGCCCCCGGATGCCAGCGAGTCGATCACCAGCGAGCCCGAGTCGGACGAGGTGACGAAGAAGGTAACGATCAGGATCACGGTGATGAAGGACACGACGGACGACAGTGGCAGCACTTCGTAGAGCTTGAACAGGGCCACCGCATGGTCCGCCTGTACGTCGGCGATCAGCGTGCTGTAACCCTCATTCATGATCAGGTTCAGGGCGGTGTCGCCAAAGATCGAAAACCAGAGGAAGGTGAACACCGTGGGCACCAGCATCACCCCGACCACAAACTGGCGGATGGTGCGGCCGCGACTGATCTTGGCGATAAACAGTCCGACGAAGGGCGCCCAGGCGATGGTCCAGCCAAAGATGAACAGGGTCCAGTTGCCGATCCAGTCGCTGCGCGAGTAGGCCTGCAGGTTGAAGGTACGCTCGACGATATGGTTGAGGTAGCTGCCGGTGTTCTGCAGGAAGCTCTCCAGGATGTGGATGGTGGGCCCGACGCTGAAGACGAACAGCATCAGTGCCACCGCCAACACCATGTTGAGCACAGACAGGCGCTTGATGCCCTTGTCGAGACCGGCGACCACGGAAACGATGGCGAGCAGGGTAATGACGACAATGGCGATGATCTGCACGGTCACGCTGACCGGGATCCCGGGCCACAGGTAATTGATGCCGGCGTTGATCTGGGCCACCGACAGCCCCAGGGTGGTGGCGATCCCGAACATGGTGCCGAGAATGGCAAACACGTCGACCGCGTGGCCGATGGGGCCATGGATTCTGTCGCCGATCAACGGGTACAGCGCCGAGCGGATGGACAGTGGCAAGCCGTGGCGAAAGGCAAAGTAGGCCAACACCAGCCCGGTCAGACCGTAGATGGCCCAGATGTGGAAACCCCAGTGGAAAAAGGCAATCTGCATCGCCTGCTTGGCGGCATCGACGGTTTCCCCCGCTCCGGCGGGGGGAGTCGCGTAGTGCAGGACCGGCTCCGCCACCCCGAAGAACAGCAGCGCGATACCGTAACCGGCGGAAAACAGCATCGCAAACCAGGCCGGGAAGCTGTATTGCGGATCGGCGTGATCGGGACCGAGCTTGATATGGCCCCAGCTGGTGAAGGCCACGCTGACGACGAATACCAGGAAGAAGGCCACCGACAGCATGTAGAACCAGCCGAAGGTCGAGGTAATGTAGGCGAGAGTGGAACTGAACACTTCTCCCGCCAGTTCAGGATTGCTGATGGTGCCAACCACCAGCAGCAGGATCACGACGACGGCCGGAACAAACACTGGAATCAGGATGGTAGAGGTGGATTCGGCGGCACTTTTTGCCTGGCTCATGGATGGGTTTCCTCGATCCGGGGCTGTATCGGTGCGGCCCGTTGGCCGTCCCGCTCTTTTTTCAGGGTAGCAGAGGCTTTCGGCAAGGTGTAGGGCGGATGTTTGGCGGGCCCTCATTTGCGGTGGCCTTTTGGGCCTGCAGCAGGTAACAATACCAATTCTCACCTTTGATCATGGAGATGACATGAGCACCACCAGCAACCGCCAATTTCTCCTGCGGGCGCGGCCCGAGGGCCGCATCGAGCGCAGCCATTTCGATTTTGTTGAATCCGGGGTGCCGGAGCCCGGCCCCGGCCAGGCGCTGGTGCGGGTGCTCTATCTCAGCCTGGACCCGACCAACCGGATCTGGATGAGTGACATGGACCAGTACATGCCGCCGGTGGCAATTGGCGAGGTCATGCGCGGCGGTGGTATCGGCGTGGTGGAGAAGTCCAGTTCGCCGCGCTACAAGCCTGGAGACAAGGTCCTCGGCCTCACCGGCTGGCAGGACTACTGCCTTGCGGATGAAGGCGACAATGCCATGTCAGTGCTGCCCGCGGACCTGCCGATCCCGCTGTCCACGATGCTCGGCGCCTGCGGCATGACCGGTATTACCGCCTATTTCGGCCTGCTCGAGCTGGGCCGGCCCCAGTCCGGGGAGACCGTTCTGGTGTCCGCAGCCGCAGGCGCAGTCGGTTCCGTGGTCGGCCAGATCGCGAAGATCCGGGGCTGTCGGGTGGTTGGCATTGCCGGCGGCGCCGAGAAATGCCGCCATATTGTCGAGGACCTGGGTTTTGATGCCGCCGTGGATTACAAGGCGCCGGACTGGCGTGAGCAGCTCGCTGCGGCGACGCCGGACGGCATCGATGTCAATTTCGAAAACGTCGGCGGCGACATCATGGAAGCGGTGATGGCGCGGATGAACCTGTTCGGGCGCATGCCCCTGTGCGGGATGATTTCCGGCTACAACAGCGGCCAACCCATGCGCGCGGATTTCGCGCCCATCCTCATGCGCCGGATCGAAGTGCGCGGCTTTATTGTCTCGGATTTCATGGATCGCTTCACCGAGGCGACCACGCAGCTGGCGACCTGGTACCTCGAGGGCAAGCTCAAGCACGAGGAAACCGTGATCGACGGCCTCGAGTCCGCCCCCGAGGCGGTGAACCTGCTGTTCGACGGCGGCAATGTCGGCAAGCTGGTGGTGAAGGTCAGCTAGCGCCCCTGCTGCTAGTCACAGCTGCGCTGCTCCGGCGGCGTGTCCAGCAGTGACTGCAGGAGCACCGGCCGGTCGGTCATGATGGCATCGACGCCCAGGGCCATGAGCCGCAGCATGTCCTCGCAGTCATTGATGGTCCACACCTGCACCGCCAGATTGGCGTTGTGGGAATCGGCAATGAAGTCCGCCGTCACCACCTCGAGGAAGAAGCCCTCGGGCAACTGGCCCTCCCCGGTGATCTGGCTGGTATCCGGGGGCACCTGGAAAGCGACGTGCTCGGGTACCGGCGGAATGATGCCGTCACCGAGCGCCGCCAGGACCAGATTGGTGCCCTGGCCCAGGGGTACCGAGGTGGGGATGCACGGCGCCGCGGCCTTGAACGCGTTTGCGGCCTCGTCGACGAACGACGCGGCGATGACATCATCGATGCGGCCGTAGCGCAGCAATAGCGCGGCCATCTGCTGTTCGTAGTCGCCGGCGCCGTCCAGGTCCGGCTTCAGCTCCACGTTGAGCCGCTCGGCGGCGAAGCGCTGCAGGGCCTCCTCCAGGGTGGGAATGCGGAAGTCCTCCGGGCTGTAGCCAGGCGGTGGTGGCCGCTCGCCGGTGGCAATGCCGCGGAATACATAGTCCTCCTCCGGCCGGTCTTGCGGGGTGCCGACGCCGGGCACGAACCAGTAGGCCGCATCCAGTTGCCGCAGTTCCGCCAGGGTCAGGTCCACCACCCTGCCGCTGCCGTTGGTGGTGCGGTCCACCGTGAGGTCATGGAGGATGACCAGCTCGTTGTCCCGGGTCTGGTAGACATCCATTTCCAGCACATCGGCACCCACCAGGGCGACCTCGGCATAGGCGTAGAGGGTATTTTCCGGGAAATCGATCACACCGCCGCGATGGGCGTAGTTGAGCGGGTCGGCGCCGAATACGCGCCAGGGATTGGGCTCCTTGTTGAAAGGCGCATCACAGGCGGCGTCATCGTTGGCAATGGTGCCCACCGCGGCTGTGTCGGTGGGCTCGGCATTGCCGTCAACCTCGTACAGCAGGCGCAGGGTCTTGGCGGGCTCGTCTTCCGCGTTGCCGAAGACCTCTACCGCAATCTCCGCCGCCAGCGCTCCCGCGGGGATGGTGACATCGCCCTCGACCGGCAGGAAATCCACGTCCGCCACGGCGCTATCGGCTTCGGTGCGATAGCGCACCAGTACCGGTTCCGGCTGTGGCGCGGTCAGGGTGGCGCGAAAACGCAGCTGCGCCATTTCACCCGGGGCTCCCTCGGGTATCGCCGTTGGCGCAATGGTCAGCGCCGAGGGGGCAACCGGCTCCGGTGGCGGCTGGTCGCTGCCATCGCTGCAGCCCGCGAGCAGTGCGGCCAGGAGAAGGGCAGGCGGGATTAAAGTCTGGCGCATGGGATATCCTCTTGAAGGCGGCAGAAAACGCTACGCCATTTCCATGACAGCCGCCAGCGCAGGCGGCGGCACCGGCTCAGCGGATGGCGACCGGATTGATGATCGCCTGTACCGCGCCGACAAAGCGCGGCTGGCCGAGTACGAACAGGAACTCGGTTGCGGCGTCTGCGGCCAGCGCCCGGGTGTCCATGTTCTCGAGGATGTACACGCCGTGGCGCGCCAGCAGTTCCTGATGAGCCGGGAACATCTCATCGGCTTGCTCGCCCGGCATGGCATCCAGGCCCCAGGTGTCGGCGCCGACCGCCACCACACCCAGTTCCGCCAGGTAGCGGGCGCCCTCCTGGTTGAGGCCGGGCTCGCCGGCCATGAAACGCGCCGGATCGGAGTCGGCGATGGCGAGCCAGCCGGTGTGGAAGAGGACCACATCCCCCTGCTCGATGCTGACATTCTGGGCCGCTGCCGCAGCCCTGATCTCCGCGCTGCCGAAGACGGTACCCGCATCCAGAATCTCCTGCCCCAGGTGGCTGGCCATGTTGATCAGCACGCCGCGAGTCACGATCGGCGGCAGGGTTTCGATACCAAAGCTGGTCAGCCCGGTGACGGTGACAAACTCGCTGGCGTGTTTACCGTTGTAGTAGCGGTGGTTGATGCCCAGGTGGCCGAGACCGTCAATCTGGCTGCCGATCCCCATCCAGGTCTGCAGCAGGTCATCGTTGGAAGTGAGCTGGTTGGCGGCCAGCGGCGCGCCGACGCCATCGTCCAGTTGCAGCACGGTGAGGGCGTAGCTGCGCGGGCCATAGGCGGGCGAGTCCGGGCCGGTTGCCACGCCCAGGGCGTAGGTCTTGCCGGTCTTTACCAGGCGGGCAGCCTGCAGCACCTTGTCCGGCGACAGGTAATTGATTGCGCCCAGGGTATCCTCGGCACCATGGCGCGAGGGATACCAGCTGCTGTCTTGTTCGGCGCTGTACCCGGGCAGGGCAGGCAGCAGCAGGAGCAGCAGGGTCAGGCAGGTCAATGGCAGTGACGTCATGGCACGGGTTCCGGTGAGCTGTTATTGATTCCCGGCCACTGATTGCCGGCATGTCCCCCAACAGCATAGAGCAGATTGGTCGCTGCTGCCCGCAGTCCCGCGCTGGCGGTCAGTCCGCGGCGTTGTGGTACACGTTCTGCACGTCGTCCAGGTAGTTGAGCATGTCCAGCAGCTTCTCCATGACCTGGGCGTCGTCCTCCTCCAGGGTTACGGAGGTCTGTGGCACAAACTGCACTTCGTCCACCTCGAATTCGATCTCGCCGAAAGCGTCCAGCAGGGCCTGGCGGGCCTTGAAGTGATCGGTATGCGGGACAAAGGCGCTGATATTGCCGCCCTCGCTTTCGATATCGGTCACATCGACGTCCGCTTCCATCAGGGCCTCCAGCGCAGCGTCCTCGTCGTCGCCGGGAAATACCAGGATAGCGCTGTGATCGAACAGGTGGCTGACACTGCCGGGCGTACCCAGCTTGCACTTGGTCTTGGTGAAGCAGTGGCGAACATCGCCGAAGGTGCGGTTGGGGTTGTCTGTCAGGCACTCGACAATGACCATGCTGCCGCCGGGGCCGAAGCCTTCGTAGCGGGCCACGGCGAAGTCCTCGCCGCCACCTCCTTTAGCCTTGTCGATCGCCTTCTCGATAACGTGGGCCGGCACCTGGTCCTTGCGGGCGCGTTCCAGCAGGCTGCGCAAGGCCAGGTTGGCGTCCGGGTCCGTGCCGCCGGCCTTGCCGGTGACATAGATTTCCCGTGCATATCTGCTGTATACCCTGGCCTTGGCGTCAGAGGTCTTGGCGATGGATTCCTTGCGGTTCTGGTAGGCGCGGCCCATGAGCGTGTTCCGATTGCAATACAGCCGCGCATTATAGGTCCCTTCCCCCGGGGGCTGACAAGTCATCGCGCCGTCCGGATGCTTGCTTGAGGCGACTGCCAATGCGCCGTCGGATACCGGGGCCGGGTTATGCTATTGTTTGCCGACGAAGCGCGAGTGGGTAACGGGGTCGCGCGACTGCATGCTGCAACAGGGAGTCAACGATGTCCAAACGAGCAGGAAACTATGGCCGCGCCCTGGTGGCCGCGGTGGTCACCTTCGGCGCCGCGGTGCTGGCGCCCCTGGTGTCGGCGGAGGAGAGCGTCGCAACCACAGCCTTGAAGGTGCTGGTGCGCGCTGACGACGCCAAGTTCATCGGCAGCGGTGTTGGCGACATGAACATCGTGGTTCGCAACACGGCGACAGGAGAACTGCTGGCCCAGGGCGCCATTACCGGCCCCACCGGGGACACCGAAGCGCTGATGCAGACGCCCCAGACCCGCGGCCGCTCGGCCACGCTGGGGGACCCCGCCAGTTTTCAGGCAGAGCTCGGCCTGGCGCGACCTACCCGGGTCGAGGTCAGCGTCACCGGTCCCCTGGCGGTTGCCCAGAGCATCCAGTCTACAGCCGTGACCCTGTGGTTGATCCCCGGCCAGGACCGGGTGCAGCAACCCGTGATCCTGCACCTGCCCGGGCTCATAACCGAACTGCTGGATTACACGCTGGGAGATGAGCAGCTGGCCCTGAGCGCCAGTGTCACCATGATCTGCGGCTGTCCCATCACCGCAGAGGGTCTGTGGCCCGCTGCTGATTTCCGGGCCAGGGTACAACTTTACCGCGAGGGCGAGCTGGTCGCGGAGGGACCGCTGGATTTCACCGGTACCGACAACGAGTTCGCCGGGAAACTGGACCTGCCCGGCCCGGGTGATTTCGACATGGTCGTCCTCGCCCACCAGATCAGCACCGGCAACGCGGGCGTTTACGAGCGCCCGCTGCGTATTGAATAGGCGCCGCGATGGCGGGTGAACCTGCTGCGGGCGCTGGCAGCCATTGGGTGTTCGGCTACGGCTCACTGATCTACAAGGTCGATTTCCCGTTCCTGCAGCGTGAGGTGGCCGCGGTATCCGGTTGGGAACGCCGCTTCTGGCAGGGTTCCCACGATCACCGGGGCACAGTGGCAGCTCCCGGGCGCGTGGTTACCCTGGTGCCTTCGCCGGGCGCGGTGTGCAAGGGCATGGCCTACCTGATTGAGGAATCGGTATTCGGGCATCTGGATCACCGGGAGAAAAACGGTTATCGGCGCCACGAGGTGGATATTTCCCTTCCCGGGCGGGGCAACAGCGTGGCGGGCGTGCTCTACGTGGCCGACGAGGGTAATCACGCCTTCCTGGGGCCGGCGCCCGCGGCCGAGATTGCGGCCCACATTGCGGCCGCCTCCGGGCCCAGCGGCAGCAATCGGGACTACCTGCTGCAATTGGCCCAGGCCCTGCAGGATCTCGATGCCACCGATCCGCACGTGCACGAGTTGGCACAGCTGGTGCGGCAGATCACGGCCCCGGGCTCTTAACGACAATCTGCCCCGATCACCGGCAACGGCCAGGAGCAGTCACGGAGAACAGCACTTTATGGAAGACAACAACAGCTATGTACCGCCGCGGGTCTGGTCACCGGACACCGCCACCGGCGGCCGCTTCGCCAGCATCAATCGGCCGGTGGCGGGGCCGACCCATGACAAGGTGCTGCCGGTAGGCAAGCACCCGCTGCAGCTGTATTCGCTGGCAACGCCCAATGGCATCAAGGTCACTGTGCTGCTGGAAGAGTTGCTGGCGCTGGGCATCAGTGATGCGGAATACGATGCCTGGCCGATCAATATTATCGAGGGCGAACAGTTCGGTTCCGGGTTCGTCGCCATCAACCCCAACTCCAAGATCCCGGCCCTGCTCGATCACAGCACCTCGCCGCCGACGCGGTTATTCGAGTCCGGTGCGATCCTGGTGTACCTGGCGGAGAAATTCGCAGCCTTCCTGCCCACGGCCGCGTCGGCGCGTGCCGAGTGCCTGTCCTGGCTGTTCTGGCAGATGGGCAGCGCCCCCTACCTGGGTGGAGGCTTTGGCCACTTTTACGCCTACGCCCCGGAAAAGTGGGAGTATCCGATCAACCGCTTCACCATGGAGGTCAAGCGCCAGCTGGATGTGCTGGACCGCAACCTGGCGGAGCGGCGCTACCTCTGTGGCGATGACTACACCATCGCCGACATGGCGGTCTGGCCCTGGTACGGCGGCCTGGTGCTGGACACCCTGTATGACGCCCAGGAGTTCCTGGACGTGGGCGCCTATGCGCACCTCAACCGCTGGGCGCGTGACATCCAGGCACGGCCCGCGGTGCAGCGCGGGCGCCGGGTCAACCGCATCTGGGGGCCGGAAGAGGAGCAGCTGCCGGAGCGGCACGCGGCCAGCGATTTCGATGGCTAGCTCGGGCGCGCCTGGTCTGCTCAAGACGGGCCTGCGCATCGTGCTGGGCCTGCTGATTACCGGGCTCAGCCTGAAGACAGTCTGGCACGTGGAGCGCGGCAATGTGGTCGGCGGCCGCGGCCAGGCGCAGCTGGAACATCTGGCCGCGATCCGGGTCGCGCCCGAGTATCGCAATCCCGCCGCTGAAGGGGAGCTGGTATTGCTCACCGGCGAGCTGCTGGCGGCCAACCTCCACGACCCCCTGACCGGCTTCAGGGTGTCGGGGGTGGCGCTGCAGCGGCAGCTGGAGATGCTGCAGTGGAGCGAGAGTTGCAGGGAGCTGGAGAATCGGCGCAAGCAGTGTCAATACCAGCCCCGGTGGCTGGATGTACTGGAGCGAAGCGACCGTTTTGACCGCCAGTTCAGCGAGCAGGGCCTGGCCAATCCCGGGTCCTTCCCCGGGGAGTCGGTGACTCTCTGGGGCGAAGGCCGGCTGCTGGGTGCCTACCAGCTGTCGGAGTCCTACCGCGAGCTGCTGGAACGCGGCCCCTTCTTCTTCGAACGCTGGGAGACAGTGGACCCGCAACAGGCGGGCTATGCCGGTAGCTGGTACCAGCGCCAGGATCCCGCCGTCGCCGAGGGCGATTTTGCCCTCTACCGGCAACCACCGCCGCTGGCAGGGGAGCAGCTCGGGGAGCACATTGGTGCCCTGCGGGTGAGGTACCGGCTGCTGCCCGCGCTGGAGGTGACGGTCGCCGGACGGCAGGAGGGTGAGTTGATCGTGCCCCATGAACACAATCAGTATACCTGGATTCAGGCCATGATCCCGGGCAGCCACGACCTGACAGTGCTGCTACAGGGCAGTGGTGCCTTCGCCGCCCCTGACGTCTGGGGCAACCGCCAGGGCGCCTGGCCGATGCTGTTGATCGGATTCGGGCTGCTGCTGCCACCACTAATACGTCGCACGGCCATGGGCCCCGGCTACGCGGACCTGCAGTTGCGGTTTCGTTTTGCCACCATGGTCGCGGCGACGCTGGTCACTGCCCTGGTCATCAGGGTGGTGGCCATGGTCTAGAGTCGTGGCATTGCGTAGCGTGACGTTGTCGCGTTGATCCGCCTGGGTGCTTGATGCACGTCAACGCCCGATTCTGGCGGTGTGCCAAACTAGCGAGAGTTCAGTCAAAAGGGAGAAGTGCCATGCTGAAACATTGTGTCCTGACCGTGGATTATTCGGGAGAGTGGTCGCATACCCTGGACTACCTGCCGGGCCTGCTGGCGTTGTTGCAGTGTGAGCAGCTCACGCTGGTACACGTGGTCGAGGTATTCAAGCGCAAGTCCCTGCAGGATGCGGCCGATGTCGTTGAGGAAAACCTGAAGGAGATTGCCGGCCGCATTCGCGACCAGCTGCAGGTGGCGGTGGATTGGGAGGTGCGCTCGGGTTTTGCCGCCTCCCAGATCGTGGATGTGGCAAAGACACGGCGGGCAGACGGCATCATCGCCCTGAACCGCAGTCACTCCTCGGCCCGGGAGTTTTTCATGGGCAACATCGTGCTCAACCTGGCGCGGCTCAGCCATGTGCCCCTGGTAGTAGTCAGCAGCGATGGGGTCGTCGCGACCGCGGATGCCCCGGTCATGCTCGGCACGGATGGCTCCGAGGCAACGCGTGTGGCCCGGGACTGGTTCGAGCGCTTCGTCAAGGCCGGCCGCGATGGTGTCGCGGTCTGGGTGGATTCCGACCGCCACGATGACGAGGCAGAGGCACACCGGACCCTGGCCGTGCTTACCAGTACCTACCCCAATGTGAGCTGCCGGCACCTGCAGGGCAATGCGGTCAGCAAGCTGGTCGAAGAGGCCGATGAGTTCAGCGTCGCCCTGCTGATACTCGCGCGCCGGGGCACCACGCCGATTGAACACTTGCCCATAGGCCAGGTGGCCGAGGGTGTGGTGCGCAAATGTCGGCAACCGGTGCTGCTGATTCCCGCCTGAGGGTTCCCGGCCGCTAGTGGTTTATACTCCCCCCATTGCACCGCGATGGGGAAGGAATCGGGTTTATGGCAGGCTCACTTCAGGATCAATTGCTCAAGGCCGGTCTGGCGGATACCGACAAGGCCAAGAAACTGGCGAAGGAAAAGCGCAAGCAGGCCAATGTCGCCCGACGCTCCGGTGAGGAGCTCGGGGGCGAGACCAGGGAGGCAGCCCGCGAGGCGCTGGCCGCAAAGGTCCGGCGCGACCGCGAGCTGAACGAGGCCCGCAACGCCGAGGCCCTGCGCAAGGCGATCAACGCCCAGATCAAGCAACTGATCGAGAACCACAAGCTGCCCCGAGGGCGCGGCGATATCGGTTTCAATTTTACCGATGGCAAAAAGGTCAAGAAGCTCTACGTCACAGCCATGGAGCAAAAGCAGCTCGCAGCCGGCAACCTGGCCATTGGCAAGCAGGGGGACCAGTATGAGCTGCTGCCGTGGCCCATTGCGGCGAAGATCGCCGAGCGCGACAGCAGCCGGGTAATCATCTGCAGTGAGGCGGGGGCAGAGGAACTGACCGCGGAAGAGCAGGAGTGGTACAAGGACTACGAAGTACCGGATGACCTGATGTGGTGATGTCGCCGCGGGGGCCGGTCGGAGCTGCGGGTGACCCGGCCGGGCCAGCGCACTACCCGCTCACGTGATCCGTTTCCGCCTGTTTGGGGTCAAAAGTCAGCTCGAAGCGGGTGGGATTCCTGGGGGTAACCTCAAGCTGTGCCTCGATCTGCAGCGCCAGGGCTTCCATCAGCTGCAAGCCGAGTGTTTCACCGTCACCGACACCCTTGCCCGGCGGCAGTCCGACACCCGTATCCGTTACACTCAGTACGGCACTGCTGTCATCGATGAGCTTGAGGGCAATGGTCAAGGTTCCCGTCCTGTTGTCCGGGAAGGCGTGTTTCAGGGCATTGGACACCAGTTCATTGACGATAAGACCCAGCGGCAGGCTGCGATCCATTGACAGGAACAGCGGATCCAGATCGAGTTGGAGGTCGATACAGGCCCCATCCACGCCATAGGACTGGACCAGATTGTGGGTCAGCGAGGCAATGAATTCGCTGGCATCGATGCGGCCGAAATCCCGGGACTGGTACAAGATCTGGTGGACCAGGGAGATGGCCTTGACGCGGTTCTGGCTGTCCATGAGCGCGCTGCGTGCCTGCTCCCCCGCCACCTGGTCCATCTGCATGCCGATCAGGCTGTCGATGATCTGCAGATTGTTTTTCACCCGGTGATGAATTTCCGACAGCAGGGTTTCCTTGGCCAGCAGCGCCGATCGCAGGGACTCTTCCTGCTGTTTGCGCTCGGTGATGTCGACCACCGAGGCCAGGACCATCACCCCCTGGGCTGTATGCAGGGGGTTCAGCCCGATTTCGACCGGGAACTCCGCGCCCCCCCTGGTCAGTGCATACAGGTCCCGGCCCTGCCCCATCGCCCTCGATACCGGTTCTCTTGTGTAGGCTTGGCGCACTGCCGGGTGGTGGCCCCTGAATCGCTCCGGTACCAGCATGTCGACGTTGGCGCCGATCAGTTCCTCGCGGCTGTAGCCAAACATGGTTTCAATCATCGAGTTCACCAGGGTGATCCTGCCGCTCTTGTCCGTCATCACCATGCCATTGGGAGCAGCCTCCACGGCGAGGTTTATCATCTCCTGGGAGCGCTGGCGCTCGGTGATGTCGACGATGGTCGCGAAGATATAAATGCGCTCTCCGATTGTTATCGGATTGAGACCGATCTCCACCGGGATTTCGCTGCCGTTCCTGTGCAGGCCATACAGATCCCGCCCATGTCCCATGGCCCGAGCCTGCGGGTCCAGGCAGTAACTGGAACGCAGTTGTGGATGCGCCTGTGAGAAACGGGCGGGGACCAGCCGCTCAATGGGTTGACCGAGCAGCGCGTTGCGATCGTAGCCAAACAGCGTTTCTACACTGGAATTGGCCAGCACGATGCTTCCGCTGTCATCAACAATCACCATGCCGTTGGGTGCAGCTTCCAGGGCGAAGTGCATGAGCTTGTCGTTGTCCAGCAGATCTGAATGCTTGTCTGGCGCCATGCTGCTGCCGTCCTTTTACTGATCGCGCTGGCGCAGTCTCGCAACCAGCTTGTCCGCGGGCAGCGGGGTGCTGAAGAAATAGCCCTGCATTTCATCGCAGCCCGCCGCCCGGATGAACTCGGCCTGTTCCAGGTTCTCAATGCCCTCGGCAATCACCCGCAGCCCGAGCTCGTGCCCGAGAACGATTATTGCGGTGGCGATGGCGCAATCGTTGCGCTCCCCGGGTATGTCCCGGACGAACGACTGGTCGATCTTCAGGCGGTGGATGGGCAGCAGTTTCAGTGAGCTCATGCAGGAATAGCCGGTCCCGAAGTCATCGATGGAAATGGTAACACCCAGGGATTCGATCCGGCGCAGGGCAGAGACACTGGTCTCGGAGTTTTGCAGCGAGGACTCGGTGACTTCCAGCTCGAGAAACTTTCCGGGCATCCGGTTGGCCTCCAGGGCATCGGCCACGGTGCTGACAAACCGCGGGTCCCGGAGTTGCCGCGCCGACACGTTGACCGCGATACGCACGCTGCCTGCACCGTCATCGACCCAGCTCCGGTACTGCCTGCAGGCCTCCCCAAGCACCCACTCGCCGATGTCGACAATCAGGTTGCTGTTCTCCGCCATGGGAATCACTTCCGCCGCCGAGAGCAATCCGGACTCGGGATGCTGCCAGCGAATCAGTGCCTCGACACCGATGATGGACTGCCCGACCGCGCTGAACTGGGGCTGGTAATGCAGGATAAATTCCTGTTTTTGCAGTGCCTGCCGCAGCTCCTGCTCGCGATTGAGATAGTGCGCCACCTGCCGGGTCATTTGTGGTTGGTAGAAGGCGTGGCAGCCCCGCCCCAGGCTCTTGGCAGAATACATCGCGGTATCGGCCATCTTGACCAGATCGTCCCTGTCGCTGGTGTCCGTCGGGTAGATGCTGATCCCGACGCTGCAACCGGGGGTAAACTCGGTATTGCCCAGGAGCAGGGGCTGGTGTACGGCGTCGATGATTTTCCGGGTCAGTACTTCCAGATCCTCCGTTGTAGCAAAGGTATCGACAATGACAATAAACTCGTCGCCGCCAATCCTGCACAGGGTGTCCGAGTTTCGCAGCACCGGTTGCAGGCGGTCCGCTACCGCGCGCAGCATCTGGTCACCGACCTGGTGGCCCAGGGTATCGTTGACACGCTTGAAGTGGTCGAGGTCGATAAACAGTACCGCCAAGCGCTGTCCCGAGCGCTCGGCGTGAGCTATGCCCATGTTCAGCCGGTCCAGGAACAGGTGCCGATTGGGCAGCCCGGTAAGGGAGTCGTAGTAGGCAATATAGGCCAGGTCGGCCTGGGCGCTGCGGATTTCGGAGATATCGGAAATCAGGATGACGTACTGCCAGGCAGTCTTGGCCATGTGCAAGACCTGGGAGATGTTGACCAGGGCATTGAAGGGTTCATCATTCTTCCGGTAGGCGCGGATTTCACCGCGCCAGCAGGCCCCTTGCTCCAGCGCCGTTTTCATCTTCTCCCGGGTTTCCTGGCCGAGGTTCATTGCGGACAGCAAGTCCAGTGGCTGACCCTCAACCTCGGACTCAGTCAGCCCGGTAATCTGGTAGAAAGCGGCGTTGGCATTGGTCACTGTCAGCTTCTCATCGGTAATGACAATGGCCTCCGAGCTGGTATTGAAGACCATTGCCGCCTGCCTAAGCTCCCGTTCGGCCAGTTTGCGTTCGGTAATATCCTGGATGACTCCGACCGCCTCGCGGGAGTGACTTTCCGCGGCGTTGTGGGCAATTCCATAGAGGACATAGAAGCGCTGCCCGGCGTCGATATCGACAATCTCGAGCTCCACCTCAACGGTGTCCTGCAGCCCGTTCAGCAGTGCGCTCATTGCGAGATCGACGCGCGCTCTGTCTGCATCCACGATCAACGGACGGAGCTCCTGCCAGCTGGAAACGCCTGCCAGACCCTGATTCGGCAGATTGGCCAGTGCAATATGGCTGTCGTTATCCTCGCTGATCTCCCAGGTCCCCATGTTGGCGGCGTCAATTGCCAACTGCAGGTGGGCTTCCCGGCGCTGCAGTTCCCGATCCCATTTCGAGCGCTCAAGAGAGACCCTGATCACGGCGTACAGGTCGCGCTCGGAAAATGGCTTCAGCAGGTAGCCATAGGGTAGCGCCTGGCTGGCGCGGCCCATGGTGGAGTCTTCCGAATAGGCAGTAACGAAAATGACCGGGACGCGATACTTCTGATTGATCACGTTGGCAATATCAATGCCGTCGATACTGTCATTGAGATGAATGTCCATCAGGATGATATCCGGCGGGTCATTCTCAATCAGGGCCATGACCTGCTTTGCCCGGGCGGCCATCCCTGTTACCCGGTAGCCGAGTTTTTCCAGCCTGCGCTTGATGTCGAGAGCGACGATACTTTCGTCCTCGACAATCAGGACCTTGCTCTGCACGGCAACGTTCACGAGGGCTTCCCTACCCGGAGCGATCCCCGGGATGAAGGCATGTTGCGCAAGGTAATACCGCAGCTGTTTGCGGCTGTCAAACTCGGAAATCCCGAAGTTTCGGTTGACATCACTCCAGATCGAAGCGGTCCGCGTTCATCACCTTGGTCCAGGCGGCAATGAAGTCGTGGACGAACTTCTCCCGGTTGTCATCCTGGGCATAGACCTCGGCGTAGGAACGCAGGATCGAATTTGCGCCGAACACCAGGTCTAGCCGGGTTGCGGTCCACTTCGGAGTACCCGTACTGCGCTCGCGGATCTCGTACAGGCCGTTGCCCGCAGCATGCCAGGAGTTGGCCATGTCGGTCAGGTTGACGAAGAAGTCGTTGCTGAGCACCCCTTCCCGGTCAGTGAGTACGCCGTGCTTGCTGCCACCGTGATTGGTGCCGAGCACCCGCATGCCGCCGACCAGTACCGTCATCTCGGGGGCGGTCAGACCCAGGAGCTGGGTACGATCAAGCATCAGCTCCTCCGCGGTAACCACATAGTCTGCCTTGAGCCAGTTGCGGTAGCCGTCGTGGACGGGTTCCAGCGGTTCGAATGATCCGACATCGGTCATTTCCTGGCTCGCATCCCCTCGCCCCGGAGCAAAGGGTACGCTGACCTCAAACCCCGCCGCGCTGGCGGCCCGCTCGATGCCGACATTGCCCGCCAGCACAATGACATCCGCCACGCTGGCGCCGGTCGCCGCAGCAATGGGCTCCAGTGTGGCCAGCACCTTCGCCAGCCGTTCCGGTTCGTTGCCCTCCCAGTCCTTTTGCGGGGCCAGACGGATGCGGGCACCGTTGGCACCACCGCGCAGGTCAGAGCCGCGGAAGGTCCTGGCGCTGTCCCAGGCAGTGGCCACCATCTCGGCGATGGAGAGGCCACTCTCTGCGATTCGTGCCCTGACAGCGTCCACATCGTAGTCGCTGGAACCCGTGGGTACCGGATCCTGCCAGATCAGGTCCTCCTGCGGCACATCCGGGCCGATGTAGCGTGTTTTCGGGCCCAGGTCGCGGTGGGTCAGCTTGAACCAGGCGCGCGCGAAGACTTCCGAGAAATAGTCAGGGTCCTTGTAGAAGTGCTCGGAAATCGCCCGGTAGGCCGGGTCCTTGATCATCGCCATGTCGGCGTCGGTCATGATCGGGTTCAGGCGAATTGACGGATCCTCCACGTCAACCGGCTTGTCCTCTTCCTTGATGTTCACCGGCTCCCACTGCCAGGCGCCGGCCGGGCTCTTCTTCGACTCCCAGTCATAGGTAAAGAGCAGGTAGAAGTAGCCGTTGTCCCAGCGCGTGGGGTGAGTGGTCCAGGCGCCCTCAATGCCGCTGGTAATGGTATCGCGGCCGTGACCCTTGCCGGTGGGATTGCGCCAGCCGAAGCCCTGCTCCTCGACATCCGCAGCCTCGGGGGCCGGGCCCAGCAGAGTGGCGTCGCCATTACCGTGGCACTTGCCCACGGTGTGGCCGCCGGCGGTGAGGGCCACGGTCTCTTCGTCGTTCATCGCCATGCGTTCGAAGGTTACCCGCACGTCCCGCGCTGTTTTCAGCGGGTCGGGCTTGCCGTCAACGCCCTCGGGATTGACGTAGATCAGGCCCATCTGCACCGCGGCCAGGGGGTTCTCCAGCGTCTCCCGCTCGCCGTCCTCATAGCGACTGGCGGCCAGCCACTCCTTCTCCGAGCCCCAGTAGATGTCCTTCTCCGGGTGCCAGATGTCCTCGCGGCCAAAGGCGAAGCCGTAGCTTTTGAGGCCCATGGACTCATAGGCGACGGTACCGGCCAGAATGATCAGGTCGGCCCAGCTGATCTTGTTGCCGTATTTCTTCTTGAGCGGCCACAGCAGGCGCCTGGCCTTGTCCAGGCTGACGTTGTCGGGCCAGGAGTTGATCGGGGCGAACCGCTGGTTGCCGGTACCACCGCCGCCGCGGCCGTCGGCGATGCGGTAGGTGCCCGCGGCATGCCAGGACATGCGGATCATCAGGCCGCCGTAGTGACCCCAGTCCGCGGGCCACCAGTCCTGGCTGTCGGTCATCAGCGCGTGCAGGTCCCGCTTCAGGGCCTCTACATCCAGGGTTTTGACCGCTTCACGGTAATTGAAGTCGCTGCCCAGCGGGTTGGTCTTGGTGTCGTGCTGATGCAGGATGTCGAGGTTCAGACTCTCTGGCCACCAGTCCATGTTGTCGCGCCCGGCCGCGGTGTTGCCGCCGTGCATGACCGGGCATTTGCCCCGGGAGTTTGCGTCTGTGTTGCTCATTGTCGGCCTCCATTGATTGTGCCTGCCAGCAGACTAGCCCTGTATGGCCGTCAGGGGAAATGGATTAAATGGAAGGTGATGATTGATTGCGCTGACAGTTGCAGCGGCGGTCGCGATTGGCAGGCTCTGGCGCGTCCTGTGCGCTGGTGCGCCGGTCACCAGACATGCTTGGCGGAAACGTTCAGGCCGGGCGACGAGTCGACTGGCGTCGAGTGCATGCCACTGCGGCAGCTAATCCACTCTAGGCCTATTGGCCGCCATGGGCTGGGCCCTAGCGCAGGCTAGCAATACTGCGCCCGAAACGAGGACCAAATGGCGCCGATACTCAGCTTAACCTCTCTTTCCTATGTGGAACCTTTCATAGCTGTAGTAACATTGGGTTTCCGTCCAATTCTGACCCGGGTTATGGGTGCCCAGTATGCCTAGGCGTCTGTGGATAAGTCTGTCTTTTCGGGTTCGCTGTCTCCTTCATTGGTTTGGGTTGTCGTCGGTTTTCTTCGCTTGCCACTGGCCAGACTGTGACGGAACCGCCAAGACTCGCAATCAACGGTCGTAATCAGTCAGCTACCGACAGATCAATGGTACGCGGCCATCGGTGACAACACCCTGACGGATGCCATTCTGGATCGACTGATGCACAACGCGCACCGGCTACCTCTGAAGGGCGAGTCGATGAGAAAAAAACTGGGGGAATTGACGGAAGGTGAACAACTGGGTTAAAAACCCGGCTACGTGATGCATTGAGAAATCAGGTGTTCACGTTCACCGGAATACGCACCAGGCAGTAGTCATGGTCCTGGGCTTCACGGGAAGGAGCAAGATTGATGAAAGCGCTATTGGCCTGTCTGATTATCGCGTTGCCGTCGTTTGCCGCATTGGCGGACCATCACGGCTCCGGCAATGCCGATCTGGATACCGCGATCCATGCATTCAACCACGCTTATGCAACCAACGATGTCGAGACTTACTTCGATTTCTATGCGGACAGCGCGACGGTGTACTTCTATGGCGCGCGGCAGGATGTAGCGGCCTACCACGAAGAGTGGACCGACCTGGTGGCAGCCGGTGGCGGTGTTGAGTTGAACGAGATGTCCGATCTGCAGGTGCAAGTCATGCCCGGCGGAGAGGTCGCGGTGGTCACCGCCTTCGTCGACAACCGCACGCGCGCCCCCGATGGTGCCACGTCAACAGCACGGGCATTCGAGACCGATGTGTGGCAGAAAATCAATGGCGACTGGAAGATCATCAGCCTGCACTACAGTGTCATCCCGCCGCAGGAGTGAGCCATCGCAGAGGGCGGCTCGCCGCTCCGGAGAGATGGAAACGCCGCTTAACCCAGCTTTAACCAATCCTTGAGGCTGCGCCCGATATCCTGGATTTCCTCCATGCACACCTCGTGTTGCATGGGGTAGCTGCGGTACTTCGGTGAAAAGCCCATGCCTTGCAATATCTGGCTTGCGGTATGGCCCATTGCTTCCGGAACCATGGGGTCCCGAGTGCCATGGAAAATGTGAATGGGCAGCCCCTTGTTTGCTTCCGAGAGTCTGACTTCCCTCGCTGTCGCGAAGTAAGTGGACAGCGCCATCAATCCGCCCAGGCGCTTCGGATAGGACAGTGCCGTGTGGTAGGCGACGGCGCCTCCCTGGCTGAACCCGGCGAGCACAATCCGCTCACTGGATATGCCCGCATCCAATTCACGCTGGATCAATTCCCGGACGGCCGCAGAAGACGATTCTATCTGCTGCAGGTCAATCTCGCGCTCTATCGACATGGCGAGTATGTCGTACCATGCCGGCATCACCATGCCGCCATTTATGGTGACGGGTATTTCCGGGGCATGGGGAAATACGAAACGCACCCCGTGATTGTCCGGCAAGCCCAGATGAGGCACCACCGGGACAAAATCGTGACCGCTGGCTCCCAAGCCATGCAGCCAGATCACCGCGGCATCAGCCGTGCCGACGGGTTCCAGTATTTCACAATTGAGCAAGATCAAACGCTCCTGTTTACGCAAATTTCGCACAGGATATCATGGAGCGGGATGGTGGGCCCAGAAGGACTTGAACCTTCGACCTGCCGATTATGAGTCGGATGCTCTAACCAACTGAGCTATGGGCCCGCAACGGGGAAGCTGGGGATTATAGAGAATAAGCCGTCGCAGGCACAGCCCCGGATTCCGACTTGTACCGGCTGACAGGCCCCACTTGTGCCTACCACAGCGTATCGATCAGTTCACTTTCAAGCAATTTGTTGTCAGCAGTTACAAGTTGCGCGTTGTGGATAATCGACGTGGCGGCAATTAAACGATCCGCCGGATCATTACTGACCTCAGCGCCCAAGTGGGTAGATAGCTCGGCAATTTCAGGAGAAATCTGAATCACTGAAATATTGCGCGACTGAAGGAAGAGGTTCAGGAATTGCGCTGCACTGGTATCGATCTCGATTCGCCCCTTGTTGACCAGCATCGCAACTTCCCAAATTGAGATGTCTGAAAGGACCAGTGCGTTGTGTTGGTCAGCCCGATCTATGGCTTTTCTAGCCTTGGTACTAAGCTTGTTCGGATCAAGCGCATCCCAGATGACCGCACAGGTGTCCAGCAAAATCACAACGCAGCCTCCCAGTCCTCCGTTACAGGGCTGGTCGCATCATGAATCTTTGCAGTCGCTGCGAGTCCGGCCAACTGACTTTTGGCGGCTTCACGCAGCTGTACTGGAGGAGATAGCGTCGCCAGAACTTTACCATTTGTGGTCACGGTAAATTGCTGACCGGCGTTGGCCTTTTCAAGGTATTTCAACAAGTTGGCCCTGAAGTCGCTGATGTTGACAGTTTCCATGGTTCGCACCACATGTTTTGTACAAGATAGTTGTACAATACTAGTTCAAAAGTCACAACACAGCAAACAGCGGCCTGCCGCGGTCAGGATTTACGGGCGCAGTTCCCGATTTGCACTGGTTGACAGGCTCGCCTTCCTGCAGCCGGGGTCGAGCCTGTCAGTGTTGTTGCTTCATTCGGCCGCTGGCGCCGCCAGAATCAGCTGGGCATCGTACATGTTGGGACTTTTGCAGTTGGAGACGCCCTCGTGAAGCTCCATGGCCTTCGCCATGCCGCCGCCGTTGACATAGGCCTCCCAGGCCTTGGCAAACGCCGGGTACGAAGGCCAGGCGGCAACGTGGTAGTAATCGAATTCGGCGTCGCCGGAACCGAGCCCCGGAACGAAAATCCAGCTCGAGCCACCTGCGCCCATGCCCTCCATCATGTCTGCGACCCTGGCATGGCCGGCGGCCGCGTCAGCGACGCTGGCATCGTCCTCCAGCGAGCAGCGGGAGAACCAGACAACGCCGTCCCCCGGCGCGCCTTCCTGGCCGCCTGTGGCATAGGAGGACATCATGGCGTGGCTGCACTCGACTGCATCATAGTAAGCTTGCGACACACTGCCGGAAGCATTTACCCACTTGTCGGTGCTGGCGCCAAAGTCCTCCGCAGTTTGGTAGGCACCTATCCAGCCGACATGGAATTCAGTGTCCATCGAGCGGAATTGCGGGGTAATCATCCAGGCATTGTGGCCGCTGGTGTTGTCGGCGGCCCACTTCTTGAAGTTGGCATTGGCCTTTTCCAGATCCTTCATGCCCTTGCCGTCACGGAAGGTGCAGGCATAGAGCTCTACCGGCTGGGCGGTCATGTGGTCATCGGCTTGGGCGGGTGTGATGGCGAGCGCGGCAAACACGGCAGCCCCCACGGTCGTGCAAATTACAGTTTTCATGGCTGTTATTCCTGTTAGTGGGTAGGAAAGTGCCGGCAAAAAACCGCGGTCGGCCCAGTAAAGACTAGACTACTAACAGGAATCGTCAATTCAAAGATCGGATGAGGTGCTGTGCTACTCGTCCAAAAAGCTGCGCAGGTAGTCCGAACGGGTCGGGTGGCGCAGCTTGCGCAGGGCCTTGGCTTCTATCTGGCGGATGCGCTCGCGGGTGACATCGAACTGCTTGCCCACTTCCTCAAGGGTGTGGTCGGTGTTCATGTCGATACCAAAGCGCATGCGCAGCACCTTGGCCTCGCGGGCGGTGAGACCCGCCAGCACTTCCTTGGTGGCCTCCTGCAGGCCCTGGCCGGTGGCGGCCTCGATCGGCGAGCTGATGGTGGCGTCCTCAATGAAGTCACCCAGATGCGAATCCTCGTCGTCGCCGATGGGCGTCTCCATGGAGATTGGCTCCTTGGCGATCTTCAGCACCTTGCGCACCTTGTCTTCCGGCATGTCCATGCGCTCGCCCAGTTCCTCCGGGGTGGGCTCGCGGCCCATCTCCTGCAGCATCTGCCGCGAGATGCGGTTGAGCTTGTTGATGGTCTCGATCATGTGCACCGGGATGCGGATGGTGCGCGCCTGGTCGGCGATGGAGCGGGTAATGGCCTGCCGGATCCACCAGGTGGCGTAGGTGGAGAACTTGTAGCCGCGGCGATATTCGAACTTGTCCACCGCCTTCATCAGGCCGATGTTGCCCTCCTGGATCAGGTCCAGAAACTGTAGGCCGCGGTTGGTGTACTTCTTGGCGATGGAGATTACCAGGCGCAGGTTGGCTTCGACCATTTCCTTCTTGGCGCGGCGGGCACGGGCCTCGCCCATGGACATGCGGCGGTTGATTTCCTTGATTTCATGTACCGCCAGCCCGCACTGGTCTTCCACCGCGATGATGCGGCGTTGCAGGCGGGTAATGGTTTCCTTCTGCGCGCTCAGTTTGGCGACGTAATCCTTCTTGCCCTTGGTCTGCCGGGTGATCCACTTGACGTCGGACTCCGAACCCTGGAACGAGGTAATGAAGTCCTTGCGCGGCATGCCGCAATCGCGGATGGCGATGGTCATGATCTGGCGCTCCTGGTCGCGTACGGCGGCCAGGACCTGGCGGGGCTTGTCCATCAGTGGATCGAATACCCGCGGGGTCAGCTTGAAGAACTTGAACAGTTCGCCCAGCTTTTCCATTTCCTTGATCGTGGTCTTGTCGCTGCGGCCGTTGGCGGCAATGGCTTTCTCGGTCTTGCTGAACTGGCGCTTGAGGGCGGTGAAGCGCTTCTTGGCTTCCACCGGATCGGGGCCGGACTCGGTTTCCTCGTCGGAGTTGTCGGCGTCTGCAGACTCGGCGAGTTCGGCGGCAACCTCGGCGGCAGAGGGCACGTGATCGGCCGGGTCCAGGTAGCCGATGATGACATCGCCCAGGCGGCGTTCTTCCCTCAGCACCTGGTCGTATTCGTCCAGCACCTGCTTCACCGCTCCCGGGTAGTGGGCCAGGGCCGCCATCAGCTCGCGGATGCCTTCCTCGATACGCTTGGCGATAACGATCTCGCCTTCCCGGGTCAGCAGTTCGACGGTGCCCATTTCGCGCATGTACATGCGCACCGGGTCGGTGGTGCGGCCGGCCTCGGTTTCGACGGCGGCGAGGGCGGCGGCGGCTTCGGCCGCGGCGATGTCGTCGGCGGCGCTGTCGCCCTCGGTCATCAACAGTTCATCGGCATCCGGGGCGACTTCAAACACCTGGATGCCCATGTCGTTGATCATCTGGATGATGTCTTCAACCTGATCAGGATCGGAGATGTCTTCCGGCAGGTGATCGTTGACTTCGGAGTAGGTCAGGTAACCCTGGTCCTTGCCGCGGGCGATGAGATCCTTGAGCCGGGACTGTTGTTGGGCAACGTTGGTCATTCAGCAGACACCTTCGAATAAAATGCAAAAAAAATTTAGCCGGCGATTATAACCGGAAAATCAGTGACTTAACCAGCCAAATCCCTGGTAATTTAACGGCTCCTGGTCCCGCTGGCGCCTGCTTTCGGGCACCGATACCCGTTTATATGGGGGCTTTGACTGCCGGTTGCAAGCCGTGCGCCCGGATGCCTGCGGGGTGGCGGTGGAGTGACTCAGGGCTTGCGCTTGTTGCGGGCCTCGTCCATGCGCTGCTTCTGCTGCAATAATTCTTTGAGTCTCTGCTTCTCCGCGTCGCTCATGTCAGCGTAGTTGGTGACTTTCAGTTTGTCGACCTGGGCGGACAATTGGCTGCGCTGCGGCAACTGCGCCAGGGCGGCCAGGGTGTCGCTGAACTGCTGTTCGATGCCGGCGCGCGGGATCAGCCGCTCCTGGCCCGCCAGGCGTCCCAGCAGCTCACCTTCGGGGGTGCCGTACCAGTGGCCCAGCAGCATGGCGGTATTGGAGTCCGGGCGCCGCTGCAGCAGGGCCAGCAGGTCCCGCAGCAGGGCGACGTCGTCGCCTTCGAGTGTGGCCAGCGGTTCGGGATCCACCCGGGTGGACATCTCCGGCTGGTGCAGCAGCAGGGCAATGGCTGCCTGCGCCAGGTTGGAGTAGCCCGCTCGCGCCCGGTCACTGGCCGCCCGCTGTCTCGGGGTGGGCTGGCTGGAATCGGGCCCCTGCACCCATTCGGGTGCCGGTTCGGGTGCTGGCGGCGGGGGCGGCGGGGCCTCGAGATGCATCAGCTCGGCAACGGTCAGTCCCGTGCGCTCGGCGAGAGCGCGAAACATGAGCTGGCGGAACACGCCGTCCGGCAGTTGGCGGATATAGGGCAGCGCCAGCTTGCTCAGGCGGGCGCGGCCGTCCAGGGTGCTGGTGTCCAGGCCTTCGCCTGCCACATCAAAGAGGAACGTTTCCAGTGGCGTGGCGGCAGTAACCAGTTCGCGGAAGCGATCTGCCCCCAGCTTGCGCACCAGGGTGTCCGGGTCCTCCCCCTCGTCCAGGAACAGGAACCGGGCCTGGCGCCCGTCTTCCATGCAGGGCAGGGCTGACTCCAGGGCGCGCACCGCAGCCTTGCGCCCGGCGGCGTCGCCATCGAAGCAGAACACTACTTCCGGGGTCAGCCGGTACAGGCGCTCCAGGTGGGTCTGGCTGGTGGCAGTGCCCAGGGTGGCGGTGGCATTGCTGATGCCGTGCTGCGCCAGGGCGATGACATCCATGTAGCCTTCCACTACCAGGGCCCGCTCCAGCTTGCGGTTGGCCTGGCGGGCCTGGTAGAGGCCGTAGAGCTCGCGGCCCTTGGAGAAGACGGGGGTTTCGGGTGAATTGAGGTACTTCGGCTTGTCGTCACCCAGTACCCGGCCGCCGAAGGCGATGACGCGCCCGCGCTGGTCGCGGATGGGGAATACCACCCGGTCCCGGAAGCGGTCGTAGCTGCGACCGGCGTCGTTCTGCACCAGCATGCCCGCGTCCAGCAGCAGCTTGCGCTGGCTGTCGTCCTGTCCCAGCGCCTGCAGCAGGTTGTCCCAGCCCGGGGGGGCGAAGCCGAGGTCAAAATCCTTCGCGATCTGCCCGGTAAGCCCGCGCTGCTTGAGGTAGCTCACCGCGCGCTGGGCCTCGGGATGCGAGCGCAGCTGCTGTTGGTAGAAGCGCGCGGCCTGCTCCAGCAGGGCGTACAGCGCCTTGTTGCTGTCCTCGCGCTGGGCCTGGGCGGCACCGCCGCGAGTCTCCTCCCGCGGCACTTCCAGGCCCAGGCTGCCAGCCAGCGTTGCCACCGCCTGCGGGAAGTCCAGGTTCTCGTAGTCCATGACAAAGCCGAGGGCATTGCCGCCGGCGCCGCAGCCAAAGCAGTAGTAGAACTGCTTGTCCGGGTTGACGCTGAACGAGGGTGTCTTCTCCTCGTGGAAGGGGCAGCGGGCGCTGTAGTTCTTGCCGGTTTTCTTGAGTTTGACCCGCCGGTCGATGACTTCCACGATGTCGACCCGGTCGAGCAGGTCGTCGAGGAATTTTTGGGGAATACGTCCAGCCATCAGGGGGTGTCAGCAGTGCTCTGTGAGAGACCGCATATTGAAGCACGGTGCGGGGAACTTGTCAGGGCCGGCGGCGCTCCTGGCAACGCCGGCGAGCCGGGGGTCAGGCGCTGAGGCGGGCCTTGACCAGCTTGCTGACGGCGCCGATATCGGCGCGGCCCTGCAGCTTGGGCTTGAGCTCGGCCATCACCGCGCCCATGGCCTGCATGCCGGAGCCGCCGGCGTTCGCCACGGCGGCGTCGATCATGGCTGCCAGCTCGGCGTCGCTGAGCTGGGCGGGAAGGAACTCCTGGATCACGGCGATTTCCCGCTCCTCCTGGCTCGCGAGCTCGTCGCGGCCGGCGGCGTGGTACTGTTGTGCGGAGTCGCGGCGCTGCTTGATCATCCTGTCGAGCACGACCAGCACCCTGGCATCATCGAGTTCGATGCGCTCGTCCACTTCAATGCGTTTGATTTCCGACTGGATCAGCCGGATGGTGCCCAGGCGTTCCTTGTCCCGCGCCTTCATGGCCGCTTTCATGGCGGCCTTGATGGTTTCGGTCAGCGGCAGATCGCTCATGGTGGGGAGGCCTGGTTGGGCACGCCTGGTAGGGGGCGCCTAGTACAGGCGGACGCGCTTGCGGTTTTCCCGGGACAGCTTCTTCAGGTGGCGCTTGACCGCAGCTGCGGCGGCGCGCTTGCGCGTGGTGGTGGGCTTTTCGTAGTGTTCGCGCTTGCGGACTTCAGCCAGGACACCGGCTTTTTCGCAGGAGCGTTTGAAGCGGCGCAGGGCGACGTCAAAAGGCTCGTTTTCCTTGATCTTGATATGCGGCATTAATTCTTTACCCGTTTCAGTAAGTAGTGCACCAGCCGCCCTCTGCGGCAACCAGAGCTTTAAAAGGTCGCGCATTCTATACTCAGTTGATGGTATTTGCAAAGCCCTGTTGACGGCCCTGTTGAGCGCCGGCGATGAGCGCCCGCCCCCCGCTGGGCCGCGGTGCCGCGGATCATCAGCGATGCATGCCAAGTGTCAGACGACCTGATGATCAGGGTTTGACAAGGTCGGCGCAACTGCAACAATGACTCGACCGGGAATCGGCCGACCCTACACAAGGGATGCGATTCAACTGGAGGAAGTCATGAGTGCAATGAGATTGAAGATCCCTGCATTGGCGTTGCTGCTGGTGTTGGCCTGGGCGGTCCAGGCCGACGAATTACGCTGGCCGCAAATGGTCGAGTCGGCCGACGGCATACCGATTGCCTTTGAGGTGATTGGCAACGGCAGCGAGCCGGCCCTGGTATTCATTCACGGCTGGAGTTGTGACGGGCGCTACTGGCGCGAGCAGGTTGCGCACTTCGCACGCAATCACCAGGTGGTGGTTATCGATCTGGCCGGTCACGGTCATTCCGGGCTTGCGCGAGAACGCTATAGCGTGGCTGCATTCGGCCAGGATGTGCGTGCCGTGGTCGACGCCGTGGGCGCCGAGCAGGTGATTCTGGTCGGGCACTCCATGGGCGGGCCGGTCGCTGTCGCGGCCACCCGGGTGATGCCGGAGCGGGTGATCGGGATTGTCGGGGTGGATACTTTTCAGGATATCGGCGGCACGATATCGCAGGAGGAATTCGACGCCTTGGTGGCGCCCATGCGGGCGGATTTCCGTCAGGGCGCAGCGGCTTTTGTGTCACAGATGCTTGTTGAAGAAACTGATCGCGGCCTGCGTGAATGGATCGTCGCCGACATGTCGGCAGCGCCACCGGAAGTGGCCGTCAGCGCCATGGAAGAAATGCTGACCGACACGCTCAGCGGCAGGTCCCGCTTGGCATTTGACGGGCTGGATATACCGATTGTGGCGATAAATGCCGATTTGTGGCCAACCGATACCGAGGGCAACCGGCGCCACATCGGCTCCTTCGAGGCGGTGATCCTGGAAGGCACCGACCATTTCCTGCAGATGGCTGAACCGGAGTCCTTCAACCGTGAACTGGAGCGGGTGATTGCCAGCATGGTGAAGCAGTGACGCTGACCCGTACCGTCGCGGCGGTCGCGAACGAGGAGCTCGCTGAACCATAGCCGCGATTGTCGCCTGCCCATTGGCCTTCGGACCTCGCCGCGACCGCCCGAAGCCGTTATCATGCGCCCCTCTGCGACAGTGAAGATGACGATGCTGATTCTGGGTCTGGAAACGTCCTGCGACGAGACCGGGGTCGCGCTCTACGATACGGGGCGCGGCCTGCTGGCGCACGCCCTGTTCAGCCAGGTGGATATTCACGTCGAATACGGTGGCGTGGTACCCGAGCTGGCTTCCCGCGACCATATCCGCAAGGCCCTGCCGCTGCTGCAGCAGGTCCTCGATGAGGCCGGGGTCGCGGCCACGGCGCTCGATGGCATTGCCTATACCGCCGGGCCCGGCCTGGTCGGGGCGCTGATGGTCGGCGCCACCCTGGCCCAGTCCCTCGCCTGGGCCTGGGGCATCCCTGCGCTGGGGGTGCATCACATGGAGGGGCATTTGCTGGCTCCCATGCTGGAGGACGAACACCCGGAGTTTCCCTTTGTTGCCCTGCTGGTCTCGGGTGGTCATACCCAGCTGGTGCGGGTGGACGGCATCGGCGAGTACCTGCTGCTGGGCGAATCCCTGGACGACGCCGCCGGCGAGGCCTTCGACAAGGCGGCGAAGATGCTGGGGCTGCCCTACCCCGGCGGTCCCCATATCGCCCGGCTGGCGGAGTCCGGCGACCCGGCGCGGTTCGACTTTCCGCGGCCCATGGTCAACCGGCCCGGACTGGATTTCAGTTTCAGCGGGCTCAAGACCTTCACCCTCAACACCGTCACGGCCTGCCGTGAGGACAGTGGCCTCAGCGAACAGGACAAGTGTGACATCGCCCGCGCCTTCGAGGAGGCGGTGGTCGCTACCCTGGTCATCAAGTGCCGCCGGGCGCTGGAGCAGGAGGGCCTGCGGACCCTGGTGATGGCGGGCGGTGTCAGCGCCAACCGCAACCTGCGGGCCCGGTTGCACAAGGAGCTGGGCAAGCTCGGTGCCAGGGTGTTCTATCCGGCGCCGGAATTCTGCACCGACAATGGCGCCATGATTGCCTACGCGGGTGCCCAGCGCCTGCAGGCGGGGCAGCATGACGGGCCGGAAACCACCGTGCGGCCGCGCTGGCCCATGACCGAATTGCCGTCGCTGCGGCCCGCCGTGGTGGCCTGATCGTGGATATCGTCTTCATCCGCGAGTTGCGCGCCGATGCCATCATTGGTGTTTATGACTGGGAACGCAGCATTCGCCAGACTCTGGTACTGGATCTGGAAATGGCCTGGGACAATCGGCCGGCGGCAGTGGGCGATGCCATTGGCGAGGCGCTGGACTACGCCGCGGTGTCCAGCCGGGTCATCGGCCATATAGAAGGCAGCAGCTATCAATTGCTGGAGACCCTGGCCGAGGACCTGGCGGCGCTGCTGCTGTCCGAATTCGGGATGCCCTGGCTGCGCCTGCGCCTGTGCAAGCCAGGAGCGGTACAGGCAGCGCGGGATGTGGGTGTGCTGATCGAGCGCGGAGTCAGGCCGACGTGACTACCGTGTACTTGGGCCTGGGCAGCAATATCGAGCGCGAACGCTACCTTGTGGCGGGGCTGGATGCCCTGCAACTGCTGCTCGGCGAGCTGGCGCTATCGCCGGTCTACGACAGCCCCGCCATTGGCTTCGACGGCCAGCCATTCCTGAACATGGTGGTCGGCGCCAGCACCGAGCTGCCGCTGGCGGCGCTCGCCACCCGCCTGCGGCACATCGAAACCGAGCACGGCCGGCCCGCCAACGCCACCCGCTTCTCCGCCCGGCAGCTGGACATCGATATCCTCACCTACGGTGACCTGGTCGGCGAGTTCGGCGGAGTGACCTTGCCGCGGGGAGAGATCCTGGAGAATGCCTTCGTGCTGCGGCCGCTGGCAGAGCTGGCACCCCGCGCGCAGCACCCCGTGGACGGCCGCAGCTTTGCCGAACTCTGGGCGGCCTTTGACCAGCGCAGCCAGGTACTGGCGCGGGTGGACTTCAGCTGGCGGGGGCGCTGGGTCTCGCGGGCGGTTTAGGACAGTACGGCCAGGTCGCCGGGGCCTCTATACCTCATCTTTCTGCGCTGCGCGGAAAGCGTCCAGCAGCCGGGTCTGCTCCGCGGCAATCGCGTCGCCCAGGGCCTTGCCGCTTATCCCCTCTGCCACAAACGGCGCCGCGGTCACGGCTTGTGCCTGCCCCAGGGCGCGGCGCAGATACTCTGCCTGCGGATAGGGCCGGTCCTCCAGCCCGGTACGCCCCCGGGCGTCCGCTTCACAGGCCAGCAGGAAGGCTTGGAACCGCTCCGGCTGGCGCAGGGCCCCGGTGGCGCGGAACAGCTTCAGCAGGGTCTTGCCGCGCAGTTCCCGGGCGCGGTGTACCAGCAGGTGGAATTCGCAGACCTGCAGCGCCAGGTCCCGATGTTGGTTGGGTGCGCGCAAGCGCTCACATACCCGGCGCACCAGGGCGAGTCCGCGTTGTTCATGGGCGATATGGCGCGGCCACTCCGTTTCCGGGGTCAGGCCCTTGCCCAGATCGTGCAGCAGGGCGGCGAAGCGAACGTCCGTTGCCGGACTCAGGCGGGCTGCCTGCTGCAGTACCAGCAGGGTGTGCAGGCCGCTGTCGATCTCCGGATGGTGCTCCGGGCTTTGCGGCACGCCGAACAGGGCCTCCAGTTCCGGCAGCAGCGCCCGCAGGGCACCGCAGTCACGCAGCACGCCAATGAACACCTCCGGGTTGCGCTCACCGAGGGCGCGCTCCAGTTCCACCCAGATTCTTTCCGGGGGCAGGTGCTCCAGCTCGCCCTGGGCGACGATCTCCGCCATCAGGGCGACGGTCTCCGCGGCCACGGTGAAGCCCAGGTGGGCGTAGCGGGCGGCGAAACGGGCCGTGCGCAGCACCCGCAGCGGGTCCTCCACAAAGGCCGCCGACACGTGCCGCAGCACCCGCTGGGCGAGGTCCCGCTGGCCACCGTAGGGGTCGATGATGGTGCCGTCCGCATCCCGGGCCATGGCATTGACCGTCAGGTCCCGCCGCCGCAGGTCTTCCTCCAGCGTAACGGCGGGATCACAGTGCACCGCAAAGCCGGTGTAGCCGTGGCCCTGCTTGCGCTCGGTGCGGGCGAGGGCGTACTCGTCTTTGGTCTGCGGGTGCAGGAATACGGGGAAGTCCTTGCCCACCTGCGTGTAGCCCTGCTCCAGCATCTCTGCAGGCGTGGCACCGACCACCACCCAGTCTCTTTCCGAGACCGGATACTCGAGCAGGGAATCGCGGACCGCGCCGCCGACCAGGTAGGTTTTCATCGGCTGCATTGTACCGCCTCGGCGTGAATTATGAGCGGATATGATGAGGTCGCCGATGACAGCATCCCGTAAACTGTCCCTGGATTGTTGTTGAGCGAAGCGGCCATGGGTGGTGTAATAACAAAGTTATTACATGCGGAGATTGTTCCCATGCGCTCGACCATTCGCAAGATAGGCAATTCACGCGGTGTGCTGATTCCCGCGGCGCTGCTGGCCGAAAGTGGTATCTCGGAACACATCAACCTGCGCGTTGAAGGCAAGTGTATTGTCATTGAGCCCCTCAGGGAGGCTCGTGAGGGCTGGTTTCCGGCTGCCGAGGCAGAAGGCGATACAGACTTCTGGGCCGAGTTCCCCACCGATGCAGACTGTGAGGACTGGGTGTGGTGAGCCGGCAGGCCGCTATCAGACGCAGCGAAGTCTACTGGGTGAATCTCGATCCTACGGTGGGTACGGAAATTCGCAAGGTTCGCCCTGCACTGGTAGTGTCGCCGGATGACATGAACGCCGCCCTGTCCAGAGTGATCATTGCACCCATCACCAGCAAGGGCCAGGCTCTGGGCTGTCGTCCCGAGGTCATGCTGGAGGGTCGGGCTGCGAGAATCCTGCTGGATCAGTTGCGCAGTGTGGACAAGTCGCGTCTGGTCAGCAGGCTGGGGGTAATCAAGCCTGAACTGTGGCACGACGTTTTGCTGGAGATGTTTGCCTGAGCCTTCAGGCTTTCCTGCCCCCACTCTTGCAGCGGCAGGAGGTCAGTTCACCGGAATCCAGGTTGTACAGGGTCATGGCGCCGCCCCAGACACAGCCGGTGTCCAGGCCGATGGTATTGGGACTGTCCGTGTGCCCTTCGATCGAGGCCCAGTGGCCGAAGATAATCCTCTCGTTGGCGGTCTTGCGCTCCTTGTGGCTGAACCAGGGCGAGACCTTCTTGCTGTCACCCTCCGGCCGGGGATTGGGGCTGGGTCCCTTGCTGACCAGGTCCAGTACGCCTTTTTTGGTGCAGTAGCGCATCCGCGTCAGGTAGTTGGTGATGACCCGCAGCCGGATCATGCCGGTGAGGTCATCGGACCAGACCGCAGGCTCGTTGCCGTACATGGTGCGCAGGAATTCCACACAGTCCGGACTCTGCAGAACCTCTTCCACCTCCCAGGCATGGCGCATGGCGTCCTCGACACTCCACTGCGGCGGGATGCCGGCATGCACCATGGTATAGCCGTGCTCATAGTGCAGCAGCGGGCGGTGGGCCAGCCAGTTCAGAAGCTTGTCGCGGTCCGGTGCGGCGAGGATCTTGCCCAGGGTATCGGAGGGTGCAGGCATCCGGACACCGGCGGCGACGGCCAGCAGGTGCAGATCGTGATTGCCCAGCACCATCACCAGATTGTCCCGCATGTCGTACATAAAACGCAGGGTTTTCAGGCACTTGGGGCCGCGGTTGACGATGTCGCCGACGGACCAGAGGACGTCCCGGTCGGGATTGAACCCGACCCGCTTCAGCAGGCACTGCAGCGGCTGCAGACAGCCCTGAATATCCCCCACGGCATAGGTCGCCACACCCGCGGCCTCAGTTCAGCGCCGTTGGGGTGTGCAGGGTAAAGGCGCGGATCGGCACCTCGAAGGCGGGCAGTGCGCCGGGGTCGGTATCTTCGTCCTCCAGCACGATCATGGTATAGCTGCCCTGCATGAAGCCCACCGGTGTCGGCAGCGTTGCACCGCTGGTGTAGCGGAAGAAGCTGCCCGGCTGAATGACCGGCTGTTCACCCACGACGCCCTCGCCGCGCACCTCCTGCACCTCGCCATCGGCGTCGGTGATGATCCAGTGCCGGGACAGCAACTGCACCGGAACGCCGCCCTCGTTGCTGATGGTGATGGTATAGGCAAATGCGTATTGCCTGTCCGCCGGGCGCGAGTGGCGGGCGAGATACGTGGCAAGGACGTCGACGCTTACTGTTTGGGTATCCATGTGTCTCAGTTGTTGCCCAGATAATTGGCCATGTGGATAAAGTCTTCAAGCTGCAGGGTCTCGGCCCGGCAGCCGGGGTCTACGCCCAGATCCGCCAGTGTGGCGTCATCAAGTATACCCTTCAAATTGTTGCGCAGGGTTTTCCGGCGCTGGGCGAAGGCGGCCTGGACCAGCGTTCGCAGACCGTGCACATCGCACTCTGGCCAGGGTGACTGCTGGTAGGGGGTCAGGCGGACAATCGCCGACTGCACCTTGGGCGGTGGAAAAAACGCCTCCGGCGGCACATCGAAGAGGTGTTCCACTGCGCAATGGTACTGCGCCATGATCCCCAGCCGTCCCCAGTGCTTGCTGCCCGGGCTGGCCGCGAGCCGGTTCACCACTTCCAGTTGCAGCATGAAATGCATGTCCTGGACCATCGGCGCGAAATCCAGGAGCCGGAACAGCAGTGGCGTCGAGATATTGTAGGGCAGGTTGCCGACCACCCGCAGGGGCACGCCGTCCCGTGCCAGGGCGGCGAAGTCGAAAGTGAGCGCATCCGCACTGTGCAGCTTGAAGCCGGGATAAATGCTGAAGGCGGCGAGCAGGCCGGTGACCAGGTCCCGGTCCAGTTCCACCACGTCGAGGCGAATCTCCCGGCTGATCAGCGCCGCCGTCAGCGCTCCCTGTCCGGGCCCGATTTCCACCAGGTGTTCCCCGGGCTGGGGGTGGATGGCGTTGGCGATACCGGCGATCACTCCCGGGTCCTGGAGGAAGTTCTGGCCGAAGCGCTTGCGCGGCGTGTGGGTTCTGGGCGTCATGCGCGGCAGTGTACTTTGCTCCGCGCCCTGACGCAGCTGTTGTGGCTGAAAATTCCCGGCACTGGTAAACTCGCCGGCTGGTTTCTTGGGCATCGGTCCTGCACGGGTATATGAATCTCACCCAATATTTCTCCCTGGTCGACACCATGGCGCGGATGTCGCTGAAGGCGGATGCATCGCGCTACTTCTTTGGCTATATATGGTGGCTGCTGGAGCCGCTGCTGTTTGTACTGGTGTTCTACGTGGTGTTCGAGCTGATCCTGCAGAACCGGAAAGAGGACTTCCTGGTCTTTCTGATGGTGGGCAAGCTGACCTTCATCTGGTTCTCCAAGTCGGTCAACCAGGCTGCCCGCAGTATCGTCAACAGCGGGGGCCTGATCAGCAAGGCCGACATCAGCAAGAGCCTGTTTCCCATGGCCACGGTCCAGGAGGGACTGTACAAGCAGCTGAGCGTATTCCTGTTGCTATTTGCCGTGCTGTTGTTCAACGGCTACGGCATCACCGCGGCCTGGTTCTGGCTGATCCCCCTGCTGCTGGTCAACTATGTCGTGATCGTGGCTTCTTGCCTCGTCTGCGCCTTCCTGGTGTGCCTGATGTTCGACTTCATCGTCATGGTATCGCTGGGCACCATCTTCCTGCTGTTCGTATCCGGGATATTCTGGGACCCGCGCGACCTGCCGGACCCGGCGGCCACGGATCTCATTTTCCTGCTGAATCCGCTGGCCTTTGTGATCGATGCCTACCGGCAGATTCTCATGGTGGGCACAGGACCGGATGGGTGGCACCTGCTGGGCATCGGCGCAGGCTTCGGGCTGCTGGCCCTGGCCATGGTGTGGCTGCTGCGGCGCAGCAGTCGCTTTCTCGCACTCAAGGTACTGACCTCATGAGCGCGGACCACAACCAGGCAGCCGCGCCTCCAGCGGACGACGGCAGGCGGGTCATGCTGGAGCTGCGCAACGTCAGCCACAGCTTTCACGCGCGCAAGGAAAGTTTTGAGCACGGCCTGCACAGGGTGCTGGACGGCGTTTCGCTCAAGCTGCTGGAAGGCGAGACCCTCGGTATCGTCGGTCGCAACGGCGCCGGCAAGACCACCATGCTGCGCCTCATGGCCGGCATATTCGCCCCCACCTCGGGCAAGATCCTGCGCCAGCCCGGCGCCAGTGTGTCCCTCCTGAGCCTGGGCCTGGGTTTCCAGCCCCAGCTCTCGGGCAGGGACAACGCGCTGCTCTCGGCCATGCTCCAGGGCTTCAGCAAGCGCGAGGCCGAGTCCCGCCTGGAGGAGATCAGGGAATTCTCCGAACTGGGGCAATCCTTTGACGAGCCGGTGAAAACCTACTCCTCGGGCATGAACGCCCGGCTCGGCTTTACCACTGCCCTGCTGACCAAGGTCGATATCCTGCTGATCGATGAAGTGCTGAGCGTGGGTGACGCCGAGTTCCGGCAGAAGGCCGAGGAGGCCATGCGCGGCCGCCTCTCCGGTGGCCGCACCGCGGTGTTCGTGTCCCATGCGGAAGGCCAGGTGAAGAAGCTGTGCAGCCGGGTGGTGTGGATAGAGGACGGCCTGGTCAGGGCCGAGGGTGACCCGGAGACGGTGTTGCGGGCGTATCGGCCGCCGCCGGTGGTGCCTGCTCCCGGCGGCGGTTCTCCACCGCGCCCATAACCAGCGCCACCAGCACCCCGAGCATGCCGCCTGCCACGATGACAATTGCCAGGGTCAGGCTTTTCTTCGGTCGAATGGGTGCGCTGCGGGCGATGGCGGGCTGGTCCACCCGGGCCAGGTGTACCGCGTCATAGCTCGCGGCCAGCAACTCTCGCAGCTGGCTGATTTCAGCGCGTAATGCATCCGTGTTGTCCGCCAGTGCTTCATAGTTTTCCCGCGCCTGGAGGATTTCGATGCGGCGGTTGTGCGTCAGCAGATCGAGCTGCTCCTGCAGGTCGCGCAGTTCCGGCACCATATGGGCATCCGCGGTGCGCTTGCCAAGAACCGCCAGTTCCGCCTCCAGCATGCGACTGCCGCGCAGGTACAGCGGGTCCCCCTGTCCGGTGGAAAGATCCGCACTGACGGACACCGATTCGCGACCATTCTCGCGCCGTGACAGCATCTGCAGGCTGGCCGGTTCGGTGATATCCAGGTTGCGCGCAATCGCAAGCGCTTCTTCCAGCTCGGCAATCTTGTCGGCCCGCAACTGGCGTGCCTTTGCGGTGAGGGCGGCTATCTGATCCTGCAGTTGTAGCCGCTTCAATTCATCCTCTTCCTGCAGCCGTACGATAGTGTCCTCATCCCTGCGCTTCAGAATGTCGGCGCTTCGGGCAATCCGCGACTCCAGCATGCGGATCCGGGTTTCCAGCAGGGCGCGCAATTCATCCATGACGCTGGCCAGGGCGCGGCTTTGTGCGGTCGCCGCCAGGGCATTGGCAACATCCGCGGCCAACTGGGCATCAGTGTGCTGGAAACGAATGGACATGGTGGTTTCAGCCAGGACATCGTTCTTGCCCAGTCCCTCGATGCTGATGGACAGGGCGGGGGTGAACTTGCGCAGGAAGCGCTGCTCCGACTGCTCCCCGTTTTCTCCTGTGTCCTCGCTGAGCTGCTGGCTGAAAGCCTGGAACACCTCGCGCTGGGTGTCCAGAGAGCGCGCTTCGAAGACCACCCTGCTGAATGCCTCCGTCGCCGGCAGCTCCAGCTGCCCGGTTTCGTTGATCGCGACCAGTTGCGATGCCAGTGGCGGGCGCAGGCGTGCGGTGGATTCGTATACCGGGCTGGCCAGCAAAAGATAGAGCGCAGCGAGAGCGAAGAATGCCGCGGTGACCCCCAGCACGACCCACTTGCGCTGCCAGAGGCCGACACCGAGCTCAAACAGGTCGATTTCATCATCGGCCCAGGCGGGCGGTGGCAGTTGTGAGGGCGAGGGATAGTTGCTCGGTTGCGTCATGCGATATCCGTGGGGCTGATTTCAATGGTGACCTGGTTCACCGCGACTTGTCGCGCCCGCTTGCGTGCGACATGCCAAGCCTGGCTCATGACAATACAGTACAGGATAAAGGCACCCACCAGAATGCTGAACTGATAGGATTCCGGTGTTCCCGCCTTCGCCAGCATCAGGCCGAGAAAGGGTATGGAGGCCCCCATGCTGCCGATCAGCAGCAGCGCGCGCTTGTCCGACAGCCCCAGTTCCCGCAGCAGGTGGTGGATGTGGGTATTGTCCGCCCGGATCGGGGACTTGCCACTCAGCACCCGGCGCAATGTCGTGAAGGCCATGTCGAACAGGGGCAAACCGAGTAGATAGATGGCAGTGATGGGCTGTACGTAGCGGATATGTCCCACCTGGACGGAGGTGACCGACAGGGTCAGGGCGATCACGATGAACCCCAGCAGCTTGGAGCCCGCATCCCCCAGGAAGGACTTCGGAATAAACGGCGCCAGCCCCAGGTTGGAGATCAGGAAGGCCACCAGGGCGGCGCTGACAACGATGGTAATCAGGCCCGGCGGCAGCCCGCTGAACAGGTGAAAGGCAAAAATGGTGATCAGGACGATCACGCCCAGCAGGCCGTCCATGCCGTCGAGCATGTTGTAGGCGTTGATTACCACGAAGATAACGACAACGGTGAAAGGGTAGCTGAGCCAGGCGCTGAGCTTGACATCGCCAACGCCCAAAAGGTCGCCCAGGTTGGCGAGGCGCAGGTTCAGGCTCTCGATCAGGAACAGTGCCACGCCAATCTCTGCCAGCACCCGGGTGAACACGCTCAGATGGAAGCGGTCATCCAGTATTCCGAGCACCACCAGCATGCCCCCGGCGGCGAGAAATACGTAGATAATGTCGGTTCTCAGCCCCTGATTGCCGCCTTGGGTCTGCCCCCACAGGAGCGTAGCCACAAGCAGGGCCAGATAAATGGCGATGCCGCCCACCAGCGGGATGGAGCCCTCGTGCTGCTTGCGGTGATTGGGGGCGTCCACCAGCCCGATGCGTTTGGCAATAGGGCTCAGGGCCCAGATGCAGAACAGCGTCAGGGAGAAGGCGAGTGTGGCTTGTAGTAGCGTTGGGGACATGGGGTGTTGTAATTCTGATAGTGAGAAGAAGATACAACCGGGTTCGTAAAAATACCAGCGCAGTATGTTTGTAAGTCTCCCGTGGATACAGGAGAATTCGGGGATTTCCAAAGAAATCATGAGTACATGGAAAAGTCTGACCGACAATGTATGCGGCGTGCGCACCAAGGACGCCGCACTAGCAATAAAATTGCGGCGCGACTCAGGATAAACTAGGATGTTCACCAATTGAACACGCTTTCAATTGAGCAGTCATTCGTACGATGAGCGAGGATACATTGCCCAGAAAGTATAAAGCGCCAGTCTCGGATGAAACGGGGTTGCGCGTCATGCGATTGTTAGAGACTCGATCCGATATTACCCAGAGGGAGATATCGGAGGAACTCGGCATCAGCCTAGGAGGTATTAACTACTGTCTGAGCGCCTTGGTGAATAAGGGCTGGGTCAAGATGGAAAATTTCAGTCGTAGTCATAGCAAGTTGCGCTATATATATATTCTCACTCCATCTGGGATGAGAGCAAAATCCAAGCTAACGGCGCACTTTCTGAGGCGAAAGCTGCAAGAATATGAAGCTCTTAACGCGGAAATCGCTGAATTGCAGCGAGAAGTATCTGGGAGATAAAATTCATGCGACAGATTTCCGGCAGTGAATACAGAGGTGGGGCATGCAAGCTAATAGTGGATTACTGCGGCGTCTGATGTCTCAGGCTTCCGCCCGTTTGGATAAATGAATTGAAGAAGGGGAAAATAATCTATATCGGGGCTTTCGAGCTGCCCGATAAGAATGCTGCCGCTCATAGAGTTCTAGCTAATGGAATGATTCTAAGAGACCTAGGCTATGAGGTAGTGTTTCTCGGGGTCGACGCTTCTCGCTCAAATGGGAGCGAACTAGCGCGCGAAGACTTCTTTGGATTCGAATGCTGGACTGCTCCGCGTCCAATTGGCATCAGGTTTTGGACCCGTTATGTGTTGGGTCTGGACTCGATTCTTAGATTTATAAGGCGTGATTCTTCTCAGGGCGTTGTGGCCGTAATCTGTTACAACTATCCTGCGTTGGCTCAGCTACGCATAGCGAAAATATGTAGGAATATGAGCGCAAGAATTATCTCGGACGCCACTGAGTGGTATGACGCGAGTGGAGGTGGTTTCGTTTACGGGGCTGTAAAACGCTTTGACACATTTCTACGGATGCGTGTCGTCCATGAGTCAGCAGATGGTGTGATTACGACGAGCAAATATCTGACGGACCTATACAAAAAAAAGAAAAAGCTAGTAGTGGAGCTCCCTACGCTTTTCAACGCCGACAAATTCAAGCCGCCACCTTCTAGGAAAAACACCTCTCGGAAAAGATTTGTCTATGTTGGGAGTCCATTCAACCCAGCCAAGATCAATAAAAAACGCAGTAACACAAAGGAACGTCTTGACTTATGTATAGATGTTTTCCATGAGCTACACAAAGAGGGGAGAATATTTACCTTTGACGTCTATGGTATCAGTCAAGAAGACTATCTAAAAGTATTCCCCGAGCACAAAGACATTCTCCAAGAAATGGCGGATGTTGTAGTGTTTTGGGGGAAACGGCCAAATCAATATGTGACTCAGCAGATCGCAGATAGCGATTTTAGTATTTTCTTCCGTGATGAAACTAGAGTGACCATGGCGGGGTTTCCGTCCAAGCTCGCAGAGTCGATCAGTTGCGGTACACCAGTCATTTGCAACTCCAAGACATCTTGCCCATGCGATGCAACTGATGAGGCACTGTTTCTTGCAAAGCACGGAGAAGAGCTTGCACTGGTGAGAAACGTGCTTCAGTTCTCTCCGTCCAAAATGGACGGACTGAAATGGCGCGCATATTGCTCTAGAGCGTATGACTACAGAAATTATTTGGATAGCGTATCTGATTTTATGTCGCGGCTGGACGTTTAGGATGAGTTTCCGCAGGTTACTAAAAATATTTTCCGCCCCAACAAATATGCTACATGCAAAGCTTTTTCCGGTGTCCTACGCAAAGAAAATTGGTGTGAACATCTCGGGGCGAGTAACTATATACGGGTCCAGCTACACTATGTTCAGCTCCGAACCTTATCTGGTTACTTTGGGCGATAATGTTTTTATAAGTATAGGTGCTAGCTTCGTGTGTCACGACGGGTCTACCTTGCCGTTCCGGAAAAATATCCCTGATTTGGAACTCGCTGGAGAGATCCAGATTGGTGACAATATTTTCATAGGAAAAGGGGCGCTGATTCTGCCTGGTGTAACTGTGGGTAATAACTGCATCGTAGGGGCGAATGCTGTAGTTACCAAAAGCTTTCCGGAGGGATCAATCATTGCTGGGAATCCGGCCCGAGTTGTTCGAAAGACAGAAGATTTTCTCCGGCGGGCTGAGCAACGATCGCTCAAAATAGGTCATCTCGTGGGCAGGGAGAAAGTGCTCGCGTACAAGAAGATCTTCAATAAATTGTGAAGATATTTTCGTATCGGTATTTGCCACTAAATGTCTACATGGGGTATTCATTTCTTGTCGTGATGAGTCTGTTACTTGGGCCGATCGAATACATAGGAATGGACATTGCAACGCTGCTTTCATTTATCACTGTACAGCTTTTTCTCTTCTCCATGGGATTTCTATTAGGTGCACGTGGAGAATTTCGGAATGCTTGGCGTCAAGTTGATGAGAGAACTATTTCTCGTCATGGATCTAGGTGGACACTCAATATACTTCTTTTGCTAGGAGTCGTTGCCTCACTAGGGCAGTGTGTATTGTTCATATACTCGGGCAATGACCTGAGTGTTGGTAATATTGGGCAGAGCTACGTGGAAGGTTATGATGGCTATGAGCGAGGCGAGGCCCCTATAAACGCCTTATACATTGTAAAAATTCTGGAACAAGCATTAGTCACACTGGCCTTGCTTTTCGGTTTCTACTATTTCAGGTTTCTGGGCGCAGCTGGGAGATGGGCTCTGATTTTTGTGGTGGTTACTTACCTTTTGGTCAACGTTGTCGGGACTGGGAAGCAAAAATATTTGGGTGATGTGGTCTTATACGCATTTTTTTGTGTGCTAATTTCCTTCGCGGCCAAAGGGAAAAGGTTCACTATAAAAGAAATTTTGGTGGCCGGCGCTCTGTCGAGCGGGGTCTTTTTGATTTTCGTCGAGATACTTCGGCAACGCTACAGTGCTGCGGGCATAACTTTGGAAAATATAGTCGAGAAGGCCCACCCGCTGATTAGTTGGGACATCGGTTCGCCAATATTCGATCTTGTTGGGCCAGAGTACGGACTGGCTGTAGGCGTCTTTTTGGGGTATTTTACCAATGGGCTCTATGGCTTGTATCTGAGTCTCACCCTGCCTTTTGAGTGGACATATCTCATTGGTAACTCCTACTCTATTGGGCGCATGTTCGAGATATTTTTCTCATCAGATGGCTATATCCTGGAAAAAACGTACCCCTTTCGTGTCGGTGTGACGTATGGGTGGGGCTTCGACAAATGGCACTCATTGTTTGCGTGGCTTGCATCGGATGTCACATTTCCCGGGGTGCTGGCGCTCTCTTCACTGTTTGGATTTGTGTATGCAAGGCTATGGATTCAAGCTGTTAGAGGCAGCAATCCCTTCTCGGGCCCGTTGTTTCTTTATCTTTCATTAGGCTTGGTGTTCGGTTATTCAAATAACCAGTTGATGCACAGCTTGGCGGGCGTAATAGTGTTGGTGATTTTGTTTGCTGGTTGGTTGGGCTCGCCTAATCGGCGGCCGCAAGCACAATGACAAAATACAATAGATTTTTATTTATCGCCTTTCTTATTGTACTCGGAAAATTAAGTGGGTTGCTCAAGGATATCTTGATAACCTTCTATCATGGCGTTTCTAACGTTACCGATGCCTACTTTCTTTCGAATTCAATATCATCTTTATTGTATATGGCCGTATACTCAGCTGTTCCGGTCCTTGTTGTGCCGCTCTATGCAGGTCTGGCTGCAGAGAAGTCGACTTCTCGTACCGATACGGAGATGTCCGCTGCACTTGTTTTCTTGCTCGTAATTTCTGCCTGTATCGCATTACTTGTTGTCCGTGCCGCGCCGTCTCTGGTTGGCGTATTTTCTGGAGATGTCGACTCCGATGTGAAGAGCCTTGCGATAAGCTATTTGAGCATAATGGCTTTGACGTTTTCATTTTCGACACTTGTGTCATTTTACAACTCGATACAAACCGTAAATAGGGTGGTATTGCCATCGTACATCGTACCTATATTCAATAATTCCATATTTTGTATAGGACTTTTGATATTTAGCTCGCCTGCGAACTTCACCAGCATATTATTTCTTGGTCTAATGTCGTGGATTGTTCTTTCGGTCGTCAATTTCACGATTATCCGCAGTGAGATAGTCTTTAGGCCATCGGCAGCTTTAGATTTAGCATTGAATAGACGATTTGTCTTGCTGTTTTTACCGGCGGCGCTTTCATTCTACATAGAGCAAATGAACGGCTTTGTGGGAGTCTATTTTGCTTCCAAGCTCGGTCTAGGTGCTATATCTATCTACTCATATTCAAACAAAATTAATATGATGGTTTTGTCAGTCTTCCTGGTGTTTCTGACCGCTTCGATGTTTCCTCGAATGGCTGCTGTAAATGCGGTTGGGGAAAGAGGAGAAATGAACGGATATCTTGTACGCTGCCTTCGCGTCATTGTCATGCTGTCCGTGCCGATTGTAGGTTTTTTGCATTTATATTCAAATGAAATTGTCGAGTTGCTGTTCCGGCGTGGTAATTTCACAGCAGATGATGTGGAAAAAGTGGCTATGGTCTTGTCTGTTATTGTTTTCGCTCTACCTTTCTCTCTGGTGCGCGACACCATGAACAGAGTGATTTTTGCAAGAGGAAGTACCGTCGTACCGCTTCTTCTTGCGCTGCTTTCCCTGACAGTGAATATTTTCATTGCCTATGTAACGTTTAGGAGTTTTGGTTTGCTCGGTTTGGCTTTTGCCGTTGTCATTTCTACTATTGTCGCCTGCGTTGTGGTTACTTCCCTTGTGGGGGGAATTATTGAAACGAATTTGCTGATGGTTTGGATGAGAATGGGATTTTTGAGTGTTTCCTGCGCTGGGGCTGCCTATTTTCTCATATATTGGATGAGCACGGTTACTACTGTTCATTGGGCTTTGCTTTTATTCCCCTATGTTATGGTATACGTTCTGTTCCTCAATATTCTGCGCGTTCCAGAAACGCAGATGGTTCTGCGAATAGTATGCGGAAGACTCAGGCGTCTATAGCGCGCTGGGTTTCTGCATGCATATCGCCGCTGTGATAGCCATAGATCACCGTTTCAGGTGAGCCCGGTGTGATTTTTTTTGTAGTTTCTAATGGAGGGCTAAATTAATGCGCGTACTAGTTATAGGCGCTTCTGGAATGTTGGGCAGCGCAATGATGAGGGTGCTCGGCAGCGATTCTTCCTGCGAGCTTTGGGGAGCTGTTCGAGACCCTCGGGTCTTGGAGAATTTCCCGGCCCAACAGCGGCCACGCCTGCTGCCAGGGGTCGACGTATTGGATATCGATAGATTGACGCAAGCCCTTGATGCAAGCCGTCCCCAAGTTATAATAAACTGCGTAGGGGTGGTTAAGCAGCTAACCGATGCTGAGGATCCTCTTGTAACGGTGCCGATTAATGCACTTTTTCCACATCGTCTCGCCAGACTTGGCGCGGTGATGGGCGCTCGCATAGTCCATGTCAGTACGGATTGCGTGTTCTCCGGGCGAAGAGGTATGTATGTCGAATCAGACATTTCAGATGCAGAGGATCTATACGGAAAATCGAAGTTCATCGGAGAAGTAAACAACCTGGATCAAGTGGTTACACTTAGAACTTCCATTATCGGGCATGAGTTAGGCTCCGTTCACGGATTGGTGGATTGGTTTCTCTCGCAGACAAAGGAAGTCAGAGGGTACGCCAATGCAGTTTTCTCTGGTTTGCCGACTGTCGAGTTCGCCTCGGTGATCAAGGATTTTGTGCTGCCCCGTTCTGATCTTCATGGGCTTTACCACGTTTCGGCTGCACCAATTTCGAAGTTAAACTTGTTACGACTGATTGCCTCTCAATACGATAAGACTATTCAAATAGTTCCAGATGAGAATCCGATAATTGATCGCTCTCTCCGTGGTGATAGATTTCGTGAAATTACTGGTTACGTCGCTCCGAGTTGGCCTACGCTGGTCAAGCGCATGTTTGACGATTTTCACAGTAGAACGTAAAAAATATTTGAATAGGGCTCTAATGACTCGAGAGTCTCTCGCAGTAATTGCAAAAAGGTTTGCGGAGACTTCCCTTGTTAAATATCGCGTAAAGTGCTTTTCACGGCGGGAATTGAATGTATGTTTGATGATAAGGTTTTGATGATAACTGGTGGTACTGGTTCCTTCGGAAATGCGGTGCTGGAGCGCTTCCTGGAGACTGGAGTGAGGGAAATACGTATTTTCAGTCGTGATGAGAAGAAACAGGAAGACATGCGCAACAAGCTGGCTACCAATAAAGTAACTTTTCACATCGGTGATGTTCGTGACTATTGCAGCGTTTCACAGGCAATGGTCGGTGTGAACTACGTATTTCATGCCGCTGCGCTAAAACAAGTGCCGTCTTGCGAGTTTTATCCCATGGAGGCAGTTAGAACCAATATTATTGGCACGGAACATGTTATAAATGCCGCAATCGCAACAGGAGTAGAGCGTGTCGTCGTGCTTAGTACTGATAAGGCCGTCTACCCTATAAATGCCATGGGAGTATCGAAAGCCATGGCGGAGAAATTAGTTGTTGCGAAATCCAGGATGATTCCCGATGGCGGTCCCATTGTCTGTGCTACTAGATATGGCAACGTAATGGCCTCTCGAGGTTCAGTCATTCCACTTTTTATTGATCAGCTCAAGGGTGGCGGTCCACTCACCGTCACAGACCCCAAAATGACACGTTTTCTTATGTCGCTTGATGAGTCTGTTGATCTGGTGCTCCATGCGCTGAAAGCTGCACATCAAGGGGATATTTTCGTTCAGAAGGCACCGGCATCTACCGTGGCCGACTTGGCCCGGGCTTTGAAGGAGGTCTTTGGTTCAAATGCTTTAGTCAAGGTGATCGGCACGCGACATGGAGAGAAGCTTTACGAATCGTTGGTGTCTCGCGAGGAGATGGCGAAAGCTGAAGATGTGGGCCGTTATTTTCGTATTCCGGCGGATAATCGAGATCTTAACTACAAAAAGTTCTTTGTAGAGGGAGAGCAGGTGATTTCCGATCTTGAAGATTACACCTCTCACAACACAGAGCGTCTCGATGTGCAAGGTGTCAAGCGCGTCCTTTTGAATTTGAGCTATATTCGGAATCTTGTTGATGCTTAAGATAATGACGCTTGTCGGTACCCGTCCAGAGCTGATCAAGATGAGCCGGGTGATTGCGGAGCTAGATAAGCAGGTGAATCACTTGCTCGTTCATTCGGGTCAAAATTATGACTATGAACTCAACCAGATATTCTTTGAAGATCTGGATATTCGCAAGCCGGATTTCTTTTTGGAAGCTGCGGGCGAAACGGCGGCGGAGACCATCGCGGAGGTTATTCGAAAGTCTGATCTTATCTTTGATCAAGAAAGGCCCGACGCTGTGCTTTTATACGGAGATACAAATACATGCCTCGCTGTAATTGCTGCCAAACGCAGAAAAATTCCGGTTTTTCATATGGAAGCAGGGAATCGTTGTTTCGATGAGCGTGTCCCCGAGGAACTCAATCGGAAGGTTGTAGATCATCTAAGTGATATTAATATGGTGTTGACAGAGCATGCTCGTCGATACCTTCTTGCCGAAGGAATACGGCCAGAGACCATAATCAAGACTGGATCCCATATGGGAGAAGTGTTGGACTATTATCTACCGAAAATCAATGAGTCAGACATCCTTTCTCGCATGTCACTGGAGGAGAGTAAGTACATTCTTGTCAGCGCCCATCGCGAGGAAAATGTCGATAGTTTTGAGAATATCCAGGACTTGGTTGCGACGTTAAACGCCCTGGCCGATCAATACAAGTTCCCCGTGATCGTGTCGACACATCCACGGACTAGAATTCGTCTAGATGCTCTCGGCGTATGTTTCGATAACCCACTGATCCGCTTTATGAAACCATTCGGTTTCTTCGACTTTGTTCGGTTGCAGATGTCGGCATTCTGCGTTTTGTCCGATAGTGGCACTATTACAGAAGAGGCTTCAATCTTGAATCTTTCCGCTGTTACGATTCGCAACTCCCACGAGAGGCCTGAAGGCATGGACGAGGGCACGCTCATAATGTGCGGCCTAAAGCCCGATCGTGTTTTGGAGGCGATGAAAGTGGTTGCGAGTCAGCAAGCTCAGGGTCGTCGAGTAATTCCTGTGGTTGAGGATTACAGGCGTGGGCCTGTTTCGATTCAAGTGGTGCGAGTCGTTCTGAGTTATGTAGATTACATAAATCGCACGGTGTGGGGAAAATTGTAGTTTGATATCCATTATCTGGTGGAATCCGAGGAAGCTGAACCCATTGGACTAAAGCGTGAGTGGGTGAGGTATAGGCTTCGTCCGTGGTGAGCATTCCAGTCGAGAGATAGGCAGGAAAAAATGGAAACTAAATGTACCTTTGGATAATTGCGTTACTGATGGTTTTAGGATCTGTGGATGTGGTTGCGGCTGTGCCTGCGCCTCTCACCGTCACAAAGGTAGGTGGGTACCTTTATATAAGGGGAGCTTTCGACTCAACGTACGACATCATTCAGCGCATGACACCGGGTAGAGCGGATGAGTTCTCCAACGACGCTGTAAATTTCTCCGGCGCCAAAGTGGTACTGAAGACCAAGGTTGGTGATGATGTGTCCGCGTTTGCAAGCGGATTACTAGTCGCGTCTCAAACTGATGACATTGCCCCTTTGAAGTATAATGGAACCTACATAGGCGCGAATGACGGGGCACTTATTGTTGTTGAGGCTACAGCTGTAGGCCACGGAAAGATCGTTGCCGATGTTGGGTCGGACTGGACGGATACTGATGGGACGCGGTTTACGCTAATGCGTGTAGTCGATGCTGACAAGCTCTGGTTCGTTTCCGAGAACCAATCGACCGGTTCCTCGTGGTCGTTCAAGCCCGCTGTCACAGAGATGATGCTGGTTTCGTCAGGCTACTCGAACGCCGCTCCGATAGTTATCACCGGAATGTCCTTGACACAGCTTTGGCCTGCACTACAGAGGCAGACTAAAATTATCTGGTTAGATGGTGAAACGGTTCTGGCGGCTGACGGGGTTTACTCTGGTGAGTCTTTGGATATTGTCAACACCTACAGCATCGCGAATCCAGTGGCAGTGGTGGACTATGTTCTGTCGAAGGTTGGGAGCGCTACCCAGCCGTCCTTTGTGGATGCCTCTATTCGATCCGATATCACACGAACGATCATCTATCGATTTGCATCTAACGTGTCATGTACTATCTACGATAGCTTTGTGACTGGGGATAATCTTGCCATGGACTATGTCGGCTCGGTGCAAGCCGGACCTCTTGCCTATGCAGGTAAGCAGCTATGGCAATACGTTCCACGAACACAGCCGATAGTGGGTAGCCTGAAGGCTTGGGACTTTGCGGCCGGTGAGGATATCAGCGGCCCCATGGAGATGCTGCACATCACTCGGGCAGGCTGGACCGATTCCGTTAACCCCCCGAGCCGCATGATGCAGTTGGTCAAGCAGCGCGGACCCAGAGTTCGGTTTGATGCTCGGATATAGCCACAGGGGCGCCTGATTGAGAAAAATCCGCACAATACTTTTGATCGGCGGATACGCCCAGTCATTAATAAACTTTCGCGGTCCTATCATCAAGGCCCTGAGAGATGCAGGTTTCGAAGTCCATGCAGCGGCCCCCGAACTCAAATCCAGTCAACTGGTGGTAGAGCAGCTTCGCTGTTTGGGTGTGAGAAGCCATGATGCACACATTGAGCGAGCCGGTCTCAGCCCATTGCAGGACCTCGGTGGGTTATGGTCTCTCTTCCGCTTGATGCGCCGTATTAAGCCTGATCTAGTACTCTGCTACACGATCAAGCCAGTCATCTACGGAACGCTCGCTGCTTGGTTGGCTCGCGTACCACATCGCTTCGCGCTGATCACCGGATTGGGCTATGCTTTCACAGGTGAGGCTAGCGGAAAACGGGGGCTCGTGCAGAAATTGGTGCGAAGACTCTACCATGTGGCGCTTGCCCGTGCCGAGGTTGTTTTCTTTCAGAACCCGGATGATCAGGCCTTATTCTACCATTTTGGGCTACTATCGCAGCACGTTCCATCTGCCGTGGTCAATGGTTCCGGTATTGATCTCTCTCTCTTTGAGATGGCACCTCTGCCAAAGGGGCCGGTGACTTTTCTATTGATAGCGCGACTCCTAGGTGACAAGGGAGTCCGTGAGTATGTTGCAGCAGCGACAAAAGTGCACAAACGCTATCCCGATGTAATGTTTCGTCTGGTCGGATTCGTTGACGATAACCCCGACTCTATCCGTGCGGATGAGGTCGATCAATGGCAGAGAGATGGTGTAATCGACTATCTGGGGCGCTTGGAGGATGTACGACCCGCCATTGAGAATTGTTCGGTTTATGTGCTGCCCTCCTATCGTGAAGGAACTCCGCGTACTGTACTGGAGGCGATGGCTATGGGGCGCCCGATTATCACAACGAATGTTCCTGGTTGTCGTGAAACTGTCGTCGAAGGAGACAATGGGTTTATGGTGCCAGTCAAGGCAGTGGATGAACTCGCAAAGGCTATGGAGCGTTTTATTCTCCAGCCCGAGTTGATTAGTCGGATGGGCGCCCGATCCCGAGAGATCGCAGTGGAAAAATACGATGTTGGAAAAGTTAATGCACAGATGCTCAAATGCATGGGCATACGCGCTGTGGTAGCCAGCGAAGCTCCATTCGAGCATCGGGGGTGACCACTGGATTATGGGGTTCCAAATTGACTTCACTGTTTGATCGACTTATCGGCGAAGTACGATCGATTTTTGGCGACGGCTTTGTGCCTCTCCATCGCCCAGTTTTCGAAGGCAACGAACGCCAGTATCTGGTCGATTGTATAGACTCCAACTTCGTCTCTTCGGTGGGTACCAAGGTCACTGAGTTCGAGCAGCGCATTGCTGACCTTACGGGCACCAAATTTGCCATTGCCACGGTAAACGGCACTGCTGCTCTGCACATTGCGCTCAATCTGGCTGGGGTTAAGGCAGGTGAGGAGGTGATCACGCAGGCTCTCACCTTTATCGCCACCTGTAACGCCACTCGATATTGCGATGCATGGCCGGTGTTCGTTGATGTGGATGAGGACACGTTGGGCATGAGTCCCATGGCATTGCGCAGATTCCTGAATGAGTTCGCAGAGCCGCGCCCAGACGGCGTTTTTAATAGGAAGAGCGGTCGACGCCTGGCCGCCTGTGTGCCCATGCACACCTTTGGCTTGCCCTGTCGCATTGCCGAGATTGTGGCCATCTGCGAGGAATTTGGTATTCCCGTGGTAGAGGATGCAGCGGAATCTCTGGGCAGTTACGCCGGTGATCAGCATACTGGCAGCTTTGGTACTCTGGGCACCTTCAGCTTTAACGGCAACAAGGTGATCACCACCGGCGGTGGCGGCATGATTGTCACCAATGATGAGGCACTGGCCCTGCGTGCGAAGCACGTTACCACCACTGCCAAGGTTCCCCATGCTTGGGAGTTCGTCCACGACGAGGTGGGCTACAACTACCGTCTGCCCAACCTCAACGCAGCGCTGGGCTGTGCGCAGATGGAACGTCTTCCGGAAATGCTCGCTATCAAGGTGGAAATCGCCTCCCGCTATGCTGCCTTGCTGGAAGAAAGCCCCCTGCAATTGGTGAAGCCCTTACCGGGCAGTACCGCCAACCACTGGCTGAATGCAGTCCTGTTGGAGAACCGGGAGGCCAGGGACGCCTTTCTGGAATACACCAACAGCCGCGATGTGATGACCCGCCCGGTGTGGCGGCTCATGCATCACCTGGACATGTTTGCGCATTGCCAGCACGACGGGCTGGTCAATTCACTCTGGCTGGAAGACCGCCTGGTCAACCTGCCCTCCAGTGTGCCGGAAGGTGCCCTCGGGAAGCTGTAATACATGGATATCCTGCAATTGATTGGCCGTCGTGATCGGCCGCTGTTCGAGCAAGACGTCAAACGGCACGAAGCAGAGCTGTCGGAGCGGGTGGCCAGCAGCCGCTTTTTGGTGATCGGCGGCGCGGGCTCCATCGGTCAGGCCGTTGCGCGCGAGATCTTCAAGCGCAACCCCAAAATGCTGCACGTGGTGGACATCAGCGAGAACAACATGGTCGAGCTCGTGCGCGATATCCGCAGCACCCTGGGCTATATAAACGGTGACTTCCGCACCTTCGCCCTCGACTGCGGCTCCCGGGAATACCAGGCGCTGATCAACGCCAGTGGCGGCTACGACTACATTTTTAACCTGTCCGCCCTCAAGCATGTGCGTAGCGAGAAGGATCCCTTCACCTTGATGCGCCTTATTGAGGTCAATATTCTCAACACCCTGTCGACCATCACCCAGGCGCGCAATACCGGCACCCGCAAGTACTTTTGCGTCTCCACCGACAAGGCCGCCAACCCGGTGAACATGATGGGGGCCAGCAAGCGCATCATGGAAATGTTCCTGATGCGCGAGAGCCTGAGCCTGCCCATATCCACCGCCCGCTTTGCCAACGTGGCGTTTTCCGATGGCTCCCTGCTGCATGGCTTCAACCAGCGCTTCGCCAAGCGCCAGCCGATCTCCGCGCCCAACGATGTGCGCCGCTACTTCGTCACCCCCCAGGAGTCGGGCGAGCTGTGCCTGATGTCCGGCCTGCTGGGTGACAATCGCGATATCTTCTTCCCCAAACTCAGTGAACAGCTCGACCTGGTACGCTTCAGCGACATCGCCGTGCGCTACCTGCATGGCTTGGGCTTTGAGCCCCACGAATGTGCTTCCGAAGACGAAGCCCGCGACCACGCCGCTGAGCTGATCGCCCGCAAGCAATGGCCCGTGTATTTCTTTACCAGTGACACGACCGGTGAGAAGGATTTTGAGGAGTTTTATACCGACGCCGAAACTCTCGACATGCAACGCTTCGATGCCATCGGCGTGATCAAGAATGAGCCGGTTATCGATGAGGCGCGCTTGGAGCACTTCCTGCAGCGCATTACCGAGATTCGTGCAGGCAGCACCTGGGATAAACCGGAGATTGTCGAACTGTTCAACCACATGATTCCGGATTTCAGGCACAAGGAAACTGGCAAGTACCTGGATGGGAGGATGTAGGCCATGCAGCGGATTTTGGATATCGTCCTCTCCGGGCTGGCACTGCTGCTGCTGTCACCCCTGTTGATTCCGATCGTTATCGCCCTGCGCCTGACCGGCGAGGGTGAGATCTTTTTCGTCCAGCAGCGCATTGGCCGCGGCGGCAAGCCCTTCGGCCTTTACAAGTTCGCCACCATGCTCAAGAACAGCCCCAACCTGGGTACTGGCACCGTGACCGTCAAGGATGACCCCCGGGTACTGCCAATGGGCAAGCTGCTGCGCAAGACCAAGATTAACGAACTGCCCCAGCTGTTGAATATCCTCTGTGGCGATATGAGTATCGTCGGTCCCCGCCCGCAGACCCGGCGATGTTTCGACGCATTTCCTGCTACCTCTCAGGCTGAGATTATCAAGGTTCGCCCGGGCCTGTCTGGTGTCGGCTCCATCATTTTCCGCGGCGAAGAGGACATGATGCATGCCAGCAATGACCCGGACCACTTCTACGACCATGTGATCATGCCCTACAAGGGCATGCTGGAGGAGTGGTATGTGGCGAACCAGAGTCTCTGGACGTACCTGAAGTGCATATTCGTGACGGCGTGGGTGGTGGTCTTTCCGGGTTCAAGGATTGTCTGGCGCGTGTTTGCCAAGCTGCCAGAGCCGCCGGCGGAGTTGGCGGAGGATTTGGTGCGGGCGTGATCAAGTTGGTTTTTTTGATGTACCATTTGGGCCGGGAATTCGTCATGCTGTGGGTTCGAGGAGCAGAAGCAAACTCTACTTCTTCATACCTTGATGCCCGGATCTGTCGTTATCGTACTGGTAGTGCTGCGTCTGCAGCTTTGGTTTGAGTGAGATGGCGTCTTATATTAAAGCATTTTGGTTCCCAGCGCGGTTTATAACCGAAAAACGTCTCCGCGGAGTTTTTTTCGAGCCGCAGGGGGTTAGTGGTTTGTTGTCTGATTGGACGGGCCCGATAAATTGGCCGAAAAACTCCGATCTTAATAATGCATGACTCCCGCGTCTGGCAGCAGGTAGCCCGCCTGCATGTCGACAACCTGGACCAAGGCTTTCTGGCCACCCTCGGACCTCGCTTCCTCGCGCTGATGTACCGGGTCATCGACGAGTGTGACAGCTCCGTACTGCTGGTCGAGCAGCGTAATGAACACGTTATCGGCTTCGTTTGCGGCGCCCGCAGCATGGGGCCGATTTACCGTCAGATGCTGCGGCACTGGCAGCGTTTGATTCCCTCTCTGTTCCCCTCCCTACTCAATCCGCGCCGTGTGTGGCGTATCCTCGAGATCCTGTGCTATAGCGGCAAGGGCACTGCGTTAGCTGATTTACCTGCTTACGAGCTTCTCAGTATCGCTGTCGAGCCGTCAGCACGAGGGCAGGGAGTGTCCGAGCGGCTTTACAAGGGACTGATGGACCATTGCCGTGAACATGGCATCCCTTCGTTCAAGATTGTCGTGGGGGAGAGTCTGGCGCCGGCGCACAGGTTTTACCAGCGTATGGGGGCAGACGTGGCCGGGGAGACTGAGGTGCACAGGGGGGAGAGGTCTGTGGTTTATGTGCAGCGCGTTGGGCGGACCTGATGTACGTGTGCAAGCGAATTTGCTACAAACGTTCTGCTGCGGCTATCCACAAGCATCTGGAGCCAAGTGCAAGGTATAACCGAAATGGGTTTGCGCGGAGGCGCCATTTCTTCTCAGCCCCCTGCCGCCGGAATTGGCCAACTAGCAACACCGGAGTTACGTGTGCCTCCGTTGCTGGTGGTTGTCAGTAGCCACGCCACAGCCAATGGCATGATATAGAGCAAAGCTCTGGAAAGTCCCGTGTGATCCAGCGCTGTCTCGGGCGCTGCCATAACAAAATACAGTACGATCACGGTTAGTCCACCCATAACGCCAAGATTTTCCACCCGCAGGAGCAGCGGCCACTTGCCAAGTGCCAACACCACCGCTGCAGCCCCCAGCCATAGATAGGTGGCCAGGTGCCAGTTTCCGAACTGCAATAGTGCCTCGAAAAACGGGGAGGGCTGCCAGTCCGGGCTGAAAACAAAACGCACCAGGCCGGTGACGTGAAATTCCGAAGAGGAAAGCAGGAGTTTGTGGCCTCCTGGCAAGGGAAATTGAAGATTCATGTATCCCAACAGGGTCAGCCCCAGAATGCCTGCCACCGTGATGCTTGCAATGACCAGTGTTACGGTCACCCACCTCGGTGCGCGCATGCCGACTTCGACAATCACGAGTGCCAATAACACGGCTGCAAAACCCATGCCTGCACGTTTTGCCTGCAAGCAGGCAGCGGCCATCAGCAAAGCCCCAAAAAGCTGGCGATTGCGGTGGTTACGCCGGAATTCACTCAAGGCCAGCACGCCTACGGTAAAAGCCAGCGTGAGCCAGATATCCGCGTAGCCGGCGAGCGCAACATGGCTGTTTAAATAGGGCAGGCTCGTAACCAGATAGGCGCCGAGAGCGGCCACCAGGTTTGAAGAACGTTCGCGCAGATATCCGTATACGATGGCCGCCAGCGCCAGATACGCCAGAAGCCAGGGAAGATGCAGGAAGGGCTCGTGGCTTGTTTCACTGGCGAGCATCATCCACAACATTGCGAGAGTCGAGACCTCCCCATAATTGCCAATGGTTTCCATCGGTGCATCCAGGGAACGATTGGCAAAGAACTGGATGACTTTGGGTTCCCATCCTCGCCAGGCATCCCAGGGGAAGGTTGGCCGCAGTAGCAGCTCCTGTAACAGGAAAAGTAGGTGAGCGCCCATAGCGAGGCAGAGCAAGAGCATGATTCCCTGCTGCCAGCAGATTGTAGGTGTGCCCGCCAGGTCTGGGGGACCCGGGTTATTCGATATCTTTTGGCGTAGCGTGCCAACGGCCACCAGGATCGTGAGCACTAGTAATACCCCCGCCATCGGCCAGAAGTGCAGAGTCCACCCACCTGCATCCCAAGCCTTAATCAGCCATACCACAGCGAACGTGCCCAGAATGTATCCTTGCCCGAGGTAAAGGAATACGGAGCGCCCCGGGCCCGATAACCAGCGGGCCAGCAGCAGACCGAATACCCAGGGGATCGCGATGGCCAGCAGCAATGCGAGGACGGTGCTTGTCATGATTCGGTGACCGGTTGCGCTCTGTTGGTCGCATACAAGGCAACTGGACCGTGCGTCCAAACCATGCTCCAGTTTGCAGCACTCATATCTTCAAGTGCTGCTCTGAACACAGGCTGGGAGTACGGCCTACTACCTGATTCTGATACTAGAACCACATAGTCAAATTCCCGGTTCGCGCTTCGTATCCAGGTTTCGTGGGCGGTGTGAAGTTTTCTTGCCATGATTTGCGGCAGGAGATGAAACCGCATTCTTTGTGCCAGTGCACCGTGGCCTTCCTGATAGAGTATGATCACATCGTTGGTATGGTTACCTGCCAGTTCCTTGATTGACGCTACCCCGCGGTAATACTCCCCATCCCAATCCGCCAGTTTTTTCTCATGCAGTGTCTTGCCCGCGAACAGATGGCGGGTTTCAGCGTTCTGACGGAACAGCTGTTGCAGCCAGAGGCCGTCCAGGATTGCCCATGCCAGCCCGGTGGCAAGGATTGCGGGCAGCCAGAGTGGGGGCGATTGGTTGTTGCGACGGGTAAACTGGCGCAGCAGCAGGACGATGATCATGCTGGTTGCCAGCCAAATGGCTATTGCCGGCACCGGATACATCAATGCTCCACTGGGCACGCCGCGGTAGGCATTGATCGAGCGTTGGTCCCAGGGCGCAAACGCAGTCCACTCTGCCCACACCGCCCGCAATATTCCGCCGTGACTGTAGGGCTCCAGCTCCACTCCATGCAGTTTCACCGTCTCTCCCCGCAAATCCCCGAAGAATCCGACCGCCAGCTCGGTAATCGTGCCTTTCCACTCTTCATTGCGCAGCAGGTTGTGAAGGCGCGGCCCCTCCCCTGAGTAGTCCAGTTCCGCGAAGTGATTTACCCCGGGCGCGTCTGCTCTCTGCCAGAACAGCATGACTTGCAGGGCTGGATTGCGGCCTTCAATATGGTAACGAAGGAAGGGGAATTGATCGGCACGGAACAGGCGCCGGTGCACCAGTACAGCGTGGTCTTCGGGCGGCACTTCAGCCAGCTCACTGATTATGGCGGCCGAGCCATCAACGCCGCTGTCTCCGGACACCACCGGCTGGAAGCGGTTGCCGGAGATGGCAATCGGATCCGCCCTGTCGCCTTCGATGTAGGGCTTGAATTCGGGGTGGAGCACGGGTACGAGCATCAGGTACCCGGGTACCAGCAGCACTGCACTGGCCGCGAGGGCTGCCACTGCCAGCCCGAAAGCCTTCAGAAAGTCCCGGTTACTGATAGTGGAGATCATCGCAACCGCGGGTCCCGATATTCAGGCAGATAATTGGTGGTTCGCATAGCGTGGAGCCGGGCTGTTTTTCGGGCGATTGTAGCATGCGTAATCGGGGGGGCAGGTCTCGTTTTGTAGCATTTCTCCAGAAACCGCAACAAGGCGAGACCCCGCCCCCTGTCCCTGCCATCCGATGCCCCCACGTTCCCTCCGCCTTACCTGCCGGGCGGCAGAGCGAGCATTGTGCGGGCGGAATACGATTGGACGGTTTTGATGTACCACTGCGGTCGCGAATTTGCCATGCTACTGACTCGGCAAGAGGCGGGCACTTGCCAGCGCCCGCAGGAGAGCTATCATGGCGACATTGGCATTCGATTCGCTCAGGTATGGCAGGCTTAGAGAGGCGGACGGTCCGGCGCTCCGGTGCCCGAGTCACAGGCTGATGCGCAGGCGGAGCTCATGGCGGAAGCGTTTGGATTTTATGCAGACAACATCCTGACGAAGGATCACTTTGAGGCGGTGCTGGACGCCAAGCTGGATGCGCGGTTTGCGCAGCAGGATGCAAAGTTCGAGAAGCGCTTTGCGGAGATCGACAGGCACTTCCTTGAGCAGGATGCCAAGTTCGAGGGGCGTTTCAGCAAGCAGGATCGAACGCTGGACGTCCACACCTGGATGCTCGGCGTTCTCGTGCTTGGCGTTTTCGTGCCGCAGCTGAGGGCTTTGCTGGGCTGAAGTGGTGGCTTATATCGAAGTGCCTTTGTGCCAGGCGCTGGTTATAACCGAAAAGCGTCTCATTCCCTGAGGTGTTCAGTCAATGGTTTTATGCCGCAGCACCACCCTGAGGTGTTCAGTCAATGGTTTTATGCCGCAGCAGCTACCAGTGGCGAGCCACGCTGTTGAAGGGCCTTCAGATACTTCGACTCGTCATACAGCGTCCTGGTTTGCCAGCACCGGTAGAGTATTCGTAGCCATTTGAATGCCAGCGCGCGAACTGCAGCTTGGTGGTTGCTTCCCTTGTTTCGCTGCTGCCGGTAAAACGCCTCTGCCCAGAAGGAGTAGCGGATACTGTGACCGGCCCACTCTACAATCGTCTGCCTCAGGAAGCGAGGGCACTGGGTTCGCCAGTGCACCCAACATTTCTGGCCGCTGCGCTCTGTGACCGGTGCAATTCCGGTGTACATCTGCAGCTCACCTGCACTCTGGAACCGCTCCCGCTCCTCCCCGAATGCCACGAGCAAGCGTGGTGCAAGTGACGCCCCGGCTCCCGGCAGGCTGACAAATAATTCGTAGTCCGGGTGTTCAGATGCCAACTCCGATATTTTCTGCTCATACTGCTGTATGGCGGCCAGGACCAGCCGTAATTGCTCAGCGATGAGCTGTGCCTTGAGAGAAAACGGCTCTATCAAAGCCTCATCCAACGTCAACGGCGTCGCTTTATGTATCCCTTCCAGACGACGCTGTTGGACACTCTGCCTGTACATGTGATTGTCGTTAAAAAACCTCACCAAGGTGGTGGAGCGAGCGCTTTGGGCCTTCCTCAATGTGGGCCACTGCTTTATGAATTCACAGAACAGGACGGTATCCAGTTTCTCAAACCACTCCAGCGGTTGGGGGTAGTACTGCTTCAATGCCGCGCACAGGCGGTTGGTAAGGCGGACTCTATCTGCCACCAACTGGCGGCGGTGCTCGACCAGCAAATGAAGCTGCCTGAGTCTTGCACTCTGGGTGGCGAGCGTCTGAAACCTGTCGGGATGGCGCAGCACCAGGTCCAGGGCGAGCTCAGCATCTGAAGGATCATCCTTGGCTCCGCTCGGGTGCAGCAGCTTCCGATAACGGGCCAACGTACTCGGATTCACCGGCACCAGCTCCATAAAATCGTACTTCTGGAGTGCGTAAACAACAGGCCCTCGTGTCAGTTCCAGAATGGTAAGCGGCGTTAAATCTACCTACTTGTTCCTGGGATAAGCTGACACATTTTTT
>CAXBCH010000004.1:0-178209 GCA_963974125.1 uncultured Haliea sp. | reverse complement strand
ATTTACAGTCTGATCCCTTTGGCCACTCGGGAACCCCTCCGAAAGGCGGCATATTCTCCCGGCCTCACCAGTCTTTGTCAACCTGTTCGCGGAACAATTGTTACCTCTGGCAGAATTGCATGTTTCCCGGCGATGCCGGACAATGCCCGCCCAATGCCTCACCAACTTCCACTTCATGTCAACTTCCGATAAAACCTCCTCCAGACGCGGCGTCGGCTGCAAGCATTGCCGTGATGACAAGCCGCTGGACTTTTCCTTCACCATGGCCTTTCAGCCCATTGTTGATCTCCGTAGCCGGGAGGTATTCGCGTACGAAGCCCTGGTTCGGGGCACCGACGGGGCGGGCGCCGCATCGGTGCTGGGCCAGGTCACGGACGATAACCGGTACCGGTTCGACCAGGACTGTCGGGCCAGGGCGGTCGAGCTGGCTGCCAGGCTGCAAATCCCCTGCCTGCTCAGCATCAACTTCCTGCCCAACGCCGTCTACGAGGCCGCCACCTGCATACGCGCTACGCTGGCGGCTGCCCGGCGCTTCAACTTTCCCGCGGACCGCATCATCTTCGAGGTGACGGAAGGGGAAGAGATGAGCGACAAGAATCACCTGCAAAGCATTTTCACCGAGTACAAGCGCCAGGGCTTCCTGACCGCCATTGACGACTTCGGCGCCGGCTACTCGGGCCTGAACCTGCTGGCGGAGTTCCAGCCCGACATTCTGAAGCTGGACATGGCCCTGGTACGCAACCTGCATCAGGACCCGGTACGGGAAGCGATCGTAAAAGGCGTGCTGGGCGTCTGCGACGCCCTGAACATCAAGGTCATTGCCGAGGGCGTCGAGGTCCCCGAGGAATTGCGCCGCCTGCGGGACCTGGGCGTCTACCTGTTCCAGGGCTACCTGCTGGCCAGGCCCGCGTTTGAGGCCCTACCGTCGATAAGCTGGCCCGAGGACTGAAGCGGGAGGCGGAAGCAGCGGCCACCAGCCCGCTGCCTACTCTGCCAGCTCCAGGGTCGCAAGCGCCTTCACGTGCATGCCCCACTTGTCGTTCTGGCCGACAACCTCCACCTCTACTGTATTCCCTTCCACAGATTTCACCTCGCCGCTCATGGTCATCGTGGTGCCGGGGATATTGGGCGCACCAAGGCGCACGCTGAGCTTGCGGAATACCGCATCGCGGCCCACCCAGTCGCGCAGATAGGTCTCGGTGAGGCCCTGGCTGGTGAGGATATTCATGTAGACATCCGGCATGCCGCTGGCCTGGGCGAAGGCCTTGTCGTGATGCACTTTCTCGAAATCCCGGGTGGCCAGGGCCCCGCAGGTGACCAGCGAGCTGGTAACGGGAATGGGGCGCTCCGGCAGGGTCTGGCCCACGCGAATGTCAGTGCTGTTCAGATTCTGGCTCATGCTCGATGCCTCCACTCAGGCCTGGTCTTTTGTCGCGGGACGAAACTTCAGGACCTTGAAGGTCTGCCGCCCCACCGGTTCGCCATTCTGGTCGGTGAACTCGGTGATGGTTTCGTAGAAATAGCCCTCCCCCAGGCCAGTCGTCTTGCGCGGAGAGATATTGTCGATCACGGTGCGCTGGGACACCACGTCCCCCAGGCGCAGTTCACGGAAGTACTCCTGGGTGGTGTCGGTGGCAACGATGCCGTTGTAGCCGTGTTCGTCGAGCAGGTCGATCAGTTCCACCTGGGGATCCTTGGGACGACCGGTGCTGGCTACCGCATACCCGGTCTGGCACCAGGCGAACAGCATGGTGGCCGGGGCCACCAGGGCGCCGCGACTGCCCGCCGCCGCGACCTCTTCGTCAAGGTGATCGGGACAGGTATTGCCCATCACCTCGCACCAATGGCGGATCATGGCCTTGTTGACCGGGTCCCGGGCGGTGGAAGAGCCGCACTCCCGGCCAACATAGGCATAGATCTTCTCTTCCAGGGCGGCAATGTCCTCGGTACTCATGACGGGCTCTCCGGGTTGGTTATTCAGGCCAGTGATGGCAACCTGGGCAACATAATTGAATTTATATTCAATTTCAATTATCTTTTACCACAGTCAGATTTAATCCCCGCGATCCCGATAACAACTGGTGGCGTTTATGGCACAGAGTTTCCGAATGAAGCCCCCCATGGGGGAAGACAATGGCTGGTGGTGGCAGGAGGCCGCCGAGGGTCGGCTGGCCATCCAGCGCTGTACGCAGTGCCAGACCCTGCGCCACCCGCCGCGTCCGGCCTGCGGTGAATGCCACTCCTTCGACTGGGACCACCTCACCGCCTCCGGCCGGGGCACCCTGTGCAGCTTCACTATCCTGCACCACCCCCAGTTCCCGGGATTTGACTACCCGCTGATCATCATCCTCGTGGATCTGGAGGAAGGCACCCGCTTTACCTCCCAGCTGATCAACTGTGCGCCCGCGGACGTCAGCTTCGGCATGCCCGTGCAGATGGTCATGCACGAGGATCCGGACGGCTTCCGTCTGCCCATGTTCCAGCCCGCCACAGGAGCCGCCGCATGAGTCACGCCCTGAAAGACCAGGCCGCCATCGCCGGCATTGGCCTGACCGAATTTTCCAAGAAGTCCGGGGTTTCCGAACTGTCCCTGGCCGCCCAGGCCACCCTGGCCGCCTGCGAGGACGCCGGCCTGCCGCCCTCGGAGATCGACGGCTTCGTCAGCTACACCCTGGATTCCACCGACGAGATAGAGCTGGCTCGCACCGTCGGTGCCAACGATCTCAAGCTGTTTACCAAGGTCAACTACGGTGGCGGCGCTGCCGTCGGCACCATCCTGCACGCGGTCATGGCTGTGGCGACCGGCGTCGCCGACAACGTGATCTGCTACCGGGCCATGAACGGCCGCTCGGGGCAGCGCATGGGCCAGGGCATTTCCGGGCAGATCGTCAGCTCCGACCTGGTCCACTGGTCCTGGTACATGCCCTACGGCATGCTCACTCCGGGTTCCTGGATCGCCATGATCGCCAACAAATACATGCACCGCTACGGTGTGACCAGCGAAGACCTGGGGCGGGTGGCAATCTCCCAGCGCAACTATGCCCAGAGCAATCCGCGCTCGTTTTTCCATGGCAAGCCCCTGACCATGGAGGACTACCTGGCCTCGAAGATGATCGCCGAGCCCCTGCGCCTGTACGACTTCTGCCAGGAGACCGACGGTGGCTGCGCCATCCTGGTCACCAGTGCCGAGCGCGCCCGGGACCTGAAGCAAAAGCCGGCAGTGATCCGCGGTGTGGTGCAGGCATCCACCCGGGGCCAGGAGCAGATGACCAGCTACTACCGCGAAGAGCTGGACTCCCTGCCGGAGATGGAGCTGGCCGCGCGGCTGGTCTATGCGCAGAGCGGCCTGGGGCCGGACGATATCGACGCCGCCTGCCTCTACGATGCCTTTACCTCGGAGATCATCATGCAGCTGGAGAGTTTCGGCTTCTGCGGCCGCGGCGAGGGTGTGGACATGGTCCGGGAGGGGGCCCTGGATATCGACGGCCGCCTGCCCAACAACACCCACGGCGGCCTGCTGTCCGAGGCCTACATCCACGGCATGAACAACATCGCCGAGGGGGCGCGACTGATCCGCGGCAGCTCCACCAATCAGCCCGAGGGCGTGGAGCATGTGCTGGTCAGCAGCGGGGTCGGGGTGCCCACCGGGGCGCTGATCCTGGGGCGGGACTGACTCAGTCGCGCCAGTCCTCGGCCACGGCGCCGCCCCGGGCTTCGTTGACCGGCAGCACCAGGACAATGGCGACCGCAAACAGCAGCAGGCAGAACACGATGGCATCGGCCAGGCCCAGCAACCATTGCACCAGGCCCAGTCCGAGGATACCGAACACCGCCGCCGCCTTGGCGGCCATGCCCCAGTAGCCGAAGAACTCCGCCGCCTTGGCCTGGGGAGTCAACACACCCACCAGGGCCCGCGCCGCCGACTGGGACGAGCCCAGACTGAGGCCCGCCAGCACACCTGCGAACAGGAATACATACTGTGCTTCCCAGCTTACAGCCAGCCACTGTCGGGCCAGCGCCGTCAGCGCCGGAGTCTGCCAGATGGCCAGAATAGCCAGCATCCACAGCGACAGGGTCATGATATAGGTGCTGCGCGCCCCCAGTCGGCTCTGCAGCAGACCGAAGCCCACCGCGCCAACGGCTGCGGTCAGCTGCACGGTGACAAACATGATGATCCGCACCTCCTCGTCCCAGCCGATGACCTGGGCGCCGTAGATGAACGAAAAGGCAATGATGATGTAGATGCCGGCCATGGCGAAAAACACCGATATCAGCAGTGTGCGCAGATCGCGAAATTCACCCAGGGCCTGGCGGGTCGCCTGCAGCCGCGCAAAACCCATCCGCACCAGATTGGACGCCGACAGTGGCGGACGCTGCTGCCCCCGCTCCCGCAACCAGACAAAGGTGGGGATCGCGGCCAGCAGGAAGAAACCGCCGGCAAAGGGACCGACCCAGCGAATGCGCTCATAGTTGTCCAGCGACACATCGCCGAGGAAAAACAGGGTGAAGGCCGTGGCGACCAGGCCACCGATGTAACCCAGTCCCCAGCCCAGGCCGGAAATCCAGCCCAGCGCCTTGCGCGGCCCCAGATCCGGCAGGAAGCTGGCGATGAAACCCTCGCCGATCGCATAGGCGAAATTGGACAGGATCACCAGCACCATGGCGCTGACTATCCAGCCCGGCTCGACAAAATACAGCAGCGAGGTGGTCACGACGGTAAGGACGTAGCTGGCAAAGAGGAAGCGCTTGCGGCTGCGGGAATAGTCCATCATCGCGCCACAGACCGGATTGGCCACCACCACCATCAGGTAGCTGACTGCCAGCGCAATGCTCCACAGCAGATTGCCGAGGCGGTAGTCCGGGGCATCGGCCACCACGACCCGGGTGAACAGGTCGCCGAATACCACGGTAATAATGAGCAGGGTATAGCCCTGGTTGGCGAAGTCGAACATCGCCCAGCCGAAAATCTCGCGCTTGGGGGCCAGCGGCCGGGTTGGGCTGATGACGGTCATTGCGCGGGCAGCAACAGCGGCAGCCGCTGGTAGACCCAGACCCGCCGGCCATCATCCAGGGTCGCCTCGACCCGCTCGTAGCGAATGCCGAGGCGCTCATAGCGGTCCAGGCGGCGCAGCGCCGGGGGCTCCACGGTCACCAGCTCACCCTCGACGCCGGCGCCGGGGGCCGGTGTAATGTCCAGTCCCTGCCTGCGATAGTCCGGCAGGAATGCCTCCTCGGTGGCCAGCGGGCGGCCCGCCACCAGCCAGCGCACCAGCGGATTGCGCAGGGTGCCGTAGACAAACACCTGCTGCTCTCCAGGTTCGACCGGTGCCACATAGCCGGCTGGAGGTTGATAGCCAAAGGGGCTGAGCAGCACCCACCACAGATATAGTGTCGGCACGATCACCGCTGTCGCGCAGGCAATGATCGCCCACCGCAGCCTGGACCGTGCTCTGTGCCTGCGACCGGAACTCATGTCATTCTGTTACCCATAGCTGCGGACTATAATGCCTTCCTTCTGCAAACGAGGCTACGTTGCCCACTACAACATGTCTTCCTGGGAAAAACTACTGACCGACGTCCGCGCCTGCACCCTGTGCGAACCGGCGCTGCCCCTGGGCGCACGACCGGTGATCCAGCTGCATCCGGCGGCCCGCATCCTCGTGGTTGGCCAGGCGCCCGGCCGCAAGGTCCACGAAACCGGCATACCCTTCAACGACCCCAGCGGCGACCGCCTGCGGGAGTGGCTGGGTGTGGACCGTGCCCAGTTCTACAATGAGCGCCTGCTGGCCCTGCTGCCGATGGGGTTCTGCTACCCGGGCACCGGCAGCGGAGGTGACCTGGCACCGCGCCCGGAATGCGCCGCCACCTGGCGGGCACCACTGCTGGCGCAGCTGCAGCGGGTACAGCTCACCCTGCTGCTGGGCCAGTACGCCCAGGCCTGGCACCTGGGCGGCGGACAGGTCCCCGTCACCCGGCGCGTCCTCGACTGGCGGCAATCCTGGCCAGCAGTGGTGCCCCTGCCCCACCCCAGCCCGCGCAACAACCGCTGGCTGCGCAACAACCCCTGGTTCGCGGCGGAGCTGTTGCCGGCACTGCGGGAGCGCGTAGCGGAGATACTGCGGCAGGCGTCCCTGCGGCAGGCGCCCTGAGGCGTGACTACAGAGTCGCTATGGGCGCAGCAGGCGGACCCTCGCCCGCGGGAATTCAACCCGGGCCCCTGCTCCGGCCTGCAGGTTCAGCGCGGCAACGTCTGCCGGGGGCGCCTGCAGCTGCAGCGGCGTATCCAGCCCCGGAATACTGGCGGTGATGCGCACGCTGCCCCCCAGCGGCAACAGATTGCGGATACAGACTCGCAGCGAATCGACATGGGCCGCGGTCGGCGCCGCCGAGTCTGCGGTCAGGCGCGCGGCATCCGGGGGCAACATCCACAGCACCCCGGTTTGCGGATCCAGGTCAGGCGCCAGCGGCGCCGCCAGCTCTACACTGCCGGCCCGGATCCAGCTGGTGGCGGCCGCCGCATCGTGGCGCAGCAGCGTGCCGGGCAGGAGGTTGCGCGCTCCCAGCATGCGGGCGGCCTCGGCGTTGACCGGATCGGCCATCACGGCCTCCGGGCGCCCCGACTGCAAGGTGCGACCGCGGGCCAGCAGCGTCATCTGGTCCGCGAGCAACAGCGCCTCGTCGAGATCGTGGGTGACGAGAAGCACCGGGATTCCCAATTCCTGCTTCAACTCCGCCAGCTCCAGGTGCAGTGTCTGCCGCGTTACCTGGTCCACCGCCGAAAAGGGCTCATCCAGCAGCAGTATGGATGGCTCGCGGACCAGCGCCCGCGCCAGCGCCACACGCTGCTGCTCGCCCCCGGACAGCTCCGCCGGCCGCCGTTGTGCAAGCCCCGCCAGATGGACCCGGTCCAGCCAGCGGCGGGCCCGTGTTTCCCGCTCCCGGGCCGGCAGCGGGTGCAGCCCGGCCATGACATTGCCGAGGGCGGTCATGTGCGGGAACAGGCCGTAGTGCTGGGGCACGAACCCGACCCGGCGCTGTTGCGGCGACAGGTGCAGATCACGGGCACTGTCGAACCAGCAGGTCGACCCGCACTCCATGCGCCCCTGGGCGGGCCGCGCCAGTCCCGCCACCAGCCGCAACAGGGTGGATTTGCCGCTGCCTGAAGGGCCCACCAGCGCCAGCAGCTCACCGCCGCCGCAGCGCAGTTCCGCCCGCATAGGCAGCGGCTGCGACAGAGTGACTGCCAGTCGGAAGTCAGATCCTGGGGAGGGCATCCCGCCTCCCGATGCGGCGGCCCCAGCCACCCGCCAGTGCCAGCACCACCAGGGAGAACACCAGCAACAGCAGCGACATCTGTCCGGCCGCGGTATAGTCGAAGGCCTGCACCCGGTCATAGATGGCGATGGCGATGGTCTGGGTCTCCCCGGGGATACTGCCACCCACCATCAGCACCACGCCAAACTCACCGAGCGTATGGGCGAAGGTGAGCACAAAGGCGGTGACCACCCCCGGCCAGGCCAGCGGCAGCTCCACCGTCAGCAGGGTGCGCCAGAACCCCATGCCACAGCAGGCAGCGGCATCCCGTACCTCACCCGGAATGGCCTCAAAGGCGCGCTGCATGGGCTGCACCGCAAAGGGGATATTGACGATGACCGAGGCCACCACCAGACCCGAGAAACTGAACACCAGTGACTGCCCGGTCATGCGCTCCACCCAGCCCCCGAGCCAGGAACCACTGCCCATGCCCACCAGCAGGTAATAACCGATCACCGTCGGCGGCAGCACCAGCGGCACCGCCAGGGCCGCTTCCAGCAGGGACTTGCCGGGGAAGCGCCGCCAGGCGAGGAAGCGCGCCGTCATCAATGCCAGCGGCAACAGCAACAGCACAGTGACAACACCCAGCTCCAGGGACAGGCGCAGGGCAGTGAAATCCACGCCGGGACTGCTCACAGCGGCTCCGCCGGCGGCAGGGTGAAACCATAGCGCTGCATCACCGCCCGTGCCGCAGGCTGCTGCAGATAGGCATAGAACGCCTCCGCCGTGGCGCCCGCGTTGTTCAGCAACACCATGCGCTGCAGCAGTGGCGCGTGATAGCTGGCGGGAATGAGCGCATGGTCCGCCACCGCCGCCAGCTCTGGCGCCAGAGTCAGGGAGAGGGCGATGATACCGCCCTCGGTGGACCCGCCAATGGCGAACTGTGCCGCCTGGGACACGTTCTCGCCGTACACCAGCCGCGGCAGCGCCAGCTCCCAGAGGCCGGCATGCTCAAGCGCTTCGCGGGCCCGGGCACCATAGGGCGCATGCTCGGGGTTGGCAATCGCGAAACGCCTGACCTGCCCCGCACGCAGCGCCGCCCCCAGCCCACCCAGGTCACCGGCCACCGGCACCGACGAGTTGCGCGGCACCACCAGGGCAAGCCGCCCGGCGGCGTACAGCGCCCCCTCGTCGCGGGCAAAGCCGTCGGCATGCAACTGCAGCACATAGTCTTCATCCGCCGACAGAAAGAGCTGAAACGGTGCCCCATTGCGGATCTGGGTTGCCATCAGCCCGGAGGAGCCGTAGGTCAGGCGCACCCGGTGGCCGGTGTCGGCGGTGAAGGCACTGGCGATGTCATCGAGGGCAAATTTCAGGTCGGAAGCGGCGGCAATGACCGGCCCGGCTGCCCGCGAAGTCAGCGGCAGCAGCAGGGCCAGCCCCAGCACAACAGTCAACCGGATCAGCAGCAAATCGGTTCCTCAACTCTTGAATCACGAAAATCCAGCTTCTTCCCGGCCATGCGCAAGCAGGGCCAACGCCGCCTACTCTACCCGAAACACGGATAAAAACACCTGATCCGCGGTCTACCGGAGTTAACGCAGCTATACTCGCTATACACCCGCAACCCGCGGTCGGCGCCTGCAACCGATTCTCTGGAGACCCAATGCAACAAGTTCGCCTTTCACTGTCACGATTTCCCCTGTGCCTGCTGTGCCTGGTGTGCCTGCTGGCCTCCCCCCTGAGCGCCGTTGCCGCCGCCAGCAGTGACGGACCACAGGTGCTGGGCTGGGTGGAAAAAGCCATCGTCATGCCGGCCGGGGCCACGGTCAAGGCCAAGCTCGATTCGGGCGCCCTGACTTCCTCGATCCACGCCACCGCCATCGAGCTGCGTGAGCGCGACGGCGAAGACTGGGTGGAGTTCGAACTGGAACTGGAAGATAGCGCCAGCGGCGAGCAACTGCTGACGCCAATGGCGCTGCCGGTTGAGCGCTTCATCCTGGTACGCGGCGCCGGCGGCGAAGACCGCCGACCCGTGGTGAGGCTGGAGCTTTGCATTGGCGACCGCGTCTACGCCGAGCAATTTTCCCTGCGCGATCGCGGCGACATGATCTACCCGGTCCTGATCGGTCGCCGCACCCTGCGGGACCTGGGCCTGGTGGATGTGAATTCCACCTATCTGACCCAGCCGTCCTGCGAGTCCGCCGACGACGCCGAGGCCGCGGCGGCCTGATTCAGCAGGCGGGGCACCAGTTACATGAAGGCAACAGCCACCTGAAACAGGCGCTCCACCGCGGCAATACCGGACTTGTCGGCGAGAAACAGGATGACGTGGTCCCCGGATTCAATCACCGTATCCCTGTCTGTAAACACCACCTGCTCCTGTCGCGCTATGGCTCCGACGGAGGCACCGGGCGGCAGGTTGAGCTCTGCAACCCTGCGACCCACCACGCGTGAAGTGTGCGGGTCGCCATGCGCCACCACCTCGATCGCCTCTGCCGCCCCCCGGCGCAGCGAATGCACCGCAACCACATCACCGCGGCGAATGTGGGCCAGCAACGCGCCGATGGTTACCTGGGCCGGCGATATGGCAATGTCCAGTGCCGTGCCCTGGACAATATCCACATAGCTTGCCCGGTTGATAATGGCCATGGTCTTGCGGGCTCCCATGCGCTTGGCCAGCATTGCTGACAGCACGTTGGTCTCATCATCGTTGGTCAGGGCGCAGAATACGTCTACGGTATCGATATCCTCGGTCTCCAGCAGGGCGGCTTCTCCCGCCTCACCATGGAGTACGATGCTGTGGTGCAAGGATTCAGCCAGGTAACGGCAGCGGGTGGGGTTGGATTCAATGACCTTGACCCGGTAGTCCCGCTCCAGCAACTCCGCCAGGCGCTTGCCGATATTGCCACCCCCGGCGATGACGATCCGCTTGTAGGGCTTGTCCGACGGCCGGAAGGCGGCAAGGATGGCTGCAATATCCTGGCGCCTAGCAATGAAGAAAATTTCGTCGTCCTCTTCAATGACCGTCTCACCGGTCGGATTGAGCACGCGATCCCGCCGGTAGATTGCCACCACCCGCAACCTGGCCCGGGTCAGTTGTTTGACCCGGGCGCGCAGTGCCTGGCCGACCATCGGACCGCCTGCCTCAGCGCGCACTGCCACCAGCTGGATCCTGCCTTCTGCGAAATCGAGAATCTGCAGCGCGCCGGGCTGCCGCACCAGATGGCGAATAAACGTGGTTACCAGATGCTCCGGGCTGATCAGGAAGTCCACCGGTACCGCCCCTGGCGCAAACAGCTCGGGGTGGCTCTGGTAATCCGGGGAGCGCACCCGCGCCAGTCGGGTAGGAGTATTGAACAGCGTGTAGGCGATCTGGCACGCCATCATGTTGGTTTCGTCGCTGCTGGTCACCGCGAGCAGGAGATCCGCATCCTGGATCCCCGCCCGTACCAGCACCTCGGGATGGGAGGCATGGCCGACCACAGTGCGGATATCCAGCTGGTCCTGCAGGCGCGAGAGCACATCGGGCCGCTGGTCCACCAGGGTGATGTCGTTGTCCTCGCCCACCAGATGCTCGGCGACCGTTGTCCCCACCTGGCCCGCGCCAAGAATGATGATATTCATATAGGCTCCGTCACCGCATTAGTGCCGCCAGTACGACGGCATGAACAGTATCAACAGGGTGAACACCTCAAGGCGCCCAACCAGCATGGCGACTACTCCCAGCCATTTGACAGCGTCGTTGACCGAGGCAAAGTTGCCCGCGACCTCACCCAGCCCGGGGCCCAGCAAGTTGATCGTGGCGACCACCGCGCCGAAGGCCGATTCCAGATCCAGCCCGGCTGCCATCATGGCAACGGTGAGTAACAGGGCGGTAACGATGTAGAGCACATAGAAGCCCCAGATGGAAAACAGCACATCCTCGCTGACCGGCCGCTTGCCCAGCTTTACCACCGAGATCGCCCGGGGGTGGGCCAGCAGGAACAGCTGCCGCAGTCCCAGGCGCGCCAACAACATGATCCGCAGCACCTTGATTCCACCGGCTGTGGAACCGGCACAGCCTCCGGTAAACGAGAGAATCACCAGCACCAACGGGATGTGCAGGGGCCACTCGGCAAAGGTCTCGGTGCCAAAACCCGTACTGGTCAGGATTGAAGCCACCTGGAAGGCCGCCTGCCGCAGTGACTCCGTCGCCCCCTCGCAGGCGCCGGCCAGGAACAGACTGAGGCCGATGAACAGGGTGGCACCGGCAAAGATCAGCCCGTAGGCCCGCACCTCGGGGTCACGGCCGTAGGGCAGCATGCTCAGGCGCCGCCAGGCCATGAAATGGATTGCGAAATTGACGCCACCCGCCAGCATGAAAAAGATCGCGATGGCCTCAATCAGCGGACTGTCGTAGAAGCCGATACTCGCGTCGTGGGTGGAAAAGCCTCCGGTGGCGACGGTGGTGAAGGCGTGGCACAGTGCATCAAAGGGCGTCATGCCGGCGGCCCAGTAGCCGATAGCACAGGCCCCCGTCAGCGTCATGTAGATCAGCCACAGTACCCGCGCGGTCTGGGCGATGCGCGGCGTCATTTTTTCGTGTTTCGCGACCCCGGAGGCCTCGGCGCGGTACAACTGCATGCCACCGACCCCGAGCAGCGGCAGGATCGCGATCGCCAGCACGATAATGCCCATACCGCCAAGCCACTGTATCTGCTGGCGATGATACAGAATGGACTGCGGCAGGCGGTCCAGGCCAATGATGACCGTGGCCCCGGTGGTGGTAAATCCGGATACCGATTCGAACACGGCATCAGTAACACCCAGATGCAGCCCAAGTATGAATGGCAGGGCGCCCACCACCCCGAGAATCACCCAGAACAGCGTGACCACCAGAAAACCATCCCGTAGCGACAATTCCTGCTGTTGGCGCAGGTTCGGCAGCCAGAGCACGAGGCCCGCGACCACGGAGACCAGCGTCGATGCCAGGAAAATATCCCACTGCCCGTCCCGGTACAGCAGGGAAACAACAAGTGAGGGCAGAAAACCGGCGCTGTAGAGCACCAGCAAAATGCCGAACAGTCGCGTTATCGCGCGCCAGTGCACAGGCAGCGCTCGCCCGGGAGACAGGCTGTCACAAAAATCTGCATGCAGGGGCTTCTCCGTCATTGCCTCGCCAGATTATCGGCGGGGGAATGACGGCGGTCACATAAAAAGACCATAAGAACTTTATGCGGTTTTTATTTTATTGTTTGCCCCGGGCAAGGCAGGATAGGCTGACAGGAACTTCCCGTTCCGGGGACACACCATGCTTCTGGCTCGACTGTGACATGACGGCTATCCACCGGGTTCGCGGTTACCTGGTTGCCATGGCGGTGACCGCACTCTGCATCGGCATTGCTTTCCTGCTGCCGCGGGTGATGCCCCATGCCAGCCTGTCGCTGGTGTTTGTCACCGGAGTGTTGGTGGTGGCCGCCAATGCGGGACTGGGTCCCTCCCTGCTGGCCAGTGTGCTCGGCTTCCTGGCCCTCAATTTCTTCTTCACCCCGCCCTTCCACACCCTGGATGTGGCGGATGACGGCGATATTGCCACCCTGCTGGTGTTCCTGGTGGTCGCAACGGTCACCGGCAACCTGGCGGCACGGATGCGCGAAGAGGTGGACAAGCGCAAGCTGGCGCTGGAGGAGTTGGAGGCCACCCGTAGCTCCGCGGAAACCGAGCAACTGCGCTCGGCACTGCTGTCCTCGGTTTCTCATGACCTGCGCACACCACTGGCCTCCATCATCGGCTCCACCAGCAGCCTGCTGCACTACGGCGACAGCTTCACCGAGGAATCCCGCCGCGACCTCCTCGCCACGATACTGGATGAGTCGCGGCGTCTCGACCGCCACATCCAGAACCTCCTGGACATGACCCGGCTCGGTCAAGGCAAGCTGTCGTTGGCGCGGGACTGGGTGGATGTCAGCGACATCATCTCCAGTGCCGTGTCGCGATTGGGCAGCGTGCTGGAGCCCGTACAGGTGTCGATCAATGTCCCCGCGGATGCCCCATTGCTATATGTCCACGGTGTGCTGATCGAACAGGCCCTGGTCAACCTGCTGGACAACGCCGCGCGGTTCTCGCCCGAGGGCGGGTTGATAACCGTCGATGTAAGACCCTGTCAGGACAGTCTGGAAATACGCGTCTGCGACCAGGGACCCGGTATTCCGGCGGCGGAAAAGGAGAAAATCTTCGACATGTTCTACACCGCGCGTCAGGGTGACTGCGGCGATCTGCAGGGGACCGGGCTCGGGCTTGCCATCTGCCGCGGCATGGTTGCCGCGCACGGTGGCACCGTGACCGCCGAGGACGGCAGCGACGGCACAGGGAGCTGCTTCCGGATCCGGCTGCCGCTGACGGACCCCGAGAGCAGGGAGGCAACATGACAGCGCCGACCCGGACGGTGCTTCTGGTCGAGGACGAAGCCCAAATTCGCAAATTCGTCCGCATCAGCCTTGAGGCCGAGGGCTACGCCGTCACAGAGGCCCGTCTGGGTGCAGACGGCCTGGCGCTGGTGAGGGAGCAGCCACCGGCGCTGGTGATTCTCGATCTCGGCCTGCCTGACATGGATGGGCAGCAGTTCCTGCAGCGGCTGCGGGAGTGGTCCGCTGTACCGGTCATCGTACTCTCGGTGCGCGCGTCCGAAGCCGGGAAGGTACAGGCGCTCGACGCCGGCGCCAACGACTATGTCACCAAGCCCTTCGGCATCGGCGAACTCATGGCCCGGGTCCGCGTTATCCTGCGCAACAGCGAGGGGCGCAGCAGCACACCCAGCACCTTCGAGGCGGAGGGACTGGCACTGGATATGGCCCAACGCGAAGTCAGGGTAGACGGCAAAGCCGTACATCTGACCCGCAAGGAGTACGACCTGCTGCACCTTCTGGTCAGCCACAATGGCCAGGTCATGACCCACCAGCAGATCCTGCGTACGATCTGGGGCCCCGGTCACGAGGACGCAACCCACTACCTGCGCGTGCTGGTGGGCCAGTTGCGCCACAAGCTGGGCGACGACCCCACCCGGCCGCGCTTCATCATGACCGTGCAGGGCGTGGGGTACCGGCTCGCGACCAGTGACTGAGCAGCACTTGCTTCCAGGGTGGAATTGACCTGTAATCAACCCTGACGCGGCGCGCCCCCGCCCGCATACCAGGGAGAATTCACCCCATGACTGGCAAACCGGGTTACTGGCTGGCGGCCCTGCTGCTGGCCCTGGGCGTTGCCGCCGCCGGCTGGACGGTTGGCGACGGCCTCCAGCGCTTCAAGCTGGCAGACCGTTCGGTCACCATCAAGGGCCTGGCCGAGGCGGATGTCGAGAGCGATTTCGCGGCCTGGAACCTGACCTTCCGCCGCGCCGGCAGTGCCTTTGCCGATGTCCAGCAGGCGCTGTCCGAGGACCGGGCGCGGGTGACCCGCTTCCTCACTGATGCCGGCTTCACCGCGGATGAGGTGGAAATCAGGCCCCTGCAGGTACAGGACGCCTATTCACGCGAGTACGGGGCAGGCAACCAACCCCTGCGCTACACCGGCAGCGGCATGGTCATCGTCCAGTCTGCCCGGGTAGAACTGGTGGAAGCCACCGCACTGGGCATTGACCCGCTGATCGAGGCCGGGGTGGAAATCGAGGGCGGCAGCGGACCCCGCTACCAGCTGCGCGGGTTCAACGAGGTCAAGCCGGCACTGCTGGCGGAGGCCACGCGCAACGCCCGCGATCAGGCGGAGAAGTTTGCCGCCGAGGCCGGAGCCAGGGTTGGCGCCCTGCGCTCAGCCAACCAGGGTGTCATCCGCATCACCGGCAGCGATGGCAGTGACTGGGACGACGGCAGCTCGCGGGTCAAGCGCCTGCGGGTAGTGAGCACCTTCCAGTACGCGCTGGAGTAATGCCGGAGGATCAGCCCAGCCGCGCCAGTATGCGGTCCTGGTAGTCCCCGATGAACCGGCGAATATCCGCGATCTCCGAGCCCCCGGCCTCGAAGCTGGCGACGATGACCCGACTGACCCCGAGATCCCGATAGGCCTGCACCAGTTCCAGATCGAAGGTGCCGTTGTTGTCGTAGCTCCAGGGCCAGATCGTGATCGGGAAGTCCTCCGGCAGGATTCGCCCTGCGTCCCTGGCGGCGCAGCGCAGCGTGTCCAGGCGCGCGGCCAGGTCATCCGGTGAAATCACGTAGGGGAAGAAGCCATCGCCGCGCAATCCGGCACGGCGGGCGGCCGCGGCCGAGCTGCCGCCGATCAGCAGCGGCACCCCTCCGGCGCGGGCCGGTTTGGTATCGCAGAACACCCGCTCGAACTGGACAAACTCGCCCCGGTAGGTGGCGGGATCATCGCGCCACAGCGTGCGCATGGCATCCAGCAGCTCATCAAGCCGCTTGCCCCGGTGCTGGTAGGGCACACCGACCGCTGCGTATTCTTCCTTCTGCCAGCCGATGCCGATGCCCGCCTCCAGGCGGCCCCCGGACAAGGCATCCAGCGTGGCCAGCCGCTTCGCCAGGACTGCGGCGCTGTGCTGCGGCCCGATCAGCACCCCGGTACCCAGGCGCAGGGTGTCGGTCCAGGCGGCGGCGAAGCTCAGCCAGTGCAACGGATCGGGCATTTGCGTCGTCGGCAGTACCGGGGCCCGGCCATCGTCCGAATAGTCATACAGCGGTTCGTAGTCCTCGGCCATGACCACGTGCTCGGGCATCCACACGGACTCCACCCCCTGCTGCTCGAGCATCTGCACGAAGGCGCGCACCCACATGGGGTCGGTGGTCACGGACTGATCGCAGAGCGGGATCACGCCCAGTTTCATGGCCGGGAAGAGATCAGCCATAGGGGCGCACCCACAACTCCGGCGTGCCCCGCAGTACCGCACCGCTGAAGCGCACCGGCCGGTCCGGACACAGGCGCATGTCCGGGAAGCGGGTGAACACGCGCTCGATGGCGGTCTCCAGCTCCCGGCGCGCCAGGTGCGAACCCAGGCAGAAATGCTCGCCATGGCCGAAGGCCAAGTTCTTTTCCGGGCGCGCCGGGTCGAAGCGGTGGGGGTCGCTGAAGATCGTCGGGTCCCGGTGTGCCGCAGTAATCCCGAACAGGATCCAGTCGTCCTTGCTGATCGCAACGCCGCCCAGCTCCGTGTCCTTGCTGCAGCGACGTGGCAGCAGGGCGGTGGGTGGCTGCCAGCGCAGCGCTTCCTGCACGATCGCTTCCCGCGCTGCGTCGCTCGTCACGGCCCGGGCGCGCACCTCTGGATCGGACAGAATCGCGTAGAACAGGCTGCCAGCCACCTTGTAGGTGGTGTCCGAGCCGGCGGGGAACAGCAGGCGCAGAAAGGAATAGATCTCTTCGTCACTGAGACGCTGGCCCTCGAATTCGGCCGTTGCCAGCAGGGATATCACATCGTCACCGGGACGCTCCCGGCGCTCGTCGAGAAAGGGCTGCATGTACTCGGCGAATTCGCTGCGCGCCCGCAGCGCACCTTCCGGGTCCCAGGGGTAGTCGATCAGCTTCAGCGCCCACTCCAGCAACTTGCCCTCGTCATTCACCGGAATGCCCAGCATGCGGGCGATGACCGAGAAGGGATAGGGCCGGGTGAAAGCCTCCACCAGGTCCGCCTCCTCCCGGTCATTGAGGCGATCGAGCAATTCATCGGCGATCGGGGCAATCACCGCCTCCACCGCATCGCGGATCTGCCGGGGAAAGAAGGGCTTGGACACCAGGGTGCGATTGACCCGGTGCTGCTGCCCGGACATGGTCTGCAGGGTCTTGCCCATGGACGGTTCCGAATGCACGGTATAGGCTGCCTTCGAAGCGAAGTGCTCCTCGTCCGCAAAAGCCTGCTTCAACTCCTGATAGCGCGTGATCAGCCATACGGTCTGGCCGTGATAGGTGACGGGCACCACGGGGCCGAGGGCACGCAGCTCATCGAGCCGCTGGTGCAGGTCCGGCAATTCGTCGTAGGCGAAATCAATGCCCGGCATCAGGCTGGGGGCGGTGATCATGGCGTTTACCTCACAGGCTTGATTATTTTTTCATTTGCGCAAGTATGGACCACACCGCAGAGTAAAAGCAGCTCGCATGTAGCCTTTTCAGTCAGTCTTGCGGCTGGGCTCCATAATGAACCCGGGGGCCGGATTTGTAACCGGGGTTAGACCAACAATGGAACAACGATGATAACCAGACTCAAGAGAGTTGCTTGCTGGCTCGCAGCGGCCGGCTTTGCCACAACTGTCTACAGTAGCGACATGTCCGGCTCGCCGAATGTCCTGCTGATTATCGCCGACGACCTCGGCGTCGGCGATGTCGGCTCCTATGGCTCCAAATGGATCCGCACGCCCAGTATCGACCAGCTGGCCACCGAAGGTGTGCGGGCGCTGGATGCGCATGCCACTGCGGCGGTCTGTACACCGTCACGCTACTCCATTCTTGCGGGCCGCTACTACCACCGCTATGCCCGCAGTTGGAAAGGCGAGGCGCTCATTGAAGCGGACCGCCCGACAATTGCCACGGTTTTCCGCGATCACGGCTATGCCACCGGCTACTTCGGCAAGGCCCATACCGGCTGGGGCGAGCCCGGCCCGGAGCGCAAGCACCGCCAGGATATCGACTGGAACGGCGAGCTGCCGCGCGGTGTGCTGGAAATGGGATTCGATACCTATTTCGGAACGCCGGCGTCTCACAATGAGCCGCCGTTTGTCTTCGTGGAAGACCGCCATGTCGTCGGCCTGGATCCCAGTGACCCGCTGGAGGTCCCCGATCCCGCAGTGGAGCGCGGTCCGTGGGGTTGGGGCCTGAGCCATGGCGCTGCTGCAGCGCACGCCGCACGCCCGGTCGATCAGATAGACCAGATCGTTACCGAAAAAGCCATTGCGTTCATCAAGGACAACGCCGGCAAGAAACCTTTTTTCGTCCATCTTGCCTACGTGGCACCGCATGTTCCCATAGCACCAGCCGAAGAATTCAAAGGCCGCACCAAACTCGGATGGTATGGCGACTATGTGGAACAGATGGACTGGAGCGTTGGAGAGATTTTACGGGCGCTGGAAGCACTGGCGCTGGCCGACAACACACTGATCATTTTCACCAGCGACAACGGGGCGATCTATCACCATGAATATCTGGCCAAGGGGCAGAATTCCAATCTCGATTGGCTGGGCCAGAAAACCGACGCCTGGGAGGGCGGGGTACGAGTGCCGTTCATCGTTCGCTGGCCCGGCAGAGTTCCGGCCGGTAAAACGGTTGCACCGCTACTGTCGCTGATGGACATCTCGAAGACTGCCTGGGCAGCCGCCGGGATCAGGGCGCCGGCGGGTGCCGCGCCCGATGCGCTGAACGTGCTGGATCTGCTCACTGGCAAAACCACAGAGCCGATACGCGAGGAGCTTTACATGATAGGCATCACCGGACAGGCCCTGCGCTCCGGCGACTGGGTGTATATTCCGACACAGGGTTCCGCTGGTGTCACCACGAACCCGAGAATGGACTGGGCGGTCCAGTTCGCAGACCTGGGCCTGGAAAATTCCGACTACAATGCGGATGGAACGATCAAGCCCGACGCTCCCGACGCACAACTCTACAACCTGCGTGCCGATCCGCGGCAGTCAAGAAATGTCATCCTGGAATATCCCGAAAAGGCCACCGAGCTGGCGGCCAAGTTCCATGAAATCAAAAACTCCAAAGCAACAGCAGCGCCGCAATCATAGCTGCATCCCGCCTTGAGGTCCTGGCAATTCCCGCGAGCGACCATGGCAACAGTGACCTACCAGAAAAGGAAGTCCCATGCTCAAGAACCAGAAAATCCTCCTGACCGGGGCCACCGGCCAGATCGCTTTCCCCCTGGGACAATTCCTCGCTGCCGACAACGAGGTCTGGGCGATTGCCCGCTTCAGCGCGCCCGGCTCCCGTGAACGCTGCCAACAGGCGGGCATGGTAACCCGCAGTATTGACCTTGCCAGCGGCGATTTCGGGGACCTGCCGGGGGACTTCGACTACGTGCTGCATCTCGCGGTGTTTCAACTGGCCGGGCAGGATTACGACCACGCCCTGCAGGTCAACGCCGAGGGCACGGCACTGCTGATGGCGCACTGCCGCAGCGCCAGGGCCTGTCTGGTGATGTCCACCTGCGCGGTGTATGCGCTGCACCCCGATCCACGGCATCCGTTTCAGGAAAACGACCCTCTGGGAGATTCCCGGCAGCCGTTTTCGCCAACCTACGCGATTTCCAAGATCGCCCAGGAGGCGGTGGCTCGCAGCTGCGCACGCCTGTACGCCCTGCCCACCACCATTGCCCGCATGAACGTGTCCTATTCCGGCAACGGGGGGCTGCCGGCCTATCACCTGGACGCCATCATGCAAGGCGAGGAGATCGTGCTGCCGCCCGGCGGCGAGGCCTGGTACACCTGCATTCACCAGGATGACATCAACGGCCAGGTCGAAGGCCTGCTCGCCGCCGCCTCGGTGCCGGCGACCATCGTCAACTGGAGTGGCGACGAGCCGGTGGATGTGCGCAGCTGGTGCCATTACCTGGGGGAACTGGCCGGGCGTGAACCACAATTTCGCGAGGATGACAGCCAGTCGATACCGTCACGGGTGACCGACAACCGGCACCGTATCGAGCTGGTGGGCAACTGCCGAATCGGCTGGCGGGAAGGCTTTGCGGCCATGGCCCGGCAGCGCTATCCAGAGTTGGCCCGGTAGCCTCTTGCTGCGGCCTCACCGAAGTCTTTGCAGCCGCCTGCCGGGGAACGACGCAAGGTATTTGGGGATCGAGGACTGCGACCACCCTGGAGAGCAATCCGATCGGCCTGTACCCTCGTACCCGGTACTCTGAAAGTATTCCTGATCCTTGCAGGGTCTGACCCGTATAAAGGACCCACTCGCCAGCCAGGGAAATCGTCATGCGTTATTACTCGACAAACCTCGTCCGGGCCGCTGCAATCGCGGCGTCGCTGGCTACTGCCATCCCCGCCGTGGCAGCAGACCAGCCGTTCAACCTGCACCTTGAACTGGGTGCAAGCTGGCAGCAGAAGAACGACGTGCAGATTCCCAATGATGAGCAGGGTACAAGGTTTTCCCTGGCAGACGTGGCCGACTCCGGCCCATGGGCGGCCATCAGGGTCGAAGGCACCTGGGACCTCAATGCAAAGCACGGGCTGCGCTTTTTGCTCGCACCGCTGTCCTACAGTGAAAACGGCCAGCTGGGGCAAGAAACACGCTTCGCCGGTCAATCCTACAGCGCCGATGAGGACGTGAAGGCGGAGTACAGGTTCAATTCCTGGCGCCTGGGCTATCGCTATCACTGGCTGGCACGCGAACACTGGGACTTCTGGGTGGGCGCTACGCTGAAAGTGCGTGACGCCGAAATCAAGCTGACACAGGGAGCCACCAGCAGCAGTGATGATGATATCGGGCTGGTGCCGTTACTGTATCTGGGCGGGGAATACCGCTTTGACGATCACTGGTCCCTGTCCGCAGACCTCGATGGCCTGGCCGGCGGCCCTGGCCGCGCAATCGACCTCGGCATTCGTTTGAATTACACCGTGGATGAGCACTGGAAGGTGGGGTTGGGATACCGAACGCTCGAAGGCGGTGTGGATACTGATGATGTCTACAATTTTGCCTGGTTCAACTCGCTGGTCTTTTCTGCTGACTACCGCTTCTGAAGGACCGTGTGTGATTGGAGCTGGCGAGAGGAATCGAACCCCCGACCGGCTGATTACAAATCAGCTGCTCTACCTACTGAGCTACGCCAGCCAAAAGACACTGCGGGAGCACGTCAGCTCCCGCGGGGGCGCAATGATAGACAATGGCCCCAGGTGATGCAATAGCACCGTGGGCACCTGGCCGGCCGCACCTGGCCGGCCGCACCTGGCCGGCCGCACCTGGCCGGCCGCACCCTGCTCCACAGCTAGACCCTTGTGAGGTCGCGTCCCTGCGCCGCCGCCATGACTTCCAGCCCTTCAAAGACGAGATCCGGAACCCAGGCCCCCGCTCCGCCCAGCAGGCGCTGCAGGGTTTCGGCGCCGCCGCCGCACAGGTAGAGGCGGGGCTGCGGCACACCGGCCTGCTCCATCGCCACCCGCACTGCCGCCGCCTGCGCCAGGGCAATACCGTGGCGCACCGCCTCGGCGGTGGAGGTACCCGGCGCCAGATCATAGACCGCTTCCTCGGCGAAGCGGACCCGGTCGGTGTCCAGCAGCAGGGCACGCTCCATCAACGAGGGGCCGGGAATGATATAGCCGCCCTCGTGGCGACCATCGGCACCCACCAGATCAATGGTGAGTGCCGAGCCGGCATCGACCACGCAGAGGCGGGCGGGGTGACGGCGCCAGGCGCCGAGCATCGCCAGCCAGCGGTCGACCCCCATGCGCAGCGGCTGCTGGTAACTATTGACCAGCGCACCGGTGTGCGCTTCGCTGCGGGCAAACCAGGGTTCCACCTGCCAGCGCTCCTGCAGCATCATGCCGAGGTGGAACTCTGCCTCCTCGCTGGCCACGCTGGCGATCCAGATCCGGTCCACCGCATCGCTGCAGGCCAGCAGGCGCTCGCGTGAGTCGCCGTCGTCGCGGAGGTAGACGCCACGCGCCAGCACCTCCGCACCCGCCATCAGGCGCCACTTGGCACTGCTGTTGCCAACGTCGAATTGCAGGCAGCGGACCGCGCTCACGATGCCGCCCGCAGCGAAATCTCGCCGCCGTAGATCGGGCGCAGACCCAGGGTGGTTTCCAGCTGCAGGGCGCCGCGGTCGTCGACACCGCGGGCAATGCCGGCCTGGCGCTGCTCGCCGCTGTGCAGCACGACGGGTACATCGGCGAAGGCATCCAGTGCCATCCAGGCCTCGCGCCAGGGTGCAAAGCCAGTGTGGGCAAAGCTGGCCGCCAGCGGCAGCAGCTCATTCAGCAAGCTGGCGACGACCGCATTGCGCGCCGGCGCCGGGCCATTGGCAATCGTGGCCAGATCGGTCCAGTCCTGGTCGATGGCCTGCGCCGCGGCGGGCGGCATGGCGATGTTGATGCCGACCCCGATCACCACCTGGCAGCGCCCGGCGGCGTCGCCGGCCATTTCCAGCAGCACGCCGCCCAGTTTGGCGCCCGCAAACAAGAGGTCGTTGGGCCACTTGAGCTGCAGTGGCGGCAGGCCCAGATGGGCCAGCGCGCGACTCACCGCCACCCCCACCGCCAGGCTCAGGCCCTCCAGGGCGGCGGCGCCCTCGTGGTACTCCCACACCAGGGACAGATAAATATTGCGCGCATAGGGACTGACCCAGGCCCGGCCCCGGCGACCGCGGCCGGCGGTCTGCTGCTCCGCGCTGCACACCAGCCCCGCGCTGCCGCTGCCGGCGTCAATCCGGCGCAGGGCTTCGGCATTGGTGGAATCGACGACCTCCAGCAGCTGTAGTTCCCGCAACAGCCCCAGCACAGGTGCATCCAGGCCGGCGCGAACAGCGGCTTCATCCAGCAACTCGACACCGCCCGGAATGCGGTAGCCCCGCCCCTTGACCGACTCCACGACCAGGCCCAGCTCCTGCAGACGATTGAGCTGCTTCCAGACCGCGGTGCGGCTCACCCCTAGCGCGGTGGCGAGATCCTGGCCGGAATGGAGATTGCCGTCCGCGAGCATGGGTACGAGGGTTGTCTTGGGCATCTGTGCCACTGCCTGCCATTGAGGATACACGGCGCGGATGATAGCAAATACTGCCGCGGTTCAAATGAACTACCGAAGCTCCTTACCTATTGTATTTTCCTTACATAGTAGCAATACTTCTGCCTGGGCCGTGAGATGACATGGGCAACTTCATTTGCGAGGTATTACACAATGAGCACTTCGACGGTCACCAGCAAGGGCCAGATTACGATTCCCCGAGACGTCAGGAAACTGCTTGGTCTTGAGAGTGGCGATAAGATTCGCTTCAATGTCGACGACGATGGCAAGGTGTTTTTTGTGCCTGCGACTATCGATGTGACCAGTCTCAGGGGAATTGTCCCCAAACCTGCCAAGGCGGTTTCCGTTGAGGACATGCGCACAACCATTACTGACAGAGGTTCGGACAGGTGAAGGGGATAGACACCAACGTACTGGTGCGCTACCTGGTTCAGGACGACGCAAAGCAGTCGCGGGCTGCAACCCGATTCATTGAAAAAGCGTGTTCGAGGGAATCACCCGGGTATATCGGGCTGATCACGCTATGTGAACTCGCCTGGGTGCTGGAAAGCAACTACAAGGTTAGCAGAGCCGACATTCTGGACATTGTCGAACGCTTGCTCCGCATTGACCAGTTTGTCGTGGACCAACCATCGGTGGTGTGGCGAGCCGTGTCTGACGCCAGAACGTCCAACGCCGACTTTCCGGACCACCTGGTGGCGCGGGTCGCAGAAGCCGCAGGCTGCGACTCAACCGTGACATTCGACAAGAAGGCAGCGAATTGCCATGGCTTTGAACTATTGAAATAGTTGCAACAGGCAATTCAGGTCGCCAGATTCAGAAAACACCCATAAGAAACGGAGAATACCCCATGCCCACACTTGATGACGCCACCCTGCGCGCCGCCGCAGAAAAACTTATCCGCGCCCACCATCAGGCCTCCATCGACAACGAATGGACCTTCTTTGTCGACGAGATCTACGCCCGCAACTGCGTTTACACCTGCGAGTATGCGGGGGTGATGAAGGTAGCCGCCAACGGCAGCGAGGAGATCAAGGCGACCCACTATGGCCGCGACATGCAGGTAGGCTGGGAGGGCTGGACCTTCCCCTACCTGGGCGTCTACACCGGCAGCGACAACCGCCTGGTGACCCACTGGATGAACCGGGGCCCGGGCCAGCGCCCCGACGGCAGCTACTACGAAACCCCCGGCATCTCCTTCATCACCCTGGACGACGAGGCGCGAATCGTGCGCCAGTTCGACATGTTCGACCTGGCCCACCAGATGCGCCTGTGCGATGAGTTGGATGCGACGGGGTTGCTGTCGGCGGCGCTCAAGGAAAACTGGGTCAAGCCGATGAAGGCGCGGCTGCTGGAACAGCTGGGCGCGAACTGACCCAGGCACGGGGGCGAGCTGCCTGTCCGCACGGCGCCGCCCGCCTCTACCGCCAGCTGCTGACAATTGCCAGGCCAGCCTTTCCAGGCTACAGACCCGTCCAGACATATGAACGTTTACGTTAACGTAAACTTGGGCTATAGTTTCCACCAAGAGGGCATCACAGAGGCGCACCGCACACGTGGCTACACGCAGCTACAGCATATCGGAGCTGGCAGAGGAGTTCGGTGTCACCACCCGGACCATCCGCTTCTATGAGGAAAAGGGCCTGATCCACCCCCGGCGGGAGGGTCAGAAGCGCCTCTACAGCCCTGCCGACCGCGTCCGCATCAAGCTGATCCTGCGCGGCAAGCGCATCGGCATGAGCCTGCAGGAAAGTGTCGAGCTGATCGACATGTACGACCCCGAGCACAATAACCGCGACCAGCTACACTCCCTGATACGGACCGTACAGGAGAAGCGCGCCCGCCTGCTGCGGCAGCAACAGGACATCGAGGACATGCTCGCCGGCCTGGACGAAGTCCAGGCCCTGTGTGAACGCGGGCTGGAGGGCAAACAGTGACCACCCTACTCCGGGACGAACTCCTGTGGGAGCCAACTCTTGTGGGAACCCACTCCTGTGGGAGCCCACTCTGTGGGCGATTCCCGGACAACCCATCGCCCGCGGAGCGGGCTCCTACAGCAAATTTGAAACAGGCAGGACCAGACCATGAATAGCGGCTACCCCACCCTGAATTTTGGCCTCGGCGAAGAACTGGACATGCTCCGGGATGCCGTCTACCAGCTGTGCCAGAAGGAAATTGCCCCGCGGGCGGCACAGATCGACCGCGACAACGAGTTCCCCGCGGACCTGTGGCGCAAGTTTGGTGACATGGGCCTGCTCGGCATCACCGTGGACGAGGCCTACGGCGGCTCCGGCATGGGCTACCTGGCCCACAGCATCGTGATGGAGGAAATCAGCCGGGCGTCGGCTTCAGTGGGGCTGTCCTACGGCGCCATGTCCAACCTGTGCCTGAACCAGATCCAGAAGAACGGCAGCGAGGCGCAGAAGCAGCAGTACCTGCCGAAACTGTGCACGGGCGAACACGTGGGCGCGCTGGCCATGTCCGAACCCAACGCCGGCTCCGACGTGGTCAGCATGAAGCTGCAGGCGCGCAGGGACGGCGACACCTGGTACCTGACGGGCAACAAGATGTGGATCACCAACGGCCCCGACGCCGATGTCTACGTGATCTACGCCAAGACAGACCCGGCGGCGGGCTCGAAGGGCATCACTGCGTTCATTGTCGAGCGCGACTACCCCGGTTTCTCCCGCTCGCCGAAGCTGGACAAGCTGGGCATGCGCGGCTCCAACACCTGCGAACTGGTGTTCGACAACACCCCGGTGCCGGCCGCGAACATCCTTCGTGGCGAAGGCCAGGGCGTGAAAGTGCTGATGTCCGGCCTCGACTACGAACGCACGGTGCTGTCGGGGGGCCCGGTGGGCATCATGCAGGCCTGCCTGGATGAGGTCGTGCCCTACCTGCACACCCGCGAGCAGTTCGGCCAGAGCATCGGCCAGTTCCAGCTGATGCAGGGCAAGCTGGCGGACATGTACACGGACCTCTCCGCCTCCCGCGCCTACCTGTATGCGGTGGCCGCCGCCTGCGACCGCGGCCAGGAGAGCCGCAAGGATTGCGCGGCGGTGATCCTCTACACCGCGGAGAAGGCGACCCAGATGGCGCTGCAGGCGATCCAGGCCCTGGGCGGCTTCGGCTACACCAACGAAGCCAACACCGGGCGCCTGCTGCGCGACGCCAAGCTCTACGAGATCGGCGCCGGCACCTCGGAAATCCGTCGCATGCTGATCGGCCGCGAACTGTTCAACGAAACCGCCTGACCGGAGCCTTCCCATGACCGTACTGCAATCACGCCTCAATCCCCGGGACGAAGGTTTCCAGGCCAACAGCGAGCACATGCAGCGCCAGGTCAAGGACCTCGGCCAGCTGGTCGCGAGCCTGCGCGAAGGCGGTGGCCCCAAGGCCCAGGAGCGGCACCTGTCCCGCGGCAAGTTGCTGCCCCGACAGCGGCTGCAGGCGGTGCTGGACCCGGGCTCGCCGTTCCTGGAGCTGTCGCAGCTGGCGGCCTACAAGGTCTATGACGACGACGTCCCCGGCGCCGGCATCATCACCGGTATCGGCCGGGTGTCCGGCCAGGAGTGCATGATCTTCGTCAACGACGCCACCGTGAAGGGCGGCACCTACTACCCGCTGACGGTCAAGAAGCAGGGCCGCGCCCAGACCATCGCCGATGAGAACAACCTCCCCTGCATCTACCTGGTGGATTCCGGCGGTGCCTTCCTGCCGCTGCAGGACGAGGTGTTCCCGGACAAGGACCACTTCGGCCACGCCTTCTACAACCAGGCCCGGATGTCCGCCCGCGGTATCCCGCAGATCGCTGCCGTGCTCGGCTCCTGTACCGCGGGCGGCGCCTACCTGCCGGCGATGGCAGACGAGTCCATCATCGTCAGGAACCAGGGCACCATCTTTCTCGGCGGACCGCCGCTGGTGAAGGCCGCCACCGGAGAAGTGGTCACCGCCGAGGAGCTGGGCGGTGCCGACGTCCACTGCCGCACCTCCGGGGTCACCGACCACTACGCCAACAACGACCACCACGCCCTGGAACTGGTGCGCCGTGCGGTGGCGCGTCTGAACCGGGTCAAGCCGGTGGCCATGGACCTGCGCCCGCCGGTGGAACCGCTCTACGACAGCAGCGAAATCTACGGCGTTATCCCGAAGGATGTGCGCCAGCCCTACGACGTGCGCGAAGTCATCATGCGCGTGGTCGACGGCTCCGAATTCGACGAGTTCAAGGCCCTCTACGGTGAGTCCCTGGTCTGCGGCTTCGCCCGCATTCACGGCTACCCGGTGGGCATCATCGCCAACAACGGCATCCTGTTCGGCGAATCCGCGGTCAAGGGCGCACACTTCGTCGAACTCTGCGCCCAGCGCAAGATACCGCTGGTGTTCCTGCAGAACATCACCGGCTTCATGGTCGGCAAGCAGTACGAAGCCGGCGGCATCGCCCGCCACGGCGCCAAGATGGTGCACGCCGTCGCCTGCGCCAACGTACCCAAATTCACCGTCATCATCGGCGGCTCCTTCGGCGCCGGCAACTACGCCATGTGCGGCCGCGCCTACGAACCGCGCTTCCTGTTCATGTGGCCCAACGCGCGCATCTCGGTGATGGGCGGCGAACAGGCCGCCGGCGTCCTCGCCACGGTCAAGCAGGACCAGTTGGCGCGAGACGGCAAAAGCATGACGCCGGAGGAAGAAAAGGCCTTCAAGCAGCCGACGCTGGAGCTGTACGAAAAGCAGGGGCACCCCTACTACGCGTCGGCGCGGCTGTGGGACGACGGGGTCATCGACCCGGCGGATACCCGCATGGTGCTGGGGCTGGCGATTTCGGCGGCGTTGAATGCACCCATCGAAGAAACTCGTTTCGGGGTATTCAGAATGTGATCGTGTTCAATGGTACTTCGCACTCGGGTCCGATGCCGGTGGTGGCTTTCCCGGACACGCTACAAGCACATCCATGTGCGCTCGGTGGCGGCCGTCCATGGCCGCCAACGGTCCGGGAAAGCCACCACCGCCACCGGACCCTTACCCGTGGAGCGGAAATCAGGATATGCGCAGAATCCTGCTCAAGTCCTCGAAAACTGTATTCCGAAACGGAGCAACGTTCACGGAAGGCAGCGATTCTTCACTAGGTCACGTTCCTGGCACTTCGAAACGAAGTGCGGAAGTGGAGGCGCCGGGGGGACGGAGAGGGGTAGGCGGGACCGTCGACGGCCATGGATGGCCGTCGCCGAGCCTACATGGATGTACTTGCGGCGTGTCCCGCCTGCCCCTCTCCGTTCTCCCGGCGCCAGTGCCATCAACCAGTAGCAGCGGTAGATACAGTCACGCACGAGATGAAACAAATTGGAACGAGAGACGATGAACACTGAACCCGTAATTACAGCCATTGATGCCCGCGGCGTCGCCACGGTGACGATTGACAACCCGGACAAGCACAACGCCTTCGACGATGTGATCATCGCCCGGTTGCGGCTCGCCTTCGACACCCTGGCCGAGCGCAAGGATGTGCGGGTGGTGGTGCTGGCTTCGAACGGCAAGCACTTTTCCGCCGGCGCCGATCTGGACTACATGAAGCGCATGGCGGGCTACGATTACGGCCATAACCTGCGCGACGCGGAGGCGCTGGCGGGGATGCTGAAGGCGCTGTTCGGGCTGCCGCAGCCGACGATTGCACGGGTGCAGGGCGCGGCGTTTGGCGGCGCGGTCGGGCTGGTCAGCTGCTGCGACATGGCGGTGGCGACGCGGGGGGCGACGTTTGCCCTGTCGGAGGTGAAGATCGGGCTGGTGCCGGCGACGATCAGCCCCTATGTGATCCGTTCAATCGGCGAGCGCGCGGCGCGGCGCTATTTCCTGACCGCGGAGCGGTTTGACGCCCATCGGGCGCTGCAGTTGGGCCTGATCAGTGAGCTCGCCGACGAGGAGTCTCTGGACAGCGAGGTGGCACAACTGGTGGACGCCATTCTCGGCAACGGACCGGAAGCGGTGCGCGCGGCCAAGGATCTGATCGTCAACGTTGCCGGGGAGGAGATCACCGCGGAGCTGGTGGAGGACACCTGTGCGCGCATCGCCCATATCCGCGTGTCCAAAGAAGGCCAGGAAGGTCTCGGCGCATTCCTGGAAAAACGCAAGCCCAACTGGCTGGGGAACTGAGGCATGTTCACGAAACTGTTGATCGCCAACCGCGGTGAAATCGCCTGTCGCATCATCCACACCGCGCGGCGGCTGGGGATTGCCACGGTGGCAGTATATTCGGATGCCGACCGCAACGCGCTGCATGTGCAGCTCGCGGACGAGGCGGTGCATATCGGCCCCGCGCCAGCGCGGGAGAGCTACCTGGTGATCGAGCGCATCATCGACGCCGCCCTCAGTACCGGCGCCGAGGCGATTCACCCGGGCTACGGTTTCCTGTCGGAGAACGCCGGCTTTGCCCGGGCCTGTGCGGACAACGGCATCTGCTTTGTCGGGCCGCCGACCGGGGCCATCGAGGCCATGGGCTCGAAGTCGGCGGCGAAGGAGATCATGGGCGCGGCCGGAGTGCCACTGGTGCCCGGCTATCACGGCGCCGACCAGGATCCGGCCCTGCTGCAGGCGGAAGCGGACAAGATGGGCTACCCGGTGCTGCTGAAAGCGACCGCGGGCGGTGGCGGCAAGGGCATGCGCCAGGTGTGGTCGGCGGACGAGTTCGACGCCGCGCTGGCGGCGGCACAGCGCGAAGCCAGCGCCAGCTTCGGCGACGCCACCATGCTGGTGGAGAAGTACCTGACCAAACCCCGCCACGTGGAGGTGCAGGTATTCTGCGACAACCACGGCAACGGCATCTATCTGGCGGAGCGGGACTGCTCGGTGCAGCGCCGGCACCAGAAAGTGATCGAGGAGGCGCCCGCCCCGGGCATGACCGCGGAACTGCGTGCGGCCATGGGCAGTACCGCACTGCAGGCCGCCCAGGCCATAGACTACCGCGGCGCCGGTACGGTGGAGTTCCTGCTGGACGAGGACGGCAGCTTCTACTTCATGGAGATGAATACCCGCCTGCAGGTAGAGCACCCGGTCACCGAGATGATCACCGGCCAGGACCTGGTGGAGTGGCAGCTGCGCGTGGCCGCGGACGAGACCTTGCCCCTGAGCCAGGAGCAGCTGGTGCTGCGGGGCCACGCCTTCGAGGCGCGGATCTACGCCGAGGACCCGGACAACGATTTCCTGCCCGTCACCGGCACCCTCGCCTACCTGCGCCCGCCGGCGGAGTCGCCCCACGTGCGGGTCGACACCGGCGTGCAACAGGGCGACGAGATCAGCGTCTACTACGACCCGATGATTGCGAAGCTGATCGTCTGGGACGAATCCCGCGAGCGCGCCCTGCAGCGCCTGGCCACGGCCCTGATGGATTACCGGATCGGCGGCACCGTCACCAACCTGGATTTTCTGTATAACCTGGCGACCACCGGACCCTTCCAGCGCGCCGAACTGGACACAGGCTTTATCGAGCGCCACGGCGCGCTGATCTTCCATGAGCAGGAGCAGGACCTGCAGCGGGAGTTGCCGCTGGCGGCCCTGGCGCTGCTGCTGTACCGGCAACAACAGGCTGCCCCCGGTCGCAGCAGCGACCCCTGGTCACCCTGGAACAGCGGCAACGCCTGGCGCCTGAACGAGCCCCACGCCCACCACTTCGTGCTGCACTGCCACCAGCAGGAGTTCCCGGTGGCGGTCACCCAGCACCGGGATGGCCGCTATCACATCCGCAGCAACGGCCGCGAGGACATCCTGCGCGGGCAGCTCGACGGTGACCTGCTGCAGGTGGAGCACGCCGGCCACCGCCAGCGCGCGACCCTGGCCCGCACCGAGGACGGCTTCACCCTGTATCTCGCCGACGGCGCCTGCCACTTCCGCGAAGTGCGCCCGGATACCGGCGAAAGCGACGGCAGCGGCGCGGGCAGTGGCCTTGCCGCGCCCATGAACGGTACCGTGGTCACCCTGCTGGTGGAGCCCGGCAGCCGGGTGGACGCCAAGACCCCGCTGCTGGTCATGGAGGCAATGAAAATGGAGCACACCATTCGCGCGCCCGTCGCCGGAGTGGTCGAGCAGTTCTACTTCACCGCCGGCGACCTGGTGGATGGCGGCGCGGAGTTGCTGGCCTTCAACGCTGAAGAGGAAGGGTCATGACACTGCCACGGACCGTTACCCTGGTCGAAGTCGGCGCCCGCGACGGGCTGCAGAACGAGCCCGACCTGGTGCCGCTGGAAGCCAAACTGCGCTTGATCGACGACCTCGGTGCCGCAGGGCTCCGGGTGATCGAGGCGGGCAGTTTCGTGAACCCGAAATGGATCCCGCAGATGGCCGATAGCGAGGCGGTGTTCGCGGGCCTCAAGCGCCGATCCGGGGTGCGCTACACGGCCCTGACGCCCAACCTCAAGGGCTTTGAGCGGGCGCTGGCAGCGGGGGCGGATGAAGTCGCCGTGTTTGGCGCTGCCTCCGAAGCCTTCTCCCAGAAGAACATCAACTGCAGTATTGCCGAGAGCCTGCAGCGCTTCGAGCCGGTCATGGCCGCCGCGCGCGATGCGGGGCTGCCGGTGCGGGGCTACATCTCCTGTGTGCTGGGCTGCCCCTATGAGGGCGAGATCGATCCGGCGACAGTACGGCAAGTCACGCGTACGCTGCTGGACATGGGTTGCTACGAAGTCTCGCTGGGAGACACCATCGGCACCGGCAATGCCGGCAGCATGCAGCGCCTGCTGGATTGCCTGCTGGCCGACATCCCGACGACACAACTGGCCCTGCACTGTCACGACACCTACGGCCAGGCACTGGCCAATATCCTGGTGGGCCTGCAGCATGGCATCGCCACGGTGGATGCCTCGGTGGCAGGGCTGGGTGGCTGCCCCTACGCCAAAGGCGCCTCCGGCAATGTCGCCACCGAGGATGTGCTGTATATGCTGGACGGGCTGGGAATAACAACCGGTGTCGACCTGCAGGCGCTGATTGCCGCCGGGCAGGGCATCTCGGACATGCTGGGCCGAGGCAACGGTTCCCGGGTCGCTCGAGCCCTGAGTGGGGACGGCAAGAACCGCTGACCCGGGGGCTGCTGGCATACCTCGAAGGTCCACACCGTGCTAAAGTCTCGCCGGGGAAAGTACGGGAACCTGCATGCCACCACCGCCAGTCAGACTCCAGCGTTACGCAGCGGCAACCATTGTCGCCACCAGCGGACTGCTGCAGGTAGCTACCTTGTGGCGCTACCGGCTGAGTGAGGGCGTACTGGTCACTGCCCTGATCGGCAGCGTTTACCTGCTCATCGCCATTGGCCTCTACGGCCGCTCTCGCTTCACCCTGTTCCTCGCCATTGCTGTCTCCGCCGCCTGCGCCGGTATGCTCATTCTCAGCGGCCTGCCCTGGCCCTGGCCGGCGGCGCAGTTGATACGGTTTGCCTCGGATGTCGTCGTGGTGGTGCTGTGCGGCCAGGTCCTGTGGTCAGTGCGACATCTGCCCAGCATCTAGTGTCGGGGTCGGGGCCGCCATGGCGGGCTCCCTGCGCCCCAGCCAGGGCAGCGCCAGAGCGTTGAGCGCCAGGTACAGCACCCCCGCCAGCAAGGGCAGCGGCGCCACCCCCGACAGCCAGCCAACGCCCAGCAGCCCCGCAATCGCGGCCAGGCGCAAGCCCTCCCAGCGCAGGATGGGTGCCGGATCGCCGCCGTCCAGCCAGCGGGCCGTGGTGATCGTGGTCGCCAGCAGCACCAGCACCAATACCACCCCGGGCACATAGTCCAGGGCACTGAACTGCATCGTATTCAGCAGGCCGACCACCGCTACCAGCTGGAACAGGGCATACCAGCCCACCGCGGCGGGAACCCTGGGATCATATTTCTCGAAAGCGGTCAGGTCAGCCTTGGCCCGGGGGAAGCGTTCCGCCACATCCGCCGGGCGCCAGCCGTTGCGCGCCACCCAGACCCGGAGCTTGTCCCGCCAGCGGCGGGTGTGCCAGCTGTCCCGGGCCATGTCGACATAGACGTGGGTGAGCGCCCGCAGCGGGTTGAAGCTGCGCAGGGGGCCGCGGATGCCGTAGACACAGGGCTCTTCGGCGAGTTCCTCCTGGAACGTGCCGAACAGCCGGTCCCAGAGGATGAACAGGCCGCCGTAATTGCGGTCGAGGTAGCGGTCGTTCTGTGCGTGATGCACCCGGTGGTTCGAGGGCGTCACAAATATCCACTCGAACCAGCCCAGTTTCGGCACGTGCTCGGTATGCACCCAGAACTGGTAGATCAGGTTCAGCGAGCCCACCGTGACCACCACCTCGGCCGGAATGCCCAGCACAAACATGGGGATGTAGAAAATCCAGCCGAGCAGGAACCCGGTGCTGGTCTGGCGCAGGGCGGTGCTGAGGTTGTAGTCCTCGCTCTGGTGGTGCACCACATGCGCGGCCCAGAGAATGGTGCGCTCGTGGCCGAGCCGGTGCAGCCAGTAGTAGCAGAAATCGTACAGCACCATCGCCAGCACCCAGGTCCACCAGTGGCCGGGGTCCATCAGCGGCAGGGAAAAGTGCTGGGTAATCAGGTAATAGACATAGCCGCCGGCGCCCAGGGTGATGAAGCGCTGCGCCTCGCTCAGGGTACCCAGGAACAGGCTGCCGACACTGTCGTTGAGGCGGTAGGTATTGCGTCGCTTGCGCCAGCCATAGAACAGCTCCAGCAGCATGGCCAGGATAAAAAACGGTACCGCGTAAACCACCAGGTTCACGCGCGGACCGCCTGCTGTTGCGGGATAGTGCCAATCAACGGCGCGCCCTCCAGGGAGTCGAATGCCTGTGCCCGCATAGTAGCCGCAGGCAAGCCTGTGGCCAAGTGTGACGGAGTTTACCGTGAACTTGCCGGCTGCGGTATCAGGGCCGATTCTGGCTAGCCAGGATGGCGGCGCCGGAACTATAGTGGAACCATGACTGCCGACCCTGCACCCACAGCATCCACCCCCGACCTGGACCCCGAGGTCTGCCGCCGCGCCCGGCTGGCGCGCGACACCCGCTTCGACGGCCTGTTCTTCCTGGCGGTGCGCACCACCGGCATCTATTGCCGGCCGGTGTGCCCCGCGCGGCCACCGGCGGAGCGGAACGTCGCCTACTTCCGCGAGGCCAGCCAGGCCGCCGCGGCCGGTTACCGACCCTGCCTGCGCTGCCGCCCGGAGACGGCGCCGGGAAGCCCGGCCTGGCAGGGCAGCTCGGTCACGGTGCAACGCGCCCTGGGGCTGATCCGCGCCGGTGCCCTGAACGAGGGCAGCCTGGCTGATCTGTGTGCCAGACTGGGAGTCGGCGAGCGCTACCTGCGCAAGCTGTTCCAGCGCGAGTTGGGTGTGTCACCGGTCGCGGTGGCCCACAACCAGCGCCTGTTGTTTGCCCGCCAGCTCCTGCAGGAAACCGCCCTGCCGATCATCGACATCGCCCACGCCGCAGGCTTCGGCAGCGTACGGCGCTGCAACAGTGCCTTCCAGGGCAGCTTCGGCAGGCCCCCCGGCGCCCTGCGGCGCCCCCGGCAGGCCAACTCCAACCGTGCGGCCATCCGCCTGCGGTTGCAGTACCGGCCGCCCTATGACTGGGACGGAGTGCTGGATTTTTTCAGCCGCCACGCGGTGGCGGGAGTAGAGTCGGTCGACGACCAGACGTATCGGCGCACCATCCTGTGGCAACAGCAGCCCGGCGAGATCCGGGTGCGCCACCTGCCCGCCCGCCAGGCCCTGGAGCTGGAACTGCGACTGCCGGACCTGGCCGCCATGATGCCGGTGGTGCAGCGGGTGCGCCGCATGTTCGACCTCGACGCCAACCCCGCTGTGATCGCCGCGTCGTTGGCGCAGGAGCCCGCGCTGGCCAGCCTGCTGCAACGCTTCCCCGGCCTGCGCTCCCCGGTCTGCTGGAGTGTCGACGAGGCAACAGTGCGGGCGATTGTCGGCCAGCAGGTGAGTATTGTGGCGGCACGCACGGTGTGCTCGCGGCTGGCTGCCGCCGCGGCCCCCGGGGCCGGGACCGCGCGCGCATTCCCCGCGCCGGCGGCCATCGCCGCGCTGGAGGACAGCCAGTTCCCCATGCCTGCGCGCCGCCGCGACACCCTGCGCGCGGTGTGCGGGCTGCTGGCGGACGGCGAGGCGCCCGGCGTGACGGAGCTGTTGGCCCTGCCCGGGATCGGGCCCTGGACCGCGGCCATGGTGGCGATGCGCGGGCACGGCCAGCCGGATGCGTTCCCGCCCCGGGACCTCGGCCTGATGCGGGCCTGGGAAGCGCTGCCACAGGCGACGACACCCCTGCACGAGGCCAGCGGGCGCTGGCAACCCTGGCGTGCCTACGCCGCCAATCTGCTGTGGCGCAGCCTCGGCACCTGAAGGAGAACAGCGTGAACGTACTGACTATCGACAGCCCCCTGGGAGCCCTGCAGCTGGTGAGCGACGGTGAACACCTGACGGCGATCAAGTTCCCCGGCCAGCACAGCGGTGACGGCGACAGCTCCAGCCCCGACCAGGTGCTGCGCACCGCACACCGCCAGCTCGAGGACTATTTCGCCGGCCGGCGTCGGCGCTTCGAGCTGCCGCTGGCGGCCGCTGGCACCACGTTCCAGCAGAGCGTGTGGCGAGCCCTGGCAGACATCCCCTGGGGTGAAGTGCGCAGCTATCGGGATATCGCTGCCGCCATCGGCAAGCCGCAAGCGATGCGTGCAGTGGGAGCTGCCAACGGCCGCAACCCGCTGCCGATCGTGGTGCCCTGTCACCGGGTCATCGGCGCCGACGGCTCGCTGACCGGTTTTGGCGGCGGCCTGCCGCTGAAGGTACAGCTGCTGACGCTGGAAGGCAGCTATCAGCCCCACTGCGATCCCAATCTGTAGCAGCGCGGTCTCCGCGCGATCGCCCGCGGACAAGATGAATGGCCGCGCAGCGGACAGAGAAAGTGGCCTGGGCCAGCGGGCTCCCACAGCAGCCGCGCGATTAGCGACCGCTCAGGGACTATTGGCGATAAAGCTGATCCATCGCTCCTCGTTGATGAACCCGGTGCCCCAGGGTGCCCACTCCTCCCCCAGGCCCTGCTCGACAATGCTGTCCACCGACTCGCCTGCGGCCAGTTGCGCCTGCACCGCGCTGCTGGTGGTGACCAGCATGTCCCGATAGCGCTGCAGATCCGCCCTGTCGGCGAGGCTGCCGTGGCCGGGCACGATCACCGTGGCGTCATCGACGCGCGCCAGAATCGCGTCGGCGGCGGCAATATAGCCCGCCACCGAGCCGCCCGAGCCGAGGTCGACGAAGGGAAAACCATCCTTGAAGAAGAGGTCGCCCATGTGGACCACGTTCTCGCTGGTGAAGTAGACCACGCTGTCGCCATCGGTGTGGGCGGAGGCGTAATGCTGGACCTCGATGTCGTCGTCGTTGAAGTGCAGCGCCAGGGAATCGCCGTAGGTGATCACCGGCAGTGCTTCCGCGGGGCTGGCTTCCACCACCCGGTCGAACGCCTTCATCTCCTGCCGGGTAGACATGCGCTCGCGGACATTGCTGTGCGCCAGCACCACCGCGCCGCGATCGGCCCAGAACAGGTTGCCGCCGACGTGATCGAGGTGCCAGTGGGTATTGATGATAAAGCGCGGGTTGGCATCGGCGCCCACCAGGTCGGTGAGGGCGGCCTCGTAGGCCGGCACCATCTCTTCGTAGTCGTCGTCGATGATCAGGACGCCGTCCTCGCCGATGGATGCCACCACATTGCCGCCGCGTCCCTGCAGCAGGTGCAGGTTGCCGGTCAGGGCGTTCGTGGTGACCGTGGGCGGCGCAGCCTGGTCATCGGCCGCAACCGCGGCGGAGGTGGCCAGGGCCAGCGCGCAGGCGGTACAAAACGCAGCGGCCATGGCACCCTGGGCGGCAGCCCAACGGCGCGGGGTAGGAGTTTTCGGGTTTGGCTGGGACATGGTGTGTCTCCCGGTGGTGGGTTGTGGAAGCCCCCGGTCAGGCGTTGAGATCCGGAATCAATTCGTCCTTCAGGCGCTCGATGCAGTCCTTCAGGCGCAGCTTTTCCTTCTTCAGCCGCTGCAGCAGGATCTGGTTCTTGTAGGGGAACTCATACAGTTCGGCGATCTTTTCGTCCAGCGCTCGATGTCTCGCCATGAGCTGCATCAAGCGCATGGCGGGGGTGAGCTCTTCATTGGCGGCGTCTTCCTGACCGTTGCCAAACAGGCTGCGCGGTGGCTCATTCATTGTCGGACTGGCTCCTGCCCAGGCAGATTCCCGGTAACCGCCAACTCTATACCTTCTTGCTTTACCGACACAAGCTCGGCGTCAGCCACCGCCCGCGGGCGCGGCGAACCGGCGCTGGTTGGCCAGCAGTTCCTGCCACAGGGGGCTTTCCGCGTCGCCCACCGCCAGGAAATGCGGGCTCAACAAGGTGTCGCGGCAGTTGTAGCGCAGGGGCTTGCCGTCGAGGCCCAGCACACTGCCGCCGGCGGCCTCCAGCAGCGCCTGGCCGGCGCCAACATCCCACTCGCAGCAGGGTGAAAACCGCGGGTAGACGTCGCCGCGACCCTCCGCCAGACGGCAGAACTTGAGCGCACTGCCACTGTTTTCCCGCTGCAGTGGGCCGCGGCGGGACTCCAGCCAGGCCAGGCAGACATCGAGCTGGCGGTTGCGGTGACGGCGGCTGGCGAGGACGGTCAGGCCGCGAGCCTCGGCGTTGTCGCCATTCACTGCCAGCGGCCGGGTGGCCAGCGGCTGCCGCTCCCAGGCCTGCCCGTCGCCGCTGCTGAAGCGGGCGGCGAAGTCGCCGGGGATCCCGACATAGGCGATTTTTTGCAGCGGCACGTAGAGCATGCCCAACACCGGCCGGTGCTCGTCCACCAGGGCAATATTGATGGTGAACTCGCCGGTGCCGGCGACAAACTCCTTGGTGCCATCCAGCGGATCCACCAGCCAGAAGCGCGACCAGCTGTGGCGCCGGGCCTTGGTCCCGGGGGAGGACTCCTCGGACAGCAGCGGCAGGTCAGGAGTCAGCGCCGCGAGCCCCTCGCGCAGGTGCACGTGGGAGTCGAGGTCGGCGTGGGTCAGGGGCGAATCATCCGCCTTGGCACTCAGGCCGCTGTCGCCCGGGGCGTGATAGTGCTGGCAAATCAACTCCCCGGCCTCGAAGCAGAGCCGCAACAGGGGTGGTACCAGGTCTGTCAGGTCACGCACGACGGTCCTCCTTGAACGCGAACTGCAGATTATACCACCGGCGGGCCACCCCGCAGGAGCGCGGTCTCCGTGCGATCGCCCGCGGAGCGGGCTCCCACAGCCATGGGTCCCTGTGCAGGAGCACGGTCTCCGCGCGATTGCTCGCCCACAGGGTGGTGGCTCCCACAGGGTGGGCGGCCCGGGCTGCGCGCCCCGGGCTGCGCGCCCCAGCTGTGCGCCCCAGAACAAAACAGGCATAATGCGGGGTCATCCGCAACGGTCACCCGCACGCATGATTGACTGGGACAGTATCGACACGGTTCTGCTGGACATGGACGGCACCCTGCTGGACCTGCACTTCGACAACTACTTCTGGCTGGACCACCTGCCGCGCCTGTATGCCGCCAAACACGGCATTCCCGAGGCCGACGCCACCGCGACCCTGCACGGGCGCTTTGGCGGCCAGCAGGGCACCCTGGACTGGTATTCACTGGATTACTGGAGCGCGCAGCTGGATATGGATGTGCCCGCCCTGAAGCGGGAGATCCAGCACATGGTCGCCCTGCGCCCCTTTGCGCTGGAGTTCCTGCAGCAGCTACACGCGGGGCCCTGCGAAGTGGTGCTGGTCACCAATGCCCATCGCAAGACCCTGGACATCAAGATGTCCCAGATCGACATCACCCCCTGGTTTGACCGCCTGGTGGTGTCCCACGACCTGCAGGCGCCGAAGGAAGACCCGGCCTTCTGGCACGCGCTGCAGCAATTGCACCCGTTCAACCCCGACCGCACCCTGCTGATCGACGATACCGAAAGCGTGCTGGAGTCCGCCCGCCAGTACGGTATCGCCCACCTGCTCACCCTGCTGCAGCCTGACAGCCAGCACCAGAAGCGCATCGACACCCGCTTCCCCGGCATCCACCACTTCGACGAAATCATGCCCGGCACCCTGCCCCGCACCGGCGAGGCCCACAGCCCGACATGAACGACGCCGGCAAACTGCGCCTGGACAAGTGGCTGTGGGCGGCGCGCTTCTTCAAGACCCGCAGCCTGGCCAAGGCCGCGATCGAGGGCGGCAAGGTGCAGTTGGACGGGCAGCGGGTGAAGGTATCGAAAGAAGTCGCCGTGGGGGATCGGCTGCAGATCCGGCAGGGCTGGGACCAGCGCGAGGTGGTGGTGGAAGCCTTGTCGGACCAGCGCCGCGGCGCGCCCGAGGCGCAGCAGCTGTATACCGAGACGGAGGCGAGTGTGGCCAAGCGGGAGAGCGAAGCGGCCGCACGCAAGGCGGCAGGTGGCATGATCGAGCGGCCCGCGCACCGGCCCACCAAGAAGCAGCGGCGGCAGATTCACCGGTTCAAGGAACAGCCCGGGGACTAACCGGCGCGATCATCCCACGACAATGGCATTCCGCCCCTCGTCCTTGGCCCGGTACAGGGCCTGGTCGGCCATGCGCACCAGGTCGCCGGGAATCAGCTGGCCGCTGGGGGCCAGTGACACCAGGCCCTGGCTCACGGTGATATGGGGCGCCACCGGCGACTCACCGTGGGGGATATGTTCTTCGATGACCAGCTGCCGCAGGCGCTCGGCGGTACGGCGGGCCACCTCCTCGTTGGCGCCGGGCAGGATCAGGATAAATTCCTCGCCGCCGTAGCGCGCCACCACTTCGCCGGCACGGGTCACTGCCCGCTGCATGACATCCGCCAGTTGCTGCAGCACCTTGTCGCCGGCGATGTGGCCGTAGCTGTCGTTATAGGGCTTGAAGTGGTCCACATCCAGCAGAATAACCGCCAGCCTGCCGCCGTTGCGGCGGGCGCGATTGATTTCCTCCTGTAGCACCCGGTTCACCAGGCGCCGGTTACCGAGCCCGGTCAGCTCATCGACATTGGCAAGATCCGTAAGCTGGCGGCGGGCATCCCGCAGCTGGCGGTTGCGGTCGCGCAGGCTGTTGGTGAGGTCGGCAAGTTCCCGGGACATGGTCTCGCGCTGCCAGTTGACCGAGATCAGGTTGCGGATGGAGGAGTGCACCCGGTGGCTCACCAACAGCATCAGCGCACAGATGCCCAGGGTCACGAAGCCGATCAGCAGGTTGAAGGGCCCCTCCCAGTAGTGCACCAGGCACCACCAGCCAATCGGCCAGAGCGCGGCAAAGAGCTGGGCCAGGAAATACTCGCGCAGGGCCAGGGTCGCACCTACCGAAAGCAGCGTAGTCATCAGGATGATCAGCAGGAACACCTGCTGCAGCTCGCCCGGCACCCGCGGCGCCATCACGATAAAGGCAGAGGACCAGACCAGCCCGGTCAGGATGGCGCCCAGCAGCAGCCCCCAGTACACCCGTGCGGGATTGCGCTGGTAGTGGCGTTCCACCAGGGCATTGCTCATGAAGAGTGAGCGCACCAGCAGCAGAATCAGTACACAGGAGGCCCACAGCAGCAGCCAGGTGAATGGCACGAACTGCCAGAACAACACCAGCGCCGCCACCACTCCCATCAGATTGGCGGCGATGCTCGCGATGCGTCCGTTCTGCATCACCATTTCCAGCTGCGATGCGAACAGCTCGTGGTCGGGAATGTGACGCTGATAGATCATGGTCGCATACTGCGCCGAGGCGAGCGCCGGCGCCAATCCGGCGTGGCCCGCCTGCGAGCCCCGTCACACCCCGGGCCGCCGCTGGTGTCAGGTTGCGAACCAGCGCACACTCCCGCGGGCACCGGAATTGCCACTCCCGCGGGATTGGCACACACTTCCGACACTGCCAACGGAGCCCACCGTGTATTCCTGGAAAGCCATCCGCAACGTCTGCCTGGCCCTGCTGCTGATCCCGATCGGCCACTTTGCCTGGCTCGTCGCCCGGGACACCCTGCAGACCCTGCAGGACTCTCCCGCTGCCTGGCAGGGTGAGATGCAGGCCTACGCCCGCGCCGACCAGCGGGCAACGCTGCCAGTCCAGCCGGTGCTGGTGGTCGGCGGCCGCCGGGTCAAGCTTTGGCCTGGGCTGCCGGAACTGCTGGCGCCGCAACCGGTACTGATGCGCGGTCTGGGCAGCGCCATCGTCGACGACATCGCCCACTACTACGACCGCCTGATCGGCTTCTACCGCCCCGCCACCGTGGTGCTGCTGCCGGGCAACAGCGAATTCCACCTGCGCGACCAGAAAGATGCGCCCGCGCTGGTGGCCGCGATCGAGGCCCTGGAAGCCGAAGACGCGCGGCTGCGGGAAAACGGGCGGCTGGTCGTGTTTGTGCCCGTGAAATCGCCATTTTACCCGCAGGATTTCGCCACCATCGACGAGGTCAAGCAGAGCCTGCAGGTCTGGGCCGGCGAGCGACCCCGCGTGACGCTGCTGGATCCCAACCCGCTGCTGCAGGACCTGGACGGCACCCCCAGCGGACGCTATTTCCGGCCCGGCGGGCTGCATTTAAATGACCAGGGCTATGCCCGGTTGGGGCTGCTGCTCCAGGACGCGCTGGCACCGCGGCAGGCGCAGTAACCGGCGCTGCCGACGTCGGCTCAAGCAGCGCGCCTTATAACTTTATTGCTCCCCATACGGTATTATTCATAACCATAAAACGACTCCGCGGAAACGCTTTTAGCCCGGGCGCCCAAACCGCTCCTCAAGGCTGACGGCCTGCACCGTCAATAACTTTGCGACACCACACTCAGGCTGACAAGCGCATGGCCGAATTTGGTGAAAAATGACACAGTGCCTCCCGACAATGACACCGACCCAGTCGATCCGGCATACTTCTCCCATGAGACTGACTCAAGCGCAACAGCAGGCCATCAAAACCGCATCCATTGCCGCGTTCGGCGATGACGTTGAGGTGATTGTGTTTGGATCTCGCACAGATGATGACGCGCGGGGGGGCGATGTTGATGTGATGATCAAGGCATTTGGCCCTGTAACAGACCCGGCGCTCAAGACTGCGCGCCTTGCCGCGCAGCTCAGCCGCCTGATGGATGGCCGGAAGGTCGATGTCATTCTACAGTCAGAAGGGTTGGCCAGGCTGCCAATCCACAACGTGGCAGAGCGCACCGGAGTGTCGCTGTGACTGCTCGTACTGATGCTGACTTTGCGGAAAAACTGCACTTCCTCTGCCGTATCACCCGAAAAGAGATTGACCACCTGGTGACTACCACTGACCGGCTGTTTCCAAAAGCTGGAAAGTTCGGCTGGCTGGACTCGGCTGATGAGTGGATGACTTTCCGCAAGCTTCGCAACCAGATGGTTCATGAATATATTGAATACAGAGCGCTGCTGGCGGATGCATTGAACGCGGGCGCTGCATTCGTACCCCTCTTTGGTACGAATTGGCCGAAGGCTGGTGAGCGAGGTCGAAGGCCGCCTGTAGCGGGCGCTACCTGACGTCGGGTCCAGCAGCGTGCCTTATACCCTTATTGCTCTTCACGCGCTGCCGTTCATAACCAGAAAACGACTCCGCAGAAACGCTTTTAGCCCGGGCGCCCGAACAGTTCCTCCAGGTTCCCGGCCGAGAGCAAGCTCCCGGTCCAGGTGGCAAGCTGATCGGCTGTTGCGGCCGCCAGCTGATCGGCCGCCCACTCAGGCAGGGGGCCAAAGCGCTGTTCCAGCAGCTGGGCAAGGGTATTGCGCAGGGCCTGCATCCTCCCCTGCTCCAAACCTTGCTTCACCCCCTCTCGACGCGCAGCACCGATACTCAGGTTCCAGTTGATGCGGCCCCACTCACGGGCCTCAGCCAGGCGCTGGGCTTCCTCGTCGGCACTAAGCTGGCGGATGCTGCCCATCGCCTTCTTTACCGGTTCGTGCGTCACATCACCCATCACGGTTTCCTCCCGCCAATGTTCGAAAAAGCGGACCCAGTCACTCGCCGGGCCCTGAAGTTGCCCCAGCCGGTCTGCTTTCTTGAGCTCAACCACCGTCAATTGTAGCTCGCTTCCCAATGTTACGTCAGGCTGGGTGGCATCGCGCATCTCAAAACGCCACAGAGCCTGCCCTCGCTCCGCCCTGTTCTCTGTAAAAAGGTCGAAATCCAGCAGGTGAATGCCGATAGCGCTAGCCACCGACCGGTACTCCTCCCCGGCACCGAGCTGCTGTGACAGCAGGCGCGCCAGGTAAAACAGGCTGCGGGCGCCCCAGTCGAGCTGCCGCTGCACCTGCATCTCGATGTTGTACTGGTGGCCGTCTATGCAGCGGGCGCGCACATCCAGGACAATACCTTTACCGCTGAGCTCGCTCGCTTCGATCGCCGGGTTCAGGATCTCCACCGAGGTCACCCGCGGCAAATCCAGACGCAGGTCGTTGATCAACGCCAGCGTCAGTTCCGGTTCACCGGCGAACAGGCGCTTGAACACGTAGTCGTTTTTCGGGTCCAGCAGTGCCACCACGCCGCCCTCCCTGGCAACCGATACAGCCCCATCCCTGTAACAATCACTCTGCAACACGGCACCCCGTCAAACAAGCATATGGCTTCATCTGATGAAAAAAGCCCCCGGAGCACAGGCCGCGAGGCCAAACACGTTTCCGCGAAACCCGCAAATTTTGCTCACATCACCGCGCCAATGCGCTAGAATTCCGCAATGCTGAGCAAAATCCCCGCAACACTGCCGCACACGCCCCTGCTGAGCGCAATCGACCAGGGCAGGCCCCTGCGCGAGCTCGATGAAGAGGAGCTACTGCGCCTGGGCGAGGAGATGCGCGCCTACCTGCTGTATACCGTGGGTCAGAGCGGCGGGCATTTTGGCGCCGGGCTCGGCGTGGTGGAACTCACGATTGCCCTGCACACCATCTACAACACGCCTCACGACCGCATCGTCTGGGACGTCGGCCACCAGACCTACCCGCACAAGATCCTGACAGGTCGCATGCAGCAGATGCACAGCATCCGCCAGGCCGGCGGCCTGTCCGGCTTTCCCAAGCGCAGCGAGAGCGACTACGACACCTTCGGCGTCGGCCACTCCTCCACCAGCATCTCCGCCGCCATGGGCATGGCACTGGCGGCACAGCAACAGGGGATCGAGCGCAAGGTAGTGGCGGTGATCGGCGACGGCGCCATCACCGGTGGCATGGCCATCGAAGCGCTGGCCCACGCCGGCCACGTGCGCCCGAACATGCTCTGCATCCTCAACGACAACCAGATGTCCATCGGCCACAACACCGGCGGCCTGGCGACCTACTTCGCCAAACTCTGGGCCAGCAAGACCTACATCGCCATGCGCGAGGGCTCGAAGAAGCTCCTGAGCCGCATCAAGCCCGCCTGGGACCTGGCCAAGCGCACCGAGGAACACATGAAAGGCATGGTCGCCCCGGGCACCCTGTTCGAGGAGCTGGGCTGGCACTACATCGGCCCCCTGGACGGCCACGACCTGCCGCAGTTGCTACAGACCCTGGAGAACATGAAGGACCTGGAAGGCCCCCAGTTCCTGCACATCCGCACCATGAAGGGCAAGGGCTTTGCGCCCGCGGAAGCCGACCCGGTGGGCTACCACGCCATCAACAAGATCGAAGCCGTACCGAAGGGGCCCCAGCAGAGCCTGCCGGCGCCCTCCCCCAGCCCGAAAAAGCTCAAGTACCAGGACGTCTTCGGCCGCTGGCTGTGCGACACCGCGGCCCTGGACCAGCGCCTGATCGGCCTGACCCCGGCCATGTGCGAGGGCTCCGGCATGGTGGAATTCGCCAAACAGTACCCGCAGCGCTTCTATGACGTCGCCATCGCCGAGCAACATTGCGTCACCCTGGCCGCGGGCATGGCCTGCGACGGTCTGAAGCCGGTGGTGGCGATCTACTCCACCTTCCTGCAGCGCGGCTACGACCAGCTGATCCACGACGTCGCCCTGCAGAACCTGGACGTCACCTTCGCCATCGACCGCGCCGGCCTGGTCGGCCAGGACGGCCCCACCCACCACGGCGCCTTCGACCTGAGCTTCATGCGCTGCATCCCCAACATGGTGATCGGCGCCCCCTCCGACGAGAACGAATGCCGGCAGATGCTCTACACCGCCTTCGACTACACCGGCCCCGCCGCCGTCCGCTACCCCCGCGGCAAAGGCCCGGGCGCCGTGATCGCCCATGAAATGACCGCCATGGAGATCGGCAAGGCGGTCACCGTACGCGAGGGCCGGCAGGTCGCCATCCTCGCCTTCGGTACCGTCCTGGCCGCCGCGCTGCAGGCCGGCGAAACCCTGGACGCCACCGTCGTCGACATGCGCTGGGTGAAGCCGCTGGACGAAGAACTGATCATGGCGCTGGCCGCGAGCTGCGAATTGCTGGTGACCGTGGAAGACAACGCCGTGGCCGGCGGCGCCGGCAGCGGCGTGCACGAACTGCTGGCGGCGCACCACATCGACACGCCCTGCCTGCACCTGGGGCTGCCGGACAGCTTTATCGAGCATGCGAGCCAGGATGAGCAGATGGCGCTGCTGGGGCTGGATGGGGAGGGGATTGTGGGGAGTGTTCGGGAGCGGCTTGCCGCGGGTGATCTGGTTGGCCAAGGGCTGAAGCAGAATGCTGTGCCGGTGATGGGCTGAGTGGCGCTCTCGACACAGAACCCCGGGCTTTCGACGCACAAATAATGAACGTACTCTGCGTCGCTACCTCCTACCCCGCGGACAAACAAGACTGGCGCGGCGTATTCATCCACCATCTCGTACATGCCCTGGCACGGAAGCAAGCCCTGCAACTGTCCGTCTGGGCGCCACCGGGAATACTGCCGGCCAACGTGCGCTATGCGGCCAATACCGAGGAACAAGCCATGCTGGCCGGCCTGATGGCCGACGGGGGCATCGCCCACCTGATGCGCAGTGGCCGCCCTGCTGCGCTGGGCAAGCCCTGGCAGCTCCTGCGCATGCTGCGCTCCCTCTACCGCCGTGAAATCGCTACCGACCTGTACCACCTGAACTGGTTGCAAACAGCCCTGCCGCTACCCGCGAACGGCAAGCCCGCCCTGATTACCGTACTCGGCACCGATCTGAAACTTCTCGAACTCCCTCTGGTGAAGCGCCTGCTGCGGCGAGTGATGCGCAAGCGTGCCGTCGCCATCTGCCCCAATGCCGAGTGGATGCAGGCGCCCTTGCAGGCTGCCTTCGGCGATGTCGCCCACGTGCAGCCGGTAGTCTTTGGTATCGATCCTGTCTGGTACGCCGTGCAGCGCAAGCCAAATGCGGAGCAGCCTGCCTGGCTTGCGGTCACACGCCTGACCCGCGACAAGCTGGGACCGCTGCTGGAATGGTCGGAACCGCTGTTCAAGGGCCAGGCCAGACAGCTGCACCTGCTGGGCCCAATGCAGGAACAGATCCCCTTGCCGGATTGGGTGCACTACCACGGTCCAGCCACTCCCGAACAATTGGCCACCCGCTGGTTTCCACGGGCGCACGGTCTTGTCACTCTCAGCAAGCATGCGGAGGGCCGGCCGCAGGTCATGCTGGAAGCCATGGCGGCGGGGCTGCCCATTATCGCCTCGGATATGCCAGCCCATGCGAGCCTGATGCAACAGGGCTCCACCGGGGCGCTATGCAGCGATCCGGCGGGCTACAGCAGCGCCCTGCAGACGCTCGAGGATCCCGCCACCAACCTGCAGTACGGCGACAACGCGCGTGCCTGGGTACTGCAGGAGGTGGGCACCTGGGACGACTGCGCCGGACGCTATCTGGCACTGTACAACACGCTGCTGGCAGGCGACCGTGATTGAGCGCGTGCTGGTCATCGGCGCCGGTGGCTTCATCGGCCGGACACTCTGCAGGGCGCTCATCAACCAGGGCACCCGGGTCAGGGCTGTATCGCGCAGCGGACATTACCCGGACCCGGCGGGCGAAGAACACATCGCCAGCGATTGCCATGACCCCTTCGAGCTGACCCGCCTGCTGGACGGTGTAGATGCAGTGGTGTACCTGGCCGCGGCAAGCACGCCCGGCAGCACCGCCGGCAATCCGGCAGCGGAACTGGGCGGCAACCTGGTACCACTGGTAGCCACACTGGAAGCACTGCAGACGCAGCCGAGCATACCCCTGGTGTACTTTTCATCTGCCGGGGCACTCTACGACGAGCGGTCCGCTCTCGCCTCTCGCGAAACCGACCAGCCGCGACCGCGGTCCTATCACGGCGCCGCCAAGGTCGCCGCAGAACAGTTCATTGGCGCCTGGGCCCGACAGTTCGGCGGCAGCGCCACGATCATCAGGCCGTCAAACGTCTACGGCCCGGGGCAGGCGGAGAGAGCGGGCTTTGGCATTGTACCCAGCGCCCTGGGCTGCATCAGGCGGGGCGCAACCCTGACCGTATGGGGAGACGGCTCCGCTGTGCGCGACTACCTGTATATTGACGATCTCGTCAGCCTCACGCTGGCCGCGCTGGAGCAGCCACCGGCAGGAGACGTGCGCACACTGAATGCCGCCAGCGGCGAGAGCGCAAGTCTCAACCAGCTATTCTCCCTGGCCGAGCAGGCCAGCGGGAACCCATTGCAGCGCAACCATGTGGAAAGCCGGGCGGTGGATGCCAGCCGGGTGACTATCAGTGCGGACTGCGCACGCCAGGCACTGGGCTGGCAGCCCGCAGTGCCGCTCGCAGAGGGACTCAGGCGGACATGGCAGTGGTTGAACACTATCCCGCGCTAAAGCGGGCTGAAGCGCCGCTGGTCTCTGTCTGCATAGCCCATTACAAGGGACCGGAGCTGATCGCCGCCTGCCTGGACTCCGTGCTGGCGCAGGCCTGTGATTTCGAGGTCGAGATCATCGTCCACGACGATGCCTCCCCGGATGACTCAGTGGCGTTTCTGCGGCAACGCTATCCCCTGGTAGAACTCCTGGTTGGCAAGGAGAATGCGGGGTTTTGCGTAGCGAACAACCGGATGGTGGCGCGCGCTCGAGGCAAGTATGTGCTGCTGCTCAACAACGATGCCGCCCTGTTCCCTGATGCACTGGCCACCCTGGCAGCGGCAGCTGCTCAGCAGGACCCGCCGGGGATCCTCACTCTGCCGCAGTACGACTGGGAAAGCGGGGAGTTGGTGGACCGCGGCTGCCTGCTGGATCCATTCTACAACCCCGTACCCAACCTGGACCCGCAGCGCCGGGACGTGGCGATGGTGATTGGGGCCTGCCTTTGGATTGAGCGAATTCTTTGGGAGCGGCTGGGCGGGTTTCCGGAGTGGTTTGAGTCGATTGGGGAGGATCTTTACCTGTGTTGTGCAGCCAGACTGGCCGGGTTGCCGGTTCAATCGCTGCAAGAAAGTGGGTATCGGCACCGGCAGGGCGGAAGTTTTGGCGGCAACAAGCCTCACAATGGCCGGCTCTTAACCACCTACCGAAGAAGGCGTTTCAGCGAGCGGAACAAGACATTCGCGCTAGTTGTGATGACACCAACCCCAGTAATGTGGCCATTGCTTCTAATCCATGTTGTCGCGCTAATAACAGAGGGACTGCTGTTCAGCCTGCTCCGACGCGACCTGCGCGTTTGCAACCATATCTATCTCAACGTTCTGCGGGAACTGGCAGCAAGATTCCCACATATTTTGCGAGAACGCAGGAGATACCAGACTTTCAGGGCATTACCTCTCTCTCGATATATTGAGCGGTTTAGCCTAAAGCCGCAAAAGGTCACCATACTGTGTCGTTATGGCCTACCCAAACTCACGCACAATTTAAACTGATGAGCACTGAGCCCGGTTCACCGATGCCGACTGTCACCAGCATCATTGTCACTTACCATCCCAAGCCAAACGAAATTGCGCCCCTACTCGAAGGCCTGCTCCAGCAAACCGACCGGGTAATCCTGGTAGACAACACGCCCGGCCCTGAAAATTCCCTGCTTGAATCCCTGTGCCGTGAATCTCTGGCGCCCGAGCGCTGTAGCACAATTCGCTTTGGCAAGAACCTCGGCGTCGCCAAGGCATTGAATGAAGGTTGCGATCGCGCAAAGTTGATGCTTACTGATTTTGTTCTACTTAGTGACCAAGACAGCTTGCCAGCCACCGACATGGTGGCGCAGCTCATAGCTGGTTACCAGGCATGTGATAAGCAGTACGGCAACATCGCAGCTATTGGTCCCAGCTACACCGACATGCACACGAAGTTGACCTATCCGTTTCAAAACCAGAAGCCAGGCGACATCTTCTACTCACACGCCGTGCCTACGATGGAACACCCATATATCGAAACTTTATCCCTTATCACCTCCGGTACCTTGATACCAATGTCTATGCTGCGGAAAGTTGGCCCTATGCGCGAGGACTTCTTCATTGATCAGGTGGATAGTGAATGGGGAATGCGGGCAAGGCATCTGGGATTCAAGCTTATCGGCTGCGGCCCCGCGAAGATGTACCAGCGCATGGGGGAAAACTCCGTGCAGGTCTGGTACCTGGGCTGGAGGAAGGAAAGCCTTTACAGCCCATTGCGACTTTACTATCGTATAAGGAATTTTGTCGCGCTACTCAAGGATCCGAGGATTGACTGGCGCTGGAAGGTGCGCAGTAGCTGGTACACTATGGGGCTGGTATACACACACTCCATCTTTGCACCACGGCGCTACGACAGCATTGTCTTTGCATTCAAAGGCCTACTTGATGGCATCAGGAATCGTTTGGGCGAAGCGAATAGCGTAATGGAAGCCTTGGAGTATCGTGAGTAATCGAACACCATTACGCCGATAGGCCGAGGAAAACGCCGACTACTCGCAACTTTCAAGAAGCAACCACTTAGACCACCTTACGTACCATCAAATCTGTCGAGCCGATATATTCAAGAAAAACGCTATGTCTCCGAGTCGACAAGCTCTTGACATTATCGCCTTAAAGTATATGTACCCAAGTCGCCTCGAAAACTTTGAAATTACGAGACAAATTTTATGTGCGAACTGAAACTCAATGAAACCATCTACGCGTAAAAAAAAGTAGCGGACAAAAAGAGTAGATTTATGAAGAAACCCAGCAGGACGATACCTAAATAAATGGGGAAGATAAGATTCAAGATAGGAAGTGTCACAGTAATTCTGAAGCTCATGGTTTCCGTAATTTTGCCGAACTCGCTTTACCAGTAGACGCCCGAGATCCCATGGATTTTCATGATATAGAACCATTTCGCGCCTATAAATAGAAACCATACCCAAACTATGAATTCTCGCGCCAAACTCCATATCACCACCAAACTTCACTGGCAAAAAAAGACCCGCGGATTCAAACACACTACTGCGTGCAGCAAAATTTCTGGTGTCAATTCGTTTAAGGCGAGGCTCACCCAAAAATTCCCCTACTATTTCGTCATATAGCATTTGTTCATATACTGCTATATTATTTCTATTTATACCCAGCGACCTACCTGAAACAGCTGCCACGGACTGATCTTCAAATGCCTCCTTTATAGACGCCAACCACGCCTTGCTAACAATGCAGTCTGAATCTATGAACGCAAGAATTTGAGCCTGAAGTTCATTCAACGCATATAATATTCCCCGGTTTCTTGCGGCGTAAGACCCTTCACCTGACTCCACCAACAGCGTAACGCCTCGCTGCTTACAACAATAGTCCCTCAGTGCGCTATAGCTCTCTTCAGATGAATTGTTATCAACGACTATTATTGCTAATCCGTCTTGATCCGCACTTACTGCCATCAAGCTATCGAGCGCCAAGGTAACCCTCTGGTCATCCTTTACGGGGATAATTACTACAATCTTGCACATAACAACCTTACCCACGTTTCCGACAAATGAAGATTCTTTCCCCCCTAGTTAGGCCATATTTCGCCGCCATAGAACCGCATCCGACAAACTCCTCTTGGATCGTAAAACCTGCAACTTTGATTCTTTCACGAACATCAGCACCATACATCCTTAGATGATCCGACTGACCAAAATGTAGGCTTCGCATAGCGGGACCAACAATTGTAGCGTCTTCGTAAGTCTCATCCCAACCATCAATCAATGGAACCGTGGCAATGAGAGTTCCAGCTGGCACAAGAATTCTATAAAGTTCGGCGAGCGCCTTCTTGTCGTCAACATGCTCTAATACATGATTACAAATTACGGTTCCTTGACTTCCCGTTCCCAACTGGATGTCCTCAATATCTAGCTGCAAGTCAGCTGAGGAATAAAGGTCAGCGGTTAAATATTCTTTAACACTATCTCTTAATCGACCAGAAAACGCTCTTTCAGCCGCAAAATGTAAAACCGGAGATCGCAAATTCCTTTTTCCACTGAACCACAACCAGAACAACCTGTGTCTTTCAAGGGACCCGCACATCGGACATAGTGCATCGACCCTCGGAGGAATTCCCGCCACACCGAAGTATCCATAATAACTACAAATAGGACAGGTACGCTTTGCAATAGGACGGGTGGCCCGGACTCGCTCAAGACTATTCAGCAACGTATTGGGAACAATTACCCTTGCAAAGCTCCGGATAAGTCTTTTTATCTGAGACATCATGATATAAGTAGCACTCAATTTGGCCAGGACTTTATGGCACCTAAACTGTACTTGATACCTTCCGATACGAGAGATTTCAATGGAATTGAAAAACTTTTCGCATCATCAGCAATTTCCGTGAAGCCTTACCCCTATAAAACACCATCAGCGCTGAAGCTAGCATGTCCGACGAAAGGCCTGTGAACAAACATAGTTACGATTGATCGGCACAGCACAGATCTGCATTTTTTGGCTAGTTACAGTCTCACGCAGTAACTTTCTATAAAGATGAACGAAATCAATGCTCACGACCCGATAACGGCACCTCGTTATTCACACCATCTGTTATATGCAGCGCCAGACTGGGTGGCTTCGACCTTTACAACGCCGGACTCCTACATTTCAGGCCACTCCCCCACCCGCCTCCTCAAGACGCAAAGCCTATCGCCTGCGCATGGGAACGTCTACATCCTTTCCAAGAGCGACAGCGCTACCGTGACCCCAACCGCACTAGCAGCAGGTAACATTCGAATCAAAAACCCCAACAGTGGAGCCGCAAATACCCTCCTGTATAGGTAATAGTATGTTTGAAAGAAGTTAAAATGGAATGCGGCTACCAAGCACCAACACAGCAACTCAATATCACGTTCCAGAACGCCAAAGATGATGGCCGCTACCATTACAGTAGCCGAAAGCGTTCCACTTAAGAAAAGCAAATCGGCACGATTCATTGCCTGAAAAAAACTTCCACTTGTCGATAGTATCACTTGGACCGGAATTGCAATCGCCAAAATTCGAATAATAGGGACGACTTCTACCCATTGATTGCCAAGAATAACGAGCACCACCCAGTCGGCCATTAAAAACATAGACAAACCAGCAAATGCGCCAACTATTGATAACTTAAAAGTAAAATCCCGGTGTATAGCTTCCACCTTCACTCTGTCGCCGGCATGTCTGCGAATTACTGGCTGGATTGCTGGCGTCATCGCAAACGTAAGGAGCATTAACGGGTATTGCATCAATCGATAGGACTTCTCATAAACACCCAACGATACTGCACCCATCAACTTCCCGATCAAAATATTGTCCAGGTTCCGCGAGAAGTAATTGATGAAGTTAAAGCCAAACTGATAGCCGGAAAAGCCCAACAATGGCCCTATGGCGGAGAACTTCAATCCCGGAACGGGGATACCGAACTCTGTCTTGCCTGAAAAATACCAGCGCGAGAGAAACCCTGCCAAAGCACTGCTCAAACTTTTTGCAGCAAGAGCATGTAGAGGGTCAGTGAAATAAATCAGGGCGATAGTGGCTGCCAAGCTGACAAGCTCCGCAATCAAGCCTGCACTCGCAATGCGAAAGAAGGCCTGGTCTCTTAGCAGCAATGCACTTGGCAAGATACTGGCTGACGCAAAAAGGATACTCAATGCCACGTAGGGAACAATCTCTTCAACGCGTGGCAGTTGATAGAATGCTTGAAACAGCGGCGCCATGGTCCAAAAAATCCCAGCTAGAATAACGCCAACTGTGAGCGTCAGCCCAAAGAGACCATCACGATCTGCTGCTGACAGGAAATCCATGTTTATAATGGCCGGCCCGAGTCCCGCCTCTGCCATCAACTGGAAAAAGGCGAAGAATACCGCGATAGCTGCCACTGTTCCAAAGACTTCGGGAGTGAAGAGGCGCGCCATAATCATCATCGAGGCCAAGTTGACCGCATAGACTGAATAGCTGCCAAGCATGCTCCGAAAAATCGCTCTATATAGCGGAATATTCGGTTCTTTCAAGTGGAGCGACCGAGCCTGATTTTTCTAGAAACGTAACGCCCTACCGATTCAAGGTAGAGAGCAGGATAAAGCCAAATCAATGAGACTTTAACTCTAGTGTCTACTTCTCTAGAACTCAGCAAGTGTGTTAACGCTTTGGCTGCATTCACTGGATTTCTGCCGACCCTTAACCGCCAATATTGCTTTCTTGCAAAAGACAAGCATGCTTGGGCAGCTTTACTTTCGTCTTCACCAAATGCGATCTTATAGTTCTTGAATATGTCAATGAGAAGGCCGGACGCATCATATTGCCAGTCCTTACTGTTACCTTGACTCACTAGCACCTGAAATTTGGGTGCATATAACGTAGCGCCTCGCATCATACAAAACGTTACAAAGAATATGAATGGATAGATATTTCTATATTCGCTTGCCTTTGTATACGCTTGATACAAACCGGCTCTTTTAGTAACCAGACCACTAAGCTGATGACCGAAATGTGATATTTCACAGACTGTTTCAAAACCTGGCTCAAATTGCTTTATATCAAAATTCGCATTCCTTGATGGGGTTACGAGTCCGTCTTTGTATAAAATTGAAAAACCAGGAATGATACAAGATATGCGGCCAGCCCCAATACTGTCTACTAAAAATTGGAGGTAACCATCTGGCAAGTAATCATCATCGCCTAGATACATCACGTATTCCGCGCTAGATTTGCTTAATAGAAAAATCGCGTTTTTTTCCAATCCAATATTATTTTCTTGAGTATAGTACGCAAGCTCTGCGGGCAGCGATTTACTAAGTTCGCACAAAATCTCCAGAGTATTATCTGCTGAGCAGTTGTCGGATATAATCAATCTGAAGTAATCCAAAAGTCGATTCTCTACGATTTGCTCGTTGAGAAGAAGCAGGTTTTTCAGTAGAAAATCTGCTCTGTTATAAGTTGGAATCAATATATCGATTGATGGCGTATTTGACACTTTAAGCCTTTAGACCCTGATTGTCTCAGTCGCTCCACTCCCCATATGCTTACAAAGCAATAGAGCGCCACGCTGAATTGAAATCTTTACTGACCAACCAAGTTCTTTCAGACTGCGATTATCGACAGCAGTAGTTGGCATTTCGCCCTGTCGCATTTCTATAGCACCAAATTCTAGCTGAGTCACACATGCACCAATCCTATCCTGGTAAGTATCATAAAGTAGTTCAACAAAGTCTTTGACACGGGTAAGGGTGCCAGTGCCGACATCATAACTGCTGTACTCCGGCAGATTATCCGCACTTTTTAGAACGGCCAGATAAGCCGCAACAACATCGTCCACGTAAATAAAATCTCTCAGTTGTCTCCCATCGGTCAATGGAACACGCGCAACCTCTTGTGCGAACTGACGAATCAACCAAGCCACGAACTTGTCAGGAGAGTCATTTGGCCCATACATGTGTTGAATCTTGAGGTTTACTGCGGTGATAGCGCTTCCTTGCTGTTGAATCCAATGAACGAACTGGCACTTTGAAAGTGTGTAACTATTTAGATACTTGTGGCTTGATCCACCTGCATGAAAAAAGGTATCAGTGTTAATAAATAGCTTCGCGCGACATAAAACAGCCGCGTCAAGAACTTGTATTCCAAAGAGTAGATTCGTCTCGGCAACTTCATGGGCGGGCTGCCCATTGCGACCGTAATTACACGCGGTATGAATTACAGCATCCACTTGCTTTGCCTTGAAGCAGTCCTCCACTGGCACTAAATCCACATCAAAAGCGGTGACGCGTTGGAGTAAGTGTTTGATCCGCCAAGTATCTGATGTGGACCGTTTCAGTATCGTGAGCTGGTAGCCTTCCTTCAACAGCGCCACCAACAGGTGACTGCCAAGAAAGCCCGTGGCGCCAGTTAGCAGGATGTGCTGCATCAGAAGTTCAACCCGAAGAACTCTTCGAGCTTCCCGCCCACAAAGTCGAAGTGCTCTTGATCCAGCGAAGGCTGGACGCCCAGCCAGAACGTCTGGTTCATGGTACGGTCGGTGTTGGTCAATTCACCAACCACACGATACTCAACACCCTTGAAGTAGGGCTGTCGGGTAAGGTTACCGGCAAACAGAAGGCGGGTGCCAATCTTATATTGGTCGAGGTATTTAAGCAGGTCGAGGCGCCTTACCCCGCTGGACTCTTTGAGGGTCACTGGAAAGCCAAACCAGGATGGGTCGCTGTTGGGTGTTGCTTCGGTGATTTCCAGATATTCGTTGAGACTGGCAAGCCGCTCCTTCAGCAGCGCGAAGTTACGCCTGCGGGTGGCAATGAATTCAGGGGCGCGTTCCAGCTGGGCCAGCCCGCAAGCAGCCTGCATATCCGTAATCTTCAAGTTGTAGCCAATGTGGGCATAGACATACTTGTGGTCATAGCCGTGCGGCAGAGTGCCGAACTGCTGGCCGAACCGCTTGCCGCAGGTATCATCGCAACCTGGTGCGCAATAGCAGTCCCGGCCCCAGTCACGGAAAGACTCTGCGATCACTTTCAGCGTTGGGTTGTTGGTGAATACTGCGCCACCCTCCCCCATGGTGATGTGATGCGCCGGGTAAAAACTCAAGGTGCCAATGTCACCACAGGTGCCAACCATTTTACCATCGTAGGTGGCGCCCAGTGCGTCACAGCAATCCTCCACCAGCCACAGCTTGTGCTTTTCACACAGGGCCTTGACCTTGGCAAGGTTGAACGGGTTGCCCAGTGTGTGTGCCAGCATGATGGCTTTGGTTTTGGGCGAGATAGCCGCCTCAATCAGGTCGGCATTGATATTGTGGGTTTTCATATCCACATCAACAAATACCGGCACTGCACCGAACTGCACAATCGGGTTGACAGTAGTTGGGAAGCCCGCAGCCACGCCGATGACCTCATCCCCCTTCCTGATGGCGCGCTCCCCCAGTTTAGGTGACGTCAATGCGCTGAAGGCGACCAGGTTGGCGGAAGAGCCGGAATTTACGGTAATCAGGTGGTCGACACCAATGAATTCCGCCAGTTTCTTCTCAAATTCGGCGTTGAAGCGGCCAGTGGTCAACCATCCGTCCAGCGAGGCCTCCACCATCAGTTGCAACTCCCGGGCACCAATTACCTTGCCAGACGGCGGAATAACGGTTTCGCCAGGGCTGAAAGCTTTGGGCATAAACGCAGCATTGGCGTACTGCTCAACCAATTTGCTGATTTCCTGTCGGAGTGCTTCTGGGGTCATGGATTGCCTTTAGCGATTGTCTTTGTGAGTCTCAGTGGCACGTGGCTTGATATTCTTCTATCTGTTCGAAGGTTTTCTGTCGAATATTGCCTTTGCTCAACCAGAACCGATGCCAGTCCACAATGGACATCAGCACCCGCTCCAAAGGCCAACGCGGCTGCCAGTGCAGCTTGCCTGCGGCTTTGGAGATGTCCAGTTTCAGCAGCTGGGCTTCATGTGGTTGGCGTCTGGCGTCCAATTGCCAGCTCGCTCCTTCACCCCAGTCGGAGACCATGTGGTCCAAGATCCACTCTACCGGGCGGACGTCTTCATCTCGCGGCCCAAAGTTCCAGGCTTCTGCGTATTCCCCACCCTCTGAGTACAGCTTTTCAGCCAGTATCAGGTAGCCACTCAGGGGATCCATTATATGCTGCCATGGGCGGGTGGCCAGGGGGTTGCGGATGATTACCGGTCGCTGTTGTTCGAACGCTCGCAGAATGTCGGGGATCAGCCTTTCATCGGACCAATCCCCTCCGCCAATCACGTTCCCTGCCCGCGCTGAGGCCAGCCAAGCCGTGCCAGCGGTATCGAAAAAGGAGCTGCGGTAGGCTGCGGTTACGAGTTCCGAGCAGCCCTTACTGCTGCTGTAGGGGTCATGGCCACCCATGGGCTCGTGTTCGCGATAGCCCCAGACCCACTCGCGGTTCTCGTAACATTTATCTGTTGTTACGTTAACAATAGCTTTCAGGTTCTTGCACTGACGTGCTGCCTCCAGCACATGCACTGTCCCCATGACATTAGTAGCGTAGGTTTCCACTGGCTCGCGGTAGGACAAGCGTACCAGCGGCTGCGCGGCCATGTGAATCAGAATATCCGGGTCAAACCGTGCCATGCTGCTCTCAATGGCGGCCAGATCACGAATATCTCCGATTTCCGACTCCATATCCTCGGCAACTCTGGCCTCCAGAAACAGCGCCGGACGGGTCGGTGGCTCTAGTGCAAAGCCCTTGACCTTGGCATCCATGCTCTGCAGCCACAGGGCTAACCAACTGCCCTTGAAGCCCGTGTGCCCGGTCAGGAATACTTTCTTGCCATGCCAGAAGTGTGGATTCACATTCGCGCTCATTGAGCTAGTCCTAGTCCCAAACCTTCCAAGGTGCCTTCCCACTTTCCCAGAGCTGTTCCAGCAGGACCTTGTCGCGCAGTGTATCCATTGGCTGCCAGAACTTCTGATGCTCATAGGCCATCAGTTCACCCTCTTCCGCCAGCTGCATCAACGGCTCCTGTTCCCAAACCGTCATGTCACCAGCGAGGTAATCCAGTACTTTCGGGGAAAGCACGAAAAAGCCGCCATTGATCATCGCGCCATCACCCTTCGGCTTTTCCTTGAAGTTCATCACCTGCCTATTGCGAATATCGAGCGCACCAAAACGACCAGGTGGATATGTGGCGGTCAGCGTTGCGGCTTTGCCGTGGGTTTTATGAAACTGCAAGGATTCCGTTACGTCGATATCGCCCACACCGTCACCATAAGTGAAGCAGAAAGCTTCTTCATCCCTGACATAGCTGGCAACCCGCAGCAAGCGCCCCCCTGTCATGGAGTGCTCGCCGGTATCCACAAGCGTTACGTTCCAGGGTTCGGCGCGCTTGTCATGCACTTCCATCGTGTTGTCACGCATGTTGAAGCTGACATCGGACATGTGCAGGAAATAGTTGGCAAAATACTCTTTAATCAGGTAACCCTTATAGCCGCAGCAGATCACAAAATCGTTGATGCCGTGCGCCGAGTACATTTTCATGATGTGCCAGAGGATAGGTTTGCCACCAATTTCGACCATTGGCTTTGGACGAGTGCTGGTCTCCTCGCTAAGCCGTGTGCCCAGCCCACCAGCCAAAATGATCGCTTTCATCCTTGCTCCTGCACTGGAATCAATTCGAACTCACGAAGGCGTCGGAGTAGAAGTTCCTACTGTTGAGTCCTGCCGCGACGAGTTCGACATACGCGCTATTGATCATCGCCTCCGAGCCACAAGCGTAGACCACGGAAGCAGATAAGTTGAGTTCATCTTTGAGCACTGCATGTTGAACATAGCCCTTGTGCCCCGCAGAGTCCGGGCTGCGTGAAAGTACAGGGCGAAACTGCAGTGGCAGGCCAGGGAAGGTCGGCGGCCAGTAAATGTCCTCTTCGAATCGTCCACCCCAATACAGATGAATCACGCTAAAGGCGTGCTGCGTATATTCCGACAGTTGTTCAAGAAGAGCCTTGATGGGAGCAATCCCGGTGCCTGTTGCCAGCAATATAAGTTGCTTCGCGTTTGTCTTACGCAGACTGAAAGTACCAAATGGACCCTCCATGCGCAGAAGATCATTAGCTCTGGCTTCGTTGAACCAATAGTGGCTCATTTCGCCATCAGTGACTTTTCGGATTTGCAGCGTGAGGTTTCCATCCTCTCGCGGCGCATTGGCAATGGAATAGCTGCGCCGCAAGCCATCCCTGCCTATCATATCCACATATTGGCCAGGCACATATTTTAGCTTGCTAGCCGGAGGGGTACGAAGGGTTACTTCGAGAACGTCGTTGGATAATAGCCGCAACCGGTCTATGCGGCAGGGCAGTGTTCTTACCTGTAGCTTGGCAAGCTCTCCCAGATCCTCAATATCCAGTAGCAGTGGGGTGGTAGCGGTTCGGCAGCAGGTGAGAATGTAGCCCCCCGCAATTTGCTGGTCCGTGAGGGAAACTTCCGATTGCAGTGCTACCGTCTCTCCGCTCGCCACGAACGCCTTGCACACGCCACATCTGCCAGTCCGGCAGCTATGCTCTAGAGCAATACCATGCTGGCGGGCTGCCTCGAGAATCACCTGTTCTGAGCGGCAATCGAAGTGAATTTGGTTGGCGAGTGTCACTTTGGGCATCGTTTGATTCTATTGGCGGCGGGTTATCTCTGAGACGAGAAAACTGGCCGAGTCTAACCCGGATTGTGAATGCTCAGTATACACATGCCTCTATGACTTACTGTAGTTTTCCATCGCCAAGATCGCCGGCATCAAGCTCTGCGAGAGCTACAACCGCCAGCATGGCCGCGACTACCGCTCGATCATGCCGACGAACCTGTACGGCCCCGGTGACAACTTCCACCCTGAAAACAGCCATGTCATACCTGCCCTGCTGCGCCGCTTCCATGAGGCGGCACAGACCGGCGCGGAGCAGGTGGTGATCTGGGGCAGCGGTACACCGATGCGCGAATTCCTGCACGTGGACGACATGGCCGCCGCCAGTGTGCATGTGATGGACCTCCCGGAGGCGGCGTACAGGGAGCATACCCAACCGATGCTGTCCCACATCAACGTCGGCACCGGGATGGATTGCACGATTCGCGATCTGGCGGAGACCATCGCCAGGATTACCGGCTTTACTGGCCGGCTGTCATTTGACAGCAGCAAGCCCGATGGTACGCCGCGCAAGCTGCTGGATGTCTCGAAGCTTGCTGCCCTTGGCTGGCAGGCAAACATCTCTCTTGAGGCCGGCCTGCGGCAGACTTACGAGTGGTTTCTGGCGCATGAGCAGGAGATTCGGGACTGAGGCTGCGCTAATTCCGGATGGGCCAGCGGGTGCTGCAACCCACATTCGATGTACTAACCTACTCGCGTGATCTTGAGTGAGTCTACGGGGCTTCCGCGCCAGGGGGTTTCAGCAGGTTGACCGCCGTTTCGAGCAAGTCGATGGTCGCCGGTTAGACCCTGCATGACTGGATGGGACTCCGCGTCTCCGCGGGCGTTATTTTGCTTCTATGAGCCGAACAATTCATCCAGTGCTTTCCGCACCCTGCTGGCATCCTCGGGGTGCAGCTCACCGGCTTTGGGGATCACCAGGCGCAGGTCCAGGGTAAACAGCTTCATCCGCACCAGCGATGCTGCGGAAAGCCCGCGCGGCCTCAGCTCAGGCAGAAGTAATGCCTTTCTGGCCACACCGTCCTGCTCAGCATCACCGCCCTGGCTGTGGTGATTCCGCTTCTTTAATCCATGGCTGCCGGCCAATCCCATCCAGCCATCAGGGTAACGTGCACCCCAAAGATGTGACTTTTTGCGTTTTTATAGTCTCAGTATTGACGCATTCGTGCATTGTGACCACACTAATCTCACCATAGGGGCTCGACGCCAGGTTGCCTGATGACGCTGACCGGGGGCACTACAGCAATAATAATTCCCGTACCGGGGGGAGATTCACCATGCAAAAACATCGCCTGCTTTCCGCTATCGCCGCGCTGACCACTGCCCTGCCCGCAGCCACCCTGCCCCTGCCCGCCCTTTCAGCGGCCCTGGAGGAGGTGGTCGTCACCGCCCGCAAACGCGCGGAAAGCCTGCAGAGCACGCCTGTCTCCATCACTGCCCTGACCGGGGAGTCCCTGTCCCAGGCCGGCATCAACCAGCTCACCGCTATTGAAAGGCAAACGCCGAATCTCAACTTCACCGTCGGCACCGGTGGCGGCAGTTCCACCGTGAATGCCTTCCTGCGCGGGGTGGGGGAGTTCGACTTCATCCTCACCACGGACCCGGCCGTGGGCCTGTACCTGGATGGCATCTACCTGTCGCGGGCCTTCGGCGCCAACCTGGAGCTGTCGGACGTGGAGCGCATCGAGGTGTTGCGTGGGCCCCAGGGCACGCTGTTCGGCAAGAACAGCATTGGCGGGGCCATTAGCGTGATCACCCGCAAGCCCACGGGTGATACCGGGGCAGAGGTGAAGCTGACCGCAGGCTCCCGGGATCTCCGCGGCGTCTCCCTGTATGGCCAGACTGCCATCAGCGACACATTGTCAGTAAGCGCTTCCTACCTCCAGCGCAGAGCCGATGGCTGGCAGAAGCGCCCGGGAGCGGATGCGGGAGACGTGGACCTGGCCACCGCCCGGGTGATCCTCAACTGGACCCCCAGTGACAGTTTCGAGTCCACCCTGTCGGTTGACTGGCACGAGCAGGACCAGACCGGCTACCCCAATGTCATGCTCACATGGCAGGATGGCACCACTTTTGGCGACCTCTGGAACCTGCTGAACCCGGACAACCCCTGCTGTACCCCCAATGCGGATATTGACCGCTCCGGCGCCGGTGGTCCGCTGCCCAATGATGATGTCGAGGGCCTGGGGGTGAACTGGACCAGTACCTGGCAGCTCAGCGACGCCCTGGAGCTGAAGTCCATCACCGGCTATCGGGAGGTCGAGGCCCTGTTTGGCCGCGATGGCGACAACAGCCTGGTGAACTACAACGGCGACATCCACGACCAGGACCACGAGCAGTTCAGCCAGGAATTCCAGCTGGTCGGCACCCACGGCGCGCTGGAGTGGGTCGGCGGGCTGTATTATTTCGAGGAAGACACCCAGGACGACACGGACCTGATCATCATCCAGGGGCTGGGCACCTCGGTATCCTTCGACAACCGCCAGGAAACCACCAGCTACGCGGTCTACGCCCACGCCAGCTATGCGGTAACCGAGCAGCTGGACCTGTTCGCCGGCATTCGCTACACCCGGGAAGAGAAGGACTTTACCCAGCAGATCAGCAACTTCGACTTCGGCGTACCGCACGTGTTCTTCATTCCCGGCCTGCCGGTGGACAGCTGCAGTTTTGACGAACCCACGGCTTACTTCGACTGCTCCCAGGACTGGTCCAACACCTCGCCCAAGGCGGGCCTGTCCTGGCAGTTCAATGACGATGTCATGGCCTTCGCCCACGTCAGCCGCGGTTTCCGCAGCGGCGGCTACAATGGCCGCGCCTTTGGCAGCGCCGCGGACCTGCAGGAATACGAACCGGAGATCCTCACCGGCTATGAGGTCGGGATCAAGGCGGACCTGCTGGACCGCACCCTGCGCTTGAACCGGGCGGTGTTCTACAACGACTACGAGGATATCCAGGTACTGATCACCCGGGCGGGGTCGGTGGCAGTGGAAAATGCCTCCGAGGCCAGCATCGAGGGCGCGGAACTGGAAGCCACCTGGCTGCCGACAGACAGCTGGCGGATCCAGGCCGGGCTGGGCTACCTCAACGACGATTCCGACGGCTGGGTGGACGTGACCGGCGACTTTACCGACACCGAGCTCAAGCACACGCCGGAGTTGACCTTCAACCTGGGCCTGGACTACCTGTGGAACCTGGGCGACCGCGGCGAGCTGCTGCTGCGCGGCGACATGCGCTACAGCGACAGCTACTACCTGAACGCAGTCAACAGCCCGACCCTGGAGGTTCCCGGTCACAGCCTGTTTGGCGCCGGGATGATCTACACCGGGCCCGGCGACAACTGGGAGCTGGCCCTGATCGGGACCAACCTGGGCGACAAGCGAGTGCTCAACGCGGGCTTCGACGGCAGCGGCTTCTTCGGCTATTTTGAGGGCAGCTACAACCGCCCGCGCACGGTGGAGCTGAGCCTGACCCTGCGTCTGTGAAAGCGGCGCAAAGAGCCACCACCTACCAGCCCGACGCCCTGGACGCCGCCATCATGGCGGCCCTGGACGGGGATCTGCGGCGCTCCACCCAGGACATCGCCGGCTGCGTGGATACCACGCCGGTCACGGTCCGCCGACGCATCGACCGGCTGCTGGACACGGGCGTGATCGGCCTGGCGCCGCTGGTGGACCTGTACGCCGCGGGCTACCCCTACCTGCTGCTGATCGGCATCAATGTGGAGCACTACTCGCCCTTCGAGGTGGCGGGTCGCATTGCGGAGCTACCCGCGGCGCTTACCGTCAACGTGGTGCTGGGGCGCTACGATATCGAACTGGTGGCGGCGCTGGCCTCGCGGGAAGCGGCGAGCACCTTCCTCACCGAGACCCTGCCGGCAGTGCAAGGCGTGGCCCGGCTGGCACCGGCGCTGGCCCTGGATGTGTGGAAGTTTCGGCGCGGCTACCAGCCCCACTCCGCCACCGACACCCCGGAGCAGCGCAAGCTGCTGGATGCGCTGGACCACAGGATCGTCGCCAGCCTGCGCCAGAACGCCCGCAAGAGCAATCGCGCGGTGGCCGCCGAGATCGGCGTATCGGAATCGGCGGTGCGCAATCGCGTCCGGCGCATGCAGCAAGAGAAGCAGATCAGCTTTGCCTACCTGCAACAGAATCCCGGGGGGCCAATGAACGCGGCCTTCGTCGGCATCGACGTCCACGGCGGCAGTGGTCGCACGGTCTGCCAGGCCCTGTCCGGGATTCCGGAAGTGAGCTTCGTTGCCACCACCCTGGGTCGCCACGACCTGATCTGCACTCTCAACGTCACCGAGCTGGAGCAGCTGACCCAGTTGCTGCACGAGCGGATTGTGCCCATCGACGGCGTCAAGAGCACCGCGCCTTCGCACTGCCTGCACCAGATCACCCACCAGTCGGAGCTGGGGTTTATTCTTTGATGCTCAACCTTGCCCCACTCATTCACCCAGCGCCTCCCGCACACTGCGCGCATCCTCGGGATGCAGGCCACCGCAACCGGCGGAGCAGTGCATGCCACGGGCTGATTTTGATGTGCTAAGCTATTCCCGTAATCTGGAATCCGCGAGGCTCTCCCGCCAGCAGGCGGAGGCCATCGCCAGGGGCATGACGCTTATGGTTTCGCATCAGTTTGAATCGCTGGTGACCAGAGAGCACTTCGAACTGCACATGACGCAGGTTGCCCAGAGGTTTCAGCAGGTCGACAAGAGATTTCAACAGCTGGACCGCCGTTTCGAGCAGATCGACGGGCGCCTGGGCCGGGTCGAGGACCGACTCTCGGGTGTGGAGGAAAGCCTGTCTGGCCACACGGTCCTGCTCAGCATCATCACCCTGGCGGTGGTGATCCCGCTCCTGCAATCCATGGCTGCCGGCTAGTTCCTTTCTGCCGAGAGGAGGCTGCGCGTCTCCGCGGAGTCGTTTTTCGGTTGTAACAGGTGCCAAAAACTAAGGGGGAAGATATAGAGCGCGATGTTCCCTGAGGATCAGCCTCCCGTAAGCTTCTGTTACATCAAATTCGGCCATAGGTTTGCCAGTTTCGCTATCGTGTGCCAGCGTTAATGAGCCGCAGGAAGTAATGCTTGCTGGCTGCCACGGAGGGCGCCATGGTCACTCTGCTGGACCCGAAAAACGACTATGTCTTCAAGCGCCTGTTTGCCGGGGATGCGGACCTCACCGTTGCCTTGATCAACGACTTGCGGCCGGATTTACCGCAGGTGGCTTCGGTGGAGATTCTCAATCCCACTATTGAGGCGTCGGAGCTGAGCGGCAAGGGTATCGTGCTGGATGTGCTCGCCAGGTGTACCGATGGCCACCAGTACAATATTGAGATGCAGGTACAGCGGCAGCTCGACTGGAGCGCGCGCAGTCTGTTTTACCTGGCCCGCCTGCTCGCCCGGCAACTTGATGCCGGCGAGGCCTACCAGGCAGTGGGCAGCGCCATCGGTATTCACCTCCTCGATTTCGACCTGTTTACCGCCACGCCGGCGCAGCGCATTCAGGCCGCCTGGCGCTTCCAAATGCGCGACCATCGACAGCCTGACGTGGCGGTGGGAAACGAACTACAATTAAACATTGTCGAACTGAAGAAAGCTGACCGGTTAGACGCCATGCCGACCCCCGGTGGCGACTGGATCAGCTTCTTCGAACACTGGCAGGAGGATGCCGTCATGGCGAAGGTGACCCACGAGCCCGTCAAGAAAGCGATGGGCAGCATCCGGCAGCTCAGCGCCGATGAGGAAGCCCAGCGCCTGGCCGAGGCTCGGGCGCGCGGCCTCTGGAATTGGAACCACTCTATTGGCGCAGCGCGGCGGGAGGGAATGGAGCAGGGGCTGGAGCAGGGGCTGCAGCAAGGACTGGAGAGTGGCCGCGTGCTGGCTCTGCGAGACACCTTGTCCCGTCAGCTGACCCGCCGCTTCGGCGCACTTCCGTCTGCGGTGTCCGAGCGTCTGCTAGCCGCTTCCGCTGAGGAACTCGAAGCCTGGACGGATGAGATTCTGGTGGCGGGAAGTCTCGACGAGTTGTTCGGGCCTGCGGGGTAAATGCGTCTCCGCGGAGTCGTTTTTCGGTTATATAGAGCGTTATAAACTAAAGAGAGAAGCTATAAGGCACGCCGCGGCCTTGGGGGTAGCCTCACGGCAGTGTCCGTTGCGTCAAATTCGGCCATAGCCTCCCCATGAGCGCCATTGCCGCCCCCAAAAGTGGCACTCCCTGCTATAGTAGCCACACCCGATCCAACTCATTGAGACACCATGCCGAAGAAGTCCGCCCCCCCCACCTTCGCCGACACCCTCGCCCAGCTCGAGGCCCTGACCGCTCGCCTGGAAGACTCGGACACCAGCCTCGAGCAGTCCCTCCAGGACTTCGAGCAAGGGGTACAGCTCATTCGCCAGGCCCAGCAATCGCTGCAGGAAGCGGAGCAAAAGGTGCAATTGCTGCTGGAGAAGGACGGCAAGCCCGTGGCCGAGCCTTTTCAGGATCCGGGCGCGGAGGCGCAAGAAGGCGAGTGAGCGACGCCCTCGCGGAGTTCATGGCGCGATGCCGTGCGCGCTGTGAAGCCAGTCTGCTGGCCCACGGCGGCTTCGGCGCACAGCCCGGGCAGGCGCCCGGCCTCGCTGGCTTTGAGCCCGCGGTGCGCTATGCCCTGGAGTCCAGCGGCAAGCGCATCCGTCCCTGCCTGCTGTATGCGGCAGCCCGGGCCGTCGGTGCCGGGGCCGAACTGGACGACGCACTCGACCATCCCGCCTGCGCGCTGGAGCTGATTCACACTTACTCCCTGATCCACGACGACCTCCCGGCGATGGACGACGACGACCTGCGCCGGGGCCGCCCCACCCTGCACAAGGCCTTCGACGAGGCTACCGCGATCCTGGTCGGCGACGGCCTGCAGGCGCGGGCTTTCGAGTTGCTGGCGGATGCCCCCGGTCTCTCTGCAACGCAACGAATCGCGATGATCAAGGTATTGGGCCACGCTGCCGGGCTGGGTGGCATGGTCGGCGGGCAGTTCGTGGATATCGCCAGTACCGGCCGGGCGCTACCCCTGGATGACCTGCAGGGCATGCATGCGCTGAAGACCGGCGCCCTGATCCGTGCTGCACTGAGCCTGGGCGCGATCGCTGCCGGCGCCTCCGCCAGCCAGCAGGCGGCGCTGGAAAGCTATGGCGACCAGGTCGGCCTGGCCTTCCAGGTGGTGGATGACATCCTCGATGTGGAGGGCAGCACCGCCACCCTCGGCAAGACCGGCGGCAAGGACGCGGCCGCCAGCAAGACCACCTACGTCAGTCTGCTGGGCCTCGCCGGCGCCCGGGAAACCGCAGAGCACCTGCTGGACGGCGCCCTGGAGGCACTGGAGGACTTCGGGGACTCGGCGGAGATGCTGCGGGGGCTGGCGCGGCTTGTGGTGAACCGCGAGGCGTAGAGTTCATCGCCCGGGCCTGTAGGAGCCCGCTCCGCGGGCGATGGGGTGGCGATAGCGATGGCGGGGAGCTTGTCGCCCGGGGACCGGGCTGCTACGGTTTTTCCGCGGCGAAATGTCCCATCTTGGCGCCCTTGGTCAGCAGGTACTTCTCATTGTGCGGGTTACTGTGGCAGTGCAGCGGCACCCGCTCGACCACCTCGACGCCGTTCTCTTCCATCGCTGAGACCTTGCGGGGGTTGTTGGTCATCAGCCGCACCCGGGTGATGTTCAGGTGCCGCAGCATGGGGCCGAGGATGCTGTAGTCGCGCATGTCGGCGCCGAAGCCCAGTTGCTCATTGGCTTCCACCGTGTCGGCGCCGGCGTCCTGCAGCTTGTAGGCCTTGATCTTGTTGAGCAGGCCGATACCGCGGCCTTCCTGGCGCAGGTAGAAGATGGCGCCACGACCTTCCGCGGAGACGGCCTTCAGCGCCGCTTCCAGCTGGTTGCCGCAGTCGCAGCGCAGGCTGAACAGGGCGTCACCGGTCAGGCACTCGGAGTGGATGCGGGCCAGTACCGGCTCGCCGCTGCCCACATCGCCCATGGTCAACACCACATGTTCCTTGTTGGCGTCCGGATCCTCGAAGCCATGAATATCGAATACCCCCCAGGCGGTGGGCAGGCGCGAGGATTCAACGTAGCGTACTGACACAGGAACTGTCCGGCTGTAAAAGGGGGCATAGTTTAGCACTTTATGCGCGCCCGTGTGGGCGCCGGGTCACCACGCCCGCGACAATGACAGTACACCCTCGCGCTCACGCAATTCCACATGCTGCAGGTAGCTCATTCCCAGCAGCACTGTGGAGGGATACTCCCCTGCCGTCACCGTCGCGCGCACGTTCTCCACCCGGATACCGCCCACCTCCACGCTGCGCAGGGTCACCATCCAGGCGTCGATGGTGGCGCTGGCGGTTTCCAGCTTCGACGGCATGCCGGCCCTGTAATCCACCCCCAGCGCGGACGCGTGGCGGGCGCTCATGGCCACCACGTTGGCGCCGGTATCCACCATCACCTGGATGCTGCGGCCATTGATCTGGGCGCTGGTGATGTACTGCATGCGGTCATTGCGGGGGATGTCGAGCTGGCGCCGCTCGGGCGCCACAAAATTGGTGGTGATGTTGCGGTTCAGACTCAGCCGCTGGCGCTCGCCGTTGATCTCCAGTACCGCCGCGGAGGCGTCTGCGCTGAGCAATTTGACGCCCTGGAAGCTGGCGCCGGCTTTCAGCGTCTTGCGCTGGCCGTTGATCATCAGCACCGCGGTATTGGGCAGCAGGGCTTCCACGGTGACGGACGCCGCCTGGGCCTGGGCAGCCGGCGGCGCCAGGCAGAACAGCGCTAGCAGTACGATGCCGGGCAGCTGGTTCATGCTGTCACCACCCAAACTGCGACGTGGACAAAGACACAGGCCATCACCCCCGCCAGAACATCATCGATCATGATCCCGAAGCCGCCTGCCACCTTGCGGTCCAGCCACCCGATCGGCCAGGGCTTGAGGATGTCGAAGATGCGGAAGGCGACGAAGCCGGCCAGCATCCAGACCCAGTCCGCGGGCAGCGCCCACATGGTGATCCAGTAGCCGACAAATTCGTCCCAGACGATACCGGGGTGGTCGTGAACCCCCAGCTGGGCACTGGCACGGTCGCAGATCCACACGCCGACAGCGGCGGTGACCACAATAAACAGGCTGTACCAGAGCAAGGGGGAGGCGGTGTTGGCCAGCGCCGCGTCGACCAGCAGGAACAGGGGAATCGCGGCCAGGGTGCCCGCGGTGCCCGGGGCCCTGGGCGCCAGGCCACTGCCGAAACCGAAGGCGAGGAACTGCACCGGGTTGCGGAGGAGCGCCGGCGGCGGCGCGGCGGGCTTGGCGGCCATAGGGTGGTTCCCGTTCTGAAGTGACTCCAGTGTACTGCGTCTCGAGCCCGCCGTGTAGGAGCCCGCTCTGCGGGCGATAGCCACCAATCGCCCGCAGACGAGGTGAATGGCCGCGCAGCGGACAGAGAAAGTGGCCTGGGCCAGCGGGCTCCCACAGAGAGACAGAGAGCGCGGGTTACGAAAAGTGATTATAGCCTGCCGTGAGGTCACCGAAGCCGGGGCAGGAGACCCCCTCACCCGCCACCACCTCGCCGACCCGGGTGCAGCCCGCCGGCACGGATGCACCGAAGGGCAGGCAGAAACAGAGCTCGTAGTCATCGCCGCCAGCCAGCGCCCAGCGCAGGGCCTGGTCACGGTCCGGGTGCGCCGCCAGGGCCGGCGACAGCGGCAGCTGCGTGGCGTCGAGCTGAATGCGCACTCCGCTGGCAGCGGCGATGTGGCCGGCATCCGCCAGCAGCCCGTCGGAAATATCGATGGCGGCGCTGGCACGGCTGCCCTCTGCTCCCGAGCTCCCGGGTCCGGCCCCGAGCAGCGCCACGCCCAGCGCCAGCTGCGGCGCGGGGCGGAAAAACCGCTGCTCCAGGTATTCCGCCGCGGCCGGGTCCGGCCGATAGCGCCCCTCCAGTACCGCCAGCCCGCCCGCCGCATCGCCCAGGGTGCCGGACACATACACGCCATCCCCTGGCTGCGCCCCAGCGCGCAGCAGGGCCCTGTCGGCCGGCAACGCGCCCAACACCTGCACCGTGATGGTGAGCGGCCCGCGGGTAGTATCGCCGCCCACCAGGGGCAGCGCCAGATCCGCAGCGGCTGCGCCCACGCCCTGGCTGAAACTGTGCAACCACAGTTCATCGGCATCCGGCAGCGTCAGGGCCAGGGTCATGCCCAGGGGCCGCGCGCCCATGGCCGCGAGGTCGGAGGCCGCCGCCGCGACCGCGCGGTAACCGACGTCCTCGGGCAGGCTGTCCTCCAGGAAGTGCACGCCCGCCACCACGGTATCCACCGAGGTCGCCAGACGCTCCCCGGGTTCCAGCGCCAGGATGGCGCAATCATCGCCAACGCCCAGCGCCACCGCGGGGCCGGCGCCAAAGGCGGAGAAGTAGCGGGCTATCAGGGAGAATTCGTCGGCCGGCATCAGGCGTCGGCTTCGGTTTCGGCCTTGCGCAGCTGACGGGCGACCTTGTCGAGCACGCCATTGATGTACTTGTGGCTGTCGGTGGCGCCGAACTTTTTCGCCAGCGAGACGGCCTCGTTGATCACCACTTTCCAGGGCACGTCGATCCGCTGCTGCAGCTCCCAGGTACCCATGCGCAGCAGGCTGCGTTCGATGGGGCCGAGGTCGTCCAGCTTGCGATCCAGCAGGGGCTCGAAAACCGCTTCCAGCTCAGTGACGCTGGCCGGAACCCCGTGCAGCAGGGCCTGGAAGTACTCCAGGTCCACGTGGGCAAAATCGTAGTCAGCGCGGAACTCGGCTTCGATCTGGTTCACCGGCGCCGCGGCCATGTGCCACTGGTACAGGGCCTGCATGGCATAGTGACGGGCCTTGTGGCGCTCGGCGGCGAGGGTATTGCGGGCCTGCTTGTTCACGCGCCCGCTCAGCTCCCGATCCGGCCCAGCAGGCTCACCATTTCCAGCGCCGACAGGGCCGCTTCGGCGCCCTTGTTGCCGGCCTTGGTGCCGGAGCGCTCCACTGCCTGCTCGATGGAATCCACGGTCAGTACACCGAAAGAAATGGGGATGCCGTGCTCCAGGCTGACCTGGGCGATCCCCTTGGTACATTCGCCGGCAACATACTCGAAATGCGGGGTGCCGCCGCGGATAACCGCGCCGAGGGCGATAATGGCATCGATACCGCCCTTTTTGGCCACCCGCTGGCAGACCAGCGGGATCTCGAAGGCGCCGGGGGCGCGCACGATAGTGAGCTGGGCATCCTTGACCCCGTGGCGCCGCAGGGCGTCAATCGCGCCCTCCAGCAGGTGCTCGACTACAAAGCTGTTCCAGCGCCCCACTACCAGCGCAAACTTGCCGCCGCTGCCGGTGAAATCCCCTTCAATCGTCTTGATGTTTGCCATTGCCTGTTCCTTGTTCGCTGGGCCCGGGCTCAGGGCGCCAGGTATTCGAGTACTTCCAGGTCAAAACCCGAAATCGCATTGTACTTGATGGGCGCGCCCATCAGGTGGATTTTTCCGACCCCGAGATCCTTCAGGATCTGGGAACCGAGGCCGACGGTAGTATAGGTATCGGGCAGTGCACCGGTGCTGGAAGGCGCCTGGCCCAGGGCCATGTCGACGCTGTCCAGCAACTGCCCGGCGCTCTCCTGGCCCGCCAGCAGCACGATGACGCCACGGTCGGCCTCCGCCACCCGGGCCAGGCAGGCGCCGATATTCCAGGAGGCGCGGTCCGGTAGCTGGCTGGTGATCAGATCGCGCAGGGTGGATGCAACATGCACCCGCACCAGTGTTGGCTCAGCGGCGGTGATCTCGCCCCGGGACAGGGCCAGGTGCAGGCGGCCGCCGGTGTCGTCGCGGTATACGGTCAGATGGAAGGGGCCGTGACTGGTCTCGATCTCGCCTTCCCGCACCCGCTCGATGGTGCGCTCATTGACCATGCGGAAGTGGATCAGGTCGGCGATGGTACCGATCTTGAGGTCATGGCGGGCGGCAAACTCCACCAGCGCCGGGCCATCGGCAAGGACGCCGTCCGGGGTCAGGATGTCGGCGATGACCGCCGCCGGCAGCAGCCCGGCCAGACTGGCATAATCGCTCGCGGCCTCGGTATGGCCGGCGCGGGTGAGCACGCCACCGGGGGTAACCGTCAGCGGGAAGATATGCCCGGGCTGGACGATATCCGCGGGCACCGCGTGGGGCGCGACTGCGGCCAGCACGGTGCGGGCGCGGTCGGCGGCGGAGATGCCGGTGTCTATGCCCACGGCGGCCTCGATGGAGAGGGTAAAGTTGGATTTCTCGCCGTGCGCCGCGGCCACCATGGGCGGCAGGTCCAGCTGCCGGCAACGCTCCTCGGTCAGGGTCAGGCACACCAGGCCCCGGGCCTGGCGGGCCATGAAGTTCACGTGCTGGGCGGTGACGTGTTCCGCCGCCACCATCACCACGCCCTCGTTGTGGCTGTCATCGTCATCGTCCACCAGCACCACCATGCGGCCCTGGCGGATGTCACTGATCAGTTCGTCTACGGTATTTACTTGCATGCCAATCGAATCCTTGTGAGCGTTGCGATCTGGGCGGCCCCACCTGGGCGGCCCCACCTGGGCGGCCCCACCTAGCCGCGCAGGTAGCCGTTGTCGGCCAGGGTCGCCAGGGAGATGCCGCCCTGGTGGCCGGGTCTGGCGGCGTCTTCACCCAGCACCAGGCGCTCCAGGTAGCGGGCAATCACATCCACTTCCAGGTTCACCCGGCTGCCGGGCCGGTACCCGGCAAACACCGTCTCGGCCCAGGTCTGGGGGATGATGTTGAGCTCGAACTCGGCGCCGTTGACTGCATTCACCGTCAGGCTGGTGCCGTCGACGCAGATGCTGCCCTTGTGGGCGATGTACTTCGCCAGCCCGTCCGGCGCCCGCATCACGTAGCGGTAGGAGCGGCCGTCAGCGACCACGCTGACCACCTCGCCGACACCGTCGACATGGCCGCTGACAATGTGGCCGCCGAGACGACTGGCGGGCGTGAGTGCCTTCTCCAGATTGACCCGGCTGCCGGGCTTGAGACCGCCGAGGGTGGTGAAATCCAGGGTTTCCCGCGACACATCCGCCCAGTAGCCATCTCCCGGCAGCTCGGTGACCGTGAGGCAGACGCCGTTGGTGGCGATGCTGTCGCCGAGGCCGACGTCGTCCAGCGCCAATTTGCCGCCCTGCACCCGCAGGCGCATATCGCCGCCGGAGGGCTCGAGCGCAGCAATGGTGCCGACGGCCTGGATGATTCCTGTGAACATGCTGTAGTCCTGTATTAGCGCCGGGGGACAGCGGTAAAACGCCAGTCTTCGCCCACCCTGCGCACATCGAGCAGCGTCAGCGGCACCTGTTCCGCCATGTGATTCAGCGGCAGCTCCAGCAGTGGCCGGGCCAAACTCCCCAGCAGGGTGGGCGCCATGTATACGATCAATTCGTCCAACAAGCCCAACTGCAGCAGGGCTCCCGCCAAACGGGGGCCAGATTCTACCAGAATTTCGTTGCATTGCCGCCTGCCGAGCTCCATCAGCAAAGCCTGCAGGTCCAGGCCGTGGTCACCGCGGGCCAGGGCCAGCAGCTCGGTGGTGGCGCCCGGCGGCGCCGCAGGTGGCGCGGTGTCGGCGCTGTGGCAGCAGAGCGTCGCCGCATCCGCGCTGAAGATGCGGGCGTCCGCGGGCGCCTGCAAGCATGAATCCAGTACCACGCGCAGGGGCTGGCGGGCGCTGGCGCGGGCGGCATCGGCAGGGTCCATGCCCAGCTCCGCGGCGCGCACCGTGAGGGCGCAGTTGTCCGCCAGCACCGTGCCGGCACCGGTAAGGATGGCGCAGCTCATGGCCCGCAGCCGCTGCACATCCTGCCGTGCCGCGGGGCCGGTGATCCACTGGCTCTCGCCAGAAGCCATGGCGGTGCGCCCGTCCAGGGACATGGCCAGTTTGGCCCGCACCCTACCGTAGCCACGGCGCATGCGGGCAATAAAGCCCGGGATCACCTGTTCCGCCTCTGCGGCGAGCAGGCCACAGCTCACCTCTACCCCCGCCTCGCGCAGCCGCGCCAGGCCGCGACCGGCCACCTGCGGATTGGGGTCCTCCAGCGCCGCGACTACCCGGCGTATGCCCGCGGCCAGCAGGGCGTCGGCGCAGGGCCCGGTCTTGCCGTGGTGGCTGCAGGGTTCCAGGGTGACATAGGCGGTGGCGCCGCGGGCATCGCCGGCCGCCGCCAGCGCCTCGATCTCCGCGTGGTTGCCACCGGCGGGCTGGGTAAAACCCTCGCCGATGATATGGCCATCGCGCACCAGCACACAGCCGACGTGGGGATTGGGCATGGCGGAGTAGCGCCCGCGACGGGCCAGTTGCAGGGCCCGCGCCATCATCCGGGTGTCAAAGTGCGTGTCGGTCATTGCGGCTTCAGACGGCGCCGCTGGGCTCGCGCTTGGGCTCTGCTTCCAGGCGCTCGATGGCATCGCGAAACTCGGAGATATCCTGGAAGCTGCGATAGACCGAGGCAAAACGTACATAAGCCACCTGGTCCAGCTGCTTGAGGTGGTCCATTACCAGCTCCCCCAGCACCCGGGAACCCACTTCGCGCTCGCCGGTGGCGCGCAGGGCGTGCTTGATGTGATTGATGGTGGCCTCGATATCCTCCACCGACACCGGCCGCTTCTCCAGCGCGCGCTGGAACCCCGCGCGCAGCTTGTTTTCATCGAAGGGTTCGCGGTTGCCGTTCTGCTTGATGACCCGCGGCATCACCAGTTCCGCCACCTCGTAGGTGGTGAAGCGTTCCTTGCAGCTCAGGCACTCGCGGCGGCGGCGGATCTGGTCGCCCTCGGCGACCAGCCGCGAGTCGATCACCTTGGTGTCATCGGCGGCACAAAAGGGGCAATGCATGGGAGGTTACCCTGTGGACAAGTGTCTGAAGCGTAACATATTTCCGGGCTGGGAAGGGCTTCCCGGGCGGGAATCCAAACGCAGGGAGCGGCGGTCTCCAGCGCAGCCGTTAGCGCAGAACCAGCGCCGACAGCTGCGGTATCAGCACCGCGGCGGCGATAATCGCGAGCAGGGCGCTGTGCAGGCGCAGTGTGCCTTCAACCTGGGCGAAGCGGGCATCGATACGGTGATCCTGCTGGGCAAAGCGAGCGTCCAGGGTCGCGTCCAGATAGTCCTTGGTAACGAGGTTGTCTACGTAGAAACCGAATGCCTCTGCCATAAGCTCTGCCTGTACCTCCGCCTGATCTTCCGCTACACCCACTTCTTTCAGCCGACGCGCGTAGCGCAAGGTGTCAAATTGCACTGAGGTCATAATAGTCCTCCTCCGGGGATTTACCAATTGTCCCGAAGGCGACTCCCGTATGCATTAATCCACTGCGTCCATTTTCAATCGCCCGCATCCGGGCACCCCCAACGTCCATCTTTGCTATGCTCTGCCCCTGTTATCAGGAGACAACCATGATCAAGCCCACGCTTTCACGCCTGCTCCGCCAGGCCACACTCGCCACAGTCATCTGCGCGCTCGCCCTTCCCGCCACCAGCCTGGCGCAGAAAACCGCGCGCCCGGTGCTGCTGGGCAAACACTGGGTAGCGGTGACCGGCAAACCCCAGGGTGCCACCGCCGGGGCGATGATGTTCCAGCAGGGCGGCAACGCCATCGACGCCGCGGCGGCCATGCTCGCAGTGACCTCGACCATGTGGGACGTACTCGGCTGGGGCGGCGAAACCCAGGCCCTGATCTACAACCCGCATACCGGCGAGGTCAAGGGCATCAACGCGCTGGGGGTGGCACCCACCGGCGCCACCCCGGAATTCTTCCGCGACCAGGGCATGCTCTATCCACCGGAGTACGGGCCATTGGCCGCGGTCACCCCGGGTACCCCGGGCGGGCTGATGGTGATGCTGGCGGAATACGGCCGCCTCAGCCTGGCGCAGGTGCTGGCACCGGCCATGGAAATGGCCCGGGGCTACCCCATCGAGGAAACCCAGGCCCGGTTTATCGAGAGCCGCCGCGATATCCTGGAGCAATGGCCCGACTCGCGACGGGTGTTCCTGCCCCACTACGACGCCGACAATCCCGAACAGCGCGCGGCGCCGGCGCCCGGGGAAATCTTCCGCCAGCCCGACCTGCTCGCGACCCTGGAAAAACTGGTGGCCACCGAGGCCGAGGCACTGGCCGCGGGCAGCGACCGCAAGGCCGCGATCATGGCCGCCAACGACCGCTTCTACCGCGGCGACATCGCCGCCGAGATTGTCCGCGCCACCCGGGAACAGGGCGGACTGATCACCGCCGGGGACCTGGCCAACTGGGAGGTGATCATCGAGGAGCCGGTGAGCGTCAGCTACCGCGGCATCGATGTCTACAAGCTCACCACCTGGACCCAGGGGCCCGCCATGCTGCAGGCCCTGAACCTGCTGGAAGGGTTCGACCTCAGGGCCATGGGCTACAACAGCACCCGCTACATCCACACCCTGTACCAGGCCATGAACCTGGCCTTCGCCGACCGCGATTTCTATTACGGCGACCCCTACCTGCCGCCGGCAGAGCCTGTGGCGGGCCTGCTGTCGAAGAAGTACGCCGAACAGCGGCGCCAGCTGATGCCCGCCGACCACAACCTCACCGACCTCAAGCCCGGCGACCCCTACCCCTTCCAGGGCGGCAACAACCCCTTCGAGGCCCTGCGCCAGGCCTGGACCCCGATCCCGCCCGCCGCGGAGGCCGAGGGTACGGGGAGCTTCCAGCAGGCCAGCACCATGAGCGCCGATGAGGCGTTTCTGGCGGGCACCACCTCCATCCAGGCCGCGGACGCCGAGGGCTGGGTGATTTCCGTGACCCCGTCGGGCGGCTGGATTCCCGCCTTTGTCGCGGGCAATACCGGCGTGGGCTTGAGCCAGCGCATGCAGAGTTTTGTGCTGGATGAGGCGCTGAACCCCTACAACGTGGTGCAGCCCGGGCAGCGGCCGCGGGTCACCCTGACCCCGAGCCTGGCATTGCAGGATGGCGAACCGCTGCTGGCCTTTTCAGTGCAGGGCGGCGATACCCAGGACCAGAACCTGCTGCAGTTTTTCCTCAACATGGTCGAGTTCAACATGAACGTGCAGCAGGCGGCGGAGGCCCACAACATCCTCAGCTACCAGATGCAGAGTTCCTTCGGCGCCCACCAGGCCGAGCCGGGCCGGCTGCAGGTCACACCCCTGGTGTCACCCTTCACCCGCGCCGAACTGTCGCGGATGGGCTATGAGGTCGAGGTGGTGGAGCGCACCTACAATCCAACCACCGCAATCTGGTTTGACCGCGAGCACGGCACCCTGCAGGGCGGCGCCAGCGACTACGGCGACGACTACGGCATCGCCTGGTGAATGTGTAGGAGCCCGCTGGCCCAGGCCACCCTCTCTGGCCGCTGCGCGGCCATTCACCTTGTCTGCGGGCGATCGCGCACAGAGTGCGCTCCCACAGTGCCCGATCAAATTGATCACTTCTGACGTGGCTTCAACACCCACACCCGGGTGATCATCAGCCTCCATCCCCAACCCGAGGCACCCGAACATGCCCAGATCGCAGGCCCTGCGCAAGGGGCGTTACTCCGGGGCGAATCTGATTTACGTCGTAACTACCGTATGCGCCCAACGCCGACCGCTGTTTGCCAGTTTCCACAATGCGCGCCTGTTGGTTCAGAGTCTGCGGGAAGCCGAGGTCTCGGCCACCACACTCTGCTTCGTTGTGATGCCGGACCATTTGCACTGGATGTTACAGCTGAAGGCGGGGGCGGAGCTGTCAACGACAGTACGCTTCGTAAAAGCGACAACAACACGGAAACTGAGGGCACGCCGCCCCGGCATTGGGCCGGTGTGGCAGCGCGGTTTCCACGACCACGCCGTGCGACGCGAAGAAAGCCTGCGGGCGCTGGCGCGCTATATCATCGCCAACCCCCTGCGGGCAGGGCTGGCAAGCTCGCCGGCTGATTACAGTTTCTGGGATTCCATTTGGTTGTGAACCATCGTAGGAGCCCGCTGGCCCAGGCCATCTTCTCTGGCCGCTGCGCGGCCATTCACCTTGTCTGCGGGCGATCGCGCAGAGGCTGCGCTCCTACACCTGCTCCGAACCCGTAGGAGCCCGCTGGCCCAGACCACCCTCTCTGGCCGCTGCGCGGCCATTCACCTTGTCCGCGGGCGATCGCGCGGAGACCGCGCTCCTACCGGTAGACCGGAAACCGTGCGCAGATGTCCAGCACCTTGCCCTTCACCTCGGCGATGGCTGCGTCGGCACTGCCCTGCTCCAGCGCTTCCAGCACATCGCACATCCAGCCAGCCAGCTCGACGGTTTCCGCCTCGCCGAAGCCGCGCGTGGTGATGGCCGGGGTGCCGACGCGCAGGCCGGAGGTAATGAAGGGCGAGCGCGGGTCGTTGGGGACCGCGTTCTTGTTCACGGTGATGTTGGCCAGGCCCAGGGCCTCATCCGCATCCTTGCCGGTGTAGGGCTTGCCGATCAGGTCCACCAGCATCAGGTGGTTGTCGGTGCCGCCGGAGACAATATTGATGCCGCGCTCGATAAAGGTCCTGGCCATGGCCCGGGCGTTGGCCACCACCTGCTTCTGGTAGTCGACGAACTCGGGGCTGGCAGCCTCCTTGAAACTGATCGCCTTGGCGGCAATCACGTGCATCAGCGGGCCGCCCTGGCCGCCCGGGAACACCGCGGACTGGAACTTCTTCTCCAGCGCTTCGTTGGCACGGGCGAGGATGATGCCGCCGCGGGGGCCGCGCAGGGTCTTGTGGGTGGTGGAGGTCACCACGTCGGCGTGGGGCACCGGGTTGGGATAGACCCCCGCTGCCACCAGGCCGGCCACGTGGGCCATGTCCACCAGCAGGTAGGCGCCCACCTTGTCGGCAATCTCGCGGAAACGCGCCCAGTCCATGACCCGGGAGTAGGCGGAGAATCCGGCCACGATCATCTTCGGTTTGTGCTCCAGCGCCAGCGCTTCCACCTGGTCGTAGTCGACTTCGCCGGTATCTCCCTTCAGGCCGTACTGGACGGCGTTATACATCTTGCCGGAAAAATTCGGCTTGGCGCCGTGGGTCAGGTGGCCGCCGTCCGCCAGGCTCATGCCCAGCACCGTATCGCCGGCGTTGCACAGGGCTTGGTAGACCGCGGAGTTGGCCTGGGAACCGGAGTGGGGCTGGACGTTGGCGTAGTCGGCGCCAAACAGGGCCTTGGCGCGATCGATGGCCAGCTGCTCGGCCTTGTCGACAAACTCACAGCCGCCGTAATAGCGCTTGCCGGGGTAGCCTTCCGCGTATTTGTTGGTGAGCACCGTGCCCTGGGCCTCCATGACCCGGGGGCTGGCGTAGTTTTCCGAGGCGATAAGCTCGATGTGCTCTTCCTGGCGACGCTCCTCCTCCTTGATGGCGGCAAAGATCTCGTCGTCAAAACCTGCAATGGTCATGCTCTGGTCAAACATCGGTGTCCCCTGGCTGGCGGGGGGCGCGAACGCCCGGGTGGGTAAAGCGGCGCATTTTACCCAAATTCACCCCGCCATATAAGTAGCGGGCCAGCGCCGCCCCGATCCTGTATTATTTCTGTCACCTTTATGACATACAGTGGTGGGCCAAACCTTGCCACAGCAACACAGGAACTCCTGACAACCCATGAATATCAGCATTTTCGGCAGCGGCTACGTGGGCCTGGTACAGGCTGCAATTTTCGCGGATGTCGGTCACAGGGTCATCTGCATGGATATCGACGCCGCCCGTGTCGACCGCCTGCGGGACGGCGACGTTCCCTTCTTCGAGCCCGGCCTGTCCCAGCTGATCCGCAACGGCATCGCCAGCGGCCTGCTGTCCTTCACCACGGACACCAAGGCGGCGGTGCAGGCCAGCGAATACCTGTTCATCTGTGTTGGCACCCCCGCCGGCAGCGATGGCTCCGCAGACCTGAGCTATGTCCTGCAGGTGGCAACCTCCATTGCCCGCTACATGACCAGCCGCAAGGTGGTCATCACCAAGTCCACGGTGCCCGTGGGCACCGCCGACAAGGTGCACCAGCACATCGTCGCTGCGCTCGAGTCCCAGGGTCGCAACATTCCCATCGAAGTGGCCTCCAACCCCGAGTTCCTCAAGGAGGGCTCCGCGGTGGCGGACTGCCAGAGCCCCGACCGTATCATCATCGGCACCGAGTCCGGCAAAGTGCTGGAAGAACTGCGGCGCATGTACCAGGCGTTCAACCGCAATCACGAGAAGATCATGCACATGGATCCACGCAGCGCGGAGATGACCAAGCTCGCGGCCAACGCCATGCTCGCCACCAAGATCAGTTTCATGAACGAAATGGCTACCATCGCCGAGGCGGTGAATGCCGACATCGAGCTGGTGCGCCGCGGCATGGGCGCGGACCCGCGCATCGGCTACCACTTCATCTACCCCGGCTGTGGCTACGGCGGCTCCTGCTTCCCCAAGGACGTGCGCGCCCTGAAACACCTGGCCGAGCAACATGGCCACCGCGCCAACATTCTTACCTCGGTGCACGACACCAACCAGCGGCAGAAGAACAAGCTGGCGGAGCGGGTCATGGCGCGACTGGGCTCCGACCTGTCCGGCAAGACCATCGCCGTCTGGGGCCTTTCCTTCAAGCCCAATACCGACGACATGCGCGAGGCTCCCAGCCGCTATCTGCTGGAGGGGATCTGGTCCTACGGCGGCAAGGTCCAGGCCTTTGATCCCCAGGCCATGGCCGCCTGCCGGGAGATCTACGGCGAGCGCGACGACCTCGTCCTCTGCGAGCACAAGGAAGACGCCCTCAAGGGTGCCGACGCCCTGGTCATCTGCACCGAGTGGAAGGCCTTCTGGTCGCCGGACTTCGAACTGATCAAGAGCGAACTGAGCCAGCCGGTGATTTTTGACGGTCGCAACCTCTACAACCCGGCGCAGATGGAAGAGCTGGGCATCGAATACTACGGCATCGGTCGCGGCCGCTCCCTGGTGGCGGCGGCGTGACGCAGCCGGTTACCCTGGGCTGGCGGGAGTGGCTGGGCCTGCCCGATCTCGGCATCGACCGGATCAAGGCCAAGGTGGATACCGGCGCCCGCACCAGTGCCCTGCACGCCTTTTACGTCGAGCCCTTCGAGCGCGACGGCGAGCGCTGGGTCCGCTTCGGCATCCACCCGCGCCAGGGGGACACCACCCGGGTAGTGGACTGCGAGGCCAGGGTGCTGGACCAGCGCCAGGTCACCGATTCCGGCGGCCACCGGGAGACACGCTATGTTATCGTCACCACCGTCAGCCTCGGCGCAGAGAGCTTCGAGGCGGAAATGACGCTCACAGACCGGGAAACCATGCGCTTCCGGATGCTGCTGGGCCGCACCGCCATGCGCGGCCGCTGTCTGGTCGACCCGGGGCGCTCCTACCTGCTGGGCAAACAAGCACCCTGACAGAGAGAGGCACCAATGCCGGCTAACGGCAAGAAGCTCGTGATTGGCGGCCAGGAGATCCTGCCCGGCGAACGCAAGGTGATCGACATCCCCGTCGCCCCCACCTACACCCATGACAACCTGTCCATCAGCCTCCAGGTCGTGCGCGGCAAGCGCCCCGGTCCCATCCTGTTCGTCTGCGCCGCCATCCACGGCGATGAGATCAACGGTGTGGAGATTATTCGCCGCCTGCTCAAGGATCCGCACCTCGAGCGTATCCGCGGTACCGTGATCGCCATCCCCATCGTCAATATCTACGGTTTCATCAACCACACCCGCTACCTGCCCGATGGCCGCGACCTCAACCGCTCCTTCCCCGGTTCCACCCGCGGCTCCCTCACCGGGCGCATTGCGCACACGTTCCTGCAGGAAGTCGTGGTCAAGTGCAGCCACGGCATCGACCTGCACACCGGGGCCCGCCACCGCAGCAACTTCCCGCAGATCCGCGCCAACCTGGAAGACCCGCAGGTACTGGGAATGACCGAGGCCTTCGGCGCCCCCATCGCCATCGACGCCAAGCTCCGCGACGGCTCCCTGCGCCAGGCCGCCGGCGATCTCGGGGTGCCGGTGCTGCTGTACGAATCCTGCGAGGCCCTGCGCTTCGACGAGATCTACATCCGCGCCGGGGTCAAGGGCGTGCTCAACGTCATGCGCCACATCGGCATGCTGCGCCGCAGCCGCGCCCGGGTAAAACCGCCCATCATAAGCCGCAGCACCCACTGGATCCGCGCCCCCGAGAGCGGCATCCTGCGGGTACTGGTGCCGCTGGGGGCGGAAGTGAACAAGGGCCAGACCATCGCCTTCATCGCCGATCCCATGGGCACCAGCGAAACCGACGTGGTCGCCGACAGCCACGGCATCGTGGTCGGGCGCACCAACCTGCCGCTGGCCTACGAGGGCGACGCCCTGTTCCACATCGCGGAGATCGGGTCCAAGGCCAACTGGGAGGTGGACGAGTTCCACGAGGCGCACGAGCCGGATGACTCGGAGCTGGATCCGGATGACCTGAGTTCGGCGCCGATCGCGATTTGATTTCGGGGATCAATGACGCCTCGATCAGGGTGCAGACGGGACTGTTGACAGTGCTTTGATCGAGGCGCGGGCGGGGCCACGGTTGGGGCCTGTCAGGACCCGCTCAAGCCGTCCATGGTCGCTTGTGCCTCGACATCCTGTCTCGGACAGTCCTGACAGGCCCCAACCGCGCCCCCGCCCTCCCTGCCAACGAACGGCTGCATCGAAGCCAACACCCTCGAACAGTCACTTGCGATCCAGCACCTTGGAGCAGCTATATGCCGCAAACATCGTCACTGGTGTGAGGCTGGCACCGCCCTGCACCTTCGTACTGTAAACAAGATGGTCTGTCTGCAAGCTCAAGACATGAATCCGGATTGCCACCGCTGAAAAGTGCCGTGACGTCTATCGGCTCCCCCGGAGGTGGCGGTCCCTGCGGCCCTCCCGGGACTGTCCGAGACAGGAGTCGAGGAACAAGCGCCCATGGAAGGCTTGAGCGGGTCCCGGGAGGGCTGCAGGGACCGGCACCGGAACCCGAAAAGAGTCCTCACCGGAAGTCGGAGCCGCTGAAGCCGCGTCGGATTCCTGCTAGAATCCGCCCACATTTTCACCACCACAGGCACTATTCCCAGATGGCACAGTACGTCTACACCATGAATCGCGTCGGCAAGGTCGTGCCGCCGAAAAAGAAGATCCTCGAAGACATTTCCCTGTCATTTTTCCCCGGCGCCAAAATCGGCGTGCTGGGCCTGAACGGCTCGGGCAAGTCCACCCTGCTGCGGATCATGGCGGGGATAGACACCGACATCCTCGGCGAGGCGCGGCCGCAGCCGGGGATCAAGATCGGTTATCTGCCGCAGGAGCCGCAGCTGAATCCGGACAAGGACGTGCGCGGCAATGTCGAGGAGGGTCTGCAGGACGCAATCGACGCGCTGGCGGGGCTGGACAAGGTCTATGCCGCCTATGCCGAGCCGGACGCGGACTTCGATGCCCTGGCCAAGGAGCAGGCGCGATTGGAGGACATCATCCAGGCCACGGATGCGCACAACCTGGAGCACAAGCTGGAGGTCGCGGCGGATGCGCTGCGGCTGCCGCCCTGGGAAGCGGATGTCAGCACCCTGTCAGGGGGCGAGCTGCGCCGGGTAGCGCTGTGCCGGCTGCTGCTGTCGGCGCCCGACATGCTGCTGCTGGACGAGCCCACCAACCACCTGGATGCCGAGAGCGTGGCCTGGCTGGAGAAGTTCCTGCACGATTTCCCGGGTACGGTGGTGGCGATCACCCACGACCGCTATTTCCTCGACAATGCCGCCGGCTGGATCCTGGAGCTGGACCGCGGCCGCGGCATCCCCTACGAGGGCAACTACTCGGACTGGCTGGAAGCCAAGGAAGCGCGCCTGGAGCAGGAGAAACGCACGGAGGCCTCGCACCAGAAGGCGATCAAATCGGAGCTGGAGTGGGTGCGCAGCAATCCCAAGGGACGCCAGGCCAAGAGCAAGGCCCGCCTGCAGCGCTTCGACGAGCTGCAGTCGCAGGAGTTCCAGTCCCGCAACGAGACCAACGAGATCTACATCCCGCCGGGGCCGCGGCTGGGGGACAAGGTCATCGAGGTGCACAATCTGAAGAAGACCTTTGGCGACCGGCTGCTGTTCGACAACGTCAGCTTCACCGTGCCCAAGGGCAGCATCGTCGGCATCATCGGCGCCAACGGCATGGGCAAGTCCACCCTGTTCAAGATCCTGATGGGAAAGGAGCAGGCCGATGGCGGCGAGGTGGTGGTCGGCGAAACCGTGCAGCTGGGCTACGTCGACCAGTCCCGCGACGACCTGGACGGCAGCAAGACGGTCTGGGAGGAGGTCTCCGGCGGCCACGACATCATGCGTATTGGCAGCTACGAAGTGAACTCGCGCTCCTACGTCGGCCGCTTCAACTTCAAGGGCTCGGACCAGCAGAAGTTCGTCAAGGACCTGTCCGGCGGCGAGCGCAACCGCCTGCACCTGGCCAAGCTGCTGCAGCAGGGCGCCAATGTGCTGCTGCTGGACGAGCCGACCAACGACCTGGACGTGGAAACCCTGCGCGCACTGGAAGAGGCCCTGCTCACCTTCCCGGGCAGCGCCATGGTCATCTCCCACGACCGCTGGTTCCTGGACCGCATCGCCACCCACATTCTCGCCTATGAAGACGATGGCAGCGTAATCTTCCACGAAGGCAACTTCAGCGACTACGAGGAAGACCGCAAGGCGCGCCTTGGCGCGGCAGCGGCCCAGCCCCACCGGGTGAAGTACCGCAAGCTGAAGACCTGAAGCCAATACTGTAGGAGCGCGGTCTCCGCGCGATGGACCTTGCGCCCGCAGACAAAGGTGAATGGCCGCGCAGCGGACAGAGAGGGTGGCCTGGGCCACAAGGTGAATGGCCGCGCAGCGGCCAGAGAATATCGCCCGCAGAGCGGGCTCCTACGTGGAATTGGCGGCGGGGCGGCGCTATGATGCGAGTATCGACTAATGGATAGAGTAGACCCATGCCCGAATCCCGCAGCGAACACCAGGATTTCACCCATGTCCGCATCGACCTGCCGGTAGAAGTGCAGCAGGGTGGCAGTGTCTGGCACCAGCGCCTGGTCGACATTTCCCTGGGCGGCGCCGCCACCGATCAACCCGATGTCTGGGACGCCCAGTACAACGAACCCTTTACCCTGCTGATCGATACCGGCGCAGATGAACGGCTGGAGCTGCATGCCTGGCTGCAGAGCGTTGACAACATGCGCCTCGGTTTTACCGTCGAACATGTGGACCGGGAGAACATCGCACCGTTGCTGGCCCTGTTGCAGGCCCACATGGACAACCCGGACATCCTCGACGAGGAAATGCGGCGCCTGGAATAGCAACGGGAGCGCAGTGCACTCCCGATCACAGAAGACCTAGAGCAGCAAGAACGCAGCTGCCGCCGCAGCTGCGACCACCGCAGCAGCAAGCAGCAGCGGCAGCTTTGAATTGCTCGCCTTGCCGCCACCAGCCTTTGCGTCCCCCACCGGGCCTTTCCCCTCCCTGGCGGGAGTGCTGCCGGAGCTGGGCGCGTTGACACTGGCCCGAAACACCAGGTTGACCTTGCCCAGGCGGATCTGGTCGCCGTCGCCGAGGTAGGCGGTCAGGCGCTTCTCGCCATTGACGAAGATGCCGTTGGCAGACACCAGGTTGACCAGGCGCCAGCGACCACCCTGATGGATCAGCTGGGCGTGACGGGCGGAGACACTGGGCTCGTCCAGCATGATCTCGCAGCTGTCCTCGCGGCCGATTTCCCACACATCCGGGTCACCACTGCTGCCCGGCTCCAGCTCCATGACATCAGCCGCGGCGCCATCGCGCACGACGATAAGATGCGGCAGATCAGAAGAGCGCCCGACATCCGCCGCGGATGCCTGCTCCACCGAATCCATGGACAGAAACTGGGTGTGCTCCCCGGTGCCGCCTTCGGTCCAGCTGCCGGGGAGGTCGGGGCTGACCGGCGCGGATCTGGGTGGTGGCTCGGCAGGCGCGGGGGCGGCCGCAGCTGCGGGAGCCGGCGCCGGCTCGGGGGCTGGCGCCGGCGCGGCGTCGGGCTCAGGCGGTGCCACCACCGTGGCGTCATCGCCGAGGGGGGCAACCACAGTCGCATCGCCATCGGCGTCCGCCGGCGCGGGCCCGGCCACCGCAACCCGAAACCTGTATTTGTCGAACTGGACGTCGTCACCGTTCTTGAGCTCCACCGTGCCGACCAGGCGTAGCCCGTTGACCAGGGTGCCATTGGCGGATCCCATGTCCTCCAGCAGCACCCGGGTGCCCTCGACACGCAACACTGCGTGGTTGCGGGAGACCCGCGGATCCGCAATGGTAATCTCGCAATCGTCAGTGCGCCCGACCCGCATCTCGCCGCTCAGGGCGTGCTCCGTGCCGTCCTGCGCCACCAGCGTGGCGCTGAATTCAGCCGTCATACCTCTAGCTCCTTCATGCCCCAACTGTGGGGCCAAATACAAACCATGCCGCCGCGGCGGACAGCGCCAGCAGGGCTACCAGTGTCAGTCTCACGATGCGCCTGCGCCGCTGCTGCGCCGGCAGTTCCAGCGCCACCCGCCGCAACTCGGCCATTTCATCCGCCGACATCATCTGGGTGGTCTCGGGCGACCTGGGGGCTACCCGCGCCCGCCTCGGTGCCGGCGCTGCGACCGCAGCCGCATCATCCGCCACCGGCAAGCCCGGCTGCACCAGCTCCGGCAAGCCGTGGTAGTCGCCGGTGCCGGGATCATACCGCCAGACCACATTCGGCTCCAGGGGAGCGTCCGCTGTAGCGCCGGATGCAACCGGGGAGCCACTGGCTGCCCACTGCACCAGAACCACGGTGACGTTGTCGCGACCACCATTCTGCACCGCCGTCTGCACCAGTTCGTGGCAGCGCTGCTCCAGGGACTGGTCCCGGGCGAGGATTTCCGCCAGGCGGTCACAGTCAACAACGTCGCTGAGGCCGTCGCTGCAAAGTACCAGAGTATCACCGGCCTTCAACTGGCCCCTGTTTTGGCCCACCCGCAGCTTGTCTTCATCCTGCAGGCCGATTGCCTGCACAATGACATTCTTGCGCGGGTGGTTGCGAGCCTCGGCAAAGGTAATCTGCCCTTTTTCCAGCAGTGACTCCACATAGGAGTGATCGCGGGTGAGCAGCTTCAGTTGTCCGTCCCAGAGATAGGCGCGGCTGTCCCCCACCCAGGCCAGCTCGTAGCGCGGGCCGTCAAACTGGACCGCGACCACGGTGGTGGCCATGCCCGCCTTGCCGCGACCGGCGGCAACCGCGTCGCGCACCTCCAGATTGGCGCTGCGAATGGCCCCCTCGAGATCACCGATATGCTGCACGTCCCGCGCCAGTACTTCACAGGTCACCTGGCTGGCGACCTCGCCGGCCTGATGGCCACCGACGCCATCGGCCACGACCATCAAGCCCAGCGCATCGTCGACAAAAAAAGCGTCTTCGTTGTGCTCGCGCCGGCCGACATCGGTATCGCCGCAAGCCAGCCAGCGGGCGTCGGACTGTTGCTTCATAGAGCTCCCATCAACTGCCTTGCCAGCACTGCGAATTGCTGCGGCACAAAGCGATTTTCGTCTTCTACAGAGCCATACAGGGCATCGAGGCCCGACTTCAGCCGCTCCGCATCACCCAGTGACAGGGACAGGGTCTCCACCGCCAGGAAGGCCTGCTCGGCGGCGGTGAAATGACGGAAGCGCTCCGCGGCGGATTGGGCCAGCAGCTCCCGGCGCAGCTGCCGTTGTTGCTCGGGGCCGTAGCTGCCCTTGCTGAGGCGCTCCACCAGCGGCTCCAGGCGTGCGTGCAGGGCCCGGGCGGCGCTCACCACCCGTTCCCGCGACTGCTGCGAGGCCTGGTGCAGGGCGTTGAGATCAGCGCGCAAACCGGCGACGTCATCCGGGGACAGGGTCTCCAGCACCGCCAGCAGCAGCACCAGGCTGGCGTCGTTGAGGCGCACTGCTCCCGGCGGCAGCCGGTCGGGCTCGGACGACCAGCGCAGGTCATCCATGGGATGATGGCAGGCATGGCACTGGAAGAACGACAGCTCCGGCATCAGGCTCTGCTGTGTGAACCACTCTTCCTGCAGTAGTTCCAGCGTGTGCATGCCGGTGACCGCAAGCCCCGCCAGCCACATGTTGACCGACGCAATGTACGGCTTGCGCTCGCGATAGTCGGCGTCTGCCTCGTAGTGCGCAGGCTGGTTGACGGTGAAAGTTTCCAGCTCAAAGGACAGTCGCGGGTGACCCGCGCCCATGATCTCGTGGGTGGCAAACTTGTCCTTCGTGCCCAAGTGGCAGGAAAGGCACAGCCGCGCCCGGGCCATGGGATCCTCGGTCGGGTACATGCCCTTCGCGAGGTTATCGGCGTGGCTGGTGGTGCTCTCGGCGTGCGATTCCAGCCAGCGCCCACCGCCGCCGTGGCAGGCTTCGCAGCCGACGCCATCGGATATCTGGAAGCGGCGACCGCGCGCCTCCGCCGGCACGTTGTCCGCGTGGCAATCCAGGCAGATTTTGGCGCCCTGGGCACTGGGCAGGCCGAGCTTGGCAGCGATGGCCTGGGACTGGGCTGTCTGCAGTGTCCGGTAGGCGCGGGAGTGGTAATCCTGGCGCAGCCAGATACGGTACTCGTTGAGCCAGACATTGGACGCCGGATCGGCACTGACCTTGCCGTGGCAAACACTGGTGGCACAGCTGGCGACACCCTCGTGGATGTCGCGCCCTTCCTCTGGCAGCGGCTGGGCCAGGACATTGCTCGCGGCAAGCCCCAGCAGCAGTACCAGTGCGGTCAGTTTTCTACGAACCATGGCTTGCCATCTTTGTCAGTGAAGAGTTTGCGCATCTCGTCCAGGTTCAGCGGCCGCGAGCCGACGCGGCCGAATACCGCCACCTGGCCACCGGTCTCGTCCACACCGCGATCCCGCTCCAGGCCCCGGCTCAGGGACAGCGCCGGGGAACTGGTGGGGTAGCTGGCGATCAGCTCCGGCGCAGGCTGTGGCGAGAAACCGTAGAACTTGGGCTGGCTGGACGGTGAGAACAGCTGGACAACCTTGAGCCCGCCGGCACCGTCCGCGACATAGGCGAACAGCGAGGCGTTGGTGGCGCCGACCGCCACATCGTGGGCGTCGACCAGGCCTTCACTGAAGGTCTGCAGCAGGCGCATCTTGTCCGGCCGGGTGATATCGACAATGGCCATGCCCTCCCGGCCTGCCGCAACATAGGCGTAGGTCCGCGCCAGATGCAGGCGCCGCGCCTGGCCCAGGGCAATGGTGTTGTCCTCCACCAGTGCCGGCGCCTCGGGATTGGTGACATCGATGGTCTTGAGGCCGTCGCCGTCGGTAACGAACAGGTAGCGGAACTGCAGGGCCACGGAGTGGCCGCGGTTCAGCGGCACCACGTCCACCAATCGCGGCTGCAGGGGCTGGTCCAGGCTCAGTACCACCAGGCCTGCGTCGGCGACGATATAGGCGTAGTAGCCACCCAGCACCATGTGCCGGGCACCGTTGAGTATGCCATTCTCGTTCCAGGTCAGGTCGCGCTCGAGAAAGTTGTTGCGCGGCTCGCCGTCTGACAGGGTGTTGACGTCGGTGAGGATCAGGCCCTCTTCGGCATCGGTGATCAACACGTAGTTGTAGATCGGGTGGAAGGGCTGCTCCAGGTTGATATCCCGCATCAGCTCACCCTCGTTGCGATCGGGGTGAATGGGCTGGTTGGTCGGCAGCACCACGCAGGTCGCATTGGCGCTGGGGATACGGGTATCGTGGCCCAGGGGGCTGAAGGGCGCGGTGATGACGCGCTGGGATATACCCTTGTTGGCGATGCCGGCAATGTCGTAGACGCGCATGCCCTTGTCGCCCTCGGCAACAAACAGGTACTCGCCGCGATGCTGGACGCAGGCCGCCGGCCCGCTGCCGTGCGGGTAGCCGTGCAGCAACTGCCGGTCATTGTCCCGATGCTCGGCGAACCAGTCCGGATAGGCGTAGCGATGCAGGTAGGAACCGATCACTGCCTGCGGTTCATCCCACTCGGTCACCTGCACCCCGGTGACGTGTTCCTCACCACCCACCCAGGCGTAGTAACCCACCAGGTTGACGAAACCGGTGCCGTACATCAGCAGCTGCGCCATGATCGCGTTGTTGTCGTTGTTCTTCGACAGGTGGCAGTCCTCGCAGTCCTTGGTCTCGGTCTTGCGCACGGTGTGGGCGAAATGCGGGTTGAAGGCCTGCGAACTGTAGCCACTGGCCGCGATCGGCGGCTGCTGGATGTAGATCTTCTCCCGGTTGGCGTTGGTCGAGGACAGTACCAGCGCCGACGTCGAGCGCACCGGTGCGATCTTGCCGCCCTTGGCCGCCTCGCGGCGTCCGATCAGGAACATCTGGTCGCGGGAAACCTGCGGGTTGTAGGTGGCCCAGTTGCGCGAGTAGCCGCCCTCGTAGTGCTTGCGCTCGGTCTTGTAGTTGGCCTCGATCGGCAGGTGGCAGCCGGCACAGCTGGTGGTCCACGAGGTATGGCAGGTGTAACACTCCATGTTGTCGTCGCTGTGCGCCAGGTTGTCGCTGGCGACATCCAGGCCGTAATCCTGTGCCGCCGTGTCCCTGCTCATGAGCTTGGCCCGGGCGGCCTTTTCGTTGTAGCCCGTGTGGGCGGGATCCACCGTGTCCTTGACCAGGCTCATCTCCCACTCCAGGTCGGGGTCGAGTACCGAGCGCTGGATCAGGGTGTTGCCGTTCCATTCGAAGCGCAGGCGACCGTCCGGGTTGCGGATGGCGCCGAGGTCGGTGCCGCCGTCCAGGGCCGCGGGGCCGGAGGTGAACAGGTTGGGGTAGGCGGTGGCCGAGCCGTGGCAGTCCTTGCAGTCGATCTCCACCGCGGCGGCGACCTCGCCGTAAATGTGGCCGTTGCCGTGGGCGTCCTGGGCAAAGTGGCAGTCGACGCAGTGCATGCCCTTGTCCAGGTGAATGGAGGACATGTGCACGGCTTTCTTGAACTTGTCGGGATCATCGTCCTCGACCACGGTGCCCTCGGCGTCCAGCAGGTTGCCGGTGCGGTCGCGCTTGAATACGGCGCGGAAGTTCCAGCCGTGGCCGTGGTAGTCGGCGAACTGGGTATCGGTCAGGGTCGGGTTGAGTTCTGACACCTTTTCCAGGAAGTCCACGTCCGCCCACTTGCCGCGCGGCGACGCCCCCTCCGGGTTGCGCTCCAGCACCGAGACCTGCTCTTCATTGGTCGGGTAGACCTGCTGCTCCGGCCACATGGACGGCGCGTCGGACTCGTAGTCCCACATGGTGTAGCCGAGGAAGCTGTTGACGAACATGTTGGGCTGGTGCATGTGGCAGGACATGCACTGGGCGGTGGGGATGGCGCGGGTAAAGGCGTGCTTCAGCGGGTGCCCCTTGCGGTCCTTGGGAATGGTCGGGTCCACGGTCTGGGACTTGCCGGTATGGCCATACTGGGCGTACGGGCCCGAGTGGCGCGGGTCGCGGTCGTTGGCGTAGACCACGTGGCAGGCCGCGCAGCCGGACTGGCGGTAATCCCCGGGCTGGTCGTTGGTACCCATGAACCAGGTGTGGGGGTCGTTGAGGCGGGTCTTGGTGATGTTGATGACCGGCACCGAAATCCTCGCTCCGGTACCGGGGCCGCGATTGGACTGGCGGAAATCCGGGCGCCCGGGTTCCTCGATGCGCTGCAACTGACCGAGGGCATTGGGCAGGCCGGTCTCCGGAAACAGGTTGGTGATGTTGCGCCCGCCGCGTTCGAACACGCGGAAGATGTCGCCGGGCTTGATGGTCTCCCAGGCCGGCAGCGGGTACAGCGCCGGCAGGATACTGGCCATGGTCATTTCAGCGGTGGGCTCCACCGGGCCGGGGATCATCGCCGGCTCCCCCTCGCGGGTGTAGGCCTCGCCCATGATGTAGCGCTTGTAGGGCAGGATGCCGTTGTTGTAGGCGGCGCCGCCCCAGAGCATGGCCGAGGTGGCCATCAGGCTGCGCTCCGCCGCCTCGATGATCGGCAGGTGACAGGCCCCGCAGGCCTCGCGGGCAATGCGGTAATCCGAGGGATTGATGAAGCGGGTAAACTCCGGACTCTCCCGGTTCAGCAGGGTATAGGTGCGCTCTGGGTTGGTGCTGGAGGGATAGTGCCAGGACTCCGGGTAGCGCGGCAGCACGTGGGCTTTTTCCATGACCGCCAGGTAGGCCGGATCTTCAACGCCGTCGCCACTGCTGCGCCGGACATCGGCGTTGCCACCGTGGCAGTCGGTACAGCCCAGCTTGACCGCCGGATTCGCGTGCATGGTCTTCTCGTCGGTTGCCGTGTGGCAGGTGACGCAGCCCGCGGATTTCGCCTCCATCTGCTCATTGCTCTGGCTGACCGGCGCGTCGGGCGCCGTCACGTAGTTGCGCTCCACCGGCTTTTCACCGCTCGCGCCCTGGGCCAGGCCCGCGGGTAGCGCCAACAGCGCCACCATCAATCCCGCAGCCCGCCAGTGAATGGGCTTGCCGATACGTCCAGTGTGATCAGATGTGCTCATAACGGCCACTCAGAATGTCAGTATTACGTTGCACAAAAGTGAGTAGGGGTCTTCGTCCCCGTACAGGTCCTTGTAGCCCTGGCCGGACAGCAGCTGGGCATAGGACAGGCGCACCACCACGTTCTGGCTCATGAACGGCCGCCAGATCACCGCCGCGGACAGGTCCATGCCGATCTCGCTGTCGACATTGGCCTGCTGCCGCGCCACCTCCAGTACCTCGGTTTCCGCGAAGGCCAGGTAGTTGGCATTGAAGGACAGGCGCAACTCGGGCAGCAGGTCCAGGTCGACGCCGCCACCGAGCAGGAGCACGCCGGGGTTGGTGAAATTGGACTGGCCGTGTTCCTTTGAGGAGCGCAGGGAATTCAGCACGCCGTTGCGCTGGGACAACGCCACCCGGCCACCCCCGATCAGCGGCAGGCCCTGGCGGATGTAGTAGCTGGTGTCGGCGCCGGCAAACTGCGGGTTCTCGAAGATGGCATCGAACCCGGTACTCTTGCCATCGAAGGGGTCGTCGTCACCACTGGCATAGAGGAATGACAGCCGGGCGCGGATCCAGTCGAAGTCCATGGAGGGCTCGGCGGCGAAGAAGAAGGCCTCGATGTCCGACTTGCGGCCGCTGAATACCGCGTCCTTCTCCTCTCCCAGCGCCACATAGAGAGACGTCGTCAGGTTGAGACGCCCGAAGTGGCCATCGCCGTTGTAGCCGAGATAGTAGACATCGTACTCGCGCAGCCGCTCCTCGCCGACCGAAGCCGGGCGCTGGATGAAGTCGTTGGTGTCGTAGAACACCTCGTCCTCGCGGTTGCGGTTGTAGATCAGGCTGGCCTGGGAAAAGAAGCCCAGTGTCGGGAAGTCCTGCCAGTACACATTGGCAATGAAAACGTCGTCGTCACGCAGGCTCTCGCTGACATCGTTGAGACCGCTGTTGGTGTCCTTTTCCATGCGCCGGAACCAGGCCAGGTTGTACTGGAAGCGGTTGTTGTCGCGGGTGCCGAACAGGCGTACCCCAAAGGGCGCGTCCTGGAACAGGAAGCCGCGGAAGTCGCTGGAGAAAGGCTGGATGCCGACCCGCACCGAGTCGAAATCGTAACGGTCCGACACATCCCGCAGGTGCTTGTCGATAAATGCGGCCTGGATGCCGACATGGTTGTCGTTGCGGGTGCGGCCGTCGCGGGGATCTGCATTGACACCGAGAATTTCGTCGAGCTCGGTGTAGTTGTAGTTGAACACCGGGGTGAAGCGGAATTCCCAGTCCGGCGGGCGGAACACGGTATCGCCCTGGTAGTAGACCAGTTCCACCGCCAGGTTCTGGTTGAACAGGTGCTGTTCGGTGGCTCCCAGGACATCCAGGGAACCCGCGCCGCCGGTGCTCTGGCCACCGACCGGGGTCGGTACCTCGCGCAACTCCAGCACCGAGTCGGAGATCGCGGTCACATTGAAGAACCAGTCACCGTGGATCGGCTTGTCGCCCTTGATCGTGTTCTGGTTGTAGGGGTCCCACCAGTTGTCTTCGTAGCCGAGGCTGTCGACGATACGCCAGCGGTCGGGAATGGGCACCAGCTCCACATACTGCTCCGCGGTCGGGCGCGGAATGGCAGAATAGCGTCGTGGCAGCACCGTGCGCGGGGCCGCCGCCACCGGCACCTCCCGCAGCACCTCGCCGGTCTCCTCGTCCACGGTGACTTCCCGGTAGGTACAGTCGCGGTTGGAGCCACCGGCGCGACGCCGGGTGCTGCGGCCGCGGTCACGGGGGTCCAGGTCGTCGCAATAAACAAGTTCCGGCTCGGGCTCCTGGGCCGAAGCCACGCCGGGAGACACCGTGGCACCCAGCAACAGGACCAGGCCCAGGGCAGAAAAGCCCGCCAGAGCGGGCGCAGTCAGTGCTGGATGGTTGGCCATAGCGCTCACTTCCCTGCACACACGTGCTGTGCGTCGCTGTTGATGAACGGCGTTTGCGGGCACTGGATATAGCGCAGGCGCACTCCGCCAGGGGCGAGCTGGTCGGCGCGAATGTCCGGAGGCGCGTTGTTGATGCTGCCACCCAGAGCCTCCCCCGCCTCGTGCACGCCGAGGAAGGAGATCATGTCGTCCTGCTCGATACCGTCCCCCGACACGCCGATGCCGCCGATGAGCGTGGACCCGCGGTATACCGGCACGCTGCCGGGGAAAATCTGGATGCCGTTGGCTACCCGCGGCTGGGCCGACTCGGCGCAATTGGCGCCGACATCGGTGTCGCTCAGGCCCGCGACAAAGGCAATGTGGGCAATGATGTTGTTGAAGGCCAGGTCCAGCTGCAGCCCGGTGGAGAATACGCTCCACTCGCTGTCGTAGGGCTTGCTGAAGGGACCGTGGGGATTGCCGATGATGCCGTCCGGGTAGAATGGCCGCGACAGGTTGCCGCCGGAACGGTCGGCAAAGGCGGTGCCGTCGGTGAGTGCCTGGGGGCCGATAAACAGCTGGGCGGCATCCACATAGTCGCCGATGTTCACCGTCGCCGCGGGGCTGAGGTCCGGATTCAGGTACTGGGCCGGGCTGGCGATGCCGCGCAGGAAGTCCGCCGCATCCCGGGAGGAGAACAGCACCGCGGTGCGGGCCTTCTGCAGGGACACATCGGCGCCGAACACCGGCCCGTCGCGGGTCCGCAGCATGCCGAGGATGGCGCCGCGGCTGTCGACCACCGACACGGTGACCCGTGCCGGGGTTCCCACCGGCCGGCGGATCTGGGCGCGGGCACGGTTGGCTATGCCAATCGCGCTGCTGAGGAGCTGCCGCACTTCCTCCGCGGTAAATGCCTGCTCGCCGAGTTCCGCGGCATCGGTGCCGGGCCGCGGCGGGTAGCGGTTGTTGTTGTCGCCGTCGACAAAGACGAAGGCATCCAGGTCGGGAAAATCGCTGGCCGGGCGCACACCGGACTCGGGCTGGCCAAAAGCCGTGCCGCGTCGGATCTGGCCATCGCTGTAGCCCCGCACCGCCAGCAGCTCCCCCGCACCCGCGAGGCCGGCGAAACCGGGGGCCTGGGCCGGGTCCACCGGCAGCTCTTCCAGGGCCACATCACTGAAGCGGAATACCTTGCCCTCCACCGTAATACGCTCGGCGCGCCGGTCCGGCGGTGCGATGAAGCCGAAGGTGGCGGCCAGCGCAATTTGCTCGTCCAGGTCGACGTCGCTGTCCAGCAGGTTCTTGTCGATGCTGTAGCGGCCATCGGCGATCACGCCGACCCCGCCCACGGGTGTGCCGTCCTTGTACAGGGGAAAGCCACCGGGGTCCGCCGCCAGACCCAGGGGCGAACGTCGCGGGCCGACACCGAGAGCCGCGCCGCCGCGGGTGAAATCGGAGCAGGCCAGCTGGCTGAACTGGACGCCAAACAGGGGCCCCCCCGGCTGGTTGCGCTCGCCGGGATTGAAGTGCTCCTGCACGATCTGGTTCGCCGTGCGGGTGCTAAAGGCGTTGCCCTCGCTGGACAGATAGGCGCCGGTGATCGCCTTGGCGATCGCCGCCAGCGCATCACCGCCCACCGCCACCGGCAAAATCACCCCCTCCAGACCCGCGGTGACCTGTACCGGAAAGTCGGTTGCCAGCTCCACATCATTGCCGGCATCCACGCCTGCCATCCGGTATACCGCCAGCACGTTGCCGACCCGATCGACCACCGCGATGGTGGCGGCGGCCCCGAGGGCCTCCGCCTGGTGTACACCCTGGGCCAGTATCCGGCGCACGTCATCCTCGGCAAGAAAGCTGCTGGCGCTGGCGCACTGGCCTTCGCAGGGCGCGTTGTCGGGGGCGCGATCCGGTGAACTACCCGCGCTGCTGCCACCACCGCCTCCGCCGCAGGCGGCGATCAGGATGACAGAAAAAACACAGATCAGCTGTCGCATCATGGCGCTCCCCCCTGCAGTAGCGCGCTATCACGCGCCAGTCGGGACAGGCTGCCCCCGTCCGGATGGAAGGCGTGACAGCTGACGCAATCCAGAGTTGCCGCGCCCTTGTCGTCGGCGTGACAGGCAAGGCAATTGTCCTGGTTGGGCATAAGAATATCCTCCGCCGCATTCGACGTTGAGGCTTCGTGACAGGTCTCGCAGACCTGGTCCGGGTCGTCCGCGGCCTGGCTCTGGTGGCTGTGGTGATCAAACCGGGCGTGGGGATACCAGTCGCCGGTGAGGCGAATGGGCTGCACAAACCAGCGGTCATTGATGTCGGCCAGCCCGGTCTCCAAAACCTCGTGACAGGTGATGCAGCCGGTATTGGCAAACTGGTATTCCGCTTCCTTGAGCGCCTCGGCGCGACCACAGTCGAGGCCGCTACCTTCGCAGCTGGCGGCGGAGTCACGCTTGCCGGGCACCCGCCGCGGCTTCTCCGCGGCGCGCTGGCGGCGCAGCTCCGGGTCGGTGAATTCGCGGATGAAGTGGGCTTCCATGGCGACGATCGCCGCCCGCAAATCGCCGTGGGGCAGCTCCAGCTCGGGCTCGAAAATGTCGAAGCTGAGGCCGTGGCAACTGCGGCAATGGGCGTCCATGGTGATCGGTTCGAAGTGCTCGCCGTCATCCTTCAGGGTGTGGCAACTGGCGCACTGCAGGGCAGCGCCGGTGCCCTCGTGCTGCACCTTGTCGGGATCCAGGTGCACTTCGTGGGTAAACTTGAGATTGGAGGCTTCCTGCAGTGGCCCGGCGCCCGGACGCACCCGGCGCACCTCCCAGCCGTGGGCCGCACCGATACCCTGCGGTTCCAGCAGGGCCAGGCGGAAGCTGGGGTGACCCGCTTCGGTAAAGGCCGTCACCGCCTCCATGGGCGCCTTGCCCGCCACTTCCCAGGCACCGGGGCCGGCGTGGCAGTCCACGCACAGGCCCTTGTCGCGGCGCGAGATCATGGCCGGCTCATTGTGCTCGCGATGGCAGGAGGCACAGCGAACACCGGTAAAGGCGTGGGCGTCGTGGACCGCGATATCGACGTGCTCGGTCATGCCGCGGTGGCAGTCGATGCAGGCCCCGTCCTGCACCATGACGAAGGGCTGCTGGTGGCAGGCCTGGCACTCCTGCGCCACCCCCGAAGCCTGGTGGGCCGACACCAGCGGACCGCTGGACCAGAGATTGTCGCTCGGCAGCGGCGTGCTGCGCAGGGTAGCGGCGACATCGCTGCGCCACAGCCCCGCCGCGGGTATGACCAGCCCCAGCAGGAGAACGGCCAGCGCCAGCAGCCAACTGGTCCTGCGGATGCTCCAGGTGTGGCGTTCCAGACTGACATCACCGGCGAAAGTGCTGGCGGGTTTGCCCCGGGTTTGCAGCTGCAGGGCAAAATCAAATCCCTGGGGCGGGGTAATGACCTCCAGCGCGTAGCCCGGCAACTCGAATGTGTCGCCCACCGCCAGCGGCGCCTTGCTGGTGGCCACGCCATCGACCGTGATCACCGGACGCCGTGCCGTGATACGCCCGGCACCGCCACCGCTGGCCTCTATGGTGACATCGCCGCCGACCCCCGGCAGGGGCAGCATGGCACCGGGCTCGCCACCCAGGGTGAGCTTGTCGCCCTGGTATTCCGTCTCCAGCGCTTCGCCGCTTGCGCGACCGGTCAGTTTGCGAACCAGGAAATACATCGGGCTACCAGTAGATGAAGACTGTGAGGATGTGAACTACCAGTGCCACCAGCAGCCCCACCGTCAAAGGAATATGAAAATACAGCCAGATCTTCATCAGGCCTCGCAGCTGGACCTCGCGCCGCAGCTGGTGCAACAGCACCTGGCGGCGGCCAAACAGGCCCAGCAACTCATTGAGCACCTCCGCCTCGGACTGCTTGCGGGCATCGGGGATGCGTCCGGCCAGATGCCTGATCACCACCTCCTGCTCCGCGTTGGCCACGGCCTCGGCCTTCTGGGTGTCGCTGCCCGGCACCGTGACCCGGGACCGGTCCCGGGCCAGCAACTGCTGCCAAGCCGAGCCGCCGACGCGGGTCAATTCCAGGGCGCTGATCATCAGCGACTGCAGATTGGCATCACAGCGCTGGGAAGTGTCGCGAATGCGGGCGTCGATTTTCGCCAACTCGTCCAGACGCCCGTCCTGGCCGCTGCCGGACTGGATAACAGCGAGCCGCCCGGGCAGGTGCAGATAGGCGTAGAGGCCGTAGAAACCCGAGATGACCACCAGGCACATCAACACATAGGCCAGGGTGTGGACATTCAAGCCGAACTGCAGCGCGCAGTGCAGCGTCGCGACCACCAGCAGCACCGTGCCCAGATACACATGCGCGGATGCCCAGCCCTGCACCGTCCCGGCGGTGGACTTGTAGCTGCGCTTGCGCACGCCGAGCAGGCTCAGCCAGACGATCAGCAGGGCACCCACGGTCCCCAGCACATAGCCCTGCCAGGTGCCGCCGTTGGGCGGTTGCGCGGCGTTGCTGCCGCCCTGGGTCAGGTACAGGGCGACACTCAACAGTAGCAGCCCCAGCCCCCATTTCAGGTAGCGGTATTGTTGCCAGCCAAGCAGACTCTCACGCATCCTCAACGCGCCTCTACCAGGGCGACGAACTGCTCCGGGGACAGGCGCATGGCGGCGCCGGTGGGGCAGGCCCGCACGCAGGCCGGGCCCCCGTCCTGGCCCATGCAGGCATCGCATTTCACCGCTTTCTTGCCGCGCTCCTTGTCGGCGGCGGCAGGGGTGAAGGTTTCCGGCTGGCCGGGACCCGCGCCGCGGCCGAACAGAAGCCAGGACAGCAGCCCGGGCTTGGGCGGCGCGGCATAGCTCAGCTTGATCGCGTCGTAGGGACAGTTGGTTTCGCAGTTGCCGCAGCCGATGCAGCTGTCAGTGATGAAGACCTCACCGTTGGCGGAACGGCGGATCGCATCCGGCGGACAGTCCTTCATGCAGTGCGGCAGCTCGCAATGACGACAGGATATCGGCACATGCAGGTTGGCGAATGAGGGCCCGGCGGCGCGGTTCAGCCGCGACAGGCCGTTGTGGGTTTCCGCGCAGGCGCGCTCGCAGTTGTCGCAACCCACACAGAGGGACTCGTCGATGACCAGGGCGTTGGTCGCCTCCCCCAGACCCTGCTCCATGAGGAAACCGATGGAGCGGGCGGCCTCGGGCTGGGAGGCCATGGCGTTGGTCTTCTCCAGCAACGAACTCAAGCGCCCCTGCAGGGTGGCGACATGGTCCGGCTGGCTGTTGACCAGGGTCAGGAACTGCGGACGCCTGACCTTGATGGTTTCGGTACGCACCGCGGCGACCGCGGTATCCCGGCGCAGGGGGGCACCCATCAGCGCCATCTGTCCCACCAGGTCACCGGAGTGGTGCTGGGCCACCACCATGTTCGCGCTGCCCCGGGAGAGCACCACGGTGCCGCTGCGGATCAGGTGCAGGCAATCGCCTTCCTCGCCCTCGGAGAACAGGGCCTGGCCGGCGTTGAAACGGCAGGTTTCCACTTCACCGGCAATGGCGGACAGCTCCGCCAGCGGCAGGTCGGGGCGGAAAGCGGCCTGCAGTGCGCGCACGATGAAGATGCGATCGATACCCTGGCGCACCTCCTCGTTGGAGTTCATCAACTTCACCATGATCCGGCGCGGCGTCTCGATCAGGATCGCGTCTTCACTGACCACTGCATCGCCCTGCCGCGGACGGCCCGAGATCAGGCTCATCTCGCCAAAGAACTGCCCCGGCTTGAGCGTGTGCCAGGGGCCGTCGGGTTCCAGCTGCAGCTTCACTTCGCCTTCCACCAGGGTATAGAAGGTGGTGCTGAACTCGCCGTTGCGATAGACCGGCTCCCCCGCCGGAATAAACACGGTGGAGCGCTCTCCCTTCTGCTCGGCATGGACCATGTCCGCAGGCGGCAGGCTTACCAGGATCCGGCTCTCGATGATCAACTCGCGGAAGGCCAGCGGATTCATGCGCCGGAACATGGGGATGCGCTGCTGGTACAGCTCCAGCACATCCTCGGCATCCATGACGTAGGGCAGGCCCGAAAACTGGTCCTGCAACAGCGGATAGTCCGCGGGCTTGGTATTCTTGCCGTGAATGAACTCGATGACGTCGTAGCCCTGGTTCATGGCCTGCTTGATCAGCGGGTACCCGCCCAGGGCGCCGATGACGTAGAGGCCGGGCACGTTGCTCTGGTAGTGGCGGTCCACATCCGGCACCGCGTCAGCGTTGGGGCTGCTGATCTCGATGCCGCAGGATTCGACGAAGCTGCGCGGGGGGATGGTGCCGAGACGGGCGATAATCCTGTGGCAGGCCAGACGCTCTTCCCCGGCGGGCGTATTGAGGATAATGGCGCCCATCTCACCCGGGCCGCTGGGCAGTTCCAGGCCGGCGACACCGGCTTCATAGTGGCAATGAAAGGGCCTGCTCTTGTCGTTGATGGCCGCCAGCACCGCATTCAGGTTGCCGTCCTTGGCACGGCTGAACTCGTTGCGCCGATTGATGATATGGACGGTGTTGTAGTCGGACAGGGCGATGGCATTTTCGATCGCGGCGTCACCGGCGCCAACGACGACGATGGTCTCTTTCTTGAAGTCCTCGGGATCGTCCAGGGTGTAGCGGACGAAATCCGACTCGCCGTCACCCTTCACCCCCAGGCTGCGGGGGTTGCCCTGGGTGCCGATGGACAGCACCACATGCTCGGCTTCGATTTCATCCCCGGACTGCAGCTTGAGCACGAACTGGCCGCGGCTGCCGCTGATGCCGGTGACTTCGCTGTCGTAGCGGATATTCAGGCCACTGTCGATGCTGTCCTGCCAGGCGCCCAGAATCTCTTCCCGCTTGCCGGCGACGAAGGGTACCGGGCTGCGCAGGGCGAGAAACCCCGGCTCGTCCATGACGTGCTTGCCCTTCTGGTACTTCTGGATGGTCTTGGCGAAAATCGAAAAGCCTTCCAGCAAGACATAGCCGGGCCTGGCGGCGCCGGCTTCACGATCGTACTCGGCCGCCCTGCCCGCCGCGCTGAGACCCGCAGGCCCCGCGCCGACAATGGCGATATGATACCTCTCCCCCAAGAGCAAATTCCTTGACTGGCTTATTATTAACCCCTGCAACACCTCGCAGAGCTCGCTGCCTTTTACTATAGCCGGGCAATCCCCGATTGCCCAAATTTTTCTTGTGATCCGGTTCGCAACAGCGAACGCTTACTCCACTGCGGCCAGGGCCTCCGCCAACCTGGACACGGCGAGCACCTGCATGCCCTTGATCTCCCCGCGAGGGGCATTGGCGCGCGGCACGATGGCGCGCCGGAAACCGTGCTTGGCCGCCTCCGCCAGCCGCTCCTGGCCGCTGGGCACCGGCCGGATTTCCCCGGACAGTCCCACTTCACCAAAGATTACCATGTCCCGTGGCAACTGCCGGTCGCGAAAGCTGGAGACGATGGCGAGCAGCAGGGCGAGGTCGGCGCTGGTCTCCAGCACCTTGACCCCGCCCACCACGTTGGCGAACACGTCCTGGTCGCCGACCTGCAGGCCGCCGTGCCGGTGCAGCACCGCCAGCAGCATGGCCAGCCGGTTCTGCTCCAGGCCCACCGCGACCCGCCGCGGATTGCCGAGGGCGCTCTCGTCGACCAGCGCCTGGATTTCCACCAGCAGCGGCCGGGTACCCTCCCAGACCACCATCACCGCGCTGCCGGAGGCGGGCTCGCTGCTGCGATCAAGAAAGATGGCGGAGGGATTGCGCACCTCGCGCAAACCCTGCTCGGTCATGGCGAAAACCCCCAGCTCGTTGACCGCGCCGAAGCGATTTTTCTGCCCCCGCAGCGTCCGGAAGCGGGAATCGTGGTCGCCCTCCAGCAGGATGGAACAGTCGATCATGTGCTCCAGCACCTTGGGGCCCGCCAGGGAACCGTCCTTGGTGACATGGCCCACCAGGAACACGACGGTACCGGTCTGCTTGGCAAAGCGGGTCAGGAAGGCGGCGCACTCGCGCACCTGGGAGACGCTGCCCGGCGCCGAGTTGAGGTCATCCGAGTGCACGACCTGGATGGAATCCACCACCAGCACCCGCGGCCGGTACTTGTCGGCCGCGGCGATGATGGCCTCGACATTGGTCTCCGCCATCAGCCGCAGCTTGTCCGTGGCCAGCCCCAGGCGCCGGGCGCGCATCGCCACCTGCTGCAGGGATTCTTCGCCGGTGATGTACAGCGCTTCCATGCCCGCGGCCAGGTGGCACATGGTCTGCAGCAGCAGGGTGCTCTTGCCGGCGCCGGGGTTGCCCCCGACGAGAATGGTGGAGCCCGGCACCAGGCCGCCGCCCAGCACCCGGTCGAACTCCTCGGCGCCGCTCGAGAAACGCGGCAGATCCTCCAAATCGATATCGGCCAGCAGCCGCGCCTCCGCCAGGGTACCGGTATAGCCGCCGCGGCTGCCGCCGGCGCGAGCGGTTGCGCTGCTGCGGGCGCCGGCCGTGGCCGGACCCAGGCGCACCTCCGAGAGCGTGTTCCAGGCCCCGCAGTCATTGCACTGGCCCTGCCACTTGGCGTAATCCGAACCACAGTCATTGCACACGAACGCGGTTTTGCTTCTGGCCATGCCCTGTCCTGTTCCCGTTCCCGGGGAAAATATCTGGCGTCCGGCTATCGGTTGCCGGGTGAGCTCGGTATCCTAGTGCATGCGCTTGCTCAACACTACCGGATTGCCCATGTCTGACGCCTCCATCGTTCCCGAACAGCCCCTGGTGTTTTCACCCGGGCTGGCGGCGACGATCGGGCTGGAGGAGGCCATCCTGCTGCAGCAGCTCGGCGCCCTGTTCGCCCACCGCCAGCCCCGCCACAGCGACGGCTTTGCCTGGCTGGCCGTGGAGCGCGACTTCCTCCTGCGCCAGCTGCCCTTCTGGACCCCCGCCGACCTGCACCGCATCAGCCGCAGCCTGGCCGACAAGGGGGTGATCCTGCTGCAATCACCGCCCCTGCACAGCCACGGCGAGCTGGTATTCGCCTTGAACGAACCCCTGCGCAGACCGCAGCCCCAGCGCCACCCCCTGGACCCGCCTCCCGCCCCGCCGCGCCGCGGTGCCGGCCAGCTGCCGCCCAACTGGTCGCCCAGCGAGGACCTGCTGCAGCTGCTGGCGCTGAACCACAACATACCGCGGCAGTTTGCTCTCGACCAGCTGGAGGATTTCATCTTTTACTGGCGCGAGCGCGGTGAACCCAGCCACGCCTGGGAGAACAAGTACCGCCAGCACGTGATCAGCAGCTGGCGCCGCCAGCAACAGCTGGAAGCGGAAGCCTTTCGCATCGAGCACAACCCCGAGCTCGACAATCACTGGCGCCCCAGCCGGGACGCGCTGGAAATCATGCTGCGCAGCGGCGTCGAGCGGGAGTTCATCGACGAGGCAATCCCTGAGTTCATCCTCTACTGGCGGGAACGGGGCACGGCACCCAAGGAGCTGAACTCCAAATTCATCCAGCACATCCGCATCCAGTGGGCCAAGTACACCTCCAGCATGAACCACAGCACCGAGCCCCGACGCATCAGCGAAGACTGGCAGCCGGACGCCGATGTCTTTGATATCCTGCGCCTGTCCCACATAGACGAGGACTTCGCCCGGGGACTGCTGCCGGAATTCATCATTTACTGGCGCGACAGCAACCAGGCCCATACCTCCTGGAACAGCAAGTTCCTGCAGCACGTGAAGTTCCACTGGGCCAAACAGCACCGCATCGAACAGGCAGGGCACAGCCATGACCAAGGACAAGGATCTCATCGAACGGGTCGCACGCGGGATAGCAGCCTCGCCGACGACCTCAGCGACACCTCCTGGGCGGACTGAAAAGCGCCGTCCCGCCACGGAAGCCCATATCGAGGCCATCAACCAGGTCTTTGCCCTGTTCCGGCTGAACTACCACAACCAGTACTACGCTGCCTACCCGGACGCCGAGCAGCTCAAGCAGATCAAGAAGCTGTGGCTGGATTCGCTGGCGGACTACCCGGTGGAGCAGATCCTGCGCGGGGCCCGCCACGCCATCGAAAACAGTGAGTACTTGCCAACCCTGCATCGGATGCTGGAGTGCTGCCGGGAAGGCATTGCCGGGCTGGGACTGCCCTCCCCCTACGATGCCTACCGGGAAGCCTGCGACGCCCGCAGCCCGCGCTCGGCCCAGGACTGGAGCCACCCGGCGGTTTACCTGGCCGGCCGCGACAGCGACTGGTTCTTCCTCGCCAACAACCCGGAGCGCCTGACCTGGCCAGTATTTCGCCAGCACTACCAGGACTACTGTACCCGGGTGCTGCGGGGGGAGACCCTGGCCATCCCGGAGGACGCAGCGCTGGAGCAGCACAGCCCGGAGCCGTTGCAGCGGGAACAGCAGTTGGCGCAACTGGAGGCATTGCGCAACAAGACCGGACTCTAGCGACATCACCACAGTGCCCAGGCAAAAACAGGGCACCGGCTTGCGCGGGTGCCCTGCGGTGCATACCTGTGATCAGGCGGCCTGGTCGAGCCTGGCTCCCTCCGCTTCCACGGTGACTGCGGCGGGCCGGGAGACGTCCCGGAACCGCAGCATGTCAGGAATCCGCGCCGAGGCCCCGGTATAAAAGCCGACCTCCCGGCCCTCCACGCTGCGCGGGTTATGGAAAGTACCGAACACCAGATCCCAGAGTGGCAGATTGGCATAGTTGTACTCATGCCGACCGCGCTGGTGATGCACCAGGTGGCTCTCGGGACGCTGGATCAGATACCCCAGCCAGTGTGGGGTGCGGATGTTGGCGTGCTGGAACATGGCGTTGAAAGCCAGCCAGGCAGCCACGATCGCCCCCGCTTCCGGCGACAGGCCCAGCAGCGGAAACACCACCAGCGCACTCCAGGACCCGAAGAAGAACACGTCCAGGGGATGCAGATAGTTGGCGCCAAAGGCATCCAGCTTCTCGGTGCTGTGGTGCATCTGGTGCGCAGCGAGCCACAAGCCGTCGAAGCGGTGTGCCGCGCGGTGGTAAAGGTAGTGCACCAGTTCGTAGACCAGGATACCCACCACGGCTCCGCCGCGGATGCCCAGGGCGGCGCCGTCGAACAGGCTGATGCCTTCCAGCAGAGAGCCCCAGAAGGTGGCCACGGCCATGGAACCGGCGAACACCGCCACCGTCACCAGCAATCCCCGCAGCCGATACCAGCGAGGCGCCCTGAAGGGGCGCGCTTGGTACAGCAGGTCCAGCAGCATGAAGCCCGGCACACAGGCGAGGCCGAATAGTTGCAGATAGTCGATCATGTTCCTTTCCTCATCATCAGTCAGGGCACGCCAGGGGGGCTGTGCCAACGCCGGCGATGATGGGGCCTTGCAGGCGCAAGCTCCTGAAATTGCTCTGCTTTTTATCCTAAGAAAAACCGAAATTTCTCCACCGGGGGACTGTGCTAGGCTATTTTGAACATTACTGCAGGGTGGAGGAGCCGGGGTGACGCTGAAACGGGCATTCCTGGTCGGTGACTGGCAGGTGCTGCCACTGGAAGGGAGGGTGGTGCGCGATGGCCACTCGGAACGCCTGCGCCCCAAGGCCATGGATATTCTCTGCCTGCTGGCGGCGTCGCCGGGCGCAGTGGTCGAACGCGACACCATACTCGCCGCAGTCTGGGGGCGGACCGCGGTAACCGATGAGCCCCTCACCGCGACAGTAGGCGAACTGCGCCGGGTCCTGGGGGACCGCCGCGGGGCAACGGCCTACATCGAGACCATTCCCAAGCGGGGCTACCGTCTGCTGGCAGCAGTCACACTCACGGACGGCGACCAGGACACCGAACCCGGTGCACCACTGCCGGGCAGCCCGCCTCCCGCGGGCGAAGAGGGCCGGGCTGCCGGGCGCGGTGCATTGTTGCGGCCACTGCCCTGGTTGATGGCAGGCCTTGTCCTGCTCACAGTGATGGGCCTGCTGGCCTGGCAGACCAGTCGCGACCACGGCATGGAGGTTGCGGCCGCCGCGCCAAGGTCGCTGGCGGTGCTGCCGTTCCGGGTACTGGGCGGGGACGACTCGGACCACTACTTTGGCGACGGCCTGGCGCAGGAGATCCTCACCATCCTCGCCCAGGCCAGGGACCTCCGGGTCGCTGCGCGGCGTTCGGCGTTCGAGTTTCGCGACAGCTCCAGGCTGGCGGACATTCGCGCTGCCCTGAACGTCGATGCGGTACTGGAGGGGAGCATTCGCCGCGAGGGGGCCAAGCTGCGAATACAGGCCCAGCTCACGGATACCAGTTCGGGCTACCTGCTCTGGGCCGACACCTACGACCGGACGCTGGATGACGCCTTCCTGCTGCAGTCCGATATCGCCTTCGCGATCGCCGACCGCCTGGCCCTGACCCTGGGCGATCGCGGCCAGCTCCTGGCCGGCACCCACAGCACCGACTCCGCCGCCTTCCTGGACTACCTGCGCGGTCGCTACCTGTTTGAAACCGCCACTGACGAAGCAGGGCTCATGGAGGCGCGCCACCACCTGGAATCCGCCCTGGCGCGCGACCCGGAACTGGCGACCGCTCGCGCGGCCCTGGGCGGGGTCTGGGCCAGGCTCGTCGATGCCGGCTTTTTGGCACCCGCAGAGGGTTACGAACAGGCGCGGCACCACACCGGCCTGGCCATTGAGGCCGCGCCGGGGCTCGCCGAGGCCCACGCTATACAGGGGTGGATCCGGCTCTACCATGACTGGGACTGGGAGGGCGCCAGTGAGTCTTTGGGGCAGGCGCTGGACCTCGCCCCGGGCGACGCTTTCATCTTGTCCGCCAACGCCGCCCTGAACTTTCATCTGGCGCAGCTGGAACGCGCCGTCCTGCTCGGGGAAATGGCGGTGGCGCGGGATCCCCTGAGAGCCTCGGCCTTTTACAACCTCGCCTACTTTCGCTACGCTGCTGGCGATCTGACGGGTGCTGAGCGGGCGCTGCAGCAAGTTGACACCCTCGCGCCCGATTACCCCCGTGCGGGCCTGCTGCGAGTGCAAATTGACCTGGAACGCGGCGACCTCGCAGCGGCGGCGAGCCGGATGGAAACGCACCCACTGCTCAGTTTAATGGCCCAGGCCCTGGTCAGCGAGGCACAGGGTGACCGCCCCGCGGCACTGAGGGCGCTGGCCACCATGGAACGGGACCACGCGGCGACCAGCCCCTACCAGATCGCGGAAGTCTACACCTGGCTCGGGCAAACAGAGCAGGCCTTCCAGTGGCTGGATGCCGCGGTACGCCACCGCGATCCCGGCATCGCGGACCTGAGGATTGACCGTCTGCTACAGCCCCTGCACCGGGACCCCCGCTTCGATGCCCTGCTGGCGCGAGTGGGCCTGCCCGCACCGGGACCTGAAACGGCGAAACTGCCATCAACAGTACTTACGGAGAGGAACCCATGAACGCACCCACCTCCCTCGACCAGCGCCCGCATTTTTTGGCCGAGACCCACGCGGTCGAAAATGTCTCCCGCGAACTGGCGGACTACAACCTCTTCACCGAGGACCGCGCCCTGCGCGACGCGATACAGCGCGAAGGCGCAGCTTGGGCAGAGGCGGATCTGCGGGCCTTCGGCGCCAGGGTCGGCGCCGCCGACTACCTCCAGCTCGGCTTTGACGCCAACCGCTACACCCCCGAATTCGACACCCACGACCGCTTTGGCAACCGGGTAGACCTGGTCAGCTACCATCCGGCCTACCACACGCTCATGGACACGGCCCTCAGCCATGGCCTGCACTCCTCCCCCTGGACCGACCCGAAGACCGGCGCCCACGTGGCGCGGGCGGCCCACAGCTACCTGCACGGCCAGGTGGAGGCCGGCCACGGCTGCCCCATCACCATGACCTTTGCCTGCATTCCCTCGATCCGCACCACGCCGGCCATCGCCGCGCTGTGGGAGCCGAAGATCACCGCCCGTGAGTACGATCCGCGCAACCTGCCGGACCGGGACAAGCAGAGCGTCACCATCGGCATGGGCATGACAGAAAAGCAGGGCGGCTCGGATGTGCGCAGCAACAGCACCCGCGCCTGGCCCGTGGGCCCGCGTGGCCCCGGTGAGCTGTACGAACTGGTGGGGCACAAGTTTTTCCTCTCCGCCCCCATGTGCGACGCTTTCCTGATACTGGCCCAGACCGAGGCCGGCCCCAGCTGCTTCCTGGTGCCGCGCTGGCGTCCCGACGGCAGCAAGAACCCGCTGCAGGTGCTGCGCCTGAAGAAAAAGCTGAGCAATGCCTCCAATGCCTCCAGCGAGATCGAGCTGCGCGGCGCCATGGGCTGGCTGCTGGGCGAGGAGGGCCGCGGCGTACGCACCATCGTCGAGATGGTCAGCCTGACCCGCTTCGACTGCATGATCGGCTCCGCCGCCGGCATGCGCATGGCTGTCTCCCAGGCCCTGCACCACTGCAGTATCCGCGAAGCCTTCGGCGCGGTGCTCAACCGCCAGCCGCTGATGCAGAACGTGCTCGCCGACCTCGCCATCGAGAGCGAGGCCGCGCTGGTCACCGGCATGCGCATGGCCCGTGCGCTGGACAACCTCCAGGACGAACAGGAAGCCCTGCTCATGCGCCTCGGCGTCGCCGTGGGCAAGTACTGGATCTGCAAGCGCAGCCCCAACCACGCCTATGAAGCCATGGAGTGCATCGGCGGCAGCGGCGTGATGGAAGACAGCATGATGCCGCGCCTCTACCGCGAAGCCCCGGTCAACGCCATCTGGGAAGGCAGCGGCAATGTCCAGTGCCTGGACGTCCTGCGCGCCCTGCAGAAGTCACCGCAAGTCGTGGAAGCCTTCTTTCTTGAGACCGGCAAGGCCCGCGGCAGCAATACCGCCCTGGACCGCCAACTCGACACCCTGGCCCGCGAACTCAAGGATTCCTCCGACATGGAATACCGGGCCCGCAGCGTAGTCGACCGCCTGGCCACCTCCCTGCAGGCCGCCCTGCTCCTGCAGCACGCTCCCGGCGCAGTCGCCGACGCATTCTGCGCCTCGCGCCTGGAAGCTGCCGGGCACCACAACTACGGGGCCCTTCCCCGGGGGGTGGACTGCGCATCGATTATCGAGCGGGCGACCCCGAAGGCCTGACCTTCCCGCTCCGTTACGGCTGCGCGGTAGGCCGGGAGTGGAGGGCAGGACACGCTGTGAATACGTCCATGTACGCTCGGATGCGACATCCATGTCGCATACGGTCCTGCCCTCCACTCCCGCCCCACCGCTCAGTGCGCGCCCCGGCCATCGCGAGACTTCACTGGTCAAGCGACCCCGAAGGCCTGAATTCACTGCCTTGATCGGGGACCCGGTGGCTGGTTGCTCCCTGGCGGGACCGTCGACGGCATGGATGCGTGGGGCCGCCCAGGCCGAAGAGCTTACAGGGATGTATTCACAGCGTGTCCCGCCAGGGAGCAACCAGGCGCCGGGGCCGCGGACCCCGCGGCATCAGCGAGACATCGGGACAGCAAGGAAGGGTGTCAGTCGTCGTAATTACCGCGAGCGAGGTTTTCGAAGCGTGTGAATTGGCCGATGAACGCCAGCCGACAACTCCCGATCGGCCCATTCCGCTGCTTCCCGAGAATGATCTCCGCCGTCCCCTTGTCCGGCGAATCCTCGTTGTAGACCTCGTCCCGGTAGATGAACATGATCACATCGGCGTCCTGCTCGATCGCCCCGGACTCGCGCAGGTCCGAATTGACCGGGCGCTTGTTGGGGCGCTGCTCCAGAGAGCGATTGAGCTGGGACAGGGCCACCATCGGGCACTGGAACTCCTTGGCGATGGCCTTGAGGCTGCGGGAGATCTCGGAGATCTCCGCGGTACGCCCCTCGGAGGAGCCGGCAATCTGCATCAGCTGGATGTAGTCCACCATGATCATCCCGATCTGGCCGTGCTCGCGGGTAATGCGGCGGGCGCGGCTGCGCACTTCCGTGGGCGTCAGCGCCGGGGTGTCGTCGATGAACAGCGGCCGGTCCTTGAGCTTGGAGACGGCGTTGCTGAGCTTGGGCCAGTCTTCCTGCTCCAGCTTGCCGTTGCGGATCCGGGTCTGGTCGATGCGGCCGACCGAGGACAGCATGCGGATGATGAGCTGTTCCGCGGGCATCTCCATGCTGAACACCAGGATCGGCTTGTCCTGCCCCAGTACCGCGTTTTCCACCAGGTTCATGGCAAAGCTGGTCTTGCCCATGGACGGACGGCCGGCAACGATCACCAGGTCCGAGGGCTGCAGGCCCGAGGTCATGCGGTTGAGATCGAGAAAGCCAGTGTCGAGGCCGGTGATGTCGCCGCCCGAGTGAAACAGTTCCTCGATCCGGTTCAGGGCCGACTGCAGCAACGGGTTCACTTCCCGCGGGCCACCGGCCTTGGGCCCGTGCTCGGAGATCTGCATGATCAGGCGCTCAGCCTCGTCGATCAGCTCATCGGAGGTGCGCCCTTCCGGGCTGAAGCCGCTCTCGGCGATGACCTGCGCCGCCTCGATCAATTTGCGCAAGCTGGCGCGCTCGCTGACCACCTGGGCGTAGGCACGGATATTGGAGGCGCTGGGAGTGTTGCTGGCAAGCTCCGCCAGATAGCCGAGGCCACCGGCTGCATCCAGTTCGCCGTTGGCGGTCAGGCGGTCTGCCACAGTAATTACATCGACCGGCTGCGCCGCCTCGGCCAGCTTGGCAATCTGGCGGAAAATCAGGCGGTGATCGGGCCGGTAGAAATCCGCCGCGGTGACCGCCTCCGCCACCGCATCCCAGCCATCCGCGGACAGTAACAGGCCGCCGAGGACCGACTGCTCGGCCTCGATCGAGTGCGGTTGCATCTTGATGCGGGCAATATCCCGGTCGCTGACACCGCGCCCGCTGCCGTAGGGGGGCTCGGAAACAACGCCGGGGTAGTCGGTATCAGGCATGCTGGTCTGCTGTGACGGTCGCGGCCGGACAGGTTAGCGGATTTTGCCGGGCATGGAAAAGGGCACGCCGGATTTATTCAACCTGGCGTACGCTGTATAGCGGAGAGACGCCCGGGCCAGGGCCCGGGCAGAGATGTTTACTCGGCAACGACGGCGATGACAACCGTGGCAGTGACGTCGCCGTGCACCTGGATATCCACGTCGAACTCGCCCAGCTCGCGCAGGGGACCCTCGGGGAGACGCACTTCGGACTTGTCCACTTCGCAGCCGGCCGCGGTCAGGGCCTCGGCGATATCGCGGGTACCCACTGAACCGAACAGTTTGCCCTCTTCGCCGGCATTGGCGCCGATGGAAATCGGCTGCAGGGCGTTCAGGGCCTCGGCGCGCTTCTCGGCGGCAGCCAGGGTTGCGGCCGCAGCGGCTTCCAGCTCGGCGCGACGGGTTTCAAACTCGGCAATGTTGTCCCGGGTTGCAGGCACTGCCTTGCCCTGGGGGATCAGGAAGTTGCGGCCATAGCCGGCTTTCACGTCCACCTTGTCTCCCAGGCCACCCAGGTTGCCGATGTTTTCCAGCAATATGACTTCCATCTTGATTTCCTCTTTCAGGGGAGTCGCCTCCCGCTTGGTTTAAATCGTCAGTCGCGGTCATCGCTGTCGTCGCGCCGGGAGACACTGCCCCCGGTGCTGGCCTGCCAGCGCTGGCGAAATCCCAGCCAGCTGTCGGCCACAGCCGCGATCACCACCATAATCTTTGCCAGGTCAAACAGGACCCAGGCAATGTAAAAGCCGGCCAGCAATCCGGTACCCCGACCGCGTATTGCCACCCGGGCGTGCAACAGCGCGAGGCCGGCTGCGGTCAGGGGCACCAGGCAGATCGCGGCCCAGGACCGGTACTCCAGTCCGAGACTGGCCAGACCCAGTGCCACCACCACCAGCAGGCTGCTGACTGCAGGCGGGTAATACAGGGCGCGAAACTCGCCGGCAAACCCGCCGGGGTTGTACAGTGCCGCCTGCCACCAGCGCGCCAGCAACAGACAGAGCACGCTGAAGATTGCATTGGCGGCTCCCAGCATGCCTGCAACCTGCAGCGCCGTCGGCCGCGCCAGGGTGACCACCGCCGCGCCCTCGGCGGCCATCTGTTGCTCCAGGCTGCCCAGAAACTGGTCGAAAAAAGCCAGCATCTGCTCCAGCACCGGGCCGCCAAATACCGCCACGGCCCACCCGGTGACCAGGCCTACCGGCACACTGGCCAGAATCGCCAGCGGCAGGCTCACGGTCAACCTGAGTACCAGCGCCAGCGCACCGGTCCCCAGCAACAGGGCCAGGGGCCCGCTGTCGCCGAAGGCCAGCATCAGCGCGCCGGCCGGCAGCACCGCCCACAACAGCAACCAGCCACCCTGTCCCGCGCCGCGGCGCAGGGTGACCAGGGCGATGGCAGCAGCACTGATCCAGCAGAACAGCAGACTGCCAGCACCGGCAACGGCCACCACCAGTGCCTGCAGGCGACCGCGCATGATGAAATTGGCCAGGCCTTTCAAAACGCGCCTCCCAGAGTCACGCCGCAACCAGAGGCTGCGGCCTGCGACCGGGAATGTTTACTGATGCGAGTCCGAGTACGGCAGCAGGGCCAGGAAGCGCGCGCGCTTGATGGCGGTGCCCAGCTGACGCTGGTACCTGGCCTTGGTCCCGGTGATCCGGCTGGGTACGATCTTGCCGGTTTCTGAAATGTACGCCTTCAGCGTTTCCAGATCCTTGTAGTCGATTTCCTTCGTGCCTTCGGCAGTGAAGCGACAGAACTTGCGGCGACGGAAAAAACGTGCCATTGGCTACTCCTTGTGAACCTTGATAATCGTTACCTGGCTGCGAGCGGCTTATTCGCCGGACTCATCATCGCCTTCGTTGTCGTTGCTGCTGCTTTCGCGGGGCGTCCGCTCGGCTTCTGCCGACTGGCGCTCCTCGTAGCGGGTCTTGCGCTCGCGGCTTTCCTTCTCGGCCTTCATGATGAATGACTCATCGGTGACGGCTTCGTCGCGGCGAATGACCAGGTTACGCAGTACGGCGTCGTTGTAACGGAAGGTGGTGGTCAGTTCTTCCATCGCTTCGTTGGAAGCTTCAACATTCATCAGGATATAGTGCGCCTTGTGAATCTTGTTGATGGGGTAGGCCAGCTGGCGGCGGCCCCAGTCTTCCAGACGGTGCACGGAGCCGCCGTCTTTCTGGATGGTATTGGAGTAGCGCTCGATCATGCCGGGCACCTGTTCGGACTGGTCCGGGTGGACCATGAATACAACTTCGTAATGACGCATCGTGGCTCCTTACGGGTTAATGCTACCCATCAGCGTGGTGTAGCAAGGAGGATCGGCTGTCGCAACAGCCGGGCAAAATTCAGGCCGCGGATTCTATAGGGTTTGCGGGTTCGCCGCAAGCGCTTCCGGGCAGACGCTAGCGCCCCGGCTGGCGGCGCTGGCGCAGCGCCTCGAACAGGCAGATCCCGGTGGCCACCGAAACGTTGAGGCTGCTGACCGAACCGGCCATGGGCAGCTTGACCAGGTGGTCGCAGAGCTCGCGGGTCAGACGCCGCAGGCCAGCGCCCTCGGCACCCATCACCAGCGCGACCGAGCCCGTGAGGTCACTGTCGTAGACCGTGGCCTGGGCCTCGCCGGCAGTGCCGTATATCCATACGCCGCGGGCCTTGAGGGCCTCCAGGGTACGGGCGATATTGGTGACCCGGGCAAAGGGGACAACCTCGGCGGCGCCGCAGGCCACCTTGCTGACGGTGGGACCGAGGTCCGCGGACTTGTCCCTGGGGACGATGACCGCCTGCACACCCGCGGCATCGGCACTGCGCAGACAGGCACCGAGATTGTGGGGGTCGGTAATGCCATCCAGCACCAGCAGCAGGACCGGCCCGGGACTGTCATCCACCAGGCGCAGCAGGTCGGCCTCATCCAGCAGATTGCCACCCATGGCAGCGGGACCCGCGGCGGCGGACTCCACGACGGCGGCAACGGCGCCCTGGTGGCGACCCGATACCCGCTCATCCAGCACCTTGCGCGGCTCGCGCACCACCGCCACGCCCTGGTTGCGGGCGAGGGCCTCAAGACCGGCGATGCGCTTGTCCGCACGCCCCTGCTGCAGGGCCAACTGCCGCACCGCCGCAGGATTGCGCCGCAACAGGCCGTCGACCGCGTGAATGCCGTAGATGTATTGCACGCGGCGGGGCTAGCGGCGACGGCGACGGCGGGACTTGGCGGCCGGGGCCGGCTGCTCCGGATCGGCAGCGGACGTGCTGGCCGCCGGGGACTTTTTCTTCGGCGCACCGGACTTCTTCGCCGGAGCATCGGACTTCTTCCCCTGCCCCGAGCGCCCCGACGCCGCCTTCTTCCCGGCCGGCTTGCGCGACTTCCTGGACGCGCCACCCTCGGGCGGCTTCGAATCAATCATTTCCAGATCGACCTTCTTGTCATCCAGGTCCACCCGCGCAACCTGCACCCGCACCCGGCCACCGAGCTTGTAGCTGCGGCCGCTGCGCTCGCCAACCAGGCGCTGGTGCGAGGCATCGAAGCTGTAGTAGTCGCCCGGCAGGGCGCTGATGTGCACCAGCCCTTCTATATAGATGGGCTGCAACTCCACAAACAGGCCGAAGCTGGTGACCGCGGCAATGATGCCATCGAACTCGTCGCCCACATGATCCTGCAGGAACTCGCACTTGAGCCAGGACTCCACATCGCGGGTGGCATCGTCCGCCCGCCGCTCGGACATGGAGCAGTGCATACCGTACGCCACCATGTCGCGCTCGTCGTAGGGGAAGATATCCTCCTTCGGCAACAGCGGCGCACCGCGCTGGCGCACCACGGTCTTGGTGCGCACCTTGGAACGAATGATGTGGCGGATGCCCCGGTGCACCAGCAGGTCCGCATAGCGCCGGATCGGCGAGGTGAAGTGGGCATAGGCCGGATAGTGAAGGCCGAAGTGACCCTCGTTCTCGGGCTGGTAGACCGCCTGGCGCAGGGAGCGCAGCAGCATGGTCTGGATGACATTGGCGTCGTCGCGGGACTGCACTTCATCCAGCAGCTTGCCGTAGTGGGCCGGGGTCGGCTTGTCGCCGCCACGCAGGTCCAGGCCCAGCTCGCCCAGGAAGGCGCGCAGGTTCTCCAGCTTCTCGGGGGTGGGGCCTTCGTGCACCCGGTACAGGACCGGCAATTTGTGTTCTTCATAGAAGCGCGCGGCCGCCACGTTGGCGCAGAGCATGCACTCCTCGACAATCTTGTGGGCGTCATTGCGCACCACCGGCACGATGGCGTCGATCTTGCGCTGCTCGTTGAACAGGATACGGGTCTCGGTGGTCTCGAAATCAATCGCGCCGCGATCACCGCGGGCGCTGCGCAGCACCTTGTACAGGGAGTGCAGCCGTTTCAGATCCTTGACCAGGCTCTTGCTGATGTCCGGATGGCTACCCTGCTCCAGCAGCTCACCGACCTGGGTATAGGTCAGGCGGGCATGCGAGTGAATCACCGCCTCGAAAAAGCGGAAACCGGTCAGCTTGCCTGAGCCGCTGAGTTCCATTTCGCAGACCATGGCCAGGCGATCGACTTCGGGCTTCAGCGAACAGAGCCCGTTGGACAGGGCCTCGGGCAGCATCGGCACCACCTGCTCAGGGAAGTACACCGAATTGCCGCGCAGGGCGGCTTCCTCGTCCAGGGCCGAGCCCGGCTGCACATAGTGCGAGACATCGGCGATCGCCACCCACAGGCGCCAGCCGCGCAGGCGCTTCTCACAGTACAGGGCATCGTCGAAGTCGCGGGCATCTTCGCCGTCGATGGTGACAAAGGCCAGCTTGCGCAGGTCCGCGCGGTACTGCTTGTCCTCTTCGAGCGGCTCCGTCTCCAGCGAACCGGCCTCGCGCAGGACCTCCTCCGGCCACTCGTGGGGGATGTTGTGGGAGCGAATCGCGACATCGATTTCCAGGCCCGGATCCAGGTGGTCGCCCAGTACCTCGACGATGCTGCCCTTGGCACCCAGGTTGCGCGTGGGGTAGTCGGTGATCTCGGCAGTGACGATCTGGCCGGACTTCGCACCGCCCTTGAGTTTCGGCGGGATCAGGATGCGGTGGTTGACGCGGCTGTTGTCCGGCACCACGAAGCCGATGCCGCTCTCCTCTTCATAGCGGCCGACGATGCGACTGGTGCCACGGTGCAGGACTTCGACCACCCTGCCTTCCGGACGCCCGCGCCGGTCCAGGCCGATGACAGTGGCCAGTACTTCATCGCCATCAAAGACGAACTGCATCTGCCGCGAGCTCAGGTAGAGGTCATCCCCCTGCTCCAGGGGAATGGCGAAGCCGTAGCCGTCGCGGTGGCCCTGCACCCGGCAGCGCAGCAGGTTCATCTTGTCCACCAGGCCGTAGGCGCCGCGGCGGTTGACCATCAGCTGGCCATCGCGCTCCATCGCCCGCAGGCGCTTGCGCAAGGCTTCTATCGAGTCTTCGTCGTCGAGCAGGAGCTGCCTGGCGATCTGGGGGTGACTGAGGGGCTTGTCCGCCTCGGCCAGCAGCTCGAGAATCGCCTCGCGGCTGGGGATGGGATTGTCATAGCGCGCAGCTTCGCGCTCTGCATGGGGGTCGGCAATCTTGCCTTTTTTGGTCATATTGAGAGCGGTGTCCTTGTCTGTTTCGACTGTATCAATTTTTACTGGGCGACAGTATACGCGAGGATTGACAAACCTGCCCGGGAAAAGTAAAGTGCGCGCCCTCGGCTCAGGCAACGCCCTGAACCGCAGGCCCAGGTGGTGAAATTGGTAGACACGCTAGCTTCAGGTGCTAGTGCTCGAAAGGGCGTGGAGGTTCAAGTCCTCTCCTGGGCACCATCCCCAACTCATTCAATCCCACACTATCTCTATTGCACCATAGCAGCGAGGCAGCCCCGCCGCGGTAGCATTCCCCCGCCGCAGCCATTATCCTTCGCTGTCAATTCTGGGCCGGGAACCAAACCCAACCGCCATGACCTATTGCCTCGCCATCGCCGTGGAAGACGGCCTGATCTTCTGCTCCGACTCCAGGACCAATGCCGGGCCCGATCGCGTCAGCACCTACAGCAAGATGCACCGGTTCTCGGTGGCCTACGACCGCTCCCTGATCCTGCTCAGCGCCGGCAACCTGGCCACCAGCCAGGCGGTGATCGCCCAGATCCAGCGCGACCTGGAGGAGGACGCCAAGTTCAATATTCTCAAGGCCCGTTATGTCGCCGATGTCGCTGACTACGTCGGTGAAATCAGCGTCCGCGAGCAGGCCAAGTACACCGCGTCCAGCGCGCCGGTAGCGGGGCCCGGTTTCAATGCCTCGGCCACGTTTATCCTCGGCGGGCAAATCAAGGGTCACCCGCAGGCCCTGTACCTGATCTATCCGGAGGGCAATCACATCACCGCCTCCGAACTGTATCCGTATCTGCAGATCGGCGAGACCAAGTACGGCAAGCCCATCCTCGACCGGATTGTGCGCCCGGACACGCCCTACGAGACCGCCATGCGCTGCGCCCTGGTCTCCATGGACTCCACCATTCGCTCCAACGCCACCGTGGGCCCGCCGCTGGAGTGCCTGTACTACCGCAACGACAGCCTCAAGCCCTACGCCCGCTACTTCACCCTGGAGGAGCACCATCCCTACCTGGCGAAGCTGCGCCAGAGCTGGGATGACAATATTCGCGAGGCCTTCGAGAAACTGCCCTCCCTGAGCGAAGTGCTGGAGGACGACAACTAGAGCAATGAAGAAACCCGCACCCGACGAACTGGGCGCTGCCGAAGCCGCCTCCACGCTGGCGCTGCGCCGGGTAGGCATCGACACCTATCGCGAAAACGTGGCCTACCTGCATCGGGAGTGCGAACTGTACCGGGCAGAGGGCTTCCAGGCGCTGGCCAAGGTGGAGGTGAGCAGCAACGGCCACCGCATCCTGGCCAGCGTCAACGTGGTGGATGACGACGCGATCGTGGGTTGCAACGAGCTGGGCCTGTCCGAGGATGCCTTTGCCCTGCTGGGGCTGGAAGAGGGGCACCAGGTCCATGTTTCCCAGGCCGAGCCGGCCAGCTCCATCCCCGCCCTGCACCGCAAGATTGCAGGGGAGCGCCTCACCGCGGAGGACTTCCAGGCGATCGTCAGTGACATCGCCGAACACCGCTACTCCAAGATCGAGCTGACCGCCTTTGTAGTGGCCTGCAACCAGTCGGAACTGGACCGGGAAGAGGTCTTTTTCCTCAGCGACGCCATGAGTCATGTCGGGCGCCGCCTGAACTGGGGCGAACACCCGGTGGTGGACAAGCACTGTATCGGCGGCATCCCCGGCAACCGTACCTCGATGCTGGTAGTGCCCATTGTCGCGGCCCACGGCATGCTGTGCCCGAAAACCTCATCCCGGGCCATCACCTCCCCCGCCGGTACCGCCGACACCATGGAGATGTTGGCGACGGTGGAACTGCAGTTCGAGCAGCTCGAGGACATCGTCCACACCCACCGCGGCTGCCTGGCCTGGGGCGGGACCAGCGACCTGTCGCCGGCGGATGACGTCCTGATTGCGGTGGAACGGCCGCTGTCGATCGATTCACCGGGGCAGATGGTGGCCTCCATCCTGTCGAAGAAAGTCTCCGCCGGTTCCACCCACCTGGTGCTGGACATCCCCATCGGACCCACCGCCAAGGTGCGTTCCATGCCGGAGGCCCAGCGCCTGCGACGCCTGTTTGAATTCGTCGCCAAGCGCATGGGGCTGACGCTGGATGTGGTGGTCACCGATGGTCGCCAGCCGGTAGGCAACGGTATCGGCCCGGTGCTGGAGGCCCGCGACGTGATGCGGGTCCTGCAGAATCGGCCCGACGCGCCCAATGACCTGCGCCAGAAGTCCCTGCGCCTCGCCGGCCGCATGCTCGAATTCGACCCGGATGTGCGCGGTGGCGACGGCTTTGCCATCGCCCGCGATATTCTCGACTCGGGGCGGGCCCTGCAGAAAATGCAGGACATCATCGCCGCCCAGGGGACCAAGTCCTTTGACCCGGAACACCCACCGCTGGCGCCCCTGTGCTTCGAGATCCGCGCCGGCGAGGCCGGCACGGTCATCGGCATCGACAACCTGCAACTGGCCCGCATCGCCCGCCAGGCGGGCGCACCGCGGGCCGCCGGTGCCGGTGTCGACCTGCTGGCCAAGCTGGGCAGCACGGTTGCAGCGGGCGACATCCTGTACCGCGTCTATGCCGCCTATCCCACGGAACTCGGTTTCGCCCGCCAGCTCTGCGAGCGCGCCACAGGCTTTACCGTGGGCGACGCCGAAGCCATGCCGACGCTGTTCGTGGAGTTCTGATGCCCGCCCTGCTACTGCATTTTGCCGACGAGCGGGGCCCGGCCGGGCGCCTGGCCCAGGCCTGCGCCCTGCCGGCGGCGGAAATCGCCCGCCACCGTTTCCCGGATGATGAACTCAAGCTGACGCTGCCCGCTGCGGCCGCTGATTCGCCACCGCATACCCTGGTGATCTACCGCAGCCTGGACCGTCCCAACGACAAACTCGTTGAGCTGCTGCTGCTGGCACGACATGCGCGACAGCTCGGCGTACGGCGACTCTTGCTGGTAGCACCCTACCTCGGCTACATGCGCCAGGACATCGCCTTCCAGCCGGGGGAGATTGTCAGCCAGAAGATCATCGGCGGCTTTCTGGCGGAGCTGTTTGACGGCCTGATCACCGTGGACCCCCATCTTCATCGCATCAACCGCCTGCAAGAGGCAGTGCCGCTGGCGGAGGCCATGGCCCTGTCCGCAGCGCCCGGTCTGGCGGAGCTGGCGAGCCAGCGTCGGCAGCAGCCGCTGCTGATCGGCCCCGATGCAGAGTCCGCCCAGTGGGTTGAAAATGGCGCCCGCGCGCAGGCCCTGGATCACGCCGTGTGCAGCAAGGTACGCCGCGGAGATATGCAGGTGGAGATCGCCCTGCCGGCCATCGATGTCAACGGCCGCGCGATCGTATTGCTGGATGATGTCGCCAGTTCCGGGCGCACCCTGGCCGCTGCCGCGAGTCTGCTGCTGGCGGCGGGAGCACACTCCGTCGACGTCGCCGTCACCCACGCCCTGTTTGCGGGCGACGCGCTGGAGGTCATGGCGGCAGCCGGCATCGGCGAAGTCTGGAGCACCGACTGTATCGCCCATCCCAGCAACGCGGTGCCCATGGCGCCGCTGCTGGCACAGGCCCTGCTCAAAATGGAGCCATGACAAAGTGGCGCCGGGCCGCTGGCCCCGCTTGCTCACATGGTCTGCAGTCGCCGAATTGCCTTCTCCACGAAACAGAGCTTGGACTCTACGAAACTGTTGATGACGAAGGGATAGGCATCGCCGCGGCCAACGCTGCGATTGAGTTCGTTCAGGGTAATGCTGAGGTCGCGCCAGAGTGCTATGCGGGCATTGATGTCCAGGCTATTGATGTCCTCGCTGGTCACACCGTAGGCTGCCGCCGTTTCCAGGGCATCCTCGATGTGCAGATAGTGACCCCAGGTTTCGGCCCAGTCCTCCGCGGGATGGGCACTGGCATAGGCACTGATGTAGTAGTTGCGCCACTCGGGTGATGGCCCTTCCCGGTAGTGCCGGGCCAGGGCGCCGGCGTAGTCCATGGTCTCGTCGCCAAACAGCTCGGCGAAATCCGCCCGCAGGTCGCTGTCGCGCCAGAGCCGCGACCAGTAATAGTGTCCGGACTCATGGCGCAGATGGCCCAGTACCGTGCGGTAGCTCTCGTTCATCTGCTCCCGCGCCGCCACCCGGGCCACTTCGTCGGCCTCCAGGGTATTGATGGTAATAACGCCACCCAGAAAGCCGGTACTGACGAACGTCTCCGCATAATCGTCGCGACTGCGACCGTCCTCGATGAAGTCCAGCAACAGACCGTTGCGCGGGTCACGCCAGCCGTCCACCAACGGCAGGCCGAGGCTGAGCAGGGTATAGAACAGCCTCTTCTTGCCCTGCTCCAGGATCCACCAGCGCTGGATGTTGCCGGGCAGGGACAGATTGGGGATGACGCGGTTGAACTGGCAGCCAAAGCAGAGGGGGTGAGAGTCCTCGGCCGGGGGCGCCTCAGCCGGGCATTCCTGAACCGGGCGCAACCAATTACAGACGTCCCATTGGGTGGCGTTGTCGCAGAAGCGGTAGTGGGCGCCGCTGGCGCCGAGGTAGAGCCCGTCGCCCTCGGGTTGCAGGCTCTGCATGCTCATGGTCGCGGGGTCAAAGCCCAGTCTGGCGCCGCAGCGCACGCAGTCCCGGCTCTCGAAAAAGACCTGGCTGCCGCAGGCACACTGCAGGCGTTTCATGGTGTGTCCGGGTGGAACCAGGTCGCCATGATCGCGCGGTGCAATTCGCTCAGCAACGACTGGAATTCATCGATATAGCGGTGCAGCTGCTCGCGCGACATGGTCTCAGCATCCAGCCGCGACAGCTTGCGGCGGCCGCGATCGAGCACCCGCAGCGCCGCCTGGTGATTGGGCAGCGGCTTCAACTCCTCGCGCACACCGGCGAGGCAGAACGCCACCGAACGCGGCAGTATTGCCTCCCGGAATACGAACTCCACTACCCGCTCGGCCTCTACCAGCGGCCCGATCATGCGCCGGTAGGCGCCGAACGCGGACAGGGCCTGCAGCAGGGACGCCCAGATCAGCGGGTCGATGGCGCCATGGGTGCCGTCCCGGGCCAGGATTTCACCCGCGCCGACGTCCATCAGGCGGGTGGTCATGTCCGAGCGCTCCAGCAGATGCCCCAGCCTGAGGAAGCGGTAGGCGTGGTCACGCGGCAGGGTCGAGGCCAGCATGCCGTTGATCAGCTGGCAGCGATTGACGATCTCCTCGAGGAATGCCTGGCGATTGCGCCGACCGACGGATTTCTCTGCCGTGTCGTTGGTGTAGAGATAGAGTTCGTTGATCTGCTCCCAGGTTTCCTCGGGCAGCACATCACGGGTCGTGCGCACATTCTCCCGGGCCCCGCGCACCGAGAAGGGGATGCTCGACACGTTGTCCTGCTCGGCCATCAGGTAGCGCAGCACATTCTGCTCATTGCCAACCCGGTAGTTGGCGTAGAAGGCCGGTTCGGCGTCGAGAATACGGATCAGCACATCCCAGCCCAGTTCCGAACCCCGGGGGATATCCATGATCAGGTGGTTGTAGGCCGCCACCAGTCGCGCGGTATCTTCCGCGCGCTCCAGATAGCGCGCCATCCAGTACAGGCGTTCGGCGACGCTGGACAGCATGGTCATACCTTGCCCTCCACGATCCAGGTGTCCTTGCTGCCGCCGCCCTGGGAGGAATTCACCACCAGCGAACCCTTGACCAGTGCCACCCGGGTCAGGCCGCCCGGCGTCACCCAGCTGTCCGCGCCCTGCAAAATGAAGGGGCGCAGGTCTAGGTGGCGGGGTTCGACGGCGTCGGCGATGTAGGTGGGCGCGGTGGACAGGGACAGGGTCGGCTGGGCCACGTAGTTGCGCGGGTTCTCCTCGATCAGGCGCGCAAACTTGCGCCGCACAGCGGCGCTGCTGTGAGGGCCCACCATGATTCCATATCCACCCGACTCATTGGCGGGCTTCACCACCAGTTTGTCCAGGTTCTTCAGAACATACTCGCGGTCCTTCTCCCGCATGCACAGGTACGTCGGGACACTGGCCAGCAGCGGCTTTTCCTTCAGGTAGTAGCGAATCATCTCCGGCACATAGGCGTAGATGACCTTGTCATCCGCAACCCCGCTTCCGGGCGCATTGGCAATGGCCACCCTGCCCGCCTTCCAGGCCCGCATCAGGCCCGGCACACCCAGCATGGAATCCGGCCGGAACGCCTCCGGGTCCATGAACTCCTCGTCGATGCGGCGATAGATCACGTCCACCCGCACGGGTCCGTCGACGGTGCGCATGTAGACGCAATCGTCGTCCGCCACCAGCAGGTCACTGCCCTCCACCAGCTCCGCGCCCATGCCCTGGGCCAGGTAGGCGTGTTCAAAGTAGGCGGAATTGTAGATACCGGGGGTCAACACCACGATGCAGGGGCGGCGCCGCTCCCGTGGCGACAGTGAGGCCAGGGTCTGGTAGAGCTTTGACGGGTAGTCGTCCACCGGCAGGATACTGTAGTTTTCAAACAGCTCCGGCAGCACCCGCTTGGTGATCTCGCGGTTTTCCAGCATGTAGGACACCCCGGAGGGTACCCGCAGGTTGTCCTCCAGCACATAGAACCGGCCTTCGCCATCGCGCACCAGGTCAGAACCGCAGATATGCGCCCAGACACCAAACCGGGGCGACATACCCGCACAGGGCGCCTTGTAGTTGCCGGACTCCAGCACCACCTCGGCAGGCACCACGCCATCGGCGAGAATCGACTGCTTGTTGTAGACGTCGTCTATGAAGCGGTTGAGGGCGAGGCTGCGCTGGCGCAGGCCATCGCTGACCGCCTGCCACTGTCGTGCGGAAATTACCCTGGGAATGATATCGAAGGGCCAGGCTCGATCGATATTGCCGCCCTCGGTGTAGACGGTAAAGGAAATGCCCATTTCGCGGATGGCGAGTTCGGCGGCGGCACGGCGCGCGGCCATTTCCTCCAACGGCAGCTGCTGCAACAGCCTGATCGCGCCGCGGGCCGCTGCCCGGGGTTGCCCCTTGGGGGTGATCAGTTCGTCGAAAAAGTTGCCCGTTTGATAGGACTTCCAGCTCTCGTTCATCGTTTCCCTGACCGCTGTGGGGCATCTCGCCCGAGGTTACACAAAAGCTGCAGGCACCGCCAGCGGCAGCTGCTTAACCGCCCCGCCGAAACCCGCTACACTGCACTCACTCTCATAACCATAACGTTGGGCCCATGACCAGAGCTATCCACCATCGTGCCTGCCATCTCTGTGAAGCCATCTGCGGCCTGCTTATTGAAACCGACGGTGAGCAGGTGCTGTCAATCAAGGGCGATCCGGATGACCCCCTGAGTCGCGGCCACATCTGCCCCAAGGCGGTGGCCCTGCAGGATATCCACGAGGACCCGGACCGCCTGCGTGGCCCCGTGCGCCGGATCCGGGGCGCAAACGGCGCGGCGGACCAGTGGCAGGACATCAGCTGGGACGAGGCCCTCGACACCACCGCCCGGCGCCTGGTGGAGATTGCCCAGCGCGACGGGGTCAATGCCATCGGCATCTACATGGGCAACCCCACCGTCCACAACTACGGCATGATGACCCACCAGAAGAACCTGTTCCGTCATTTCCGCACCGACAACCGTTTCTCCGCGACATCGGTGGACCAGCTGCCGCACCACCTGGTAGCGATGTGGCTGTTCGGGCACAAGTCCCTGTTTCCGATCCCGGACATCGACCGCTGCGACTATTTCCTGATGCTGGGCGCCAATCCCATCGCCTCCAACGGCAGTATCTGGACCGTGCCCGACGTGCGCCGGCGCATCAAGGATCTCAAGCGCCGCGGCGGCAAACTGGTGGTGGTGGACCCGCGGCGGACGGAAACGGCACAGCTCGCCAGCGAACACCTGTTCATCACCCCGGGCACCGACGCCCTGTTCCTGCTGGCAATGCTGCAGACGCTGTTTGCCGAGGATCTGGTCGATCCCGGCGCGCTCAACGGCTTTGTCACCGGGCTGGATACCATCGCTGCGGCCTGCGCCGACTTTACCCCCGAATTCGCCGCTGCCCACACGGGCATCAATGCAGAGACCACCCGGCGTATCGCCCGCGAACTGGCGGCCGCCGACGCCGGGATCTGCTATGGCCGCATGGGGGTGTCCACCCAGGCCTACGGCACCCTGTGCCAATGGGTGCTGCAGCTGCTCAATATCGTCACCGGCAATCTCGACAAGCCCGGTGGCTCCCTGTTTACCCTGCCAGCCGTGGACCAGGTCAGCAGCATCAGCCCCGGCGGCTTCGGCCGCCACCACAGCCGGGTGCGCAAGCTGCCCGAGTTCGACCGGGAACTGCCCGCCGCGGCCATGGCCGAGGAGATCACCACCCCCGGGGAGGGCCAGATCCGGGCCCTGTTCGTCGGCGCCGGTAACCCGGTGCTGTCCACCCCCAACGGCCGCCAGCTGGATACAGCCCTGGCGCAGCTGGAGTTCATGGCCTGCCTCGACCCCTACCTGAACGAGACCACCCGCCACGCGGATATCATCCTCCCGCCCACCTCGCCGCTGGAACACGATCACTACGACCTCGGCTTCCACATCAACGCCATCCGCAATACCGCCCGCCACAGCGAAGCGGTGTTCGCCAAACCCGACGGCGCCCTGCACGACTGGGAGATCTTCGCCGAACTCGGCAACCGGGTGGCGACACTGCTGGGCCAGGCCACCCAGCCGCCGCTGCCACCACACGAGATTATCGACATGGGCCTGCAGATGGGACCCTACAGCGAGCGCCAGGGCAGCCCCCATGCCCTGAGCCTGGCCAGACTGCGGCAGCATCCCTCGGGCGTTGACCTGGGCCCGCTGCAGCCACAGCTGCCCCAGCGCCTGCATACCCGGGATAAAACCATCGACTGCGCCACCCCGCAGCCGCTGGCGGATCTGCAGCGACTGCGTGACGAATTCGCCGCAACCGGGGACGGTCTGCTGCGACTGATCGGGCGCCGCCACGTGCGCTCCAACAACTCCTGGATGCACAACTACCGGCGGCTGGTGAAGGGCAAGGACCGCTGTACCCTGCTGATGCACCCGCGGGACATGCACAGCCGGGATATCCGCGACGGCGCCGAGGTCACACTGAGCTCCAGGGCCGGCGCGGTCACGGTGAAGGTAGAGGCGAGCGACGACATGATGCCCGGTGTGGTGAGCCTGCCCCACGGTTTCGGCCACGACCGTCCCGGTATCCGCATGCAGACCGCGGTGCGCCATGCCGGGGTCAGCTGCAACGACGTCACCGATGAACTGGCGCTGGACGTGCTGTCGGGCAACGCCGCGGTCAACGGCGTGCCGGTGACCGTAGCGATGGCTTGAGCGCCGTCGCCGCGGGCCGGATGCTGCGCCGCAGCGCCGGGTAGTAATACAACAGCGCCACGGCCCGCAGCAGCACCAGCGCAATAAATGCCAGCCACAAGCCGGTCACGCCCAGTGCCGCGGTCAGCGGAAAGCTCAGCAGGAAAAAGGCGACCGTCGCGGCCAGGGTGGCGTTGCGCATTTCCGCGGTGCGGGTGGTGCCGATAAAGATGCCATCCAGCTGGAACGCGGCAAAGGAGAGCAGGATATAAACGGCCACCGGCAGCAGCTGGTCTATGGCCGCGAGCTGCACTGCGCTGTGGCCGGTCAGCGCCCGCACCGCGAACTCGCCGCCAAGCAGCACCCCTGCCGCCAGCAGCAGGGCACTGCCGGCTGCCAGCTCCGTGCTGCGCCGCACCGCGATGTCAAAGCGCCTGAGACGACCGCTGCCGGCGGCGGCGCCGGTCACGGCTTCGGCGACAAAGGCAAAACCGTCCAGGAAAAAGGCCGAAAAGGAAATCAGCTGCAGCAGGATATGATTCGCCGCCAGCACCGCGTCGCCAAACTCGCCACTTTGGCGAACGAACCAGGCAAAACTGGAAACCAGCAACAGGGTGCGAATCATGATATCGCTGTTGGCGCCCAAGGTGCGGCGCAACGGTGCCAGCGCCCGCAACCTTGTCACCGGAACAAAGGGTTCCGCGTCCCGGTGCCGCTCGCGCAACAGACGCCAGACGATCAGCAACGCGAACAGCAGGCTGCACCACTCTGCCAGCGCGGTACCCAGGGCGATGCCATCGGCCCCCATGTCCAGCACCCCGGCGAACAGGATGTCCAGGGCGATGTTGAGCCCGTTGAGAAACAGCTGTACCAGCAGCAGGGTCTTGCTCTTGCCGAGGCCGATCAGAATGCCCACCAGCGCAAACAGGCCCAGCGTTGCCGGGGCGCCCCAGATGCGGATGGAGAAATAGCTGCCGGCCAGTTCGCTGACCGGGTCGCTGCCGCCGAGCAGGAACAGGGCGCTGTCTCTTATCGGCACCTGCAACAGCAGCAGCGTCAGGCTGATGGCCAGCGCCAGCAACAGTGCCCGCACCAGCGCCGCGCGTACCTCGGCTTCATCGCCAGCCCCCGCGGCCTGGGCCACGAAGCCGGTGGTTCCCATGCGCAGGAAACCAAAGCCCCAGTAGACGAAACTGAAAATCACCGAGCCGAAGGCCACCGCGCCCAGGTCCTCCAGGCTGGCGAAATGACCGATCACCGCGGTATCCGCCAGGCCCAGCAGCGGCACGGCGGCGTTGGCCAGGATAATGGGCCAGGCCAGGGACGCGATGCGACCCCGGGTCAGGCGATCAGTACCACGCATTGTGGAGGATCCGCTACGATTCAGGAGGTGACGGCACAGTGCCGACGCCAATGATACCGCCATTCGGAGTTTCCGCGGAAATCCCCCCTGGACCAGCGGCAGGCACACTCGGCAGCGCTGGCCATTCTGGGATAGAATCCGGTAAAACCGCCTCGGGAGGGCGCAGGCATGGAAATCTCCACCATCATATTCTGGCTGGTACTGCTGGGGCTGATCATTTATGTCATCGGCATCTACAACCGGCTGGTGACGCTGAAAAACCGTTTCCAGAACGCGTTTGCCCAGATTGAAGTGCAGCTGAAGCGTCGCTACGACCTTGTTCCCAACCTGGTGGAAACCGCCAGGGCCTACATGAGTCACGAGCGGGAGACCCTGGATGCAGTGACCACGGCGCGCAACGAGGCCGCCGCTATCCTCAAGTCACTGGGCGCCGGCAGCGTCGGCGGTGCGGACATGGCCAGACTGGCGGGGGCGGAAAATGCCCTCCAGGGCGCGCTGGGCAAACTCAGCGTCACCATGGAAGCCTACCCCGACCTGAAAGCCAGCGACAACATGCAGCAGTTGTCCGAGGAGCTGACCAATACCGAGAACCGGGTGGCCTTCGCGCGCCAGGGCTACAACGACGCCGTGATGGCGTTCAACACCTACCGCCAGAGTATGCCGCCGGTGCTGCTGGCGGCCACTTTCGGCCATCCCGATGACGCCCAGCTGCTGGAGTTTGACGACTCGGTGCAGATCCAGGCGGCGCCGAAAGTCAGCTTCTGAGCAACCACCTCGCAGCACCCGCCTGAGGGCTCGCAGTGGATTTCTTTGCCCAACAGGATCTGGCCCGGCGCAATACACGCCTGCTGACCATTCTGTTCCTGGCCGCCGTGGCAGGCCTGATCCTGCTGACCAACGCCATGGTCGCAGCTTTCCTCTGGTGGGGGGACAGCTACAATCTCTATGCCGGCCAGCACGGTGGCTGGCGCGAGTTTCTCTCCTACTTCAGCTGGCAGCGCTTTGGCGGCATCGGCCTCGGGGTCGGCGCCACCGTAGCGCTGGTCTCGCTGGTCAAGTGGCTGCAACTCGCCTCCGGCGGCAAGGTGGTGGCAGAGGCCATGGGCGGCACCCGGGTCCTGCCGCAGACCCGGGACCGGGCGGAACGCCGCTGCCTCAATATCGTCGATGAAATGGCCCTGGCCGCGGGCCTGCCGGTACCGCCGGTCTATGTCATGAACGGCGAGCGCGGCATCAACGCCTTTGCCGCCGGTGTCAGCCCCGCCGATGCGGTCATTGGCGTCACCCGGGGCACCATTGAACACCTCAAGCGGCACGAACTGCAGGGCGTTATCGCCCACGAGTTCAGCCATATCCTCAATGGCGACATGCGCCTCAATATCCGCCTGGCAGCGCTGCTCAAGGGGATTACCTTCATCGGCGATGTCGGCTACCTGCTGTTGCGCTCCAGCCGCCATCATCGCACCGGCAATGACCGCGACCGCAAATCCGGCGGTCCGGCCCTGCCCCTGCTGGGGCTGGGGTTGTGGATAACCGGCTGGCTGGGGGGGCTGGCTGCAGGTTTCATCAAGGCCGCCATCAGCCGCCAGAAGGAGTACCTGGCGGATGCCTGTGCGGTGCAGTACACCCGCGACAACAGCGGCATTGCCGATGCCCTCAAGGTCATTGGCGGCTATGTCCCGGGCTCGCTGGTGCACGCCGCCCGGGCCGACGAGATGTCGCACATTTTCTTCGGCCAGATCCGGCACCAGTTGTGGCAGCTGTTCGCCACTCATCCGCCGCTGCCGCAGCGGATCAGGCGCCTGGATCCGCAGTGGAACGGCCAGTACATCGAGCGGAAGGTAGAACATTACCGGGAACACGCCACCCAGCCGGGGGCCGGCGAGGCCGGGGTCGGGCGCGCGGCCCTGGTGACCGCGGCCCTGGCTGCCACCGAGATGGCGCGGGAAGCCGCGCAGGGTGATCTGGACGCCGATGCCGACTTCGGTCCCGAGCCGGAGCAGCTGGAGCAGGCAACCGCGGCCCGCCATGACCTGCCACTGGCCTTCGTCCGCCACAGCCATGAACCACTGGGGGCCACCGCGCTGGTCATGGCCCTGCTGCTCAGCCCCGATACCGCAGTGCGCGAGGCTCAGTATGCACTGCTCCGGAACACTGGCATCCAGGGCCTGGAGGATCTGGCCCACACGTTTCACGAGGGAGTGGCACAACTGGACCCGGGCCTGCGCCTGCCGCTGCTGGAGCTGTGCCTGCCGGCGCTGAAAAGCCAATCGACGCCCCAGTACCAGCAGTTCAAACGCACCCTGCTGGGCCTGATCCGGGCCGACCGCCGCACCGACCTGCGGGAATGGTGCCTGTACCAACTGCTGCGCCACTATCTCGATCCCGAATTCGTGCAGGTCAAACCGGCCACCGCACGCCACCGCAGCCTGGACAAGGTGCGTTATTCGCTGCGCGTGGTGCTGTCGATGCTGGCCTACCATGGCAGTGGCGAAACGGAAACAACGTTCCGGCTGGCGGCGGACGAGCTCGGTTATCCCGCGCTGCAGTTGCTGCCAGCCGAAGACTGCAGCCTCCAGGCATTTGCCCGGGCAGTGCATCAGCTCGCCGATTGTTACCCCCTGCTCAAGCCGCCGGTGCTGAAAGCCATGAGCAGGGCAGCCAGTGCCGATGGCACTCTGAGCGCTGTGGAGCGGGAGTTGCTGGCCAGCATCGCCGCAGTCATGGACTGCCCTCTGCCCGACGTCCTCGGCAACCAGGCCACAGCCCGCCAGTAACCTGCCTCCCGAATATCGCCACATTCTGTGCGGCTGTGCGGCCGCCGGCGGTGCCGGCGCCGGTTTTTCACCAATTGCGCCCAACCACGGGGGGCGCGCGGCAGGGCCGCTGATTCTCTGCTATCTTTTTGGTCCGGCGCCATCAAACTGCCGACCTGCTGCTCCACGGACGGAGCCAGCAGTGCCGGTTGGGCGCCGCCAACACTGACTTGCACTGACCTGAACAAGGAGGTTCTGGTAATGGAACACACTCAGACTGCACTCAATCCTGTCCGCTGGCGCGATGCCCGCCCCACCACCAGCGTCAGCCGCTATTCCGAATCCCGCACCACCGACCGGGTACTGCACATCCTGCTGCGCGGGGACCTGTCGCGCCTGCGGGTCGATGCCGTGGCCGCGCAACTTGGCATGAGCGCCACCACCCTGCGGCGACGCCTGCGGAGCGACCACACCCACTATCAGTTCCTGCTCGACCGCGCCCGCCAGTACCGCTGCGAGCAGGCCCTGCGCAGCAACTGGCGACCGGGAAAATGCCTGGCCCATGAGCTGGGCTACCTGGAGGTCAACAGCTTCTACCGGGCCTTCCGCCGCTGGACTGGCATCGGTTTCAGCGCCTGGAGGCAGCGCCACTACTGACAGCGCTGGACAAGCCGGCGGCGTGGGCGGTATAAGAACAGCCCACACACAGTCCGGAACAATCCGCATGGCTCTGGTAGCGTTGATCACCCTGTTGATTCTGTTGCAGTACCTGGTTTTTACCATGCTCTGCGGCGTCGAGCGCGGCCGCTCCGGCCTGGCCGCGCCGGCCATGACCGGCGACCCCGGCTTCGAGCGCGCCTACCGGGTGCAGATGAATACCCTGGAGCAACTGCTGGTGACCTTGCCGGCCCTGTGGTTGAGCGGCCTGTACTTCATTCCCGAGGTGGCCGCGAGCCTCGGGCTCGCGTTCATCATCGGCCGCATCCTGTACCGCAACAGCTACGTCAGGGATCCGGCGAAACGGGGACCGGGCATGATCATTGGCTTCCTCGCCAATATCGGGCTGCTGGCTACCGCCCTGTGGGGCCTGGTGCCCCACCTCTGGTAGGCAGCTGCGGCAACGCGCTCAGGCGTCGAAGGGGTGGCGCAGGACGATGGTCTCTACCCGGTCCGGGCCCGTGGAGATGATGTCGATCGGAGCACCCACCACGTCCTCGATCTTGTGGATGTAATCCCGGGCGGCTTGCGGCAGCTCCTCAAGCGTGCGCGCGCCGACGGTGGACTCGTTCCAGCCCGGAACCTCTTCATACACCGGCACCAGCCCGTCGTAGTCATCCGAGTCCACCGGGTTCGGCACGGGGTTGCCGCTGCTGTCGGCATAGCCGATACAGATCTGGATCGTCTCCAGCCCGTCCAGCACATCCAGCTTGGTCAGGCACAGCCCGGACACCGAGTTGATGTTCACGGCGTTGCGCAGGGCCACGGCGTCAAACCAGCCGCAGCGGCGGGGGCGACCGGTCGTGGCGCCAAACTCGTGACCGCGGGAGGCCAGGTGGGCACCTGTGGCGTCGAACAGCTCGGTGGGGAACGGGCCCGAACCCACCCGCGTGGTGTAGGCCTTGGTAATGCCCAGCACGTAGTCCAGGAACAGCGGCCCGAAACCGGAGCCGGTGGCCGTGCCGCCCGCGGTGGTGTTGGAGCTGGTGACAAAGGGGTAGGTACCGTGGTCGATATCCAGCAGGGAGCCCTGGGCACCCTCGAACATGATGTTGGCATCGGTCTTCCGGCACTCGTGCAGAATGGCGGTGACGTCGGCCACCATGGGCAGCAGCTCGGTCGCCATGGCCAGGGTTTCCCGCAGCACCGTGTCGTAGTCCAAAGGCTCGACCTTATAGTAATGCTCCAGCTGGAAATTGTGGTAGTCCATGACTTCCCGCAGCTTGCTGGCAAAACGCTCAGGATCCTTGAGATCGCCGAGGCGAACGCCGCGGCGGGCGGCCTTGTCCTCATAGGCGGGGCCAATGCCGCGCCCCGTGGTGCCAATCTTCTCCACCCCGCGGCGGACCTCCCGGGCCACATCCAGCGCCACGTGGTAGGGCAGGATCAGGGGGCAGGAGGGGGAAATCCGCAGGCGCTCGCGCACCGGCACCGCCCTGGCTTCGAGCTCGCCAATCTCCTTCAGCAGGGCATCTGGCGCCAGCACCACACCGTTGCCGATCAGGCACTGGACATTGGCCCGCAGGATACCCGAGGGAATCAGGTGCAACACCGTCTTCTGGCCGTCGATAACCAGGGTGTGGCCGGCATTGTGGCCGCCCTGGAAGCGGACCACGGCGTTGGCCTGGTCGGTCAGCAAATCAACGATCTTGCCTTTGCCCTCATCGCCCCACTGGGTACCGAGAACCACTACATTCTTGCTCATGAACATCCAACTCGTGTGATTGATCAGGAAGCGAGCGGCTGCACCAGCCACTCGCCAGCAACTTCCACCAACTCCCGGTCGCAGCGCGGATCCGGTTCAGCCCCCAGGCAGTTGATGACGATCTCGCCAGCGGCACGCAGAGCCGCTACGCGAGCCAGCAGCCCGGGGGCATCGGCCGCCGGTGCGCTGATGGCACCGCGCTCCGTGGCCGCAGCCGGGAACAGGGCCATCAGGGACTTGAGATCGGTGGCGAAGCCGGTGGCGGGCCGGGCCCGACCGAAGACCTTGCCGACATCGTTGTAACGGCCGCCGTTGGCCAGCGCCTGGCCGTGACCGGGCACATAGGCGGCAAACACCATGCCGGTATGATAGTGATAGCCGCGCAGCTCGGCGAGATCAAAGTAGATCGCCAGGTCCGGGTGGCGGCGCGCAACCGCCGCGGCCACTGCCTCCAGCGCAGCTACCGCGGCCAGGGCGTCCGGCGCGGAGTCGGCCAGCAGGTTCCGGGCCCGGGCCAGTACGGACGTGTCGCCGTGCAGGTCGAGCAAGCCCGTAATCAGCGTTGTCACCGGCTCGGCCAATCCCGCGAGGGCCTGTGCCAGGTCCGGCCGCGACTTGCGCTGCAGGGCATCAAAGACTTCCGCTTCCTGCTCGGCCGTCAGCCCGGCCGCCGCCAGCACCGCCTCATAGACGCCCACGTGACCCAGGTCCAGGGTTATTTCGGCAAGTCCGGCACGCTCCAGCGTAGCCAGCATCAGCCCGATCACTTCCACATCCGCAGCGAGACTGTCGTCGCCGTAGAGTTCGGCACCCAGCTGGATCGGCGAGCGGGAGGCGAGCAGGGATTGGGGGCGGGTGTGCAGGGTGGAACCCGCATAGCAGAGGCGGGTAACACCTGGCTCGGCAAGGCTGTGGGCGTCAATACGGGCGACCTGGGGGGTGATATCAGCGCGGATCCCGAGGGTGCGGCCGCTGATCTGGTCGGTCATCTTGAAAGTGAGCAGGTCCAGGTCCTCGCCCAGGCCGATCAGGAGGGATTCGGTGAATTCCATCAGGGGCGGGATCACCAGCTGATAGCCCCAGCTCTGGTAGAGATCCAGCAGCTCACGCCGCAGACGCTCCACCACCAGCGCCTGCTCGGGCAGCACCTCCTCGACCCCGTCGGGCAATTGCCAGCGATCCACTGTCGTCATAACCAGCCTTAATGCACCCAATACAAAAGCGCCAACCCGAACAGCATGCTGCCCAGGCCAACGTTGCGGATAACCCGGTCCGGCTGCTGGGCCACCCCGAGCACCATTTGCCGCCACGCCCTGGGGCTCAGAAACGGCACAATGCCCTCGATAATCAGCACCAGCGCCAGGGCTACCGGCAGAACCTGCCAGAATTCCACATCAACTCCCTGCTGCCGCGGTCATAAAAAAACCGCGGTTCCGGCGTTTGTGGGTAAAACGCCGGATCCCACGGTTGTCGAATTCTACCACAGGCGCCGCTGAAGGCACCTGCGTTTTTCCGACCTATTTGCCGCCCGACGAGTCCTTCAGGTAACGGAAGAATTCGCTGTCGGGCTGGATCAGCAGCAGGTCACCGCTACCCTGGAAGGCGTCCTGATAGGCACGCAGGCTGCGGGTAAAGGAGTAGAACTCGCGGTCGGCGTTGAAGGCGCTGGCATAAATCGCGGTCGCATTGGCGTCCCCTTCACCGCGGATGAGTTCCGCATCGCGGTAGGCATTGGCCTCGAGTACCGTCACTTCACGGTCGGCGGCTGCCCGAATGCCCTCGGCCAGCTCCTGACCTTGGGCACGGTGCTCGCGGGCTTCCTTTTCCCGCTCGGCGTTCATGCGCCGGTAAACGGACTCGGATACATCCGGCGGCAGGTCGATCTGCTTGACCCGCACATCCAGTACCTCGACCCCGTATTCCTCGCGCGCCACCACAGTGAGCTCCGAGGTCAGCGCCTCCATCAGCTCATCGCGCTGGCCGGACACCACTTCCTGGATGGTCCGGATCGCCACCTGGTTGCGCAGGCCGTCGTTGATCCGCTGCCCCAGCAGGGCACTGGCGCGAGCCTCTTCACCGTTGGTGGCGGTGTAGAACTTCGCCGTATCCGCCACCCGGAACTTGGCGTAGGAGTCCACAATCAGGGCCTTCTTCTCCTGGGTGAAGAAACGCTCGGCGGTGGCGTCCACGGTCAGCAGGCGCGCCTCGAACTTGCGAATGTTGTTGACGAACGGAATCTTCACATGCAAGCCGGGCTGGATGTCGGGATTGACCACCTCGCCAAACTGCAGCATCACCGCGCGTTCTGTTTCCTTGACCACAAAGACCGTGTTGCTGAGCACAAACAGCGCCAGCACCGCGACCAACATCCAGGTCATACCTTTACCGCCCATCTTAGCGACCTCCTCTGCGGTTGTTGGCCGACGCTGCATCCTGCCGCAGCTGTTCTGTCACGGCGTTGGTCAGCTCGCGAATGGTGTTGGGATCCAGCCTGCCACCACTGCGGGGCACAGCCGGCCCGGAGGCCTCCGTCATCTTGTCCAGCGGCAGGTACATCACGTTGTTGCCGCCCTCGACATCGACCATGACCTTGCTGGTGTTGCGGAATACCCGCTGCACCGCATCCAGGTACAGGCGCTCGCGTGTGACTTCAGGCGCCTTGGCGTATTCCGCCAGCAGCGCCTTGAAGCGTTCCGCCTCACCTTCGGCTTCCGCCACCACCTGCTCGCGGTAGGCACTGGCTTCCTCGATCACACGCTGGGCGCGACCGCGGGCTTCCGGAACGATACCGTTGGCGTAGGCCTGGGCTTCGTTTTTCAGCCGCTCCTCGTCCTCCCGGGCCTTGATGACGTCGTCAAACGCCGCCTGGACCTGGCTCGGGGGCTTGGATTCGTCGATGTTGACCTTCACTACGCGGATACCGGTCTCGTACATGTCGACATAGCGCTGCAGGCGAGTCTGCACGTCGACGCCGATCTGGGCGCGACCTTCAGTCAGCGCCGCATCCATGCGGGTGTCGCCCACCACGTGCCGCAGGGCACTCTGGGCCGCGTGTTGCAGGGAGTTTTCCGGATCGCGCACCTTGAGCACGAAACTGGTGGGGTCGAGGATCACATACTGCACCGACATCCGCACCTCGACGATATTCTCGTCCCGGGTCAGCATGATCTCGCGGAACGTCGCCGCGCGGACCTTGGTCGTATTGACCTTGATCACCTCGTCAATCAGCGGCGGATTCCACTGCAGGCCCGGCTGCACGGTGTCATAGTACTTGCCGAAGCGCAGCACCACCGCCCGCTCCTGCTCGTCAACCTGGTAGAGTCCCATCAGGGCCCACACCACCACTGCGACCAGGGCAGCGACCACGAACAGGCTGGCCGGGATACCCTTGCCGCCACCGGATTTACCGCCACTGCCGCCGCGGCCACCAAAAATGCCGCCCAGTTTTTCCTGCAGCTTTTTCAGCGCCTCGTCGAGGTCCGGTGGTCCCTGCTCGCCGCCACCCCAAGGATCCTTGGGCTTGTTGCCGCCACCACCCGGTTCATTCCAGGCCATACCAAACTCCTGTTAGCAAAGTCGACGCAGTCTATCAAAAAATCAATGGCGCAGGGGTTTTACTCCCAGGGCGCCGGCTCTGGTGTCAATTTCATCAGGCGGTTCCAGTCCGCCCGCGGCAAGCGCACATTCAGATGGGCAACACCGTCATCGCCGTACCGCTCGGCGGCAACTGCGCCGAGGCGGTACAGGGCAGCTCGCAGGCTGCCCTGCTCCGGTTCCAGCTGCAGCTCCTCCTCGACCATGTCATCGCCGACCAGCTCGGCAATGGCCTTGAGCAGCAGCTCGCAGCCGGCGCCGGTGGACGCACTCAGCCACACGCGCTCGGGCCTTCCACTCTCATCGTAATCAATCCGGGGGGGCTGCTCCAACAAGTCCAGTTTGTTGTAGACCTGCAGCAACGGGATGTCGGCCGCACCAATTTCCTCCAGCACGGCCTCGACCTGGTGGATATTGTCCTCCCGGGCCTCGGCGGCAACGTCGATTACGTGCAGCAGCAGATCGGCACTGACAGTTTCCTCCAGAGTGGCCTTGAAGGCCTCCACCAGCTTGTGCGGCAGATGGGCGATAAAACCCACGGTATCTGCGAGGATCACCGGGCCCGCCTCCTCCAGGTCCAGCCGTCGCAGGGTCGGGTCCAGGGTGGCAAAAAGCTGGTCGGCGGCAAAGACCGAGGAACCGGTCAGGCGGTTGAACAGCGTCGACTTGCCGGCATTGGTGTAACCCACCAGCGCAATCGTAGGCACCTCGGCCCGGCGTCGGGAACGCCGCCCCTGGTCGCGCTGGCGCTGCACTTTCTGCAGGCGGCCCTGAATCGACTTGATTCGCGCCCGCAGCAAGCGACGGTCGGTCTCAAGCTGGGTTTCCCCCGGGCCGCGCAGGCCGATGCCGCCCTTCTGCCGCTCCAGGTGGGTCCAGCCCCGCACCAGCCGCGTGCTCATGTGCTGCAACTGCGCCAGCTCCACCTGCAACTTGCCTTCATGGGTACGCGCGCGCTGGGCGAATATATCCAGAATCAGGCCGGTTCGATCCAGCACCCGACACTTGAGCTCGCGCTCCAGGTTGCGCTCCTGGCTGGGGCTGAGGGCATGGTTGAACATGACGATCTCGGCTTCGTGCAACTGCACCTCATCGGCAATTTCCTGCAGCTTGCCGGAGCCGACAAAGGTACGCGAATCCGGCACGCTGCGACTGCCCATGACAAAGGCCACGGGATCGCCACCCGCGGACAGGACCAGTTCCTCGAACTCGCGGGGATCTTCCCGCTCGTCTTCGCTGGCTATCGTGAGGTGGACCAGAACTGCGCGCTCGCCGGACGCCGGACGCTCAAAAAACAAGCGCACCTCGAGTGCAGCGGGCAGTAGCAGCGACGCCGGAGCGCCGCAGGCCGGCGCTAGCTATCGGCTTCATCATCTTCCGGCGGATTCTGCATGGGCATGCGCACCACGCGGGAGGGCACAACGGTCGAGATGGCATGCTTGTAGACCATCTGGCTGACGGTGTTCTTGAGCAGGACGACAAACTGGTCGAAAGACTCGATCTGGCCCTGCAATTTGATGCCGTTCACCAGGTAAATGGAAACGGGGACGCGTTCCTTACGCAAAATATTCAGGTAAGGGTCTTGTAGCGTGTGCCCTTTTGACATAATTCTCTCCTCGGTCGGCTCAACAGGAGCCCAAAATGATTGATTGTTTACGGTCCCCGCTCACCCCCGCTACCGGGTTGAACCTGGCGCACGAAGCAGACCGCAGATAGTGTTCCACTGCCCCTGCTACAGTATAGAACAGGTTTGCAGCTTTACATGGGGTCTGCACCCAGGTACTTCAAGGCTGCCCGCAGCGGAATCTCTTCCATTTCCCGGCCCCCGGCTTCTGACTCTCCGGCAGCGCAAACGTTCCCCTCGGCATCCGTCAGCAACCAGTGCAGTCCCGGCCACTTCCGCAACCAGGTCAACTGCCGCTTGGCCAGCTGTCGGGTGGCCGCCAGCCCCTGCTGTACTGCCTCCTCCAGGCTGCACTCACCGTCGAGATGACGCCACAGCTGGCGGTAGCCAACGGCGCGTATCGCCGGCAGGTCGGGGTGCAGGTCCGGGCGCCGGTGCAGTGCCGCCACTTCCTGCAGGAACCCCTGCGCCAGCATCGACTGGAACCTGAGGTCGATACGGCGATGCAACTCCGCCCGCTGCTGCGGACACAAGGCCAGTTGCACCACACGGTAGCGAGCCGCCGGACTCACTACAGGCCGCCGGTGCCACTCACTCAAACGAATGCCGCTGCCTGCGAACACTTCCAATGCCCTGCTTATACGCTGTGAGTGGTGCGGATGGATTGCTGCCGCGGCAACCGGATCGACCTCCGCCAGCCGGGCATGCAGTGCCGGCCAGCCCTCGCGCCCTGCGGTTGCAGCCAGCTCCGCGCGAATCGCGGGGTCGCTGGCGGGCATTGCCGCGAGCCCCTCCAGGAATGCCCGGAAGTAAAGCATGGTGCCGCCGACCAGAATCGGGGTGCGACCGCGGCCGACAATGTCCGCTACCACCCTGCTCGCATCGGCGACAAAATCGGCCGCCGAGTAGCTCTCGGCCGGATCGCGAATATCGATCAGATGGTGGGGGTAGTCGGGCTTGGCGCTGCCGATATCCAGGCCGCGGTACACCAGGGCGGAATCGACGCTGACCAGTTCACCGTCCAGCGCCCCGGCCAGGCCTATGGCCAGGTCGGTCTTGCCCGCCGCCGTGGGTCCCATGACACACAGCAGCAGCGGCTTGTCGGGCGCGTGGCCCACTAACGCCCCCGCAGGAACAGCTTGTCCAGTTCCTCCAGTGCCAGCCGGGTCCAGGTCGGGCGACCGTGATTGCACTGCCCGGCGCGCTCGGTTTCCTCCATGTCCCGCAGCAGGGCGTTCATTTCCGGGATCGTGAGCCTGCGGTTGGCGCGCACCGAGCCGTGGCAGGCCATGGTGGAGAGGATTTCATCCATGTGCGCCTCGATGCGATCGGAGCTGCCGTATTCGAGGAGGTCCGACAATACATCCCGCACCAGGGCTTCGACGTCGGAGTCGCGCAGACTGACCGGAATCTGCCGCAGCAGCAGGGACTCCTCACCTGCCACATCCACCGCCAGACCCAGGCGCTGGAACAGTTCCGCATGTTCCTGGGCCAACAGCGCTTCGCGCTGGCTCACCGCGATAGCCTGCGGTACCAGCAGGGGCTGGGCGGGAATGGCATCCAGCGCCCGGGCGGCTTTCAGGCGCTCATAGGTAATCCGTTCGTGGGCCGCGTGCATATCGACCAGCACCAGCCCCTCGGTGTTTTCCGCCAGGATGTAAATGCCTTTGAGCTGCGCCAGGGCATAGCCCAGTGGCGGCACGTCCTCCGGCGCCTCCTGCTCCTGCAGGCGCGGGGGGTGCAGGCCGGAGTAGCTGCGCACCTGTTCCAGCGCCCGGCCCGGCGCTGGCGCCGCCGAGGGGCGGTAGGCCGGCGCGCCGGCACCCCAGCCGAGACCGGGCTGACGCGCGATCTCGCCGGTGTGGCTGTCCACCGCCAGGCCCTCCGGCGTGGCCAGGGGAGCCGGCGCCGATGCCGGCCGCACCTCCGCCAGGGCCCGGTGCAGGCCGCTGAAGATGCACTGGTGCACCGCGCGGCTGTCGCGGAAACGCACCTCGTGCTTGCCCGGGTGCACATTGACATCGACCTGCGCCGGATCCAGTTCCAGATAGAGCACAAACGCAGGATGACGGCCGTGGTAGAGCACATCGCGGTAGGCCTGCTTGACAGCGTGCGCTACCAGCTTGTCGCGGATCACCCGACCATTGACGAAAAAGTACTGCAGGTCCGCCTGGCTGCGGGAAAAGGTGGGCAGTGCCAGCCAGCCGTGCAGGCGCATGTCACTGCGTTCCGTTTCTATATGCAGGGCCTGCTCCATGAAGGCCGGCCCGCAGACCGCCGCTACCCGCCGCTGCTGCTCGGTGGTGCTGGCGGCGCTGCCCAGATTATGGATGAGCTTGCCGTTGTGACGCAGGCTGAAGGCGACTTCGAAGCGGGACAGGGCCAGCCGCTTGACCACCTCTTCCAGATGGTTGAACTCGGTCTTTTCGGTGCGCAGGAACTTGCGCCGGGCCGGGGTATTGAAGAACAGGTCGCGCACTTCCACGGTAGTGCCGCGGGGATGGGGGGCAGGCCGCAGCTGCACCTCCATCTCGCGCCCCTCGCAAAGGGCACTGCAGCCCTCGCTGCTGTCATCGCGGTGATTGCTGGTCAGGGTCAGGCGCGACACCGAGCCTATGGAAGCCAGGGCCTCGCCGCGGAAACCCAGGCTGCCGACGGATTCGAGGTCCTCGAGCGAGGCGATCTTGCTGGTGGCGTGGCGGGCCAGGGCCAGCGGCAGGTCATCCGGCTCCATGCCGGCGCCGTTGTCGCGGATACGGATCAGCCGGGTACCGCCGGACTCGACGTCGATTTCCACCCGGGTGGCACCGGCATCGAGGCTGTTCTCCAGCACTTCCTTGGCGACGGAGGCCGGGCGCTCGACCACTTCACCGGCGGCGATCTGGTTGGCGAGCCTCGGGTTGAGACGATGGATTCTGGACATGGGCCGGCGGCGCCAAAGCGCTCAGGTGGTGGGGATTTTCAGCGTCTGGCCCACCAGGATGCGGGAGTCGCGGAGACCGTTGTGATCCCGCAGCCGGTTTACGGGCACGTTGAAGCGCTGGGCGATATCCGACAGTGTATCACCCCGGGCGATGACATACTCCTGGTCGCCCTGCTGCTTGCGCCAGGCCAGCAGCGTACCGGGTGGCGGCTGGGCAATGAACCAGTCGCGGATGCCGGCGTGAATGGCCTGCGCCACCTTGCGCTGGTATTCCCGCGTGCCCAGCTTCTGGGCCTCGCCCGGGTTTGATATGAAGCCGGTTTCCACCAGGATCGAGGGTATGTCCGGCGACTTCAGCACCGCAAACCCGGCCTGCTCCACGTTGCGCTTGTGCAGGCGCGCCACCGTGTCCATGCGCCGCAACACCTTGTCGCCCACTTTCAGGCTGTGGTCCAGGGTATTGGTCATGGAGAGATCGGTGAGAACGCTGGCCAACACGTCGTCCTTGTCCGAGAGCCGGACCCCGCCCACCAGGTCGGCCTCGTTCTCGCGCCGGGCCAGATAACTGGCAGTGGTGCTGGTGGCGCCACGGGTGGACAGGGCATAGACCGAGGCGCCGTTGGCCTCGCGGCGGGTGAAGGCATCAGCGTGGATCGATACAAAAAGGTCCGCCTGGCGCTTGCGGGCAATATCGCGACGTCCCTTGAGACTGATGTAGTAATCCCCGGTCCGTATCATGGTGGGACTGAAACCTTCATCCCGTTCCAGCAGCGCGTGCAGTTCCCGTGAGATCGCCATGACCACGTCTTTCTCGCGCAGGCGGTTGGGCCCTGTTGCGCCGGGATCCTCGCCACCGTGGCCGGCATCAATCGCGATAATGAGGTCCCGACGCCCGGACCGGGCTGCGGCGCTTTTGCTCACCTCCGCCACCGCCGGCTTCTTGCCTGGAGTGCGGTCGTAAAGATCCAGTACCAGCCGGTCTCCGGCCTGGGCATTGGCCTTGAGGGCAAAACTGCGGGGATCGACGCCCTCCTTGATATCGAACACTACGCGCAGGTCGCGGCCATCGCGGACGCCAGAGCGCACCAGGGAGATCGGGGTATTGGTGAGATCGAGGTCGGTGAGGCTGGCCTTGAGTGTTGCGATAGAGAGGTCGAGGACAATGCGGTCCGGGTTTTCCAGGGTCAACAGACGGTGCTCGGCGGGCCCGGTGAGGTCAAACACAACGCGGGTGTGGTCCGGGGCGCGCCAAAGGCGCACATCGTGCACCTCCACCGCCAGCGCGGGGGACACCACCAACCACGCCAGGACCAGCCTGATCCAGAAAGCCCTGCTCATTTCACTCCAGCCGATTATCGGTCGCTTTGTTCAGACACCGGGCTGCCAGCGCGCCAGAACCCTGCTTCCCAGTACCGACCCGGCTCGCGCCCTGACACTACGGCTGCTGCCGGCAGCCACTATAGTAATCGCTAAGTCCGCAGGGGGTAAAGCACCGACGCCGCGCTCGGGCCATTCGACCAGGCACAGGCTGTCGGCGGCGAAGTAGTCGCGAATACCGATGAACTCGAGCTCGGCGGGATCGCCAAGGCGATAGAGATCGAAGTGAAATACGTCCAGTTGCCCCAGCCGGTAAGGCTCCACCAGCGTGTAGGTAGGACTCTTCACCGCGCCGACATGCCCCAGACGCTGGATAAAGCCCCGGCAAAAGGTCGTCTTGCCCATGCCGAGATCGCCCTGCAGATAGACCACCAGGCCCGGCTCGCTGGCGGCGGCAAGTGCGGCGCCCAGCGCAACCATGGCGTCCTCGTCGGGGACCTGCCAGCAGGTCTCGCCGGGACTCATCCCAGCAGCCGCCGCAGCGGCACCATCAGGTCGCTGGCAAGCAGGCCGCGCTGCCCCCGCTCCGCCGCGGCATCGGCCGCGGCGCCGTGCAGGCACACACCCAGGGCGGCCGCCGCAATATCCTCCAGACCCTGGGCCAGCAATCCACCGACAATGCCGCTGAGGACATCGCCCATGCCGCCGGATGCCATGCCCGGGTTGCCGTAATCGGACAGCAGGCGCTGGCCGGCTGCCACGACCAGACTGCCGTTACCCTTGAGGATCACGGTACCGCCCAGCTGCTCCTGCAATTGCACCGCGGCGGCGAACCGGTCCGCCTGTACCTCGGCGGTGGTCACACCCAGCAGGCGGGCGGCCTCGCCTGGATGCGGGGTATAGAGCCAGTGGTCGCGGCGCTTCCGCGCCAGCACCCGACCCTCGGCCAACAGGTTGAGCCCGTCCGCATCCAGCACGCAGGGCAGATCGCTCGCCGCCACCGCCTGCAGCAGTTGCTGCGACCAGCTGCTGCGGCCCAGCCCCGGCCCCAGCACCAGCACATCCGCGGCGGCCAGCAAAGGCTGCAGATCCTGGCCTGAGCGCACGCCGGTCACCATGGCCTCGGGAGTGCGGGCAATAATGGCAGGCAAATGTTCCTGCTGCGTCGCCACTCGCACCAGGCCAGCACCGCTACGCAACGCGGCCTCCGCTGCCAGCGCCACCGCACCGGGCATGCCCACATCCCCGCCGACCACCAACACCGTGCCAAAACTGCCCTTGTGGGCCATCGCCGGTCGCCGCGGCCACTGCGCCAGCATCTGTTCAAGGCACAGCCGGCGCCACTCTGGCGCTACCGCCCGGTAGGCCTCAAGGGGCAGCGCCAGATCGGAAAATTCCAGTGCTCCGCAGCAGTCGGGACCGTCCAGGGTGAACAGGCCGCGCTTGTAGCCAATAAAGGTCACGGTAAGTTCGGCGTGAACCGCGCGCCCCAGTATCCGCCCGGTATCGCTGCACAGGCCGGAGGGAATATCCACCGCCACCACAGGCAGCCCGGCACTGTTGCAGGCGTCGATGGCTGTCGTAAACGGCGCCCTGACCTCGCCCCCCAGACCGGTACCCAGCATGGCGTCGACCAGGACGCCGGACCGTTGCAGTGCATCGGGACTGAATGGCAGCACCGCGACGCCGTTGGCCAGTGCCTGTTCCCGGGCTCGCAGCGCGTCGCCGCCAATCTTCTCCGGGTCACCCACCTGTAACACCTGCGCGGCAATACCGCGGCGGTGGGCCTGGTCAGCGACAAGGTAGCCGTCGCCACCATTGTTGCCGGTCCCGCACAGAACCTGCAGCAGCCCTGGCTCGGGCCAGCGCAGCAGCAACTGCTCCAGGGTGGCGGTGGCGGCGCGCGACATCAGCAGGGCGCCGCTGATGCCGCCCTGGTCAATGACCCACTGGTCCAGCGCCCGGGTCTCCGCCGCGCTGTACAGGGCCTCATGGTCCGCCCAGGTAAATCCCCGCCTGCCTGTCGTCGCCAAATCAAACTCCACGCTGCTACACTGCCGGATACTGAAAGTTATCGCAAACCCGCGAATTATAGGCAGGTTTCACTGCCCCGGCCCAGCCCCATGGCAACGACACTGACCCAGGAACAGCAATCCCGCTTGCGCCGACAGCTTGAGCTGTGGGCCGGCGAACTCGGCTTTGCCCAGCTCGGGATCAGCGACATTCACCTGCAGCAGCACGAGGCCTACCTGCAGAAATGGCTGCAGGCAGGCTACCACGGCAGCATGGATTACATGGAGCGCCACGGCGAGAAACGCGCGCGCCCGGCCCAGCTGATCCCGGAGACCTGCCGCGTCATAACCCTGCGCATGGATTACCTCGCTGCGGATACCCGGCCGGAAGCGGTGCTGGAAAACCCGGAAAAGGCCTACATATCCCGCTATGCCCTGGGGCGCGACTATCACAAGCTGGTCCGCAAGCGCCTGGCACAACTGGCCGCACGCCTGCAGCAGGCGGCGGCTGGCGGCCAGTACCGCGCGTTCGTCGACAGCGCCCCGGTGCTGGAGCGAGCCCTGGCCGAGCGCGCGGGCATGGGCTGGATCGCCAAGAACACCATGTTGATCAATGAGCGTGCCGGTTCCTGGTTTTTCCTCGGTGAGATCTACACCGACCTGCCGCTGGCGGCGGACCCGCCGCGGGAGACAAAACACTGTGGCAGCTGCACTGCCTGCCTGACCGTGTGTCCCACCGATGCCTTCGTCGGCCCCTTCCAGCTCGATGCGCGGCGCTGTATCTCGTACCTCACGATCGAGCACAAGGGCAGTATCGACGAAGCCCTGCGCCCGCTCATGGGCAACCGGATTTTTGGCTGCGACGACTGCCAGCTGGTCTGCCCCTGGAACAAGTTTGCCCGGCACAGCGAGGAGGCTGATTTCCAGCCCCGCCACGGTCTCCAGGACAGCGACCTGGTGGAACTGTTTTTGTGGGATGAAACCACTTTCCTGGCCCGCACCGAGGGCTCGGCCATTCGCCGCATCGGCCACGAGCGCTGGCTGCGCAACATCGCCGTGGCCCTCGGCAATGCACCGCCAGCCGCAGCGGTCGTCGCCGCACTGGGTCAGCGCCTGCAGCACCCTTCCGCCCTGGTCCGCGAACACGTGGCCTGGGCCCTGCAGCGGCAGCGCGACAGGGGTGCCCACCAGTGATAGCATCCGGGTTTGGGGAACGAGCAAGGCAGGCAAGCGAAGGGGAGTAACAAGACGATGGATATCGTCGGCAAGACCTTGGGGCGATACGAAATCCAGGAGCTCATTGGCGAGGGCGGCATGGCCCACGTCTACCGGGCCTACGACCCCGGTATTCACCGTACCGTAGCGCTCAAGGTGCTGAAGTCTGAGCACTGCGGCGAAGAGGAGCACAACAATCGCTTTCTCCGGGAGGGCAAGGCCGCGGGGGCACTGACCCATCCCAACATCGTGACAGTCTACGATGTCGGCAGTTTCCAGGGCGCACCCTACATCATGATGGAGCTGCTGGAGGGGGAGCCCCTCGGCGACATCCTGCAGCAGGGCCGGCGCCTGCCGATCAAGTCGATCATCCGCATCGCGATCCAGCTTGCCAAGGCCATGGACTACGCCCACAGCCGCGGTGTGGTACACCGGGACCTGAAACCCGACAACATCATCCTCGGCGCCGACGGTGAAACGGTCAAAGTCACCGACTTCGGTATCGCCCGCATGGAAGAGAGCGCCAGCAAGGAGACCACCCAGGTCGGCATGATGCTGGGCACGCCGCGCTACATGTCGCCGGAGCAGGCCAGCGGTAGCGCGGTCGACGGTCGCTCGGACCTGTTCGCGGTGGGCGTGATCCTCTACGAGACGATTACCGGGCACAAGGCCTTCGATGCAGAGTCCCTGCCCACCCTGATCATGCAGATCGTGCAGAAGAATCCGGTACCCATTCGCCAGCTGACCACCGATGCTCCCGTCGGCCTGCAGAAAATCGTCAACAAGCTGCTGCAGAAAAAGCCGGAACGGCGTTTCCAGTCGGGCCGGGAGTTGCAGGAAGCGCTGGTGCGCGAGCTTGCCTCGCTGCAGCAACAGGAGGAAGAGCAGCGCGGCTACCTGCCGCTGCAGGTGAAATGGACCGCGATCATGGCAACGGTGGTCGCGCTGGCCATGGCGGTGAGCTCGGTGCTGGTATTTCGCGCCCAGAGCGAAGCCCTGACCCACCAGGCCGTGGACTCGGGCATGTCCCTGGCCAAGTTCATTGCGGTGCAGGCCGCGATTCCCGTGCTGGGGGAGGACTGGGTGACCCTGGAAGCCCTGGTGGAGGACGCCGCCGCCCGCGACACCTTCCGCTACCTGATCGTGGCCGACCACGAGGGCATCGTCCGCAGCGCCAGCGACGACAGCCTCATCGGCAGCCCCTGGGAACCGAGCGGGATCCAGCGGGAAGTACTCAGTCACCGCGATGGCAGCCGGGCGCAGGAACTCGAGCGGGTATTCAATTTCCGCCTGCCGGTGCTGTTCAACCAGACCGTGGTAGGGCGTGTCGACCTGGGGGTCGACCGGGCCCCCCTGGAAGCCGCCCTCGATACCACCAAGCGCATGATGGTGGTACTGGGCTTTGCCATCGTGCTGGCGGTATCCCTGGTTATCTACATCTTCAACAAGCTCATCGCGCGCAATCTCAAGCTCGCCACCTCCGCCCTGAACCTGCTCGGCTCCGGTCAGTTGGAAACCCGCATTTCACGCCAGCGGGGGGACGAATTCGGCGACCTGTTCCACGCCGTCAACCACCTGGCGGACGGGGTCGAGAAACAGCTGGAGGGCACGGCCTTTACCGAGGGTTCGCTGCACGACACCCCCGGCGCGGACAAGGGGCTTGATGTCAGCGGCATCACGCGCAGCATGGTCGACGACCACACCATCGTGCAGGTCAGCGACAGTGACCAGAAACCGGCCTAGCAGCGCCCTGCTGGGGCTGGTGGCGGCGCTCTGCCTCGCCGCCTGCGGCACCGCGCCGGTCACCGACGACGGCTCCGGTGTGGTGCTGCTGGACAGCAATCGCGACACCGCCCTGGTGCGCCTGGAGCGGGACCTGAGCTGGGGGGAAGTCGCGGCTGCAGTACTGGACAACGCCGGCGACGGCTGGCAGGTGCGGGAACTGAACAGCGGCGCTATGCCCCGGGCCGGGGATGTGCTCGCGGTGCCGCTGCGCCCGGTCAATCCAACCTCGGTCTACACCAACGGCTACCGCACCCTGCCCATACTGTGCTACCACCAATTCGCCCCCGGGGACCGCGCCAGCCACCAGCTCGAACTTGCCGCCACTGATTTCGAGCAGCAGCTCGGCTACCTCGCCGACAACGGCTACCAGACCCTGACCATGGCCGACATCGAGGCAATTCTCGCCCGTGGCGAACCTGTTCCCGACAAGGCCGTGGTGCTGACTATCGACGACGGTTACCACTCCGTCTACGATGTCGCCTGGCCCCTGTTGCAGCGCTACCAGGCCCGGGCCACGCTGTTCATTTACCCGGATTTTATCGGCGGCGGCAAGGCCCTGAGCTGGGCGCAGCTGCAGGAGATGGCTGCCAGCGGCCTGGTCGAGATCCAGTCCCACGGCAAGAGCCACGCCAGCCTGTCGCGGCTGCCCGAGGATCAGTCTGAAGATGCCTATCGCGCTCGTCTGCGGGAGGAAATCAGCGATCCCAAGCCGCTGTTCCAGCGCCAGCTTGGCACGGCCCCGGTCTACCTGTCCTACCCCTATGGCAATAGCAGCGAAACTGCCGCCGACGAGCTGGCCCGGGCCGGTTTCCGTCTCGCCGCCACCGTCACGCGCGGCGACAACACGGTCTTTACCGACCCCTACCTCCTGCATCGGACCATGATCTACGATCATCACAGCCTGCAGGATTTCAAAAACTTCGTCGCTGGCTTCAAGAAAGTGCCGCTGCGTTGATGCGAGTACCGACCGCCGTCTTCATGCTGCTACTGGGCGCCTGCAGCAGCTCGCCCCCGGACCGCGACGCGGCGGCCGGTATCTCCGGTTTTGCCAGCCGCCAGGTCACGGCGGCAGAGGCGGCCCGCGAAGGCGGCGACCTGGCCCAGGCGCTGGCCCGCTGGCGTACGCTGCTGCTGGTACCCGCCGAGGCGGAGCGCGCGCGAACGGCGATTGCCGCGCTGGAAGCGGAAATTGCCGTCCGCACCCGTGAAGCGGTACAGCGGGGGGAGGCCGCCTACGCCCGCGGCAACCGCCGCGAGGGGGACCGCTGGATGCTGACCGCCCTGGCCCTGAGCCCCGGGGAGGAGACCGCTGTCACGCACCTGCGCCGGGAATTTTCCGCACGCGCAGTGGCCGAGGCCCGGAACAAGAGCGACAGCGAGTACGCCCTGCGAGCCACGCCCACGCCGGAACAGGCGGCCGCGGCACCCGCACAGCCGCCGACCCTGGCCGCACTGTACCGGGACGGGCGTTACCGTGATCTGGTGGACCGCGCCGGGGAGACGCCGCCAGAACCGGGCAGCGCGGATGCCAACCACTTGCGCGAGGCGCACCTGCGGCTGGCAGAGGCTGCCGGCGACCGGGAGCTGGAGCTGGACCATGTGCATGCCGCCCTCGCCGCCCAGCCGCTGGCGGAGGACCCACTGCTGGCAAGGGTGGTCGCGCTGCGGGGGGAGCTGAGTGAGGAGTGGCTGAAAACCGGCAGCGGCCTGCTCCAGAGCGACCTTGAGGCAGCGATCAACGCCCTGGAGAAATCCCTGCGCTACAACCCGGAGAATCGCAACGCCAGCCTGCGGCTGCAACAGGCGCGCAACCTGCAGCGCAACCTGTCGCGGATCCAGGCTACCCGCAAGGACTCCTGAGCCAACCCGGTCAGGCCCGGCCGCCACCGCTGTCGTCCCGGTCGGCCGGTACTTCGATAAACGTGGTCTTGTCGTGCAGTTCCACCCCGCGGTGGGCGTTGGCGTAGCTGCGGCTCACCCGGAACACAATATCGTGAAAGCGGATCTCATCCTCGTTTTGCAGCGCGCAGCGCCCCTTCATGGGCCGCCCGTTTACCACCGTGCCGTTCGCGGACCCCAGGTCCTCGATCATGAGCTGGCCGTCGTCAAGATCCAGGCGCGCGTGCTGACGCGATACATGGGGACTGACCACCGCAATGTCGCTCTCCAGGGAACGCCCCAGCACCAACGAGCGGTCCACCCCGAAACTCAGCCCTGCCAGGGGCCCCGTCTCCGCGGACAGCGTCCATTCATGCTCCGGCACTGCATCGGTCTTGCGAAAATACCGGGGCCTCCCCGAGGCACGGCGGTCGTTGAGTGGCGGGACATTGGATAGCACTCGCCGCTCAACAAAGGGCGCCGAGCGCACGACGCCGTCGGGGGTAATCTGGAAAAACCAGGCTAGGGCAAACGCTACCGGGAAACCCGCTATTGTCAGGACAAAAATGATCCGGGAGATTTCGTCGCCATCCAGGTCCAGCAGGGGGAACAGCACATCGATGATCTGCAGACTGCCCCAGGCCGCAAAGACATACAGAAAACAGGTCTGGAACACCTTGCGCCGCCGCAATTCGCGGTACAATGTCAGCAATGCGGACTCCCTGGAACGGCCCATGCCGGAGGTCAGTTCAGCTGCCGCAGTCGGTTTTGCAGCTCCACCGCCTGGGCCCGGTACAGCCCCGCATTTTCATGTTCCGGATCCAGCGTCAGCACCTGGTCCCAGAGACTGATGGCCTTCTCCAGATTCTGGGCCCGGAAGGCATTCAGTGCCTCCCGGTGCAGGTCTGCAGGATTGGCGGTGGGTGCCTGCGCCACTGTCGGCGCCAGCGCGGGCTGCGGCAGGACCTCGGCATCCTCAACCGCGGCCCCGGCGGTTACCTCGGCCTCACCTGCTTCAGCAACGGCGTCTGCAGAGCTGGAGTCTGCAGCGGTACTCCCTTCTGCAGCGGCGGCCTGCTCAGCCGCGGCCGCAGCCTCGGCCTCGGCCCTGGCGGCGACTTCGCGGGCCGTGGCCTCGGGGTCGTCATCGACCGCAAACGCGGCAATGGCGGTGTCGGTCAGGGGGATCCTGAGAGTCTGGCCAGCGCGCAGCCGCCGCGGCTCCGCGATGTTGTTGTACTTGGCCAATGCATGAAACTGGTACACGTCACCCAGGTAGCGCTGCGCCAGCGTGGACAGGGACTCTCCCGATGCGAGGGCAATTTCGCGATACTCCGACGGATAGTATTCCAGGGGACCTGCTTCGATCTGTCGCAGCAGGTCTCTGGCCACGGCACTGCGCGGCTTTTCCTCCAGATAGGCAATCAGCTCGGCGCGGGCCTGGCCGGCATTGCCGGCTTCCAGCAGGCCCAGTGCGGCACGGAACCGCTCCTGCGCCGAGAGGCCCGGCTGCGCGCTGAACACCGGCTCTTCAGTGGTCACAACCTCCGGTTCCGGTGGCGGCGCTTCCTGCACCGGAGTCGGAGCGCAGGCCGACACCAGCACGCTGAGTACCGCGCATCCAATCACTGCTTGTTTCACGCGAAGCCCCCTATCCCCGAAAGTTCGGCCCAGGCCAAGTCAACCTGCTGTTTATTATTTCTTGCTACTATAGTTGAAAGCCAGCGCACTGTGAAAGCGCGAGGGTTGTTTTTATCTGCCACCAGGGTCCGCGCCGACCCGCAAAAAGTGCTGCCGATAGTAGCGCAGCTCCGCTATGGACTCGCGAATATCCTCCAGGGCCTGGTGGCTGCCAGCCTTGACGATGCCCTGCTCCAGCTCGGGACGCCAGAGCTGCATCAATATCTTGAGCGTGCTGACATCGAGGTTGCGGTAGTGGAAGTAGCGTTCGAGACGCGGCAGGTGCCGGACCATGAAGCGGCGATCCTGGCAGATGCTGTTGCCGCAGATGGGTGAACTGCCGGCAACCACCCACTGCTGCAGGAAAGCCAGGGTCTGGTCCTCGGCGGCCGCTGCATCAACGGTACTCGTGCGAACCCTCTCGACCAGGCCGGAGCGCGTATGATGTGTGGTGTTCCAGTCGTCCATGGCTGCCAGCACCGCATCTGGCTGATGGATCGCAATCACGGGACCCTCAGCGAGCGTGTTGAGCTCGCTGTCGGTAACAATGGAGGCAATTTCAATCACCACGTCCCGGTCCGGATCGAGACCCGTCATCTCGAGATCCACCCAGATCAGGTTGTCCGGTCGTTGCATGTGCCCGTTCTCTTCCCACATTCCTCGCCGCAGTGTAACAAATTGCCTGTACAGCGCCATGCCGGCACCCAATAATGACCCGCATGAGCAAACGTAAACTGAGTCGTCAGCAGAGCTGGCGCATCAGCAAGATCCAGGATGAGCGCACGGCCCGGGCCCAGCGCCGCGGCGCGCGTGGGGAGGAGGTCCTCGGCGCGGGTGAGCTGGGTGCCGAGCAGACTGGCCTGGTGATTGCCCACTTCGGCACCCAGGTCGATGTAGAAGCGGACGATGGCGGCACCCGGCGCTGTCACCTGCGGGCCAACCTGGATGGCCTGGTCACCGGCGACCGCGTTATCTGGTGCGCCGGCGATACCACCGGGGTGGTTGTCGCCAGGGAGCCACGCCACAGCGAGCTGCGGCGCCCGGATCCCTATGGCAAGCTGAAGCCGATCGCAGCCAACATCGACCAGATCCTGGTGGTGATTGCACCTTTTCCGGAGCCTCACGCCAACCTCATTGACCGCTACCTGGTGGCTTCCGAGGCAGTGGGCATTGAGCCCGTCCTGGTATTGAACAAGTCGGACCTGCTGGACCTGGATCCTGAGCTGCGCGCGCGGCTGCAGTCGCTACTGGCCATCTACCCGACCCTGGGCTACCGGCTGCTGGAAGTGAGCAGCCACAGTGGCAGCCTGACCCTGCTCAAGGAGGCACTGCGGGACCGGATCAGCATCTTTGTCGGGCAGTCGGGGGTCGGCAAGTCCTCACTGGTCAATGCCCTGCTGCCCGCTGCGGGTTTGCGGGTCGGAGCCCTGTCAGAGCTGCGCCAGAAAGGCGTGCATACCACCACCACCGCCCAGTTGTTCCACTTGCCCGCCGGCGGCAGCCTGATCGACTCGCCGGGGATTCGCGAATTCGGCCTCTGGCACATGAGCCGGGAGCAGATCGAGCAGGGTTTTCGGGAATTCAAGCCACTACTGGGCCGCTGCCGCTTTCGCGACTGCAGCCACGAGCACGAGCCGGGCTGTGCGATCCTGGCCGCGGTCGAGGCCGGCGCCATCAGCGCGACCCGGCTGGCCAGTTACCGCCATATCGTGACTACCCTGGGTCAGCCCGCCTGAGCCGCCGCAGGGTCTTCTCCCGGTGCGGCGGCGAGACTGCCCAGAGTCTCGCCCAGGCGCGTTGCAGAGTCTGCGACATAGTCAGGCGACCAGTCCATGCGACCTTCGGGGAACAGCAGAATAACGGTTGAACCGAGCTTGAAGCGCCCCATTTCCTCACCCTTGAGCAGACGCACCGGAGCCGGCACCTCGCGATAATCGCGGTGCAGCATGGCCCGGGGCGGTGGCGCCACCTGCCCTTCCCACACCGTTTCTATACCTGCCACCACCATCGCACCCACCAGTACCATGGCCATGGGCCCCGCCGCGGTATCGAAGTAGCAGACCAGGCGCTCGTTGCGAGCGAACAGGCGCTCGACCCCGGCCGCCGTGGTTGCATTGACCGAGAACAGCTTGCCGGGAATATAGCGGGTAGCCACCAGTTCACCGTCGATCGGCATGTGTACCCGGTGGTAATCCCGGGGCGACAGGTAAATGGTGGCAAAGTGGCCGTTGCGAAACTGTGCCGCCCGTGCCTCATCACCGCCCAACAGGGCCCAGGTCGAGTAGCGGCGACCCTTGGCCTGCAGCAGGCTGAACTCTTCAATGCGGCCAATCTGGTTGATGCTGCCATCTGCCGGACAGACGATATCGGCCTCCGCCAGGGGCCGCACGCCGGGACGCAGAGGCCGGGTAAAGAAGGCGTTGAAACTGGGATAGGCCTCGGGGTAAGGCTCCTCGGCCTCGGTCATGTCCACACCGAAGGCCCTGATAAAGGCGCTGATCATCAGGTCCTTGAGCCAGCGGGGATGGCGCAGTTCAGCCAGGGCCCCGGTGAGCCGGGACAGCAGCTGCTGCGGCAGTAAATACTGCATCATCACGAACAGGGTTTTCATGAGCTCAGATGCTCCTTCTGTACCAGCTGGCGGTTGCGGGCGGCGACATCACGGCCCAGGTACATGTAAACAGCGGGTAGTACATAGAGTGTGAACAGGGTACCGATCGTCATCCCCGAGGCGATCACCAGCCCCATGGAAAAGCGCGCGCCGGCCCCTGGGCCCGAGGACAGCAGCAGCGGCACCATCGCCAGCACCAGCGCCGCGGTGGTCATCAACACCGGCCGCAGGCGCACCGAGGCCGCCTCCTCGATGGCCTCGCGCTTGGCCATGCCTTCATCCTGCAGGCGGTTGGCGAATTCCACAATGAGGATGCCGTGCTTGGAAATCACCCCGATCAGGGTGACGAGCCCGACCTGGCTGTAGATGTTGAGAGTGGCACCATTGACCTGGAACAGGGCCAGAATATTCAGGCACAGCAACGCTCCGGAGATCGACATGGGCACGGTCACCAGCATGATGAACGGGTCCCGGAAAGATTCGAACTGGGCCGCCAGCACCAGGTAGATCAACAGCAGCGCAAAGAAGAAGCTGGCAATCAGGGTGCTGCCTTCGGTCTTGAACTGGCGGCTCAGCCCTGCGTAGTCGACGCCGTACTCGCGACCCAACTCCTCGGCGACGATGGATTCCAGGGTCGCCAGGGCCTCGCCCAGCGGCACGCCGGGGCGAGGCAGCCCGCTCAGCGTCACCGCATTGAGCTGCTGGAAGCCTGGCAACACCCGCGGTGTCACCTCATCTTCCAGAGTGACCAGGGTCGCCAGCGGGATCAGCTTCCCGCTTCCGGTACGCGTATGATAGTTGCCCAGGTCTTCCGGGTTCAGACGCTGGGTCCTGCGCACCTGGGGGATAACCTTGTAGGACCTGTCGTGCATGGCAAAGCGATTGACGAATCCACCCGACAGCAGGGCGGAGAGGTCATCACTCAGGGTCTGCATGCTGACCCCCAGCAGGGCGGCCTTTTCGCGGTCGACACGAATGCGCTGCTGCGGCTTGTCCAGTTGCAGGTTCTGGTCTATGAAGATGAATTTGCCGCTGGCACGGGCCCGTGCCAGCACCGCCTCGGCGCTGTCGTACAGCACCAGGTAATCCAGCGTACTGTTGATCACGAACTCCACCGGAAAAATGCCGGGGGAAGGCAATGGTGGCGGGTTCACCGCGTTGACCTGGAGTCCGGCTATGGCCGCGGTGCGGGGCTGGATGGTCTCGTTCAGGACCTCGGTGGAGCTGCGTTCGCGCTCGCCCCAGGGCTTGAAGATGAAACCGCCAAAAGCGCCATTGTTGCCGCCACTGCCCCCGGGATTTTCCCCGTTGAACAGGAAGTTGACCGCGATTTCCGGCGTGTCGCGGGTAATCTGGCCGATCTCCGCACTGTATTGCTCGATATACTCCAGGGTCACGTAGGGGTCTGACTCGGCGAGGTAGAAGATCAGGCCCAGGTCTTCCGCCGGGGCCAGTTCCGCGGGGGACCTGACGAACAGAAAGTAGCAGGACGCCAGGATCACGGCCCCGAACACCAGCACCCCCGCACGGTCATCCAGCACCCGGTCCAGGTCCCGCTGGTAGACCCGGCGCAGGGCCTCGAAGCGTCGATCCAGCCAGCGCTCGAGGCGGTTGTCGGCGCTGTCCTCAGTGCTCTGCAACATCTTCGCGCACATCATCGGCGACAGGGTCAGGGCCACCACGCCGGAGATCAGTACCGCACCGGCCAGGGTGAAGGCAAATTCAGTAAACAGGGTCCCGGTAAGGCCACCGATAAAGCCGATGGGCAGGTACACCGCCACCAGGGTGGTGGTCATGGCGACGATGGGCCAGGCCAGCTCCCGGGCACCCTTGAGCGCAGCCTCCGTGGGCGTCATGCCATGCTCGATGTGGCGGTGGATGTTCTCCACCACGATAATGGCATCATCCACCACGATACCAATGGCGAGGACGAAGGCGAGCAGGGTCAGCAGATTGATGCTGAACCCCATCAGCAACATCAGGAACAGGGCACCGACCAGGGACAGGGGCACCGCCACGGCCGGGATCAGCACTGAACGCATGGAGCCCAGGAACAGGAAGATCACCAGGATGACGATCAGCATCGCCTCGACGATGGTGGCCTGAACCTGGCTGATGGCGGCCTCGATATAGACCGTGGCATCGTAGTTGATGCTGCCCTCTATTCCCTGCGGCAGGCTGGGCAGAATGTCCCGCTCGTAGACTTCCCGCACCCCCGCGATCACCTCCAGGGCATTGGCGTCACTGGCAACACTGATGGGCACGAATACCGCACGCTGGTCGATGACCATGGCGGAGCTGCTGTAGGCTTCGGAACCCAGCTCCACCGTGGCCACGTCCTGCAGGCGGATAATGGCGCCATCCTTTTCCCTCAGCACGAGCTGGCGAAAGCCCGCCTCCGAAGTGATGTCCGTGTTGGCCTTGAGCGTGACCTCGACCATGCTGCCGCGGGTAGCCCCCACCGCGGAGAGCACGTTGTTCGCCTGCAGCGCCGCTCGCACGTCACTGGCGGTGAGATCCAGCGCCGTCAGCCGCTCGCTGTCCAGCCAGATGCGCATGGCGAAGATATCGGTGGTATCCGCGCTGGCGCGCTGCACCCCGGGCAAAGTCGCGAGCTTGGGCTCCACTTCCCGGATCACGTAGTCCGCGACCCGGTTGATGGGCAATTCAGTGCTGGAGAAGGAGATGTACATGGTGCCCACCTGCTCCCCCACCGCGAGGGTCAGCACCGGATCCTCCGACTCCCGGGGCAACTCGTTGCGCAGTTTATTGACCTTGGTGACGACCTGGGTCAGCACCTCGTCCGGATTGGCGCCGGTACGTACATGGGCCGAGATCACACTGAGTCCGCGGGTGCTGTTGGAGGTCAGGTAGTCGATATTCTCCGCGGTGGCGATCTCCCGCTCCAGGGGCGTGGTAATGAACCCCTTGATCAGCTCCGCGTCGGCACCGGTGTAGGTGGTCGACACCGTGATCACCGCGTTTTCCAGCAGCGGAAATTCGCGCACGTTGAGTTCCCCGGCGGCGCGCAGCCCCAGCACCACCAGGAACAGGCTGACCACGGTGGCCAGCACCGGCTTGCGGATAAACAGGTCGGTGAACGCCACGGTCAGCGATTTTCCGGTTGCGGCTGCAAACTGCTCGCCGGAGGCGAGCTGTTGTCCACCTGCACCGGCACCCCGCCATCAAGCTTCAGCAGCCCGCTGGTAGCCACCACCTCACCGGCCTCAAGGCCTGACGCCACCGCAATCATGTCACCCCGTGACGGGCCCAGCTCGACGAATCGCTGCCGTACCGTACTCTGGCCGTCGTCCTGCTGCTCCACGACGTAGACAGAATTGCCGTAGGGGCGATAGGAAATGGCCGTCGCCGGCACCACGATCTGGTCGCGCGGTTCCCCGAGGAGCAGGCTGACCCGGGCGAACATGCCCGGCCGCAACTGTTCGCCGGGGTTGTCGACCAGCGCCTGCAGGGCGATGTTCCGAGTATCCGGGTCAACGGCCGGAGCGATGGCGTTGAGGGTACCACTGAAGGTCTCCGGCCCCAGCGCCTGGACCCGCGCCGTTAGTGCCATGCCAGGCGTGAGTTGCGGAATGTGGCGGTCGGGCAGGGTGAAATCGAGGTAGAGCCGGTCCAGCGCCTGCAGCTCGACAATCGGATCCCCCGCCAGCACATACGCACCGACATTGACGCGGCGAATGCCCAGCCGGCCCGCAAACGGGGCGCGCAGTGTTTTTTGTTCGATCCGCGCCTTCTGCGCCGTGACCCGGGCCCGGGCCTGGTCCAGCTCGCTGGCACGCCGGTCCAGTTCCGACTCGGAAATGTTGCGCTCGCGCAGCAGGGACTCGGCCCGCTTCAGCTCCGCAGCTGCCAGGGCCTGCGCCGCTTCCAGCACTGCCAGTTCGGCCCGGTCCGGCGCCGCGCTGAGCTCCAGGATCACATCCCCCGCCGCCACCGTGGCGCCGTTGTCGAAGTTCAGCCGGGCGATGATGCCGGGCACCTCCAGCGCCAGCTGTGCGCCGTTGATGGGCGCCAGGGTACCCACGGCATCGACGCCGGGTTGCCACTGCACCCGTTCCGCCGCGGTGGCGGTGATGGTCACCCGCTGCCGCGGCATGTTGTCCATGGCCCGGTTCGTCATCTGCTGGCCATACCACTGCATGGCAAACAGCCCACCAAAAACCAGCAGGGTGGCCAACAGCATCAGCCACATGCGCCTGCCAAACAGAAACTTTTTCATGAATATCCAGCTAGAAACAGGGACGAAGCGCCCGGACCGGATCCGGGCGCCTCAATGATACTGATTAATGCACCCGACTTACAGGTTCTCCTCCGCAAAGGCCGCCAGTCGGGAGCGGACAATGCCGTTGACGTGCATGATGCCGGCATGGGGGTAGGCCTTGGTCTTTTCCACCAGGTAGGTGAGCCCCGAGGTCAGGGGTGAGATGTACTTGTTGTCGATCTGCGCCAGGTTGCCCAGCACCACGATCTTCGAGTCGGCCCCCACCCGGCTGATCACCGATTTCAGCTGGAACTGGGTCAGGCCCTGGGCTTCATCGATAATGATGTAGGCGTTGTTGAAGGAGCGCCCGCGCATGAAGTTGAGCGACTTGAACTGGATGTTGGCCCGCTCCTTCACATAGGCGATGCTGCCATGGCAGGACTCGTCGGTACCGTGCAGGATCTCCAGGTTGTCGTCGAAGGCCGCCAGCCAGGGCGCCATCTTCTCCTCCTCGGTACCGGGGAGGAAGCCGATATCCTCGGCAATGGGCGGGGTGGAGCGGGCCACGATAAGCTTGCTGAACCGCTTCTGCTCCAGGATTGCATGCAGGCCATAGGCCAGGGCCAGCAGGGTCTTGCCGGAACCGGCAGGCCCGGTCATCACGGTCATGTCGACGCTGTCATTCTCCAGCAGGGACATGGCCATGGCCTGCTCCAGATTGCGCGGTGCCAGCCCCCAGAAGCGGCGGTGCATCAGCTTGTCGCGGCTGTCACAGCGCAGGTAGACATAGTCACTGTCGATGCGCTTGACGAAAGCCATGAAGTCCTGGTCGTCGTAAACGAACATATTGGGGTAGGCGCCGGGCAGCGAGCGCCGCGGAATCCGGTGCAGGGTGCAATCGCCCTCGCGCAGGGTGTCGACCTCGGAGATCCCGGACCAGAAGTCACCCTCCACGTGCTCGTAACCGCGGGCCAGCAGATCGATATCATCCAGCACCCGATCGCGGCGATAGTCCTCCACGTGCACCAGGCCCGAACCCTTGGCCTTGATCCGCATGTTGATGTCCTTGGTCACCAGGCAGACGAAGGCGCCGGGGTTCTCCGCCTGCAGGCGCAGCGCCACGTTGATGATGCGGTTGTCGTTGGCCTGGTCCTGGGTGGCGTCGAGATAGGGAATGTCGCTGGCATCGCTGAGCAGCTGGTCCGGGTAGATGGCGAGGGTGCCCAGCGCCCCTTCCAGGTTACTGCCCGGGATGGGTACCCCTTCCTGGATGTCCCGGGGCGAGGCAGCGTCGACCACCTTGTCGATGATCTGGATCGCTATCCTGGCCTCGCGGCTGACGGTCTTCTCGTGCCGGTCCTTGATGTGATCCAGCTCCTCCAGCACGGTCATGGGGATCACGATGTGGTGTTCATTGAAGGCGGTGACAGCGTTGGGGTCGTGCAGCAGGACATTGGTGTCCAGGACATAGGTTTTCTTGACCACGGCTTTGAGGGTGGTTTTTTCTACGCGCAGGGGCGAGCCTGAGTCCATAGCGGATTCCTCATGGGGGCGGGTGACGGTGACAGGGCTGGCAAGGGGGTCGGGCAGGATACCGGCGACGGGGGCCGGGCAGGGGTTGAACGAAGCGAACAGCGTGTATTCAAAAGCGCTTCCCGGTTTGGGCGAAACCACAGCGTTGGTTAAATTACAAACCCTGCCCGGGAGAATGTCAACGCACAATACCGCCCCAGTTCGGTGCATGTGCCCGCCTCGCACAGCGAATCCTGACAGGGCCGATCTTTTCGGCTACGATAGCCGGCTCATCCATTCCCAGCCAAAGACGTTACCCCGCGATGCTCAACCCGGACTCACTCGCCCAGCTGAAGGGCCTTAAATCCCAGATGGAGGCCGAGAAAGAGCGGGCCGAAGCGGTGATCAAGGGCACCCAGTCCCGCTACGGCTTCGCTGTGCTTGACGATGGTCGGGAAGTCTTCATTCCGCCGGACGAGATGCTCAAGGCCTTCCCGGACGACAGGGTCTGGGTCTGTATCCGCCCCTCCGGCGACAACAAGACCATCGCCGCTATCGAAAAGCTTGTCGACAGCCCGCTGGGGGACTTCAGCGGCCGCTGCGTGCGCAAGGGCAATGCCCTGTTCGTGCAGCCGGACCTGCCCCAGCTCAAGCGCTGGCTGTTCATTCCCCCCCACGCCCGCAACGGCGTGCGCGAGGGCGACTACGTCCGCTGCGCCATACTTCGCCACCCTATCCGGGATGGCAAACCCCAGGCCAAGATCCTCCAGGTACTGGGCAATGACGACACTCCCGGCATCGAAAACCTGTACTGCATGGCCAAGTACCGGCTGGCTCCAGCCTGGAGCACGCCTGCCCTGAAGGACATGGAGCAACAGCTTGCCGAATGCCGGCCGCTGGCAACCGAGCGCCGCCGGGACCTGACCGATCTCGAGTTCGTCTCCATCGACGCCGCCAAGACCCAGGACATCGACGACGCCCTCTACGCCGATATCAGCAGCGACGGCTGGACCCTCTACGTTGCCATCGCCGACCCCACCGCCTGGATTCCCGAGGGTTCCAGCCTGCAACAGGACATCGCCGCCCGCAGCACCTCGGTCTACTTCCACGGCGACGTGCTGCCGATGCTGCCGGAGCAGATGGCTCAGGACACCTGCGCCCTGTCCGAGGGCAATGACCGCGCCGCCCTGGTGTGCAAGGTCGCTGTCAGCGACAGCGGCGAGGTCGGCAGTTTCGAGTTTATCGAAGCCACCGTGCGCTCCCGGGCCAAACTGTCCTACTTCGCGGTGGACCGCTACCTGAACGGCAATGGCGACGACCTGATGAGCCACGCCAGCCCGCTGGAGGCGCTGTACCAGGTTTACCGGGCCCTGCGCGGTCGCCGCGAGGCCGATGAACTGGTGATGGAGGATCGCCGGGAGTTCCGCTGGATCCTCAATGACCGCAAGCAGATTGAGTCCATCGAGCCCCATGACAAGCTGCTGTCACAAAAGCTGGTGGAAGAGTGCATGATCGCTGCCAACCGTTGCGCGGCCCGCTTCCTGGCCGAGCGCGAGGCCAGTGGCCCCTTCGTCACCCACCCGGGCTTTCGCGCCGACCGTATCGACGAGTGCCGCAAGTTCCTGACCCTGCATGCACCGGAAGCCGCGGAGCTGGACCCCGCCAGCCGCGAGGGCTACCGCGACATCATGCGCCACCTGGCGGGCAGCGCCAATAGCCTGCCCCTGCGCGCCATGGTCAATCGCCTGCTGACCCGGGCCGAGCTGTCCACCAGGGCCGGGTTGCACATGGGCATGGGGCTGGAGTGCTATACCAATTGCACCTCGCCGCTGCGCAAGTACGTCGACTTCCTGGTCCACCTGCAGATCAAGGCCGCACTGCACGGCAAGCAGCCCAACCTGGTGACCCGGGAACAGCTGGCCGTCCTCAAGGAACGACTTGCCAACGCCCGCGCCGCCACCCGGGAAGCAGAGCGCTGGCTGGCGAGCAAGTACCTGGCCCGCCAGGCGGCGTCGCAGACGACAGGTTTCAGTGGCCGTATCATCCACGTCAACAGTTCCGGCTTCAGCGTACGCCTGGTGGACTGCGGCCTGGAGGGCTTTGTCGACCTGCGCAAGGACCCGGAGAAATTCAGCTACGACAAGTGGACAGCCAGCCTGACCAGCACCACCCGCCGCTTCCAACTGGAGCAGGTGGTGGAGCTGGACTACACCGGTACGGACACTGACAACGACTACCAGGCGCTGTTTCGCCTGCGCCCCGACAGCGGCCTGAAGCCGCCCAAAACCGCCGCGGAATAAGCGCGGCAGCATCCTCCCGGCCTAAAAACTGGCGTTACCCGGCGTGCGCGGGAAAGGAATGGCGTCGCGCACGTTTTCCATCCCGGTCACGTAGTTCAGCAGGCGCTCGAAACCCAGGCCAAAACCGGCGTGGGGTACGGTGCCGTAGCGGCGCAGGTCCCGGTACCACCACAGCTCCTCGCGCAAGTGGGGGTCCATGCGTGCATCCAGCACCTCCAGGCGCTCCTCCCGCTGGCTGCCACCGATGATTTCGCCGATGCCCGGCGCCAGCACGTCCATCGCCGCCACCGTGCGCCCGTCATCGTTCAGGCGCATGTAGAAGGCCTTGATGTCCCTGGGGTAATTCATCACCACCAGCGGGCGCCCGACATGGGTTTCCGCCAGGTAGCGCTCGTGCTCCGAGGCCAGGTCCACACCCCAGGCCACCGGGAACTCGAAGGACTTGCCGCAGTTCTCCAGGATGCGGATCGCCTCGCTGTAGTCCAGGCGCTCGAAGGGGCTGTCGATCACTGTGCGCAGCCGCTCGATCACCGTGTTGTCCACCCGCTGCTGGAAGAACGCCATGTCGTCCTCGCGCTCCTCCAGCAGCCGCGTGAACAGATGCTTGAGCAGGCTCTCCGCCAGGTCGGCATTGGCGTCGAGATCGGCAAAGGCAATCTCCGGCTCCACCATCCAGAATTCCGCCAGGTGGCGGCTGGTATTGGAGTTCTCCGCCCGGAAGGTGGGACCAAAGGTATAGACCTTGCTCATGGCCAGGCAGTAGGCCTCCACTTCCAGCTGCCCGGAAACGGTAAGGAAGGCATCGCCGCCGAAGAAATCCTCGCTGTGGTCCACGCTGCCGTCGGGCTTGCGCGGCAGGTTGGCCAGGTCCAGGGTGCTGACCCGGAACAGCTCCCCCGCCCCCTCACAGTCACTGCCGGTGATGATCGGCGTGTTGATCCAGTGGAAGCCGTGGTCGTAGAAGTAGTTGTGAATAGCGTTGGCCAGGGTATTGCGGACCCGGGTGATGGCGCCGAAGGTATTGGTTCGCGGGCGCAGGTGGGCCTGGGTGCGCAGATACTCGAACGTGTGCCGCTTCTTGGCGATGGGGTAGGCCTCGGCATCCTCCACCCAGCCCACCACCTCGACTTCGCTGGCCTGGATTTCCAGCGCCTGGCCCTGGCCCTGGGAGGCCACCAGTTCACCGCGCACACAGACCGCGCACCCGGTCGACAGCTTCAGTACTTCGCTTTCGTAATTGCCCAGGCTTGCCGGCACCACCGCCTGTATCGGGTCGAACGAAGAACCGTCGTGAACGGCAAGGAAGGAAATACCCGCCTTGGAATCGCGCTTGCTGCGCAGCCAGCCGCGAACGGTGACTGTGCTGCCCAGGGGCAGGTCACCCCTGAGGGCGGCGGCGACCGAAACGTGTTCAAGCATGACCATTGTCTCCCGGGAGGATGATGCGAGCGGCGCAGGATACCCAAACCGCGGGATACCCGCCAGTGCCGGGCCCGGGCGGAGCGCGGTGTCGCGAATTCCCCGCCTCCGATTGCCAGCCGGGGCACCCGCTTCTATGATGCTCTCTACCCAGCGGCACAGAAACCGGGAACCGTCACAGCAGTGAACAGACCATCGGACATCGTGGTCGCCGGAGGCGGCCCTGCAGGCTGCTGCGCAGCGCTGGGTTTGCAGCAACTGGGTTATCGGGTGCTGCTGCTGGCGACACCACGCCCCTGGCCGAGTTGCGAGGGCTTTTCGGCGCGGGCGCTGCAGGGCCTGCGCCAGGCGGGACTGCCCTCGGCGCTGGCCTGCGCCAGTGCTGCCAGCCCTCGATGCGCGACCTGGAACGGCGCCAGCAACGATGCCAATAGCGAACACCTGGTACTGCGGGAGGCGCTGGACCAGGCACTGCTGAGCGATGTCAGCAGCGCCGGCGTCGAGATCGTGGCGGGACAGCTCGGGTCAATCCAGGCACCGGAGAACGGTGGCTGTGAGCTGCAAGTCAGACTGGCCAGCGGTGGCAACACAACGCTGGCATGCTCGTTCCTCATCGATGCCCGTGGCCGCGCGGCGGGCGGTGGGGGCAACCGGCTGCGCGGCCCGGAATCGGTGTCGCTGGTACAGGTGCGGCAGGGGCAACCCGGGCCTGGAAGCAGTTATCTATGCAGCCTGCCATCAGGCTGGGCCTGGCTTGCCCGGACTGATGGCGGCAGGCTGTTTCTGCAGCTGACAGTCAGTGCGGAGGATGGCGCACTCCCCCCCCGCAAAGACCTGGACAGTTGGTTCAATGACTTGCTCCAGCCCCACCAGGACCTCCTGGAGCGGATCGCCGGCACCTCGCCAGCGGGGCCGGTTTTCGCGCGGGGCAGCACCTCAATACTGCGGGACGAGTTGGTCACTGGCGCGGTGCTGCGTGTCGGCGATGCCGCCATGGCCGTGGACCCGCTTTCCGGCAACGGCGTATTCCAGGCCCTGTCCTCTGCACTCGCTGCGCCGGCCGTAGTCAATACCCTGCTGCAATACCCCGACGACGGTCCTGTCGCGGAGGCGTTTTACCGGCAGCGGGTGGAACACCTGTTCCTGCGCTTTGCGCGGACAGGACGCGATTTCTATCGGCTGGAACAACGCTGGCCACAGGAACCCTTCTGGCGCCAGCGGCGCGACTGGCCCGACGATGAACCCTCCCACAGCGATATCCCGCCCCGCTTCCTCGGCCTGCAGACAGCCCCCGTGCTGGATGGGGACCGCATTCGCGCGGCGCCGGTAGCCATCACCAGCGACCAGCCCCTGGGCGTCTGGCATGTGGCGGGTATCAGGGTCGCGCCATTGCTGGAAAGCCTGCCAGATACTACCGAAGCACGGCGCCAAGCGCTGCTGGACAGGATAATACAGACCGTTTCCGAGCCGCAGAAAGCGCAATTGGTGCGGGCCTGGCTGCAACGGTATGGACTCCTGTAGCGATCCATCCCGCGTCTCGGACCATCAATGCCGGCGCCGCTCCGGCCCCCGAAAACGCGCACTGGTAGCCAGTTGACCGTAAATCTCCTGCAGGCTGGCATCGGGCTCCTCGAGCAGATACTGCGCCACCGCGACAGTGACGTGGGCACAGCCGATGCTGGCGCCAGCAAGCCCGGACCCGGTGGCGCGTACGCAGGCCCCGAAATCCGCCTGCGGGCTGTCCAGGTGGGAAAGCTCTCCCGGGGCACAGCGCGCGTCTCCCGTTGCCCGGATAACCCCGGGATAGCTGGCGGGAAACACCGGGGCGCCGCGAGCAGGGCTGGCGGCAACGAGGACGATGCCCTGCGCCAGGGCCCGGGCACAGGCCCCGGCAAGCTCGGGACAATCCCGCAACAGGCCGAAACTGAGGTTGACCAGGCGCACGTCTTCAGCCATCAGCCAATCCAGTGCCGCCACCACCTGGCGGCTGCTGCAGGTGAGCCGGTCGTCAAACACCTGCGCGTTGAGCAGCGCCACGCCGGGTACCTGCTGCAGAAGCACTCCGGCAACGGCACTGCCATGGCCCAGCCGGTCGACGTGCGGCTCTGCGGCAGTCACTGCGCCGGGGCCAGCGCCCGCGATCCTGAAGGCCCGCCCCGCCATGACAGCAGGCAACAGCGCAAGGTCCAGGCCACTGTCCACGACGCCAACACGCAGGCGCTTCATCGACTGCCCCGGTGCCAGCGCAGTTCCAGTTTGCGGTCAACGATCGACAGACGACCATCACAGTGTGCCAACGCGGAATCCCGATGACTTATCAATAATCGGGTCTGCCCGGAGAAAACCTCGTCCACCATCGCCAACACGTCCTGCTCAACGTCCCGGTCAACCGCCGAGGTTGCCTCGTCGAGGATAACCAGCAGCGGCCGCTGCAACAGCGCACGGGCGATGGCGATGCGCTGCCGCTCGCCCCCCGACAAGCGCGTACCGCGATCACCCACCGGGGTATCCAGGCCCTGGGGCAAGCGCTCTGCAAGCTCCCCGAGCCGGGCCCGCTGCGCCGCTTCCTCCACCTCCACATCGGTGGCGTCGGGCCTGGCGTAACGGATATTGTCGCGAATGGAGCCGCGAAACAGCACGATGTCCTGGGCCACCAGGGCGATGCGGCTGCGCCAGGCACCCAGGTCAAGTTGCCGCAGGTTGATGCCGTCCACCAGGATGGTTCCCGCCTGGGGATCGTAGTGGCGCAGCAACAGGTCGACGATAGTGGTCTTGCCCGACCCGGAGGGGCTCTGCAGGCCAACGCTGCTTCCGGCGGGGATTTCCAGGGAAGCACCCTGCAGCACATCCTCATCGTGCAGGGGATAGTGGAAACTCACCGCATCGAGCACAATTCCCTGCCGCAGCTGTTGCGGCGGCTCCACAGCGCCTCCGGCATCGACATCGGGAGGCGCGTCGAGCAGGTAGCGCACACGGTCGAGGCTGACCTGCACCCGGGCCAGCGCCATGTAGAGGCCCAGCAGGCCCTGCACCGGCCCCGCCGCCATGCCCAGATAGCTGGCAAAAGCGACCAGCGAACCCAGTTCCAGCTGCCCCTGGATCACCCAGTAGCCCCCTATCAGGAACACAGCGGCACGGCCCACCGACGTCAAGGTGTTGGGCACCGCCGCCGTCGCGAACTCGACCAGCTGCAGCCGCAACAGCCGGTCCAGGTAGCGAGCGTTGAGCCCACCCAGGCGGCGCGCCTCCCGTCCCTCACTTGCCATGCCCTGGATGAACTTCATCGCCGGCAGGGTTTCCACCAGGAATGCCGAGATATCGCTGGAGCGCTCGCGCAGCTGGCGCGTCTGGTCCTGAACTCGCGGACGCATGAATCTGAGATAGAACCACTGCAACGGCGCGATCACAGCCAGCACCATGGTCAACTGCCAGCTCAACAGCAGCATGAATCCGATCGTGCCCACCAGCCCGAGCAGCGCGCTGACCGCTGCATACAGGCTGTCGACCGAAAATCGCTGCAGTTCCGCCACATCCCCATCGAGACGCGCCAGGATGTCTCCGCTACGGTTGCGGCTGAAGAAGGCCGGTGACAGGGTCTGCAGGTGACGGTAAACCGACTCCCGCAGGGCAAACAGTACCCGCCCGGACAGGCGGGTGTAATAGTAGCGGTTGACGCCGGACAGCAGCGTTGCCAACAGGCCGGCGCCCAGGATAAGCCCGACAATGACCAATAGCGCATCGGCCCGCCCTGCGAGCAGGGCGTCGTCTATCAGCAATTTTGTCAGGTAGGGCTGGACCAGGACCAGCAGGGATGAGGTGACCGACAGCAACAGCAACCCCGCCAGAGCGATCCGGTGGGGCAGGAGAAACCCCGCCAGCCAGCGCAGGCCCGCGGCACGGCTGGCGGATTGCGGCTGCCGGGAGCTGTCGGGGAACAGCAAACGCTATAGCACCCGCCTGAATACCTGGGCAGTGGCCAGCGACATATCCCCGCCGGGGAGCTGGATATTACCCAGTTTTTCCAGGGTGTCAGGGTCATAGATGGCGATATCGTTGAATGTGCCGGCCAGATACAGCTCGCTGCCGTCGCTGGCAAAGTTGATGCAATAATAGCTGTGTTCAAGATCAACCGAGGCGACTTCCGCGGCCGTCGCGACATCAAACTTCTTCAACTGCGTCAGCACCCCGAAGAACTCCTGCGGACGGCCTGGCCTCGCCATCCCCGAGAACAACACTACTTCCAGCGGACCAAACACCCGGTCCTCGGCAGCGCCGGTACCCAGATCGATGCGCTCGTAACCCCAGACCCAGTCCGCGGTTTCCATATCCTGCGACTCATCCTGGAAACGTGCCGCGGAGTACATTCTCACCATCTCGTTGTTGACCGAACCGAGGGGCCAGATTGACAACACATCGCGCTGGCTCTCCAGTGCTATATCCGCGCTTTGGCTGGGCAGGGCGACGTGAACGTCCCCGCTGGCGGGGTCCATGGCGAAGATATCGCGGCCGCCGAGGTAAACGGTCCCATCCTCACCGGTGGCCATGATGGTGACCTGGCGCGGTGCCGCATGGGTCCTGACCGGCAGGCTGTCAAGACCACCGGTGGTGTCGTACACCGCCAGGCGGGCACCCTGGACCTCGTAGCGATCCGTCAGCAGCCGCGTGGGGCTCTGGTGGGTATAGAGTTCCCGCCCGTCCTTGCTGACCGCGATACCGGCGAAGCTCTTGACCCGCTCCTGGCCGTGGGACTGGCGTGCGGAAAACACGATTTCGCAGCTATCGATGGCGACGCCATAGATATTTTCAAAGCGGTTGGTAAGGGCATAGGCCGTTTTGCCATCGGGCGCCACGACCACCGTCCCCGGCCCGAAGTCCCCCGGCAGTTCGCAGGTCCTGAGCACGCGCCGCTCACCGAGATCAATCACATGCAGATTGTTGGGCCTGTTCATCACCACCATCAAATCACCAGCGGTGCTCTCCTGCCGCGGGGCATCGGACTGAGTCCCTGCATCACAGCCTGCTGCCAGCAGTGCCATGCTCATCACCAGCAGGGCGTGGCTGGTGCGGCCGAACCCTGCAGCGTTTCTGAATCCTCTCAACATGTCTGCCTGCCTCATGAATCGCTGTCGGGAAAAACGGCGTCAAGCTTGCGCCAGTCCTTGCCTGCGGAAGGTGCCTGACCATCCCAATCGGGATAGCTCACCATGACATCCGGGACCTGCGCGGGCCACCAGCACGGGTCCGCACAGCCGTAAAGATCTGCCTCCATGGGCTGACAGAGACCCGCGACACCGCCAAACATGTCGACCTCCCAGCCTGGATCCGTGGTCGCGGTGCAGCCCACCACGCTCTGCATGGCAACAACCTCATCCATCCCCTCGGGGCCAGCTGCCTCGTCCAGCAACCGTGCCTTGTGATTCAAAGGCTTAAGGTGTTTCATCAGCTTGCCCTCCGGGGGGTGATGTAATCGGTAAAGAAACGGGGATTGGCGGCGGCGATACGGGCGTAAGCGCGCACCCCGAAGTCTACCCAGTCACGCATCAGCTCACAGTAATGATAAACAGGGTGCGCCGGATCGTTGTAGCGCTGGTAACTCTCGTGATAACAGCCACCAGAGCACAGATTGCGGATATGGCAGGTATTGCAGCCGGTGTCACTGCGATCGAGTCGCTGGGAAAGGAATTCTCCCAGGGCTGCCACATCGAGGCCACGACCGTCGCTGACGGAACCAAAGGTCGGCAGCTCGGAACCGGTGAAGCGGTGGCAGAGATTGACGCCACCATCCTTGTCGACCGCCACCATGGAATACCCTGCGCCACACGGAAGTGCCTTCTTGGTACCTTCGTGGATATCCGTGAGCAGCTGGTGCAGGTTGGAAAAGCCGATATTGCGGTGCTGCAGCGCCTCCTCGACATAGCGCTCGCCCAGGCGCTTCATGCCGGCAAAAACCGCCACCAGCTCTTCTTCGGCAAGATTGAAACTGTCCATGTCACCCGCTGTTACCGGTGCAAAGCCTACTTCCGCAAAGCCCAGTTCGTTGAACAGGTGATCCCAGATAAGCTCGATATCGGTGGTGCCCCGGGTGAGTGTGACACGCGCGCCCACCGGCCGGGAACGATAGCTGGACAACAGGAGCTCCACCTTGCGAGCCACGGTTTCGTAGGTACCCTGGCCGCCGACAGTAATCCGGTTGCGATCGTGGATGGCCTTGGGCCCATCAATACTTACGGCGATGCCGAAGCGATGGCTATCGAGATAGTCAATGGTACTGGCGTTCAGCATGGTGGCGTTGGTGGTGAGGGAGAAGTCAACGCGTTTGCCCAGGGCTCCGAAACGCTGCTCGGCAAAATCCACCACCTCGCGGATCAGGGGCAGGTTGGACAGGGGCTCGCCACCGAAGAAAACCACGTTGTAGCGGGCTTGCTCCGGCGACTGCGCCAGCAGCATCTCCAGGGAATCGATGGCGGTTTGCAGCTGCATTTTTTCACCCGCCGTCGGTGTCGCCAGGTCCTCCTTGTAGCAGTAGGTACAGCTCAGGTTGCAGCCCGTGTTGACGTTGAGGACGACTGTAGTCAGCGGCAGCTTGTCGGGTATCGACAGGCGTCCCGCAGTGCCGACAGCAGCGCCACTCACGATCCCCAGGCTGTCGAGTTCCGCCACCGCCTCTGTCACCGAGACACCTCCGAGCCGCTCGCCAAGCTCCTCCGCTGACAGTGGCCCCCACTGCCGCAGCCCGGCAATGACCCGATCCAGGGTGTCGTCGGCTTCGAACAGGCTACTGCTGGGGATATGAAACAGTAGCTGGCGACCTTCCACTTCCACCTGGTGAAAATTGTTCTCGTTCAGATTCAAAGCCACGCCCATGGTGGTTGCTCCCCGGTAAACTAGCGTATGGGTGGATTGTTCCAGCGCTGTACAGTCACTATAAGTTGGCCCTCGGCATCGAGGAGAGCATCTTCCTGCGCAACAGTCGCCAGCACCTTCAGGTTGCCCGCATTGTTGGTCTGGTACTTGCGCTCGGGATTCGGGCCTGCAGCTCCCGGTGTGAACACCCCCGAGTCCGCGTCCATGGCGCCGGCAAAACGTACATCCTCATCCGCCGCGGCCTGCGCATCGAAGGGGGCAACCGACCACTTGGCCGGCAGCGGCCCCACCCTGATATCATCCGCGGTACCGGCTTCACCATCGGGTCCGTCGCTGAAACCAATAGCGTCGAACATGGCCTCCACCACCGGCTGTGAACCACCGTTGCCGCCCACCCGTGCCACCGCGTAGGCGGGCTCTACTGCAACCCGGTCCAGGGAGTGATAGACCGTCACCAGCCCTTCTGCGCCGACCTCGCCGACACTAATGGCACGCGTCCCCTCCGCTGCGTCCGCTGCGGCCCGGACCTGCAACAGCATGCCGTCGACGCTGCGGTCGGTGACAGCAAGGATTTCCAGCCCCGCGCCCAGGCCAATCCCGGCTTCCGGGTCCAGCCCGGCACCCACCAACAGCAGTTGCTGCTCGGTACCTGCACGGATATAGGATGGCTGCATGGCCATTATCCGGGCATCACCGTCCAACCGGGCAGCCTGCATGCGCAAGCCCCATTCGACGTTGTCGCGACGGAACATGCGGCCGTCGAGCTGGCCGCTGCCGGGCTCCGCCATCAGTACCTGTTGGTAGACCTCACCGTCCAGGGTCAGGCTGGCGCGCCACTCATGACCACTGTAGACCAGCGCCTTGCCGGCACCCGCCAGTGGCTCCCCGGATTCGAACGCACCCTCAAGCTCCACCTGGTAGTCACCGTCACTGCCGTCCGTCACTACCATGTTGCCCGCAAACAGCCCCTTGCCAGGCATGTGCCCGCTCACCCGCCAGCGTCCCGCAAACGACTCCCGCGGCAGGGCCTGCCACTGCGTCCAGGCATCGCTGTCCAGGGCAAACTCCCGCGCCAGCCAGGGCACCATGTCGCTGAGGGCGATACCCAGCCAGTCCCGGTCCCGCCCCATGAGCGAGTACTCGGCCGAGGGGAACTGGCCCAGGTGGAAGTGCACCAGATGACGCCACTCCTCTTCACTGCGGCGTTGCAGACCAACCCTTGCACCCGAGTGGCAGCGCGCGCACATTTCCGTGAACATCGCAGAATCATGCTGTTCAACGGTATTGAGTTCACGCTCCAGCACATAGCGCCAGGGGGCGCTTTCAGCCGGAGTCAGGCCCTGGGTGTCGGCCAGGTGCCGGACCAGCGTGCGCATCGCGGCACCGGCTTCGCCACCTGCGGGGTCAACGATGCTGGCGCCGTGTATCTCCTGCATGCGCACCAGCGTCATCTGCCAGCCCTCGGGAGTCTTGCGTTGTTCGCTGATGCGACTCCAGCGGCCGCTGTCATCCTGGCTGTGACAGCCGCCGCAGCTCGCCGCCATGATGGCTTCCGCCGACCCTGCGGCCTGTGCACCCAGGTGACACGCGAGCAATACTGCCGCCACCAGTGAAGAAATCAATCGAGTCTTGTTGGTCACGTTTCGTCTCCAGGATTACCTGTCTCAATACCCAGTTCGCGGGACATGTGCTCCCGCATGAGGAATTTCTGGATCTTGCCGGTCACGGTCATGGGGAATTCGTCCACCAGGCGCACATGCCGCGGAACCTTGAAATGGGTGATCTGCCCGGCACAGTATTCCAGGATATGCTCCACCTCCACGGAAGAGCCCTCCCGCAGCTTGATCCAGGCGCAGACCTGCTCGCCGTAGCGATGGTCAGCGACCCCGAAGACCTGCGCTTCCTGGATTTCTGGATGGGTGTAGAGAAACTCCTCGACCTCGCGCGGGTAGATGTTCTCGCCACCGCGGATGATCATGTCCTTGATCCGGCCCGTGACCTGGGTATAGCCCTCCGCATCCATGACGCCGATATCCCCGGAATGCAGCCAGCCATCGCGATCGATGGTCTCCGCAGTGCGCTCCGGGTCATCCCAGTAACCCCGCATGACCCCATAGCCCCGGCAGCAAATCTCACCCTTCTCGCCTACCGGCACGATCTCGCCGTCAGCATCGACGATCTTGATCTCGCAATGGGGCGCCGGGCGGCCAACCGTGCTGACGCGCTTGTCGATGGAGTCGTCGGCCGAGGTCATGTGATTGACGGGGCTGGTCTCGGTCTGGCCGTAGGCTATGAGCACATCCTCCATGTGCATTTTGCTTACCACCCGCTTCATGACCTCCACCGGGCAGGTGGCACCCGCCATGATCCCGGTGCGCAAACTGCCGAGATCGTAGTCGTTGAAATCGGGGAGGTCGAGTTCGGCAATGAACATGGTGGGGACGCCATGCAGTGCCGTACAGCGCTCCTCCGCCACAGTCGCCAGCGTCGCCGCCGGGTCAAAGGCCTCGCCCGGAAATACCGCGGCCGTACCGTGGGTGATGCACGCCAGGTTACCCATCACCATGCCGAAGCAGTGGTACAGGGGCACCGGAATGCACAGTCGGTCGTGCTCCGTCAGGCGCATGCCATCGCCGACGAGCTTGCCGTTGTTGAGGATATTGAGATGGGTGAGAGTGGCACCCTTGGGGTTGCCGGTAGTACCGCTGGTGAACTGTATATTGATCGCATCAGCTGGCGACAGCGACTCCGCCCGCTGCCGCAGTGCCCGGCGGTCTGTACCGACACCGCTGGCACAGACCGCGGCAAAATTGAACATGCCCGGCGTGCTGTCCGCCCCCATCCTGATCACCCGCTGCAGGTCCGGCAAGCGCTGTGAGTGCAGCGCGCCTGCCGCACAGCTCTCCAGTTCGGGTGCGAGAGTCTGCAGCATGCCCAGGTAGTCGCTGGTCTTGAAGCGATCGGCGGTGATGAGCGTTCGACACTGCACCTTGTTCAGCGCATATTCCAGCTCATAAAGGCGATAAGCGGGATTGATGCACACCATGATGGCGCCAATTTTTGCGGTGGCGAACTGGGTCAGGCACCACTCGCTGGAATTCGGCCCCCAGATCCCGACCCGTTCTCCCGCTTCCACGCCCAGGGCCAGCAGCCCGCAGGCGAGGTCATCCACACGCTGCTGGTACTCGCGATAACTCCAGCGCACCTCCTGATGCCGGACCACCAGGGCTTCGTGATCCGGGAATCGCGCGACCGTCGCATCAAAGGCCTCACCGATGGTCTGGTAGAGCAGAGGCTGGTCCGTGGGGCCATTCTCTGCACTGAGTGCAAGTTGCCTGTTCATTGTTCTGTATATCCTGTCCTGTTGGCGAGGCTGCCCCCGGGCAGCGCCTCCCCGGGAGATTGCCACCATGTGTTCGCTCAAGCCCTGCCCCACTCCTTCTCGCGCAGCTCCACCCGACGGATCTTGCCGCTGACGGTCTTGGGCAACTCCGCGACGAACTCGATGCGGCGTGGGTATTTGTAGGGCGCGGTGACCGCTTTCACATGGTCCTGCAGCTCCCGACTCAACGCCTCGCCAGGTTCATGCCCCGGCGCCAGCACAACAAAGGCCTTGACGACTTCTCCGCGCTGCTCATCCGGACTCGCGACTACCGCAGACTCGGCCACGGCCGGGTGTTCGATCAGGGCGCTTTCCACCTCAAACGGACCGATCCGGTAACCCGCCGAAAGAATGACATCATCGGCACGGCTGACAAACCAGAAGTAGGCATCATCATCCACGCGGGCCCGGTCTCCGGTGATATACCAGTCCCCGCGGAAACTGCGGGCGGTCTTGTCCGCCTCCCCCTTGTAGCCGACGAAGAGCCCCAGCGGCGGCTCCGGCCGGACCCGAACCGCGAGGTCTCCCTCTACCCCCGGGGCCACAACATTGCCGTCATCGTCGATAACCTGCAGGTCAATACCCGGCGCCGGCTTGCCCATGGAACCATAGCGCGGCTCCATCCCGCGATAGTTGCCACACAGCAGTACGGTCTCCGTTTGCCCGTAGCCATCGTGGATAACGATTCCGGTATGACGCTGCCACGCACCGATAACTTCCGGGTTCAGCGGCTCACCCGCGCCCACGCAATGCCGCAGGGCGGCGAAGCGATAGTTTTCCAGGGGTTGCTGGACGAACATCCGGTAGATCGTGGGAGCGCCGCAGAAGGTGGTCACCGGATACTGCGACAACAGCTCCAGGGTTCGCTGTGGGTTGAAGCTGGCGCTGTGGTGCACGAACAGGGCCGCACCCTGGTACCAGGGTCCGAAGTAGCTGCTCCAGGCCGCCTTCGCCCAGCCGGTATCGGAGCAGTTCCAGTGCAGGTCATCCGGCCCCAGGTCCAGCCAGTACTTGCCGGTAGTCTGGTGTGCCAGGCCGTAACCGTGACTGTGCAGGCACATTTTGGGAAAGCCTGTGGTGCCGGAAGTGAAATAGCACATGGCCTCGTCGCTTGCCAGGCTTGCAACCGCCGCAAAGCTCACGGACTGACGGGGCACTGCGTCACGATAGTCTATCCAGCCTTCGCGAGCTCCATCCACCAGCACCCGTGCCCGCAGTGCGGGCAGATCGGCCAGCACCTCGTCGACCTTGCCGGCATTGGCGCTGTCGGTGACCACGCAGGTCGCAGCCGCGGCCGCGCCCCGGTAGGCGATATCCTTGGCCGACAGCTGAGTGGTACCGGGGCTGATAACGGCACCCATGCGCAGGGCGGCGGTAAACACCTCCCACCAGGCAATCTGCCGTCCCAGGATCATGAGCACATAATCGCCCCGCCTGACTCCCGCCGCCGACAGCAGATTGGCGACACGACAGGAACTTTCCGCTATCTGGGCGAAAGTGCGTCGCTCCTCATGCCCTTCGTCATCCACCCACAGCAGTGCCAGCTTGTCCGGATTCTGTGTCGCCCAGTAATCCACCACGTCAGCGGCAAAATTGAAGTACTCCGGACGCGGCCACTGGAACTCCCTGTAGGCGGTCTGGTAATCGTGTTCTGGCATTATTGTTATGCTCTCCGTTGCAGGTTGTGGTTGTGCTTATCCGCCCCAGTTATAGCGCAGGGACATGCCCCACCAGCGTGGCTTGCCATAGTACTGCTCGGTCATGCCAAATACATCCAGTCCGGAAAGGTCAAACGTCTGCACCAGGTATTCCTCGTCGGTCAGGTTCTTGACGAAAGCCGTTGCCTGCCAGCGCAGATCTTCCGACGTCCAGGACAGTGACGCATTGGTAACCGTATAGCCTGTTTCGGTCACGGTCTCCGCCTCGGTCAGGGCGAAATAGTGTTCGGAACGGTAGACCGCATCCGCCTGTACCGCGAGCTTGCCACCGAACGCCGGCCACTCATAGCGTACCAGAGCGTTCAGGTTCCATTCCGGGGATTGCACCGAGGACACACTGCGGCCATCGAGGTCCACGTCAATATCATTCCACGCCGCCCCCAGCAGAATATCCAGCCCGGGCATGGGGTTGGCCTGCAGCTCCAGCTCCGCACCCATACTCTCCGCATCGGTGTTGATGGTGAGGGTATCGATACCAACGATGTTGAAGGCCTGATAATCCCTGTAATCGTAGTAGTACACGGCACCGTTCAGCTGTGCGCGGCCGTCAGCCAGGGTACTCTTGAAGCCGATTTCAAAGGCGTCCAGCTGCTCGGGGTCATAGGACATGGTGGGGTCGTCGTAGTCCAGCGGCGGCGACAACGGGAAGATCGGTGCATTGAAGCCGCCCCCGCGAACCCCGCGGTTCCAGCCCCCGTATACCAGCAAGTCGTCACTGGCCATCCAGTCCAGCTGCAGTCTTGCCGACCACTCATTGTCTTTGCGACTACCTTCATAGGCCGCGAGCTCAACCACATTGGCGACATTGCTACCCGCGTTCAGTGCCCGGGAGTCGGGTTCCAGGAACTCGACGGCTTTGGTGGCGTAGGCGAAGTCCTTTTCATCCTGGATGTAGCGGCCGCCGACGATCAGGGTCAGGTCATTGCCGAGCGGGACATCCACTTGCCCGAACAGGGAAATGGACTCCAGATCGGAACGGTAGGGGTTGTCGAGTCCGGCCTCCGCGCCCGGTGTCCGACCAATGCCAATTTCATCGTAGACCGGGCCGATGAAGGGCTCGGTAATGGCCCCGTTGGCATCCTTTATCTTGAGGTCCATGTAGTAGAGACCGGCCACCCAGTTGAAGCTCTCGGTTTCACCATCAATACGCAACTCCTGCGATAACTGCTCGGCATCCGTCAACAGGAACAAATTGAATACCGACTCCGGCGACGCGTCGGAGTCTTCGACGTAAGCACGCTCCACATTGGAGATATCGCTGATCGATGTCAGGTTGAAATTGTCGAACTGCCAGTTGAGAGTGGCACTGAAGCCGTTGGTTTCCAGGTCGTTGAAGCCGGGATCGTCGTAGTCACCGGCGTAGACATCACCATCGTTGTCGATGTATCCAAGCACCGGGTTGAACTCACCCGGGGTCAGTTCACCGGTGCGTATGGACGAAACATTCTCGAAGAAGCCGGTGCGGATATCCTGCTCGGACATCCGCGCGTTGAACAGGATATCGAGGTTCTCCCGGGGCGAGAACAACACCTGCAGCCGTACCGCTAGGTCATCGGCATTGTTGAGCTTGTTGCCCGGGTCCAGGCGGTTGGTGATGTAGCCCTCATTCTCGTGGTAGGACGCTGTCAGACGTGCGGAAACTGTCTCGTTACCGCCCCCGACCGCCCCCTCGATCTTGTATTGATCATAATCACCAACCGTTCCCTTCAGGTAGCCGTCGAACTCGGCGGTCGGTTTGCGGGTAATGTAGTGCACCAGGCCACCCGTGGCATTGCGGCCGAACAGGGTGCCCTGGGGTCCACGCAGTATTTCCACCCGCTCCATGTCGAACAACATGAAACCGGCGCCCGACATCTGGCTGACATAGACCTCGTCAACATAGAGCGCCACCGGACTCTCTACATTGGTGGTGAAGTCGCTGGAGGCGACGCCGCGTATTGCGATGGCGTAGTTGGCTTCGCCGTTGGGCTGGATGGTGTGCACCCCCGGCGCCATTGCAGTGACCTGCTGGGCGTTGTCGAAACCAAGCTGCTCCAACTGGTTGCCGGTGTAGGCAGAAATGGCGATACCCACGTCCTGGGCGCTTTGCTGGCGCTTGGTGGCGGTCACGAACACTTCCTCGAGTACCGACGCCTGCAGCAACGCAGGCGCCACGGCAAGGGATGTTGCGAGCGCGAGTAAACCTGGCTTCGATCTGATCATGGAATGATATCTCCGGTTATTGTGTCGTCTGCTCCAACGCTGGTCATTCCGCAGCTTCCACTGCCCCCTCCAACCAGCTTCATGCAGGGTAGACAGGCGCGGATACCGGCGACAATTGGCCAAAGGGAGCATGACGTGGAAAAACCTGCTACTAAAGTATCAGGCACGCAGGCGTAGCGGGCGCCAGTCAGGTACCTCGGTACTATTTACCTTTGTTCGCCAGGCTCTATGCTGAATCAAACCGACGCACAGCTGCCCGCAAGGCAACAGGTTTCGGCAAATAACCAGCGGAGAAAGCCGTAATGACCGTAGCAATGAATAATCTGGACTCCATCAACCCCGCCACCCGGGAATTCCTGCAGGCAACTCACCACAATTACATCAATGGCCACTGGCACCCTGCCGCCAGCGGCAAGACCCTGGCGGTACAGGACCCGGCCACAGACAAGACAGTAACTCGTGTCGCCGAGAGCGATGCCGCCGATATCGACGCTGCCGTGGCCGCGGCCCGCCAGGCATTCGAAGACCATGGCTGGCGCACCATGAAACCTGCACTGCGGGAACGACTGCTGCACCGCCTCGCCGACCTCATGGAAGCCAACACTACCGTGCTCGCGGAACTGGAGTCCATCGACAACGGCAAGTCCGCGGCGATTGCCGCCGCAGTTGACATTGCCTGCGCCATCGACTGCGTGCGCTTCATGGCCGGGATGCCATCGAAACTCAATGGCAGCACCCTGAAACCGTCCGCACCCTTCCTGCCCGATACCGAACTGTTTGCCTGGGCGAACCATGTACCCATCGGCGTGGTGGGAGCCATCATTCCGTGGAATTTCCCGACGCTGCTGTTTTGCTGGAAACTGGCGCCGGCGCTGGCGGCAGGCTGTGCCATCGTGATCAAGCCGGCAGAGGAAACACCGCTGACTGCCCTGTACATGGCGCAACTGATCGAGGAGGCAGGCTTTCCCCCTGGCATTGTCAATGTAGTAACAGGGTACGGCCACACCGCGGGAGCCGCCATTTCCTCGCACCCCGGGATAGACAAGGTGACCTTCACCGGTTCTACCGAGGTGGGTCGCCTGATTCTCCAGGCCGCGACCGGAAACCTGAAGAAAGTCACCCTGGAGCTGGGTGGCAAGTCGCCGGCGATCGTCATGCCCGACGCCGACCTGGACATCGCCATACCCGGTGCCGCAAGCGGCATATTCTTCAACCATGGCCAGGTCTGTACCGCAGGCTCACGTCTCTATGTGCACCGCTCGATATTTGACAAGGTCGTGGAGGGCGTCGCCGATATCGCTCGCAACATGAAGGTGGGGCCGGGGCTGGACCCCACCACGGAACTCGGGCCACTGGTGTCGCGCACCCAGCAAGAACGAGTATGCGCCTATATCGCCGCAGGCATGGAAAGCGGCGCTGACATCCTGGCGGGGGGCACCACCCCGGACAGCAGCGGGTTTTTCGTCAATCCCACGGTCTTCGTCAATACCCGTCACGACATGTCGATTGTGCGCGAGGAAATCTTTGGTCCGGTACTGGTCGCGATGCCCTTCGACGACCTCGATGAGGTGGTCGCGCAGGCCAATGATACCCGCTTCGGGCTGGCGGCCAGTATCTGGTCGCGGGACGTTTCCCTGGTACACAAGCTCGCACCGAGGTTGCGCGCGGGCACAGTATGGGTGAATTGCCACAACGTCATCGACGCCGCGCTGCCCTTTGGCGGCTTCAAGGAGTCCGGCTGGGGCCGGGAAAACGGCATGGACGCGGTCAAGGCGTTTACTGAAACCCAGACTACGGTGATCTCGCTCTAGCAGCCTGTCGGACTTAACCGGATGATATCGACGTGGGATAATGAACG